>NZ_JBYHFN010000004.1:70728-445214 GCF_057669785.1 Microbacterium sp. Y547
CGGTCATCACGATCGAAACGAGGACGCTCACCCGAATCACGACGAGGGGCACGGTCATCACGATCAAAACGAGGACGCTCCTCGCGGCGGTAGGACGGGCGCGCGTCGCCGTGCGTGCGGCGCTCGGTGCGATCGGCCCGGTCGGCGTACGGCGGGCGAGCGCGGTCGCGGTCACCGGCGGGGCGCTCGGTGCGTGCCGCGGGGCGGCCGGCGCCGCGCGCGTCGCGGTCGGTGCGGTCGAACGAGCGCGAACCGCCCTGCGACGAGTACGAGGGCCGGTCCGAGCGTGCGCGCTCGTCGCGCCGCGGACGGTCCTCGTCGAAGCGGGGACGATCGTCCCGAGCGTGCGTGCGGATGCCGCGGGCCTCGTCGCGGCCCGCCTTCTCCTGCGCCGACCAGCGGCGCTTCGGCGCGGCGGTGTCGCTCTCGGCGGGGCGGTACCCGCGATGCTGCGGGCTCTTGCTGCCGGGCTTGTTCGTGTTGGCGCGACCGTCGCCTGCGGCATCCGGTCGGCGCTTGCGATCCTGGTACGAGCCCTTCTTCTCGCCGTAGCGGGGCTCGAAGTTCTTGGCGGGGCGACCGCCGGCGGGCTTCTTGTTCTTGGGCATGATGATGTCCTTGTGGGTTTTCTCGCACGAAACAGCGCCCGCGCAGGGCGCGGGCGTACCCGGACATCCGTCGGCCGGGGGCCATTTTCAGTGATGGTTCATGTGCGTCGATCGACGCTCACCATCGGCCCCTTTGGACTCACAAACCCATCCGCGCGTGCGATGAACACAGCGCGGTGTCCTGAAGCCGACTTGTCAACATTACCGGTCGCCAGCTGAAAGATCACCGGTCACCTATCCGCCAATACACCCATTACCCTATGAAGGGTCGGTGACTTGCCGTCAGCTGGGGAGAACTTAAGCCATCGGCATGCTCTCCGCACGAGCCGGGCCTGGGGGGGCCGGGTGTACACGTGCGAGGTGTTGCCGCTACCCACGGTAACTTTATGACCTTTCTGCTCTCGGAGCCGTCCCGACCCGTCACCCTCACCGACATCGGGGTGTCTGGGGCCCTTCCGAGACGAGCCGCTTCGCGTGCCTCGGGCTCGCACCGCCTGGGCACGCTCGCAACCGGCGCACTCGTGCTGGGCGTCGTCGTGGCGATCCTCACGACGAGCGACCCGTACTGGTGGCACCTGCACTTCTCACAGCTCGGCACGTTCCGGGACTTCTCGGCGCGCACGTTCAACGCGACGGTGATCGTGTCAGGCCTGCTCCTCACGGTGTACGGCATCGTGATCGGCGTCGACCTGCCCGAGCGGATCTCACGGCGCCGGGCGGCATGGATCCGGTGCTCGCTCTCGTCGGCCGGCGCGCACATGATGATGGTGGGGCTCATCCCGATCCCGGTCAGTTCACTCCTGCACGACCTCGCCGCGATCGGACTCGCGCTGTCGTTCCTGTCGTTCGTGGCCTCTGGCCTGCGCTGCCGTGCGCTCTCGAACGCGTTCCGCCGCTTCGCCGCGGTCGGTGTGATCCTGCTCGCGACGGGCATGGTCGTGCTCGCCGCCGGTCTCATCACGCTGGCGTTCTACGAGTTCGTCGCCTTCTCGACGATGGGCGTCTGGCTGCTGGGCCTTCCGCGCGCGCTCGGCGCACCCGAGGATGGGACCCTGGATGCCGCATCCGCCGTGCTCGTCGCCGACCCCTCGCCGCGCGGCGACACGCTGCCGACCTACCCTGCGCCGATCCGCGCTGTTCACTCGACCGAACGGGCGGCGCGCGTGCGCGTCAGTCGTCGCGCCCTGGCCGTTCCTCATCTGCGTCACCGGCAGCCGTGGCTTCGTCCGCCGGGTCACCCACGGAATCTGGCTCGGGCTCGAGTTCAGGCTCGGGCTCGCGCTCGTCTGCGGGTACGGACTGCCGCTCGGGCACGCTCTCGGGCTCGATTTCAGGCACGGGAGACATAGCGGCGGCCTTCTGGAGGCGCCGCTCGCGACGGGTCGCGGGAGCGCTGACCGTTGACGCGCCGACGACAACGGGCTCGCCGCGTCGCGCCTGACGGCGCTCCTTCGCACCCTCGACGAGGTTGTAGAGCGTCGGCAGCACGAGCAGTGTCAGCACGGTGGACGAGATCAGGCCGCCGATCACGACGATCGCGAGCGGCTGCGAGATGAACCCGCCCTGGCCGGTGATCCCCAGTGCCAGCGGCGTCAGCGCGAAGATCGTCGCCAGCGCGGTCATCAGGATCGGACGCAGGCGTCGCGAGCTTCCGGCGACGGTGGCATCGCGCGCGGACAGGCCCTTCTCCCGGTACTGATTGACGAGGTCCACGAGCACGATCGCGTTGGTGACGACGATGCCGATCAGCATCAGGACACCAATCAGGGATGCCACGCCCAGCGGCACGCCCGTGACGATCTGCAGCAGGATCGCACCGGTAGCCGCGAAGGGGACCGACACGAGCAGCAGGATCGGCTGTCGCAGCGACTTGAAGGTCGCCACCATGACGATGTAGACGATGAGGATCGCCGCGAGCAGAGCGAGGCCCAGCTGCGAGAAGGCATCCGCCTGCTGCGAAACCACGCCTCCCAGCGATGCATCGGCCGATGCCGGCAGCTCGGCGTCTGCCAGCGCGGTGGAGACGGTGGCAGACGCCGCCGTCAGATCATCGGTCGACGGCGTGACGGTCACCGTCGACGTGCGCTGACCGCGCTGGGTGGTGATCGAGGTCGGCCCCTCGCTCTCCTCGACGGTCGCGATATCGGACAGGGGAACCGGCCCGACGGCGGTCGGAACCGTGAGGGCACGCAGCTCGTCGAGGGTCGCGGGGGTCTGCGAGGCGGCGAGGTAGACCGTCAGCGTGGTGTCGCTGATCTCGACCGAGCCGACCTGCTGCGGACGCATCGTGTTCGATACCAGGGCGCCCACGGCGACCTCGGAGAGCCCGAGCGACGCGGCGGCGTCACGATCGACGTTGACGGCGATGTACGGAAGCGACGCGGAGAGGTTGCTCGTCACCTGGCTGAGTCCCTCGCCTCCGGCGAGCGCAGCGACGACGGCATCCGTGGCCTCCTGCAGCGTCGAGGTGTCCGGCGCCGTGACGTTGATCTCGATGTCGCTCGACCCGAAGCCCCCGCCACTCGCGGCGATCGCGATCTCACCCGCATCCTCGAGATCGGCGATGGCTTCCTGCACCTCTTCGCGCAGGAGCACCTGGTCGGCCTCGGGGCTCGTCGTGATCGAGTAGGTCACACCGCTGCCCCCACCCGAGAAAGCATCACGCAGCGCCGAGCCGCTCGATCCGATCGACACCTGCACCGTCTCGATGCCCTCGATGTCCGAGAGGACGGCCTCGACCTGTTCGGCTGCCGCGGACTCCGCTTCGAGCGATGCCGCCGGTCCGATGCTCTGCGTCATCGTGAAGGTGTTCTGTCCGGAGTCCCCGAGGAAGTTCGTCTTCATGAACGGCGCTGCGGCGGCTGTGCCGCCGAGCACGAGGACGGCCAGCAGAATCGTCGTCCAGGAGTGCTTCAGGGTCCAGTTCAGGATCGGCAGGTACGACTTCTGGAGGCGGCTGGGCGGGGCGGCGGGGTCTTCGGGGTCGACCGACCGCCCCTCGGCATCCAGGATCTGCTTGCCGGGGCGCAGGAACCAGTAGGCGAGCACCGGGACGATCGTGAGCGCGACGAAGAGCGACGCGAGCATGGCGATCGTGGTGGTGAGCGCGAACGGCCGGAACAGCTCGCCCGTGACGTCGTCGACGAACGCGATCGGCAGGAAGACTGCGACCGATGTGATCGTCGAGGCCGTGATCGCCGCGGCGACCTCACGGACACCGATCAGGATCGAGCGCGTCTTGTCGGCGTCACCGACGTAATGCCGCTTGATGTTCTCGATCACCACGATCGAGTCATCGACGACGCGTCCGATCGCGATCGTGAGCGCACCGAGCGTGAGGATGTTGAGTGAGTAGCCGAGGGACTGGATGCCGATGAACGTGATCAGCACGCTCGTCGGGATGGAGATCGCCGTCACGAGTGTCGAACGCACCGACATCAGGAAGACGAGGATCACCAGCACGGCGAACACGAGGCCGAGCAGGCCCTCTTTCGCGAGCGCGTCGATCGACTCCTGGATGTAGGGCGCCTGGTCGAAGACGACCGTGAATTCGGCCCCGTCGAGGTCGTCCTCCAACGCGGGGAGCACGGCGAGCACGCCCTTGCTCACGTCGACCGTGTTGGCGGCGGGCAGCTTGGTCACCGCGATCGTGAGCGCTGGCTCGCCGTCGACACGCGACACCGACGTGACGGGGTCCTGGTCCTGCACGACCGAAGCGACATCGCCGATCGTGAGCTCACCGGCGGCGAACTGCTCGGCCGAAGAGGGAACGAGCGGCAGCGCGGCGATCTGTTCGACCGAGTCGATCTTCGTGCCGGTCTGCACCGTGAGCGTCTGCCCGTCCTCGGTGATGTCGCCGCCGGGGAACAGCACGCCGTTCTGGTCGAGGGCGTCGGTGATCGCCTGCTGCGTGTAGCCCGCGGCCGCGAGCGCGGCCTGGTCGGGGGTGATCGTGACGCGCTGACCGATGCCGCCGACGATCTCGGCAGCATTGACGCCGTCGACGTCTTCGAGCTCGGGGACGACGAGGGACTCCAAGCGCGCCTGGATCGTCTCGGCATCGTCGTAGCCCGTCACGGCAAGCTGGATGACGGGGAAATCGTCGATGCTCGCGGAGATGACATTGGGCTCGACACCATCGGGCAGCTGACCCTGCACGCGGTTGATCGCCTGAGCGATCTTCTGCTCGGCCGTGGCGAGGTTCGTCCCGTACGAGAACGACGCCTGGATGACCGACGCGTTCGTCGTGCTCGTCGCCGTCGTGGTTTCAAGGCCCGGAACGCCCTGGATGGCCGCCTCGATCGGGGTGGAGACGTCATTGTTGACGACCTCGGGCGACGCACCGGGGTAGGCCGAGACGACGATGAGCGCCGGGAACTCGATCGAGGGGATGAGCTCCTGCTTGAGGCTCGTCAGTGCGAGCCCACCGAAGATCGCGGCAACGATCGTGATGAGCGCGATGAGCGCACGGTTCTTCAAGCTCAAGACGGCGAGGTTCGACACGTGTGCCCTTGCGTGATCGTGAGGGATGCCGCGGCCCGATGCTCGCGCTGCGGAGCCATCGCGACGGATACGAATGTGTATCCGGCTCAGTATCCCACGACGCTTGCGGGGGCTGGGCCGAGAGTCGAAGCGCGCTCACCGGGGCCGGCGACGGCCCGAGCGCACGATGAGGTCCTGGATCGCCGACTCGGGCGTGACGCCGAGGTCGAGCAGCTGTCCGCGCGCGTACGCCTGGAAGACCCGCGGATCGATGTAACTCCCCCGTGCGACGGCGGGGGTGTTGCCCAGCGCCGCGGCCGTGGCGTCGACGGCGAGCTTCTCGGCCTGCGATCGCTGGCGGGCCGTGGCGACGAGCCCGATCCGGGCGAGAGTCTCTGCGGCGAGGATCGTGCCGCGGAGCGTGCGGAAGTCCTTCGCCGTGAACCGGCCGCCCGTGAGGGCTCGCACCTGCTCGTTGACGTCGCCGGGCCGCAGCGCGACGCGGCGCCTGCCGCGGCTGTACGCGAGCAGAGCGGCGCTCGGGCGCCCGGCGACGAGAAGCGGCATGACGACGGCGAGGTCATCGTCGCTGATCTCCAGCAGCGCCCGCTGGCCGCTCTTGCCGGGGAACGACAGCGTCACGACGGAGTCGTCGACGATGGCGTGACGACGCTGCAGGGTCGTCAGCCCCCGGCTGCCGTGCCGATCCAGGTAGCGTGTCGAGCCCACGCGCGGCGCCGCGGTGTCCAGCAGCCGGAAAGCGACGGCCAGCACCCGCTCGCGGTCGAGTTCGTCTGCACGCAATGCCACCGTGACGCGCCGCCGCGCGCTCGGCAGCGCCGCGGCCAGATCGAGCGCGCGGGCGAACTTGCCACGGTCGCGTCGTGCCCGCCATTCGGCGTGATAGACGTACTGGCGACGACCGGCGGCATCCGTCCCCACCGCCTGGATGTGCCCGAAGGGCTCGGCCGAGATCCACACGTCCTGCCAGGCCGGGGGGATGACGAGCTGCGAGATGCGGTCGCGGTCTTCGGCGGAGACCGTCTCGCCATCGTCGCGCTGGTAGCGGAATCCCGAGCCGGAGCGCACACGGCGCAGCCCCGGGTCATCGTCGGGACGCACCCGGGTGAGTCGCTGGGCCATGCCGTCAGTGGTTGCGGAGCATCGAGATCAGCTCCGGCTTGCGGACACCGGAGTAGCCCGTGATGCCCAGCTCCTTCGCCCGGCCCCGCAGCTCCGCGACCGTCCAGTCCTCGTAGTCGCCGGCTTTGCCGCCGCGCCGACCGACTTCTTCGGCTCCGTCGCGGGCAGCTGCGTTCGAGATGCGGGCGGCCTTCTCTTTCGACGCGCCGTCGCCCCGCAGCTCTTCATAGAGCTCGGGGCTCTTCAGACTGCTCGATCCGCGGCCTCGGGGCATGGCTCCTCCTTCGTCGTGCGTCGAACCTATGGCGGCGCGGGTCACCGCCGCAGGGGCTTGACACCCGCCCGCCCTATCACCAACCGATTCCGGGGTGCAACCCCTGTCGGGGTTTGCGGCGAGGGTGGCACGGTAGATGAGTGCTCATGATGCACGCGGCGCGATTGAGTTCGCGCCGTTCCACGAGGGAGGACTCTCCATGAACATCGCGCTGATCATCATCATCGTCGTCGCCATCGTGCTCGCCATCGTCGGCGGTCTCGGCGAGGCCTTGAGCTGGCTCCTGTGGGTTGCACTGATCGTCGGAGTCATCGCGCTCATCGCGCTGTTGTTCCGACTCATCAGCGGTAGCCGCGCCTAAGTTCGCGTCGCGCTGTCGGGGCGCGACGCTGAGAGAACGGATGCCGCAGACCTTCGGGTCTGCGGCATCCGTTCTTTTTTCAGAGGTTCGCGTGGGCGTACACCCGTAGCGCGTCGCGCACGAACTCCGCGCCTGCTGTGCCTCCGGCATCCGTCGCGTAGTTCGCACCGAATCGCGGGTCGGCAACGTACATCTCGCCGAGCCCCAGCACGTATCCCTTGATCTTGTCGGGCGCCGTCGGTGCGCCGGGCACCGACCTCAGCCACTCGACGTGCCTCTGCGCGAGCGCCTGTGCGAGGTCGCCGTCGATCGGCGTTTCGCTCTGAGCGGCCGCGATCCAGTCGCGGTTGAGGTCGGCGACGCGTCGCATCTCGGCTGCCTTCGCGGTGCCGTCCTGCCCTTGCCACCAGTCCTCGCTCGCCTGATAGGCGTCGGCACCCCAGCGCTGTTGCACTTCTTCCTTGTACTGCGTGTTGTCGAAGCCATCGAACATGGTGTCTGCCATGAGTTCTTCACCCCCTCTCCGTGCGTTCAAAGTGGACTTGACCGAGGCGATCTGCCGCGCCCGTCGCTCCTGTTCCTGGTGAAGCCAGGCGAGATGCCCTTCGAGCGCCTGGTCTTCAGAGACGCTGCGCTCGAGGACCCGCGCGATCTGCGGCAATCCCAGACCGAGTTCGCGCAGCAGCAGGATCCGCTGCAGCCGCACGAGCGCGGTCTCGTCGTAATACCGGTAGCCGTTCGCGGCGATCCGCGACGGCGGGAGAAGACCGAGCTGATCGTAATGACGCAGCGTGCGACTCGTCGTCCCGGTGATCTTCGCGATCTGCTGAATCGACCATTCCATGTGCATCCCTCCCTGTCGTCACCATCAAGAGTCACCGTAAAGGTTGACGTCGCGTAAACGTCAAGTGGGTGTTTCCTGAGTCTCGACCAGAAACGCGATATATCGTGTTACGGTCGGCACACGCGATATATCGCGAAATTACAAACTCTGGAGGAGTTATGGACTACGAGAAGTGGGTCGTCCACCCCGGCGAAACGCGCGTCATCGACATCGAGTCCGTGCGCTCGCTCAAGATCGGACTCGTCGGCGGTCAGATCGACGTCGTCGCACACGACGAGCCCGGCATGCGGATCGAAGTGCACAGCGTGACCGTGAAGGACCTGCGGATCGATGTCACCGACGGCACCGTCGAGATCGATCATCCGCAGCTGCGGTGGGACAACTTCCTCGAGGTGTTCCGCAACTTCGGCGACGGCGGCCCGAAAGCCGAGATCAGCGTGGCCGTGCCGCGATCCCTCGCCCTCACCCTCGGCGTCGTGTCGGCGAGCGCGCTCGTGACCGGACTCGGCAGCGACGCGCGGCTCAACACCGTTTCGGGCGACATCATCGTCGACGGGCTCACCGGTGACGTGACCGTCAACGCCGTCTCGGGCGACGTCCAGCTGCGCGGACTCGACGGATCACTGTCGGCGAACAGCGTCTCGGGAGACGTCGCCGTCACGGGAACCCTGCGCAAGACGACGATCGACACCGTCTCTGGGGCCGTGCTGGTCGATTCCGACGGCCCGGTCCACGCCGTCAACCTCAACACCATCTCGGGCAACGCGACCATCCGGCTCGACGAGAGCCTCGCCGCCAACTACGTCGTGCGCAGCGTCAGCGGACGCGTGCAGATCGACGGCACCGTGCGCTCGGGGACAGGCCCCGGTCCCGCGACGAACTACACGGGCTCGACGGGGGAACTCAGCGGCACCTTCGCCGACATCCGCTCGAACTCGGTCTCGGGTGACCTCACCGTGCTGCGCCGCGCGGGCGGGTCCACCCCCATCGCTGAAGAGGGGGAATGGTGATGGGCCCGGTCTTCTCGCACGGCGACCTGCGCCTGTACCTGCTGAACCTGCTCGATGAAGGGCCGCGCCACGGCTACGACATCATGCAGGCCCTGTCCGATCGCACGGGTGGCACCTACACCCCGAGCGCCGGCACGGTGTACCCGCGCCTGGCGAAGCTCGAGGAGGAAGGCCTGGTCACCAAGTCCGTCGACGGCCGCAAGACCGTCTACGAGATCACCGAGGCCGGTCGCGCCGAGGTCGCCGCACGCGCCGATGACCTGCAGGGCATCGAGGCGGGCCTCGCCGACAGCGTGCGACTCATCGCCGATGAGGTTCGCGGAAGCGTACGCGAGGCGATGAAGAGCTTGCGCGCCGACCTCGCGGCGGCGAGCAAGCAGGAGCGCGCGAAGGCGACGTCGGCTCCCCCCGCGCCCGTCGATGACGTGCGTGGTCGCAGCCGCGAGCAGCTGCACCGTGCCGATGCGATCGTGAACGAGTTCCGCGGGCGCGTGCGCACAGAACTCCGCTCGCACGTCGCGCGGGGCGGTGAGCTCGCGGCATCCGTTGTCGATGAGCTCGAACGCGCCGTCGACGAAGCCGCTCGCGCCGTCACCCGCGCTCTCAAACCCTGACCTCTGCCCGCGAAACGGCAACGGCAGCGCCGTTGCCGTTTCGTCGTCACGGGTCAGATGGGCCAGACGTCCTCGTCATCGGGGACCGGATCCCCCAGCGGCACGACGAGTACCGGCCGGTATTGGCGGTGCGAGAGGCGCGCCGCGACGGAGCCCGTGAAGAACTCACGAATCGACTCGCCCATGCCCCGCTTTCGCGTGCCGACGACGATGAGTTTGGCGTCCACCCGCTCGGCCAGGTGCTTGAGCGCGAGGGCGGGGTCGCCCACGAGCTGCCGCACCGTCCACGCCAGCCCGGTTCCGTCGAGAACGGCGGATGCCGCCGCGCGAACACTCTCGAGCGCACCCTCGCCCGACGAGACATCGATATCGATGGGCACGGAGTTCACATAGCCGTCGGGGTCTTCGTACGTCACGAATCGCGTCACGTCGACGTGCACGACGATGAGCGGAGCCCCCAGCAGTCGCGCGTAGCGGGCCGCTTCCTTCAGCACCCGAGGGGACTGGTCGGGGATGATCCCGGCCAGGACTGCACCTCGAAAGGAATCGTCGGCGCGCGCGTCGGGAGGTCGGACTTCTTCGTCGGCCATGCGTCCTCCGCATCTCGAGCAGCCCGAGCAGCTCGCGAACCGCCGTGGTCTCGGGCGTGCGTGGTATTCTGAATGCTACTCTTCCCGGCCACATGCCGGATCGTGAATGCGTCGGGCCCGCGCTATGTACGCGGCTCAGAAGTGAGGGGGTCTCGCATGGGGCGTGGCCGTCAGAAGGCGAAGCACACAAAGATCGCTCGCGAACTGAAGTCGTTCAGCCCGAGCGTCAACTATGCAGCGCTCGAGCGTGAGCTTGCTCACCCGTCCACAGACGACGAATACGTCGATAAGTGGGCCACCGAAGACGAGGACGAGGACGAAGACACGTACTCGTACGGCACGACAGCCTGACCCGACCGGTCACCAGGCTCCGTGCCGCTGCTCCCAGGCGTCTTCGACTGTCTGGGAGCGCGCTGCGACGACCCCTGCGGGGATCAGCGTGAGGAGCGTTACGCCGATCAGCGCGAGCGGCAGGGTCCACGATGCCGTCGCGTCGTGCAGCAGCCCGAACGCGAGCGGGAAGACCGCCGCGATGCCGTAGCCGATGCTCTGCACGAACCCGCTCAAGGCGACGGCGCCCTCGTGCGTGCGCGTGCGGATCCCGAGGAGCACGAGGCTGAGCGGGAACAGCAGCGAGGCGACCCCGAGCAGCACGGTCCACACGGCCGGAGCGAGCGACGGCGCGACGAGCAGCCCTGCGATGCCGCCGAGGCCCGTCACGACGGCGACCGCAAACAGCACCCGGGTGGCCTGGAAGCGCACGACGAGCATGGGCACGAGCAGCGAGCACGGCATCCCGATCGAGGCGAACAGCGCGAGCATTGCGCCGGCCTCAGCCGGTGAGAGCCCCGCGATGTCGACGAGCACCTGCGGGTACCACGCGAAGAAGACGTAGGCGACGATGGCCGACACCGTGAAGGTGACCACGAGCGCCCACACCAGCGGGAGCCGCCACAGCCGGCCGAAGACGCGCGGGTGAACCACCTCGATGTCGTCGGCGGACACCCCCGCGCGCCTCCCCCGGGCGACGAGGATGACCCAGGGGATCATCGCGACGGTGGCGAAGACCGCCCACACGCCGAGGGAGAGCCGCCAGGACGCGGCCTCGGCGACGGGAACCGCGATGAGCGGCGGCGTGAACGTCGCGATCGCCAGCATCGTGGAGTACACCGACGTGACGAGGCCGATGCGATCGGGGAAGTACTTCTTCACCAGCGGCGGCAGCAGCACGTTGCCGACCCCGACCGCGGCGAAGATGAGCGCCGTCGCGAGCAGGAGGGTCGTCGCGTCGACGGCGAAGCCGCGCAGGACGAGCCCCACCGCCACGACGACCATCGCGGCCAGTCCCGTGCGCTCGAGCCCGAAGCGGCGCTCGAGGATCGGGGTGACGAAGCCGAACACGGCGTAGCAGACCGGCGGCGCGGTGCCGATGAGACCGACCACGGCGGCGGGCACCGTGAAGTCCTCGCCGATCTTGTCGAGAAGCGGCGAAAGGGATGCCACGGCGGTGCGCAACGAGAACGCGAACAGCACGATCCCGATGAGGGCGATCGCGCGACCCCGCCAGAGCGAGCGCGAGGGGGCCGATGTCACCCCGCAAGCTTAGGGCGGCCGGCAGGCCCGTTCGTCACCCGCGAAAGGCGGCGTGACCCGTGATGTGCTGGCCCAGGATGAGCGTGTGTACTTCGTCAGTGCCCTCGTACGTGCGCACCGACTCGAGGTTGTTGGCGTGCCGCAGGGGCGAATAGTCCAGCGTGATGCCGTTGCCGCCGAGCACCGTGCGCGCGTCACGGGCGATGTCGATCGCGATGCGGGTGTTGTTGAGCTTCGCGACCGAGATCATGTGGTGCTCGAGCTTGCCGGCATCCTTCAATCGCCCCAGACGCAGGGCGAGGAGCTGCGCCTTCTGGATCTCGAGCGCCCAGTTCACGATCTTCTGCTGCGTCAGCTGGAACGCTGCGAGCGGCTTGCCGAACTGCATGCGCGTCTGCGCGTACGCGAGGGCCTGGTCGAAGCTGTCGCGGGCGGCGCCCACGGCGCCCCACGCGATGCCGTAGCGCGCCTCGTTCAGGCAGGAGAACGGTCCCTTGAGTCCTGTGACGCCCGGCAGCAGGGCCTCGGCGGGCAGGCGGACGTCGTCGAAGGCCACATCGCACTGGAGTGAGGCCCGCATCGACAGTTTGCGCTCGATCGGCGTCGCCCGGTAGCCCGCCGTGTCCGTCGGCACGAGGAACCCTCGCACCCCCTCATCGGTCTGCGCCCAGACGACGGCGACGTGCGCGATCGAGGCGAGACCGATCCAGCGCTTGGCGCCGTTGAGCACCCAGCCGTCGCCGTCGCGCCGCGCGGTCGTCTGCATCGTGCCGGGGTCCGAGCCCGCGGTCGGCTCGGTCAGTGCGAAGCATCCGAGCACCTCGCCGCGCGCCATCGGCGGCAGCCACGTGGCTTTCTGCTCATCGGAGCCGTGCTTGTGGATCGCCGACATCGCGAGCGACCCCTGCACCGAGACGAAGGTGCGGATGCCGGAATCCCCCGCCTCGAGCTCTTGCATCGCGATCCCGTACTCGGTCGCCGAGCGGCCCGCGCCGCCGTAGCCGTCGAGGTGCATGCCGAGCAGACCGAGCTCGGCCATCTCGGGAACGAGCTCGACGGGAAAGACCGCCTCATCGAACCACCGCGCGATGTTGGGCCGGATGCGCCGGTCGACGAACTCCCGCACCGTCGCACGCGTCTCGAGCTCAGCAGCGGTGAACTCGTCGTCGAGATTCAGCAGGTCAGCGGCGGTGCCCACGGTCAGCTCTCCTGAGAGCCTTCCACCCAGGCGAGGTACTCCTCGGACACCGTGCCGGTGACGTAGCGGCCGTCGAAGCAGCTCATGTCGAGGTCGTCGACGTCTGATCCTTCGAGGATCGCGGCCTTGAGGTCCTCGACCTCCTGGTAGACCATGTAGTCGGCGCCGAGCTCCTCGGCGATCTCGGGGATCGTGCGCCCGTGGGCGACGAGTTCGTGGCGCGAAGGCATGTTGATGCCGTACACGTGCGGGTAGCGCACGGGGGGCGCCGCCGAGGCGAAGGTCACCGTCTTGGCACCGGCATCGCGGGCCATCTGGATGATCTCCTTCGACGTCGTGCCGCGCACGATCGAGTCGTCGATCAGCAGCACGTTCTTGCCCTTGAACTCGCTCGACATCGCGTTGAGCTTCTGTCGGACGCTCTTCTTGCGCACGGCCTGGCCGGGCATGATGAACGTGCGGCCGATGTAGCGGTTCTTGTAGAAGCCCTCGCGGTACTCGATGCCGAGCTTGCGCGCGACCTGCATCGCCGCGGGGCGCGACGACTCCGGGATCGGCATGACGACGTCGATCGCCTCCATCGGCGTGTGCTTGGCGATCGTGGCGGCGAGGCGGTCGCCCATGCGCAGACGCGCCTCGTACACCGAGATGCCGTTCATGATCGAGTCGGGGCGCGCGAGGTAGACGTACTCGAACGAGCACGGCACCAGCCGCGGGGCAGCCGCGCACTGCTGCGTGTGCAGGGTGCCGTCGAGGTCGACGAAGACGGCCTCACCCGGAAGCACGTCGCGGACGACATCGAAGCCGGCGTTCTCGAGCACGAGCGACTCGCTCGAGACGACCCACTCGGACGAGCCGTCGGCGGCCTGACGCGTGCCCAGGATGAGCGGGCGGATGCCGAACGGATCGCGGAACGCGAGCAGCCCGTAGCCGGCGATGAGCGCGATCGCGGCGTACGAGCCCTCGACGCGCTCGTGCAGCCGCTGAACGGCGTCGAAGACCTGCGCGGGTTCGAGTTCGACTCCCGAGATGACGGACTGCAGCTCGTTGGCGAGCACGTTCACCAGCAGCTCGGTGTCGCTGGTCGTGTTCAGGTGGCGACGGTCGGTGCGGAAGAGCTCCTGGGTGAGCTCGCGCGTGTTCGTGAGGTTGCCGTTGTGGACGAGCACAATGCCGTAGGGAGCGTTGACATAGAAGGGCTGGGCCTCTTCTTCGCTGCCCGCCTGCCCCTTGGTGGCGTAGCGGACATGCCCCAGGCCGAGGTTGCCCAGCAGGGCCCGCATGTCGCGCGTGCGGAAGGCCTCACGCACCTGACCGCGTTCCTTGTGCACGTGGAAGGTGCCGCTCGGCTCTGCCGTTGCGATCCCGGTCGAATCCTGCCCGCGGTGCTGCAGCAGCAGCAGGGCGTCGTAGATCTCCTGATTGACGGGGCCGCGCCCCGTCATGCCGACGATTCCGCACATAGGGGGTCGTTACGCTCCGCTGGTCTGGCTGTAGCTGCCGACGAGGCGCACCGCTCCGCCGTCGACGCCCTTGGCGCCCTGGTCGAACTCTCCCGACGGTCGCGCACCCGTGCGCACCATGCCGACGGGCCACGTCGTGATCCCCTGCTGCGTGAGAGCGGATGCCGCGGCTTCGGCGACATCGCTCGCGACGACGGCGAGGAACCCGATGCCGAGGTTCCATGTGCCCTCGGTGCTCTCGAGCGACAGGTCGCCGAGCTCGGCGAGCACGCGGAAGACGGGGGGCGGCGACCAGGTCGAGCGATCGACTTCGACCCACGTTCCCTGCGGCAGGACGCGCGCGAGGTTCGCCGCGATGCCGCCGCCGGTGACATGACTGAGGGCGTGGATGCCGTCGAAGCTGTCGGTCAGGCGCAGGAGCGGGCTCGTGTAGAGCCGCGTCGGCTCGAGCAGGGCCTCGCCCCACGTCGTGCCGAAGTCTGCCGCGTTGTCGGCGTACTGGATGCCGACGCGAGCGACGATGTGGCGCACGAGCGAATAGCCGTTGGCGTGCAGACCGCTCGAGGCGAGGGCGAGCACGACGTCGCCCGTCTGCACGCGGTCGGCGCCCAGCACGCGATCGGCCTCGACGACACCCGTCGCCGCACCCGCGACGTCGTAGTCGTTCGGTCCGAGGAGCCCGGGATGCTCGGCGGTCTCGCCGCCGACGAGGGCGGTGCCCGTCTCGGCGCACCCGGCCGCAATGCCGCGGACGATGTCGGCGATGCGCTCGGGCACGACCTTGCCGCACGCGATGTAGTCGGTCATGAAGAGGGGCTTGGCGCCCACCACGACGATGTCGTCGACGACCATCCCGACCAGGTCGAGCCCGATCGTGTCGTGCTTGTCGATGGCCTGCGCGATCGCGACCTTCGTGCCGACGCCGTCGGTGCTCGTCGCGAGCAGCGGCTTGTCGTAGCTCTTCAGCGCGGCCGCGTCGAAGAGCCCGGCGAATCCGCCGACGCCGCCTCGGACCTCAGGTCCGTGCGTCTGCCGCACGGCGGACTTCATGAGTTCGACGGCGAGATCGCCGGCAGCCGTATCGACACCGGCTTCGGCGTAAGGGTTGGGGGAGGTGGGAGAGGACGCCACGGGATTCAGCCTACCGTCCTGGAGCACACCGAAACCGCGCCGACGAAGGGGCGCCGCCTACAATGGGCGGCATGAGCAGCACTGCGCAGTGGCTCGTCCGCGAGGACGCGGCCGAGTCGGTGCTCGTCGCCCTGTATCTGCGGCAGGTGCTGGGGATCCGCTTTCCTGACGAGTTGCCACAGCTGCGCAGCGTCCCCCCGCGTGCGAGTGGACCCGCACAGGACGACCTCGACGCATTCGAGGCCCCCTGGCGGGACTACTGGAACATGACGGTGGAACCCCTCGCGAACCCGTCACCCGCACCGCTCGACCTCGTGCCGGGCTTCGGCACCCTCGTCGCCCTGCCCGGCGACGCAAGTGCGCTGCGCGCGGCGATCGAGCCGCACGCATCCGAAGCCGTCGCCTATGCGAAGGCGGCGCACGCGCGCTACCGGGCCGGAACAGGCGGCGGCAGTGACCGCGCGTACGCGAGCGCGATCGCCGAGCACGAGCGCCGGGTGGGGCGCCCGGCGCACCCGTTCGAGCTCAACGTGCAGGTGCTGCCGCTGACGCAGCGCGGCGTGTGGTGGATCGGCAGTCTCACGATCGCGGTCACCGACGGCCTGCGCGCCGACATCGCGGCGTTCGACTCGGCGGTTCACCCGATCATCGCCGAGCTGGCCTGAACTCAGTCTTCGTGGACCGATTCGTGGTCGATCGTCACGTCACGGGTGCGCTTGCGGGACCGGCGGTCGAAGACGAGCGCGACGAGGGCTCCGAGGACGATGCCGATCGGGACGCAGCCGAGGATGAGGAAGCCGAAGACCTGGCCCCGTGAGTACACGATGCCCGTGTAGCGGCTCACATCGAGCGACCCGTCGAACGCGTACGTCAGGACCAGTGCGACGACGATGCCGACTGCCGCGCCCAGCAGCATGAAGACCCAGATCCTGGGGGCTCGGCGCATGCGCACGACCTCGCGACGATCATCGATGCGAGGAGCGGATGCCGCGTGGTCGGGCTGTTCGGGGGTCTGTGCCATGTCGGCCATTCCCCCATTGTCCCACCTGCGACGACGACAGGGCCCCGCGGAGGCCATCCGGGGGCGCTGTCGTCACTCAGATCGTCAGGCGGACCGGCGACGAGCCACGACGACCCACACGACCGCGCCGATCACGATGACCAGGGCGAGGCCGCCGACCGCCCACGGCCACACCGCGGCGGCCTCGTCGGGCTCCACGGCGTCACGCTGGGCCTCGGCGGCGACAGGTGCGTCCGCGGTGACGGCCACGGCGGGTTCGCCGCAGTCGTCCGAGACCGGGATGACCGCCGAGACGGGGTCCATCTGCTCACCCGCGGGATACGTACCGAAGGCGACCGAGCCCGCATCGGTCAGCGTCGAGGCGAGACCATCGAGCACGAGAGCACCCGAGGCGACCTCGAGGTCGGGCAGCGCGAACTCGACGAATCGCACGCCTTCGTCGGCGACGACTTCGCCCGCCTGCGTCGTGCCGAGCACGTCGAACACGAGGTATCCGACATCGCCCGCGAGCTCGATGCGCGCATTATCGAGCGTCGTGTCGAGCACGTCGTCGTGGCCGCGGAACCGGACGCTGCCGTCGAACGCGACGAGACCCGTGCCGGCCTCGAGATCGACGGGGCCCGTGCCCTCCGACCAGACGAACTCGGGGTACACGTATTCGACGCCGACGACATCCCAGCCGCCCTTGCCGATGCCCTCGATGTAGGTGCGGAACCCTTCACGGAAGCCCCAGTTCAGGGTCGCTCCGGTCACGACGCAGCCCGCGAGGGCCTCCGCCTCGCGTGCGAGCGTGAAGCGCACTCCCCGATCGACCGATCCCTGGAAGGTCAGCGTGTGCTCCCCGTCGGCGAGGGTCGCCGGGAGCGATCCCTGCCACGTCGCGGTGCCCGCGGCATCCGCCGTCACTTCGCCGAGCAGGACGGGCGTCGAGTACACGACGACACGGATGCCGGGTTCGTTCGGCTGGAAGCCGGATGCCGAGATCACGACCGACTCGCCGGCCTCGAGCGCGGCCCGCGTCGCGTCGTCGAGCTGGATGCCCTCGGTCGCCGGCGGCGTCGCGGGCAGCTCGGTGCGCGCGCCGGGGGCAGCTGCTGCCACGGTGCCCGATGAACCGACGGGCGCGAAGCCCGCCGCACCCACGGTGAAGGTGATCGGATCGAGCGCCGTGGAGAAGCCGTTGAGCACGCGGTTGAGCCCCGCGCTCGTGAGCGACACGGGCGCCCCGGCGAAGGTGACGGCCCCGTTCGAGGTCGTCTTGGTCGCCGCGCCGAGGTTGATGTCCGCGAAGTGCACCTGCGACCCGGCAGAGGCGACGTACAGCGCCGCAGAGGTGGGAGAGGTCGCCCGGATCTGCGGGTTCGCGACGGTGACGTCGAGCACGCCGGCGTGCGCCGTGAACCGGACCGCGCCGAGGTACGACACCGAGCCCGTCCCTGCCGCCGCATCGAAGGTCGCGCCCGCGGCCTGCCCGAACTGAAAGAGTCCGTTCGCGCGCGTCGCGCCGCCGCTCACGGCGATGCTGCCCTTCGCGAAGGTCGTGATGTAGTTCGTGAAGCTCGACGAGAGCGCCCAGCTCAGCGAGCCGGATGCCACGGGGATGCCCGGCGCGACCGGAGTCACGGGTTCAGCGGGGTCGACCGGGGCCGGCGGGGTCGTGCCGGGGAAGAGCGCGGTCCACTGCGCACCCGTGATCGGCACGTCGGCGCGCGCGAAGATCGTCTCGGCGTTCGGCGCCGCATGCTGTTTCCACACGATCACCTCGTAGCGCTTGGAGCGATCCAGCTTCGACGTTTCGGCGATGAGGGTGAAGCTCGTCGCGCCGTCCGTCACGGTCGGGAACGGCAGTGCGAAGGCGACGTAACCGCCGTCGGTGTCGAGCAGCGCCTCGGTGCCCTTCTCGATCATCGCGGCGTACACGCCGGACACCGATCCGAGCCCCGACGCCTGCACGCGCACCGTCGCGCCCTTGGCCTGCGAGGCCGCCGTCACCGAGGCCTCGGCGGAGGGGCCGGCCGGCTTCGCGAAGGCGAGCGGGGTATACGTCTCGAACCCGGCGTACTTGGCACCGGAACCCGAGTACGTGTAGATGCCGTAGTTGCCCGAGACGACCTCGTCAGCCTGCGCAACCGTCAACTCGATCTCGAACGAACCATCCGCCGCGATCGCGAACCCACCGCTGGCAGCATTCACCGCACCACCGAAATCAGCCGCAGCCACACCCCAACGGTCCTCGAACACCGTGCGCGCGGACGACGGCGCACCCGCCGACGGACGCCACGAATCAGCGAACGCACCGAACACGACATACGCGCCACCGAACTTGCCCATCAGCGGCGGACGCGTGCCCGTCGTGCCCGGCTCATCCGGAACGAACCCAGAACCCGTCACCGTCACCGTCTCACCCGCGGGATCCAGACCCGACGTCTTCGACACCGACACCGAAGGAACCGGAGCGGCCGGCTTCGCGAAGGCGAGCGGGGTATACGTCTCGAACCCGGCGTACTTGGCACCGGAACCCGAGTACGTGTAGATGCCGTAGTTGCCCGAGACGACCTCGTCAGCCTGCGCAACCGTCAACTCGATCTCGAACGAACCATCCGCCGCGATCGCGAACCCACCGCTGGCAGCATTCACCGCACCACCGAAATCAGCCGCAGCCACACCCCAACGGTCCTCGAACACCGTGCGCGCGGACGACGGCGCACCCGCCGACGGACGCCACGAATCAGCGAACGCACCGAACACGACATACGCGCCACCGAACTTGCCCATCAGCGGCGGACGCGTGCCCGTCGTGCCCGGCTCATCCGGAACGAACCCAGAACCCGTCACCGTCACCGTCTCACCCGCGGGATCCAGACCCGACGTCTTCGACACCGACACCGAAGGAACCGGAGCCGGCTCGATCGGATCGACAGGAGTCGTCGGCTCGGGGTCCGGGGTCGGTTCGGGGTCGGGCGTCGGTTCGGGGTCGGGCAGCGCCTGCCAGTCGAGGGCGAGCGTCGCGTTCTGGCTGGGGTCACCCATGCCCTGCCCGTGCGCCTTCGAGGCGTAGACGGCGTACTGCACGCCCTCGGTGTAGGCGGGAACGGTCAACTGCACCTGGAAGGACCCGTCTGTCGCCATCGGGGCGGTGCGCTGTCCGTCGCCCGCACCTTCGACGTTGCCGACGGCGAGCCAGACCACATCGGTGATCTGCGCGCTGCCGAGATAGAACCCCGGCAGTCCCACGGGGCCGACGCCGATGTAGACGCCCGGCGCAGCACCGGCGAAACCGGAACCGGTCACGGTGACCGTGCCCCCGGCGCGCGGTGCCGCGTCGGCGGACAGCGCGGGGCCGGCCGCGACGGCCGCCGGGGCGCTGATCGCACCGGCGATCACGAGGAAGAGGGCGAGAAGCGCCGCGATCACGGCCTTGCCGCGATGGAGGACGGGCAGTGTGGACACGATGTCTCCGGCTCTGCCGACGCACGCAGGGCAGCGTGGGCCGGTGCGTCGATGCAAGCGGGTGGGATTCGATATTTAGGTGTGGCTTACCTAAACTCGACTCGACCGTAAGGCAGCATCCGCGCCACCGTCAAATTCCCGTGAGGCTCACCTATGCAACGCACCCGTCTGCTCGCCCTGATCGCCGCGGCAGCGCTTCTTCTGAGCGGATGCTCCGCAGCGGGAGCCACACCACCGGCATCCCCGCCCGCCGAGTCGGGCTGCCCCGACGCCGCCGTGCCGCTGAGCGACCTCGAGCCCACCGCCGACCCGCGGGCCGTCGAAGGGCCCTCGACGGCGTGCATCCCCTCGCTCGCGATCGATCCCGTCGCCGATACCTCGCCGCCCGCCCTTCCCGTGACGCTGACCGACGCGGAAGGCCGCACCGTCGAGGTGACGGACGTGTCCCGCATCCTTCCCGTCGACATCTCGGGAACGATCGCAGCGACCGTGTTCGCCCTCGGGCTCGGCGACAACATCGTCGGCCGCGATACGTCGACGGACTTTCCCGGCACGGAGGACCTGCCCGTCGTGACGAAGTCGGGTCACACCCTCAACGCCGAGGCGATCCTCGAGATCGCGCCCACCATCGTGCTGACCGACACCTCGATCGGCCCGAAGGAGGTGCGTCAGCAGCTGCGCGACGTGGGTATCGCCGTCGTCGTCATCTCGTCCGAGCACAACCTCAACACCGTGGGTGACCTCGTCGACGAGATCGCCCACGCGCTGGGCGTCGATCAGCGCGGCGACGCATTCCGCATGCAGCTCGAGACCGAGATCGCCGAGGCACGGGAAGAGGCGACCGGCGTCGCTCCTGCGGCAGCATCCGATCGTGTCCGGATGCTGTTCCTCTATGCCCGCGGCAACGCCAACATCTACTACATCTTCGGTCGCGACTCGGGCGCGGATTCGCTCATCGAGGCCGTCGGCGGCATCGATGTCGCCGGCGAGATCGGCTGGGAGGGCATGAAGCCCATGACCGCCGAGGCGCTCGTCGCGGCGCAGCCCGACGTCATCGTCATGATGACCGACGGCCTCTCGTCGGTGGGTGGTGTCGACGGGCTCATCGAGATGATCCCCGCCGTCGGACAGACGCCGGCTGGCGTCAACCGCCGCGTCATCGACATGGCGGACACCGCAATCCTCAGCTACGGGCCCCGCTCACCCGACATCGTGCGCGCGCTCGCGCGAGCGCTCTACGCACCGCACGCCGCGTCGGGCCCCGGCACATGACGAGCGAAGTCGTCGTCCCGACACCGACCCGGGGTCGCACGCCGCGCTTCATCGTGCTGACGATCGTGATGGCCGTCGCGCTCGTCGCCGTCGCGCTGGTGTCGCTCGGCGTCGGCCAGTACCCCCTGCCGCCGTCCGAAGTGCTCGGCATCCTGCTGCAGGCCGTCGGAATCGACACGGGGCTCGCCCCCGCCGCTGCGACGGCGAGCGGCGTCGTGATGGACATCCGGATGCCGCGGGTCGTGCTCGGCCTCATGGTCGGTGCCGCCCTGGCTGTCTCGGGCGTACTCATGCAGGCGATCTTCGGCAACCCGCTCGCCGATGCAGCCGTCGTCGGCGTCTCGTCGGGAGCCGCGCTCGGCGCCGCCGCGAGCATCACGTTCGGCGTCACGGCGCTCGGCGGCTGGTCGACACCCGGCCTCGCATTCATCGGCGGCCTCGCCGCCGTCTTCGCGGTGTACTTCGTGAGCCGGTCGGGGGGACGCACCGAGGTGGTCACCCTGCTGCTCACGGGCATCGCGGTCAACGCGATTGCGGGGGCAGGGCTGGCGTTCATGACGTTCCTCGGAACGAACGCCACACGCGAGCAGATCGTGTTCTGGCAGCTGGGCAGCCTCAACGGCGCCCTGTGGCAGAACATCGCGCTCGTCGCGCCGCTGCTCGTCATCGGCACGATCGCGGCGCTCGTCGTCGCGCGCAGACTCGATCTCTTCGCCCTCGGCGAGCGCACGGCGCGCCACCTCGGTGTGCGAGTCGAACTGCTGCGCATCGTGGTGATCGTGACAGTCGCCCTCCTCGTGTGCGCGGCCGTCGCCTTCGCCGGCATCATCGCGTTCGTGGGGCTCGTCATCCCGCACCTGATGCGCATGGCGATCGGTCCCGCTCACCTGCCGCTGGTCATCACGAGCGCCCTCGGAGGAGCGCTGCTCATCGCGATCGCCGACCTCATCGCCCGCACCGCCGTGCCCCTCGCCGACCTGCCGATCGGCATGCTCACCTCGCTCGTCGGCGGGCCGTTCTTCCTCTGGCTGCTCGTGCGCACGCGCCGCCGGGCAGGAGGCTGGGGATGACCGTCCGCCTCGAAGCCCGCTCCGTCACCGTCATCCCCGACGGGTCGCGCCGCGCGATCCTCTCGGACGCCTCGGTCGAAGTGCACGACGGTGAAGTGCACGCCCTTGTCGGCCCCAACGGCGCCGGCAAATCGACCCTGTTCGGCGTCATCGCCGGCGACACGACACCGACGCACGGCGAGGCCCTGCTCGATGGGCGGCCCCTGCGCGAGTACCCGGGCCGTGAACTCGCGCGGCTGCGAGGTGTTCTGCTGCAGCAGAACACCGTGACGTTCCCGTTCACGGTGGCCGAGGTCGTCGAGATGGGGCGGGCGCCGTGGGCG
The DNA here is from genome assembly GCF_057669785.1 of Microbacterium sp. Y547. Taxonomy (NCBI): domain Bacteria; kingdom Bacillati; phylum Actinomycetota; class Actinomycetes; order Micrococcales; family Microbacteriaceae; genus Microbacterium; species Microbacterium sp. Y547. The sequence continues at coordinate 93,176 of NZ_JBYHFN010000004.1, forward strand.
CGCACGCCGCACGAGGACGAAGACGCCGATGCGATCCGCCGCGCCCTGCAGGACACCGACATCACGCAGCTGGTCCACCGCACCATGCCGTCGCTCTCGGGAGGAGAGCGTGCCCGGGTTGCACTGGCGCGCGTGCTCGCGCAGCGCACAGACATCCTGCTGCTGGACGAACCGACCGCAGCCTTGGACCTCAAGCACCAGGAGGACGTGCTCGCCGTCGCACGGAGCCGGGCCCGCGACGGGGCCGCCGTCGCGGTCGTGCTGCACGATCTGAACGCCGCGCTCTCGTCTGCCGACCGCGTCACGCTGCTCTCAGAAGGACGCGTGGTGGCGTCCGGTGAGCCGAGCGACGTGCTCACGGCCGAGCTCATCGAAGAGGTCTACCACCAGGCCGTCGATGTCTTCCCGCACCCCCTGACCGGTACGCCCATCGTGATGCCGCGGCGCTGAGAGCGGCGCCCCGGCTCAGGGACGCAGCGGCAGCAGATCGGAGACGTCGGCGCGCGTGCCCGAAGCGATGATGCGGCCCGCGGCCGCGGCATCCGCCCAGTGCTCGTCACCGAGGGCGACGGCGATCCAGGTCGCGGGATCGGTCTCGACGACGTTGGGCGGCGTGCCGCGCGTGTGGCGCGGTCCTTCGAGCACCTGCACGGCCCCGAAAGGCGGCACGCGCACCTCGACGGTGTGGCCGGGAGCCTTCTCGGCGAGCAGCTGCAGCAGATAGCGCACCGCCGTTGCGAGATCGTTGCGGCCGGGCGAGTCCGCGGCGCGAACGGACGCAAGGGCTGCTCGGCCGAGGTCGGTCGTGATCCTGCGGGGCATGGCTCCACGGTAACGCCGCGGTGTGGCGTCGGTAGGCTGGGCGCGTGAGAATCCTGGTCCTCGGTTCGGGCGCGCGCGAGCACGCCATCATCCTCGCCCTGCGTTCGGAGGAGGCCTCGCACGAGATCTTCGCCGCGCCCGGCAACGCCGGCATCGCCCGCGACGCGACGCTCACCGCGATCGACGCGAACGATCCCGGGGCGGTGACGACCTTCGCGAACGAGAATGCGATCGACCTCGTCGTGATCGGCCCCGAGGCTCCCCTCATCGCGGGGGTCGCCGACGCGCTGCGCGAGCGAGGCATCCCGGTGTTCGGTCCCGGCAAGGCCGCCGCCCAGCTCGAAGGCTCGAAGTCGTTCGCGAAGCGGGTCATGGAAGCGGCGGGTGTGCCGACCGGCGGCGCGACCCGTGCGCGCACGCGCGCAGAGGTCGAAGCCGCGCTCGACGAGTACGGCGCACCGCACGTCGTGAAGGCTGACGGACTCGCCGCAGGCAAGGGCGTGATCGTCACCTCCGACCGCGAGGCGGCGCTCGCGCACGCCGACACGTACCTCGCCGACGGCGCGGTGCTCGTCGAGGAGTTCCTCGCGGGCCCCGAGGTGTCGCTGTTCTTCCTGAGCGACGGCGATCACGTGCTGCCGCTGAGCCCCGCGCAGGACTTCAAGCGGCTCGGCGACGGCGACACGGGCCCCAACACGGGCGGCATGGGCGCGTACTCCCCCCTGCCGTGGCTCGCCGACGACTTCGGCAGCGAAGAGGCATTCGTCGACCTCGTCACGGCCCAGGTCGCCGAACCCGTCATCCACCAGCTCGACGCCGAGGGCACCCCCTTCATCGGCCTGCTCTACGCCGGGCTCATCCTGACCGAGCAGGGCATCAAGGTCATCGAGTTCAACGCGCGCTTCGGCGACCCCGAGACCCAGGTCGTGCTGCCCCGCCTGATCGACCCGCTCTCGGAGCTGCTTCTGGCGGCGGCATCCGGCCATCTCGAGGATGAGCCGCGACCGTCATTCGCCGACGAGGCGGCCGTGACCGTCGTGCTTGCGAGCGAGGGCTATCCGCAGGCACCCGTGACCGGTCGGCCCCTGACCGGCCTCGACGCGGCAGCCGCCGTCGACGGCGTGCACCTGGCGCACGCCGCCACCGCCGAGCGCGACGGGACCCTGATCACGACGGGCGGGCGCGTGCTCAACGTCGTCGGGGTGGGAACGTCGTTCGCCGAAGCCCGCGAGCGCGTCTACCGTGCCCTCGGCGAGATCGCCCTCGAGGGCGCGCAGCACCGCACCGACATCGCCGCCCGCGTCGTCGAGACGGCTCTCTGACCCGGCACCGGCCGGATCCCGCCGTCGCCGTCTCGCGGCCCGTCCGGGGGCCCGGCAGCGCTCCGGGATAATGGGCGGGTGACAGACCCCCACCCTCTCGACCTCGCCGGTTGGCGCCACGTCTATTCGGGCAAGGTGCGCGACCTGTACGAGCCCGACCCGTCGGCGGGCTCAGTGGCCGCCGGCGCGGGGCGCATGCTCGTCGTCGCGAGCGACCGCGTGAGCGCGTTCGACCACGTGCTGTCCCCCGGGATTCCGGACAAGGGCGTCCTGCTCACCACCCTCAGCCTGTGGTGGTTCGACCGGCTGGCGGGCGCCGACGGGGGTCGCAGCATCCCGAACCATCTCGCAGCGTCGCACGCCCTCGGGCCGGGCGACGAGACGCTCGACCTGATTCCCGACGCCGTCGCGGGGCGCGCCATGCTTGTGCGCTCCCTCGACATGCAGCCCATCGAGTGCGTCGTGCGCGGCTACCTCACCGGGTCGGGCTGGGCCGAGTACCGCGAGAGCGGCACGGTGTGCGGCATCCGCCTGCCCGACGGTCTCACCAACGGCGATCGACTGCCCACCCCGATCTTCACGCCGGCCTACAAGGCGCCGATGGGCGAGCACGACGAGAACATCTCGTTCGACCAGGCCGTCGAACTCGTCGGCGCGGAGCGCGCTGAACTGCTGCGCGACCTCTCTCTCGAGATCTACGAGCGCGCCGCGCGCACGGCCGAGGAGCGCGGCCTCATCCTCGCCGACACGAAGTTCGAGTTCGGCATCGACGACGACGGCGTCATGACCCTCGCCGACGAGGTGCTCACGAGCGACTCCTCCCGGTACTGGGACGCGGCGGCGTGGGCCGAGGGCACGACGCCGGCCGAGCGCATGGCCAGCTTCGACAAGCAGATCGTGCGCGACTGGCTCGCGGCGAATTGGAACCCGGAGCCCGGGGCGCCGCAGGCTGAGCCCCCCGAGCTTCCCGCTGAGGTCACCGAACGCACGGCCGCCCGCTACCGCGAGCTGCTCGAGCGACTCACCGGAGCCTGAGTCGGGCGTCGACAACTCCGGATAGATCGCGCCACAACCTCGTCACGGGGCGCGAGCGCACGATTCGTCCGGAGTAGTCGACACCTCAGGCGTTCTTCATCGCCTTCAGCCGCGAGAGCAGCGCCGGGCCCGAACGATCGAGCATCCGTCCGCCGACGAGAACGCCGACGATCAGGAACACCGCGCCGAGCGCGAGCCCCACGCCGCACGCGATCCAGCTGAGCAGCGCGCTGCCCGTGAAGAACCCGATGAGTCCGACGACGATCGCCGGCGCCGCGAGCACGATCGACACGAGCCAGATCCCGAAGAAGACGAGTCCTTGCAGAAAGGTCGTGCCGGGCACCTTCTTGAACGGGTTGTCCCCCGAGTCGGCGACGGGGACGACGATCTGCGCGCTCGTCACGGCGCACACGCCGTACCCCGTCAAGAGGATCCCGAGCGACATTCCGAGGATGCCCGGCAGCTGAACCCAGTTGCCCGAGAAGAAGAACGGCATCACGGCCGCGAGCAGCAGTACCGGCACGGCGACAACTGCCGCCGCGAGCACCCGTCCGGCACGGTCGGCGCGGCCACTGACACCCGACGCGAGCTCGGTGCCGAACGCCGTTCCGTCGTACGAGATGTCGGCGTACACGACGATGCCGATGAAGATCGCCATGACCGGGGCCGAGAAGCTCAGGCCGTTCGCCACGTCTCCGTCGCGCAGGTAAAACCAGAGCAGCACGGGCACGATCGGCACGACGATGAGCTGCCGAAGGTACCGCGGATCGCGGATCCAGTAGGTGAGCGACCGGGCGAACACGGCGCCGGCAGCCCCGGTCGGCACCCGCCCGAACAGGCCGATCCTGCCGGCGGCGACCGTCGCGGCAGCCGCCGAACGCGGGTGGGCGAGAGCCGACGCGAGGGACCAGCGCCACAGCACCCACAGCAGCGCCAGCGTCGCGAGGGCGATGGTGAGCTTCGTTGCGGCGGCGAGCCAGTCTCCTGACGCGACGTCGCCCGGCACGGCCCACGCGGCGCCGATGGGAGTCCACCCGAGCACTCGCACGGTGACGAGCAGCGTGTCGACGTTGAGTGCGAACCCCGTCGCGACCCCCGCGATGATCGGACCGGCCAGCATGAGCGGAATGAACACCAGCACCCCAGATGCTTCGCGCAGGCGGCGCTTGCCGCCCAGACCCGAAGCGAGCGACGCGACCGCGCGCGACGCGACGACGGCGGTCACCACGGCGAGCGGCACGCAGATGAGTGCGGCGATGAGCGCGAGCGGCCAGTGGATCCACGTCGTGAGCGTGCCGAGCGCGGCAACCGACGTGACGATTCCCGGGATGCCGCACACTCCGGCGAGCGCCAGGGCGACCATCATCCGCCCGAGCGTCATCGGGAAGACGACCAGTCGTTCGGGATCGAGGGTCATGTCGACGCCGAACACGATGAGCGGTCCCAGCACCCACCCGAGCGTCACGAGCGACCCGACGCCGACGATGACGTTCACCGCGAGATCGAGCGGACCGAAGCCGAGCACGACGAGTCCCACGATCGCCCCGAGCAGCACCCCCAGGCCGTACAGCGCACCGAAGATGAAGCCGACGAGCTGCCACGGACTGCGAGCGAGCTGGTTGCCGAGAACCCGGAAGCGCAGCTTCAGGAGTGTCGCAACCATTCCGGCCCTTCCGTGTGCCGGCGGCCGCCGACGAGGTCGACGAAGCGGTCCTGCAGCGACTGACCCGCACGCACGTCATCGACCGTGCCGGCGACGAGCAGGCGTCCCGCGGCGATGATCGCGACGTGGTCGCACATGCGCTGCACGAGGTCCATCGAGTGGCTCGACACGATGACGGTGCCGCCCGAGCTCACGTATCCCGTCAGGATGTCCTGAATGTTCGCCGCTGAGACCGGGTCAACCGATTCGAACGGCTCATCGAGCACGAGCAGCCGTGGCGCGTGCACGAGGGCGCACGCGAGTGCGATCTTCTTGGTCATGCCGGCCGAGTAGTCCACGACCATCGTGCCCGCGGCATCCGTCATGTCCATGAGGGCGAGCAGGTCGTGCGTGCGCCGGGCGACCTCGTCATGCGGCAGCCCGAACAGCAGCCCGTTGTAGGTGACGAGCTGCTCGCCGGTGAGCCGGTCGAACAGCTTGACGCCGTCGGCGAGATTGCCGAGCATCGCCTTCGCGCGCACGGGCTCGCGCCACACGTCGACGCCGTGCACGAACGCCTGGCCCCCATCGGGCACGAGCAGGCCGGTCGCCATCGACAGCGTCGTCGTCTTGCCGGCGCCGTTGGGACCGACAAGACCATAGAACGAGCCGATCGGGACCGTCAGCGTGATGCCCTCGACGGCGACCTTCTCGCCGAATCGCTTGTGGAGCCCGTCCAGCTTCAGCGCCGCGGTGTCCCCCGCGGCGGGCGCGCGGGGCGTCGACGCCGGAGCCACACCGGGCGGGGGCGGAAGGACAGGATCGGTCACGCTCTACTCCGTCACACGTCATCGGATGCCGCCGGCAGGGGCCGCAGCATCCCTCCAGCCTTTCGAACTCGTGCGGGGATGCCGAACGCGCCGCGCCGTGGTCGCTAAGGTAAGGCGAGCAAAGTTCGATCGAGCACAAGGAGCGGCCCCATGGCCCTGTGGAAACTGCACGGCAACGGCCGGAACGTCGAACCCGGAAAGGTCGTCGCTCCCGACGAGCGACTGAACTGGCCTGCGACGATCGCGATCGGGGCGCAGCACGTCATCGCGATGTTCGGCGCGACCTTCCTCGTGCCGGTCCTGACGGGTTTCCCCGTGCCGACGACGCTGCTGTTCTCGGGCATCGGGACGCTGCTGTTCCTGATCATCACGAAGAACAAGCTGCCCAGCTACCTGGGCTCGTCGTTCGCCTTCATCGCACCGGTCACGGCGGCCACCGCGACAGCCGGCATGGGGTCGGCGCTCGCGGGCATCGTCGCCGTCGGCGTGCTGCTGGCGGCCGTCGGCTTCATCGTGCAGTTCGCCGGTCTCGGCTGGATCGACCGCTTTATGCCGCCCGTCGTCGCGGGCGCGATCGTCGCACTCATCGGGTTCAACCTGGCACCCGTCGCGTGGTCGAACTTCCAGCTGCAGCCGGGCACGGCGACCATCACGCTGGTCGCGGTCATCCTGTTCAGCGTCCTGTTCCGCGGGTTCCTCGGCCGGATCTCGATCTTCCTCGGTGTCATCGTCGGCTACGTCGCGGCCCTCATCTTCGGTGAGATCGACTTCTCGGCGCTCGACGACGCCGCGTGGATCGGCCTGCCGGAGTTCCACATCGCCGACTTCACCTCGCCGGGCACCTGGAGCGCCATCGCGATGTTCCTGCCGGTCGTGCTCGTGCTGATCGCCGAGAACGTCGGACACGTGCGTGGTGTCGCCACGATGACCACCCCCGCCGTCAACAAGCACACGGGTCGCGCGCTCATCGCCGACGGTGCGGCGACGACGGTCGCGGGCTTCTTCGGCGGATCGGGCACGACGACGTACGGCGAGAACATCGGCGTCATGGCCGCGACGCGCGTGTACTCGACGGCTGCCTACTGGGTCGCCGGCGTCGTGGCGATCCTGCTCGCGATGTCGCCCAAGGTCGGAGCGCTGTTCAACTCGATCCCGCCCGGGGTGCTCGGAGGCGTGACGACCGCGCTCTACGGCCTCATCGGCATCATCGGCATCAAGATCTGGGTCGACAACCGCGTCGACTTCTCGCGCCCCGTCAACCAGTACACCGGTGCCGTCGCGCTCGTCATCGCGATCGCGGGCTTCACGATGCAGTGGGGCGACTTCCAGCTCGGCGCGATCGTGATCGGTGCCGCTGCGGCCCTGCTGATCTACCACCTGGGCAACGCGATCGCCCGCTGGCGCAAGACCGGCGCCGACGACGGCGGTCCGATCCCGGCGGTCGGCCCGCTGGGCGGCGACCCCGCTGACGCCCCCGTCCGCTGATCAGCGGCGTTGGGGGCAGGTTCTCGAGCGGGGGAATGAGCACGGGGTGACGCGGGTTGATATGCGTATGAATACACCTCGACTCGCGACGGATACGGCCATGGGCCCGGTCACCCTCTTCGTGGGTGACCTCGACGGCATGACGGCGTACTACCGCGACGTCGTGACGCTGGAGCTGCTGTCAGCCGAGGGCGAGACGGCGACGCTCGGTCGCGCCGGACTGCCGCTCGTCGTGCTGCACCGCGACCCCGCGCTGCGCCACGCGTCGCCCGGATCGGCGGGGCTGTTCCACACCGCGATCCTCTTCGAGACGCAGGAGGCGCTCGCCGCCGCGCTGTACAGCGTCGCCCGGCACGCACCGGGCACGTTCACCGGCTCGGCCGACCACCTCGTCAGCCAGGCGTTCTATATGACCGACCCCGAAGGCAACGGCATCGAGCTGTACTGGGATCGCGACCGCACCGAATGGTCGTGGGTGCACGGCCGCGTCGAGATGGCGACACTCCACCTCGACCCGAACGCCTTCCTCGAGCAGCACCTCACCGAGCAAGCCACCCTCGGCTCGACGGTCGCGCAGGCGGCGACGATCGGCCACGTGCATCTCTCGGTGGGCGACATCGAGACCGCCCGATCCTTCTACGTCGACGCCCTCGGGTTCGACGTCACCACCGAGCTCGGCAACCAGGCCCTCTTCGTCAGCGCCGGCGGCTATCACCACCACATGGCGATGAACGTCTGGAACTCACGCGGCGCAGGACCCCGGATGCCGGCACTCGGCCTCGGACGCGTCGATCTGCTGCTTCCCCACGGCGACGCCCTGGGCGAGCTCGGCGACAGGCTCGCGTCGGCGGGCGTGGCGACGCGCCACGACGGCCGCACACTGAGTTTCGACGACCCGTGGAACAACGCACTGCACGCGAGGACCGCTGCCGCCTGAGCTGCCCGCGCGGGGTCAGACCGAGTCGCGGATGATGAGGTCGGTCTCGAGGATCGTGACGTGCGGCGGCTGACGTCCCGCCAGCAGGTCGATCAGGATGCCCGCCATCCGCTCCCCCTGCGCGAACGACGGCTGCCGCATCGTCGTGAGCTGCGGCACGACCGACGTCGCCACGGGCGAGTCATCGAAGCCGACGATCGCGATGTCGTCGGGCACGCGCAGTCCGGCGGGGCTGAGCACGGTCAGCGCGCCCCGGGCCATGAGGTCGCTCGCGATGAACACGGCGTCGGGCGTCTCACCCGTCGCCAGGATGCGCCGCATCGCGGCTGCCCCGCCGTCAGCGGTGAAGTTTCCGTCTTCGACGGCGACCGGCTCGAGGCCGTGGGCGGCGAGCGCCGCAAGGAACCCCTCGATCCGGTCGATCCCGGCCGGCATCGTACGCGGCCCCGTGATCGTCGCGATTCGCCGCCGCCCGGCGTCGATGAGGTGCTCCGTCGCCACCCGGGCCCCCGACATGTTGTCGACGTCGACGTAGTAGTCCCGGTCGCGCTCCCGCGAGGGGCGGCCGCCGTAGACGACGGGCACGGCCGAAGCGATCCTGTCGATGAACGTGTCGCTCGTGTGGTGCGACACGATGATCACGCCGTCGACGGCGCCGCTGCGCACGTAGCTGGTCGTCTTGTCGCCGGGGTCATCGCTCGCGATGAAGAGGTTCAGCACGAAGTCAGAGCGACTCAGCCGCGCGTTGATCCCCGACACGATCGCGGCGAAGAACGGGTCGCCGAAGAAGCGCGTCGTGTCTTCGGGCACGATGAGGGCGATGGCGTGCGTCTGCCGGCTCGCGAGCGAGCGCGCGGCCCGGTTGGGCACGTAGTTGAGCTCGGCGATCGCCCGGGTGACGGCATCCAGCGCTTCCGGACTGACCGCCGTCGAACCGTTCACGACGCGCGACACGGTCGACCGTGAGACCCCCGCCGTCGCGGCTACCTCTTCGATCGTTACCGAGCCGCGCATCGCATCCGTGCTCATCCGTTGATTCTCCTCGATGATCAGGATGCCGCGCCCGCGGGCGCCGCGTTCAGAGCCCGCGCCGCGATGATCCGCATGTACTCGCGGCCGCTGTCCTTGATCGTGCGCTCCTGCGTGTCGTAATCGACGTGCACGATGCCGAACCGCTTGTCGTATCCCCACGCCCACTCGAAGTTATCGAGCAGCGACCAGTAGAAGAAGCCCCGCACGTCCGCACCGGCATCCACGGCATCGAGGACCGCCGCGAGGTGGGAGCGCACGAACTCCGTGCGTTCGACGTCGGCGATGCGCAGGCTGTCTCCCTCGCGCTCGGGCTCGTCGTCGTAGGCCGCACCGTTCTCGGTGACGTACAACACCGTGCCGGCATCCTTCGCGTATTCATCCCATACCCGGGTGAGTAGGCGCGTGAGCCCTTCGGGCTGCACTTCCCAGTTCTGCGCCGTGCGGGGCAGGCCCCGCTCACGCCAGTGGATCCCGTCGTGCGAGGGGAAGGGCGAGCCGGTCTCGCGGGCGATCGCGGGGTTGCTCGACGGCAGCGGTTCGCCGTCCGGCGTGCCGCTCACCAGTTCGCCGTGGTAGTAGTTCACGCCGAGCGTGTCGATGGGCGTCGAGATCGCCTCGAGGTCGCCCGGCAGGACGGCCGCTTCGAAGGCGGCGACGGCGTCTGCGTCGACGGCCCGGATGTCCTCGACGACATCGGCGGGGTACGCCCCGCGGAAGATGGGGTCGAGGAACCACCGGTTGAACTGTCCGTCGATGCGTCGGGCGGCGTCGACGTCACGGGCGTCGGTCGGGTCGGCGGCATCGGCCACCGTCAGGTTGAGCGTGAGGCCGAGGTCGAGCGACGCGTCACGGGCCCGCAGCTCGCGAAGGGCCAGCCCGTGCCCGAGCAGCAGGTGGTGGGATGCGAGCAGTCCTTCTTCGACGCTGCGGTGCCCGGGGGCGTGGGCGCCCGCCGTGTACGACAGGAACGACGAGCACCACGGCTCGTTGAGGGTCGTCCACACGCCGACCCGGTCCCCGAGGGCGTCGTGCACCGCGAGCGCGTAGTCGACGAACCGCTCGCTCGTGTCGCGTGAGGCCCAGCCTCCGCGGTCCTGCAGCGCTTGCGGAAGGTCCCAGTGGTAGAGCGTCAGCCACGGCAGGATGCCGGCGCCGAGCAGCTCGTCGACGAGGCGCGAATAGAAGTCGAGGCCCGTCGGGTTCGGGGTCGAGCCGTCGGGGGCGACCCGCGCCCACGAGGTCGAGAACCGGTACGTCTGCAGGCCCATGCGCTGCATGAGCGCGACGTCGTCGGCGTACCGGTGGTAGTGATCGCACGCGACATCGCCGTTGTCGGCGTCGACGACGGCACCGGGCACGCGGCTGAAGGTGTCCCAGATCGAGGCCTGGCGGCCGTCTTCGAAGGCGGCGCCCTCGATCTGGTAGGCAGCGGTTGCCGCTCCGAAGAGGAAGTCCGTCGGGAACGAGCGAGGCGCGGACGCGGTCATGCGAACGAGGTCCAATCTGTCTGCGGTGGTCACGGTGGGCTATCCCTTCACGGCGCCGGCCATGATGCCGCTCACGAGCTGCTTGCCCGCGAAGATGAACAGCAGCAGGAGCGGAATGGTGGCGAGGACGACACCGGCGAGGACGACGGAGTAGTCGACGAAGTAGTTGGACTGCAGGAGCGACAGCGCCACCGGCAGGGTCGGGTTCTGGCGATCGAGCACGATGAACGGCCAGAAGAAGTTGTTCCACGCGCCGACGAACGTGAAGAGGAAGAGCATCGCGGCGGCCGGGCGCGCAGCGGGCAGACCCACCGTGAGGAACGTGCGGAACATCGTCGCTCCGTCGACGCGCGCGGCCTCGATGAGCTCGTTCGGCACGGCCTGGCGCAGATACTGCGTCATCCAGAACACACCGAACGCGCTTGTCAGGGCCGGGATGATGATGGCCCCGATCTGGCCCGTCCATCCGAGCTCGGCGAACAGGATGTACAGCGGCACGACGCCGAGCTGCTGTGGCACGGCCATGGTCGCCACGACGAAGACGAGCAGACCCGCACCGCCGTGGAACCGCAGCTTCGCGAACGCCCATCCGGCGAGAGTCGAGGTGATCACGACGGCGGAGGCGATGAGGAACGAGCTGTAGATCGAGTTCCACAGCGCTCCCCAGAAGTTCACGGCGGGGTTGTTCAGGACCGAGACCGCGTTGTCGATGAAGTTGCCACCGGGGATCCACGGGAACGGTCGACGCAGCGTCGTGGCATCACCCGATCCGATGATGAACGACCAGTAGAGGGGGAAGATCGCCGAGAGGAAGACGACCGCGAGTGTCGCGTACGCCCAGAATCCCGGTCGGGTACCGCGGATGCGCGTGGTTCGGGCGCCCCGGCGGCGGCGGCCGGCGTTGGGGATGTTCTCTTCCACGACGGCCAGCGGCGTGGGTGTTCCGAGTGTGCTCATGGCCGGGCTCCCACATTCTTCTTCGCTTCTCGCGCACGCTCGCGCAGCTGACGTTTGGTGAGTTCGGAGCGCAGCCCTTCATCGCGCAGCAGCGTGCGTGTGACGAGCAGGTTCACGAGGCCGATGAGCAGGATGACGACGAACAGGATCCACGCCATCGCCGCCGCGCGGCCGAAGTTCCACTGCCCCCAGCCGATGTCGTAGAGGTACAGGGTGACTGTGAGCCACTGCTGCCCCGCGCCGCCACGGCCGAACTGGTCGAACACGCGCGGCTCGTCGAAGATCTGCAACCCGCCGATCGTCGAGGTGATGATGACGAAGATGAGGGTCGGCTTGAGCGAGGGCAGGGTGATGTTGACGAACTGACGGATCGGGCCGGCGCCGTCGACGGTGGCCGCCTCGTAGTAGTCCCGGTTCACGGCCTGCATCGCGGCGAGCAGGATCAGGGCGTTGTAGCCGGTCCAGCGGTAATTCACCATCGTCGCGATCGCGACGTGACTCCAGAACGGCTCGACGTGCCAGGGGATCGCCGAGATGCCGATCGCGCCGAGCCACGAGTTCACAAGCCCCGACTGGTCGGCGAAGATCGCGTTGAAGATGAGCCCGACGGCGACGGGGGCGACGACGAACGGCACGAGCACGCTCATCCGCCAGAACGTCTTCGCGCGGATGTTCCGGTCGAGCACGGCGGCGATGAAGACCGCGAGGATCAACTGCGGGATCGAGGACAGCAGGAAGATGCTGAACGTGTTGCGCATCGCCGTCCAGAAGTGCGGCTGCGTGAGGATCCAGATGTACTGGTCGAACCCGACGAACTCACCCGAATTGCGCACGAGATCCCAGTCCATGAACGAGATGACGGCGGTGTACGCGATCGGGAACAGCCCGACGACGGCGAACATGATGAAGAACGGTGAGATGTACAGGTAGGGCGAGATCTTCACGTCCCAGCGGCTCAGCCGGTGGGAGAACGAGATCACTCGGGGTGCCTTGCCTGCAGTGGGGGCCTCGGCCCTCGGTCTGATGGTGCCCGTCGCGGTCACAGTCGTCCTTCGTCGTCGTCGTCGAGAGGGTGAGGAGCGGGGGCGGACGCCGCGTGGTGGCATCCGCCCCCGCCGGTCAATCGGTCAGCGACCGTGTCAGAAGGCCGAGATCTCGGTCAGCCAGTTGTTCCAGGACTTCTCTTTGTCTTCGAGACCGTCGAAGACGCGCGTGATCGCGTTCTGAAGGGCGTCGTGGTACTGGAAGTACTTCGGGCCCTTGAAGGTCGACACCTCGATCGCGTTGGCGCGATCGATGCCGATCTCACCCGTCGGGGCGTCGTTGAAGTACTCGTTGACGTAGCCGGTGAGGTCGGTGCTGGACTGCGCCTCGAGCTGGCTCGGGAAGGTGCCCGCGTTGACGAACGCCTTGAGCTGCGTCTCGGGAGCGGTCAGCCAGTCGGCGAGCTGCTGGGCGGCCTCGACGTTGGCGCCGTTGGCGGGAACGACGAGGTACGAGCCGCCCCAGTTGCCGCCGCCGTCCGGGAAGGCGTTCGCGATGTCCCATCCCGCGACCTCGGGCGCTTCACCGGCGATGATGCCGTGCATCCACGGCGGGCAGAGCATGGCGGCGAACTCGCCGCCGGCCATGGCCGCGTACCAGTCGTCGCCCCACTGGGCAGGGAACGCCGCGATCGGGATCGCCTTGTCGACGACGGTGTCGTACGCGGCGCGGATCTCGGGGTTCTCGGCGGCGATGATGGCGCCGTCGGGCTCTTCGTAGGCGAACTCGAGCTGGTTGACGAGGCCCTGCAGGACCGAGTTGGCCGAATCGATGAACGGCGTGCCGGTCTTGGCGACGTAGTCGGCGCCGACCTCGAAGAAGGCATCCCATGTCGGGAAGAGCTCGGCGACGGCTTCGCGGTCGCTGGGCAGTCCGGCCGCTTCGAACAGGTCGCCTCGGTAGCACACGGCCTGCGGCCCGACGTCGGTCCCGTACGCGACGAGGTTGCCGTCGGCGTCGGTCGCGGCGGCCTCCTTCCAGTCGAGCCAGCGGCCCTTCAGATCGTCGGGCACGGGGGCGACGAGGTCGGAGTACTGCATCATCTCGGGGAACCAGTCGATCTCGACCGCTTCGACGTCGCCGAGGCCGGACTTGCCGAGCTTCTGGAAGAAGTTCGCGCGGGCATCGTTCGAGGTCGCCGCCTTGTTGTGCACGACCTTGATGCCGGTCTCTTCGGTGAACTCGGCCAGGAGTTCGTCGGTGTAGCCCATGTCGTTGAAGGTCGCGAGCGTGAGGGTCACGTCGCCGTCGGCCCCGGAATCGGACGAATCGCCCCCGCCGGAACAGCCGGCGAGGACCATGGCGGTCGCTGAGAGGGCGGCCACGGCCACGGCGCCCCTGCGGATGGCACGAGTGTTCACTGTCACTCCTTTGTGTTTGTCAGGTCGGTTGATGCTACGTGCGGGATCGGCCATAGTCCGGCGGCCGGTCGTTCATGGGAGCGTTCCCACGAAGTGGCGCCCACACTACGGGAGCGCTCCCACGAACGCAAGAGCCCGGTTCTGGGTCCGGCGACGGAAGCTTGCGGCGGGGACGCCGGGTGGGTAGGGCGCGCCCCCGTAGACTGTGAGGGTCCCCCGCCCCGCGACATCGGAGCCCCGTCATGCCCACCATCGTCGTCGACGTCATGCCCAAGGCCGAGCTGCTGGACCCCCAGGGGAAGGCGGTATCGGGTGCGCTGAGCCGACTCGGCGTCGACGCCATCACCGGCGTCCGCATCGGCAAGCGCTTCGAGCTCACCGTCGAGGGCGAGGTCGACGACGCGACGCTCGCCACGGCCCGACGCATCGCCGACGAGATCCTCTCGAACTCCGTCATCGAAGACGTCGTCGGCATCGAGGTCGTGGAATGACCGCCCGCGTCGGGGTCATCACCTTCCCCGGCTCGCTCGACGACCGCGACGCGCAGCGCGCGATCCGCGTCGCGGGCGGCGAACCCGTCGCCCTGTGGCACGGCTCGCACGACCTCGACGGCGTCGATGCGCTCGTTCTGCCGGGAGGCTTCAGCTACGGCGACTATCTGCGCGCCGGCGCGCTCGCGGCTCACGCGCCGATCATGACCGAAGTGTCGGATGCCGCGGCGAAAGGCATGCCGATCCTCGGCATCTGCAATGGATTCCAGATGCTCGTCGAAGCTCACCTGCTGCCCGGCGGCCTGATCCGCAACGCCCACCAGCAGTTCATCCGCCGCGACCAGCGCCTGCGGGTCGAGAACGCCGACACGGCGTGGACGAGCGACTTCACGGCGGGCCAGGAGATCACGATCCCGCTCAAGAACGCCGACGGCGGCTACATCGCCTCGGAGTCCGAGCTCGACCGTCTCGAAGGCGAAGGCCTCGTCGCCTTCCGCTACGTCGGCGTCAACCCCAACGGGTCGCTGCGCGACATCGCCGGCATCACGAACGAGCGCGGCAATGTCGTCGGCCTCATGCCGCACCCGGAGCACGCCGTCGAAGAGGGCTTCGGCCCGAACACCCCCGCCGCGATGCGCTCGGGCGTCGACGGCCTGCCGTTCTTCACGTCGGCGATCGCCGCCGTCGTGGGCGCAGTCGTCTGAGGCACAGCCGCCTGGCCCGCGGCATCCGGCATCTCGATATCGTGGAGCGGTGACCCGCCCCCTCGTCATCAGTGTTCCCACGCAGGAGTTCGCCGACGATCTCAGCGACCTTCCCGACGATGTCGAGATCGTCGTCTGGTCCATGGAAGAGCCCGCCCCGCGCGCCCACTTCGACATCGTCATGCCGCCCTACATGGCGACGACCCGAGTGCTGGGCCGCCTGCAGCGCGTCTCGGTGGGACTCGTGCAGGGCGAGTCGATCGGATACGACGGGTTCGCCCGTCTGCTTCCGCCCGGTGTCGTCTTCGCCAACGCCGCATCCGTGCACGAGACGTCGACAGCCGAACTCGCCCTCGCCCTGACGCTCGCGGCTCAGCGCAGCCTGCCGCAGTTCGTGCGTGCGCAGGACGCGCACCGCTGGGCGCCCGAGAAGACGCGCAGCCTGGCCGATCGGCGCGTGCTGCTGCTCGGCTACGGCGGCGTGGGCAAAGCCGTCGCTGCTCGGCTCGCGCCCTTCGAGACCGTGGTGACCGTCGTCGCCTCTCGCGCCCGCGACGAGAACGGCGTTGCCGTGCACGGCGTCGACGAGCTTGCCGCGCTGCTGCCCGAGGCCGAGGTCGTGATCCTCACCCTGCCGGGAGGAGACGCGACCCGCCGCATGGTCGACGCGGCTTTCCTCGCCGCGCTGCCCGATGGCGCGCTCGTCGTCAACGTGGGGCGCGGATCGCTCATCGACACGGATGCGCTCGTCGCCGAAGTCGAGTCCGGACGCCTGCGTGCTGCGCTCGATGTGACCGACCCCGAGCCACTGCCTGCCGACCACCCGCTGTGGTCGCTGCCAGGAGCCCTCATCGTGCCGCACGTCGGCGGTCACTCCGACGCGATGCAGCCACGCATGACGGCGCTGCTGCGCGCTCAGATCGATCGGGTGCGGACCGGCGACGAGCCGTTGAACGTCGTGATCCGCACCTGACGTCAGGCCGTGAAGACGGCGTGTGTGTCGGGCACGAGCGGGCGCCCGCCGAGAGCGGTGAGCTCCATCAGCACGCTCGTCGCGACGACGATCCCGCCCAGCGCCGGCACGAGCTGGTGCGCGGCCTGCAGCGTGCCGCCCGTCGCCAGCACATCGTCGACCAGCAGCACGCGTGTTCCGGGCGCGATGTCGTCGTGCGCCTCGATCGTGGCCGTGCCGTACTCGAGCGAATACGAGACCGACGCCGCGGGCCGGGGAAGCTTGCCCGCTTTGC
Organism: Microbacterium sp. Y547; assembly: GCF_057669785.1. Classification (NCBI taxonomy): domain Bacteria; kingdom Bacillati; phylum Actinomycetota; class Actinomycetes; order Micrococcales; family Microbacteriaceae; genus Microbacterium; species Microbacterium sp. Y547. The sequence goes on from NZ_JBYHFN010000004.1 coordinate 109,572, forward strand.
GGATCGGCACGAGGCCCACTTCGGCGACCGTGGCGACCGCGCCGGCGAGCAGGAACCCGCGCGCTTCAACACCCGCGACGATGTCGAACTGGCCCTCGAAGGGTTCGATCATCGCGTCGATGACGGTGCGCAGCGCCGCGGCATCGGCCAGAAGTGGCGTGATGTCCCGGAAGATCACGCCCGGTTCGGGGTAATCCGGGATCGTGCGGATGAGCGATTCGGCACGGGCGAGGGCTGCAGTCACCCGCCTACGATACCCGGATCGGCGGATATGTAAGCGCTTGCACTATCCTGGTCCGATGACGTCGAAAGATCTCTCCGAGCCTATCGAATCCCCCGCCGGAGACGAGTGGTGGCGCACCGCGGTGATCTACCAGATCTACCCGCGTTCGTTCTCGGACAGCTCCGGCGACGGCATCGGCGACCTTCCCGGCGTGACGGCACGGCTCGATGACCTCGCGGCCCTCGGCATCGACGCCATCTGGCTGAGCCCGTTCCAGCGCTCCCCACAGAAGGACGCCGGTTACGACGTCTCGGACTACTGCGACATCGACCCGCTCTTCGGCACGCTCTCCGACTTCGACGCGATGCTCGAGGCCAGTCATGCGCGCGGCATCCGCCTCATCGTCGACCTCGTGCCCAACCACTCCTCGGACCAGCACGTCTGGTTCCAGGAGGCCCTCGCGTCCGCGCCCGGCAGCCCCGAGCGCGCGCGCTACATCTTCCGCGACGGCACCGGCGAGAGCGGCGAACTGCCCCCCAACAACTGGGAGTCCGTCTTCGGCGGCCCCGCCTGGACGCGCATCACCGAGTCCGACGGCAGCCCCGGCCAGTGGTACCTGCACCTGTTCGACTCGTCGCAGCCCGACTTCGACTGGTCCAACGAAGAGGTGCGCGCCGAATTCCGGCGCATCCTGCGCTTCTGGCTCGACCGTGGTGTCGACGGCTTCCGCGTCGATGTCGCGCACGGACTCGTCAAGGCCGAGGGTCTGCCGGACTACACGCCCGACCCTGCGGGGGGCTCGATGGGCGGCGAAGCCGACGACGTGCCGTACTGGGGCCAGGAGGGCGTCCACGACATATACCGCGACTGGCATGAGCTGGTCGCGGAGTACGCGGGCGACCGAGCGCTGTGTGCTGAAGCATGGCTCTCGACGCCCGAGAAGACCGCTCTGTGGGTGCGGCCGGACGAAATGGACCAGGCGTTCAACTTCTCCTATCTTGAGACGGGATGGGATGCACCGGCGCTGCGCGCCGTCATCACCCGCTCGATCGAGGCCTACGGCGCCGTCGGCGCCCCGAGCACCTGGGTGCTGTCCAACCACGACGTCGTGCGCCACGCGTCGCGTCTCGCGCTGACCGCCGAGAACCCGCAGGGTCACGGCATCGGCCCGAAGTCCCCCGGCAAGCCGCTCGCCGACGTGGGGCTGCGCCGCGCGCGCGCTGCTACGACCCTCATGCTGGCTCTGCCCGGCTCGGCTTACATCTACCAGGGTGAAGAGCTCGGACTGCCCGAGGTCATCGACATCCCCGATGACGCACGCCAGGACCCGACCTGGTTCCGCACGAACGGCGAACGCTACGGCCGCGATGGATGCCGCGTGCCGATCCCGTGGACCGCGGACGGCCCGTCGTACGGCTTCAGCGACACGGGCGCATCGTGGCTCCCGCAGCCCGCCGAGTGGGCATCGCTCGCCCGCGACGTGCAGGCCTCGGACCCGGAGTCGACTCTGTCGCTGTATCGCGAACTGCTGGCGGTGCGCGCCGCGCACGGCCTCGGGGCGGGCTCGCTCCAGTGGCTCGACGGTTTCGATGACGACGTCATCGCGTTCCGCAACGGGGACATCACGGTCATCGCCAACGTCGGCGCACATCCGATCCCGCTGCCGGCCGGAAACGTTGTGGTCGCGAGCGGAGACGTGTCGAACGGCGCCCTGCCCGCCGACACATCGGTCTGGCTCATCAACGACTGAGTCATCACAGCAGGAAGCGACAACGTGGTCAGCATCGGTGAAGTCGCCCGCGCGGCGGGTGTCTCGACGGCGACCGTGTCGCGCGCCCTGAGCGGTCGCGGCCACGTGGCGGCGGCGACGCGCAGCCGCGTCGAAGCGGCGGCGAAGAGCCTCGGCTACGTCGTCTCGGCGTCGGCATCGAGCCTCGCCTCGGGCCGCACGCGCAACATCGGCGTGCTCGTGCCGTTCCTGGATCGCTGGTTCTTCTCGACGGTGCTGAGCGGCATCGCATCGGCTCTCATGCGTCGCGGCTACGACATCACGCTCTACAGCCTCACGGCCGACCACGGCGAGCGCCACCAGGTGTTCGAGACGTTCCTGCGCCGGCAGCGCGTCGACGGCGTCATCGCGATCGGCCTCGACCTCGACCAGGCCGAAACCGACCGCCTCTCCGAGCTGGGCCTTCCCGTCATCGCGATCGGCGGACCGAACCCGCGCTTGACGACTCTCACTGTCGACGACGTCTCGGTCGCGCGACTCGCGACCGAGCACCTGCTCGGCCTCGGTCACCGCGACATCGCCCACATCGGCGCGAGCCCCGAGTTCGACATCGACTTCCACATCCCGACGCGTCGCCGCCTCGGGTTCGAGCAGGCGCTTTCGGATGCCGGCATCCCGGCCCGCGCCGCACTCTACGAACCCGCCGACTTCACGATCGAAGGGGGCTACGCGGCGGCCCGCCAGCTGCTCGAACGCCCCGGTGTGCGCCCGACGGCGATCTTCGCCGCGTCGGACGAAATGGCCATCGGCGCGCTCATGGCTGCCCGCGCACTCGGCTGCCGCGTGCCCGAGGATCTGTCGGTCATCGGCATCGACGGTCACGAGCACAGCGAGTTCTTCCGACTGACGACGGTCGACCAGTTTCCTCGCGGCCAGGGCGAGCGGGCCGCCGAGGTGCTCCTCGACGAGCTCGAAGCGCCGGGGCGTGCGCACGACCCCGCCCGGCTTCCGTACGAGCTCATCGTCCGCGATTCGACCGCGCGGCTCTGACGCGCCCTGCTGAGACCGTCGGCCCGCGGGGCACGGACGTAGGCTCGGCGCCATGGCCATCGACCTCGAAGCGCTGTACATCGACCTGCACCGACACCCGGAGCTGTCTTTCCAAGAGACCCGCACGGCGGGTGTCATCGCGCGACACCTCGCCGATCTCGGGCTCGAGGTCGAACAGGGCGTGGGCCGCACGGGCCTGGTGGCCGTGATCCGCAACGGAGAAGCCCCCGTCGTGTGGCTGCGCGCCGACATGGACGGCCTCCCCGTCGAAGAGCGGACCGGACTCCCCTACGCCTCCACGGCCCGCGGCGTCGACCCCTCGGGTCTCGATGTGCCCGTCATGCACGCGTGCGGACACGACATGCACGTCACCGCCCTGATCGGCGCGCTCGAGCGGCTCGTCGCGACGAAGGACGAGTGGTCGGGCACCGTGGTGGCCGTCTTCCAACCGGCAGAGGAGTACGGCGCGGGTTCGCAAGCGATGATCGCCGACGGCGTGCTCGAGCGGTATCCGCGGCCGGACATCGTCCTCGGCCAGCACGTGACACCGCTGCCGGCGGGCACGATCGGCGTGCGCAGCGGCACGCAGATGGCGGCATCCGACGGTGTGACGGTGACGCTGTTCGGCCGCGGCGGCCACGGGTCGCGGCCGCACTCGACGATCGATCCCGTCGTCATGGCGGCGGCGACCGTCATGCGACTGCAGACGATCGTCTCGCGCGAAGTCGACCCGCGCGATGTCGCCGTCGTGACGGTCGGCTCGATCCACGCGGGCCTGAAGAACAACATCATCCCGGCCGAGGCGCGCCTCGAGCTGAGCCTGCGGTATCCCGACGACACCGCCCGCGCCGCCGTGCTCGAGAAGGTCGAGCGCATCGTGCGGGCCGAGGCACAGGCATCCGGAGCCGAGCAGGAACCCACCTTCACGACCATCCACTCGCTGCCCCCGACGATCAACGACGTCGCCGCGACGGCGCGGCTGACCCTCGCGTTCGACCGCGCTTTCGGCGAGGGGACCGTCACCGACCCGGGGATGTACACCGGCAGTGAGGACGTCTCGTGGTTCGCCCGCGAATCCGGTGCGCCCCTCGTGTTCTGGTTCTGGGGCGGTGTCGACCCCGACGCTTACGCGACGGCCACGGCAGCCGGCACGATCGCGAGCGACATCCCCACCAACCACTCCCCGTTCTATGCGCCCGTGCTGCACCCGACCCTCGAGAACGGCGTCGACGCGCTCGTCGTGGCCGCGCGGGAGTTCCTCGGCTGACGGGTATCTGACCGACTGCGGCCCGGGCCTTCGATCACGAGATCCGGCGTAGCCTGGAGGAATGCCCGCCACGACGACCGATTTCGATGTCGCCGCTGTGCGCGCAGACTTCCCGATCCTGTCGCAGACCCTCAACGACAAGCCCCTCGTCTATCTCGACGCCGGAGCGACGAGCCAGAAGCCGCAGGTCGTGCTCGACGCCGAGGTCGACTTCCTCGTCCGGGCGAATTCCGCCGTGCACCGCGGCGCACACACCCTCGCCGCTGAGGCGACCGAGCTGTTCGAGGACGCCCGCGCGACCGTCGCCCGATTCTTCGGGGCGCGCCCCGGCCAGCTCGTGTGGACGAGCGGCGCGACGGCTGCCCTCAACCTCGTCGCCTACGCGATCGGCAACGCCACGGCGGGGCGCGGCAGTGCGCGGTTCGCCCTCACCCCGGGCGACGAACTCGTCGTGACCGAGACCGAGCACCACGCCAACCTCATCCCCTGGCAAGAGCTCGCCGCTCGCACGGGCGCTGTGCTGCGCCACATCCCCGTGCGCGATGACGGCACGCTCGACCTCGAGGTCGCGGCATCCGTCATCGGCGAGCGCACGCGCGTCGTGGCGTTCCCGCACGTCTCGAACGTGCTCGGCATCGTCAATCCCGTCGCCGAGATCGCCGCGCTCGCCCGAGCCGTCGGCGCGCTCACGGTGCTGGATGCGTGCCAGTCGGTGCCGCACCTGCCCGTCGACTTCGCCGAGCTCGGCGTCGACCTCGCGGCGTTCTCCGGCCACAAGATGCTCGGCCCGTACGGCGTCGGCGGACTGCTCGGGCGCACCGACGTCCTCGAAGACCTGCCGCCCTTCCTCACGGGCGGATCGATGGTGACGACCGTGACCCTCGACGAGGCCGGCTACCTGCCGCCGCCGCAGAAGTTCGAAGCCGGCACGCAGCCCGTCTCACAGGCGATCGGCCTGGCCGCCGCCGTGCGCTATCTCGACGGGCTCGGGATGCAGAATGTCCTGGCCCACGAGCGCCGGCTCGAGCAGCGCATGCTCGCAGGACTGCGCGGGATCGACGGGATGCGGCTGCTCGGCGATGCCGCCGGGGTCGAGCGCATCGCGATCGCGGCGTTCGACGTCGAGGGTGTGCACGCGCACGACGTGGGCCAGTTCCTGGACGACCGCGGTGTCGCGGTGCGCGTGGGGCACCACTGCGCCAAGCCGCTGCACGCACGATTCGCTCTCACGGCGTCGGTGCGGGCATCGACGTCGGTCTTCACGACCGAGGACGACATCGACGTGTTCCTCGACGCCGTCGCGGACGTGCGGCCGTTCTTCGGAGTCGGCGCATGAGCGGCCTCGAAGCGCTGTACCAGGAGCTGCTCCTGGATCACTCCAAGCGTCCGCGCGGCAAAGGGCTCGCCGACGAGGTCGGGCGCAACGCCACGTCGCACCAGCACAACCCGGTGTGCGGCGACGATGTCACACTGCGCGTCCGGCTCGACGACGACGGGCACACCATCCGCGACGTCACGTGGGACGGCGCCGGCTGCTCGGTCTCGCAAGCCTCCGCCTCGATGCTCAGCGAGCTCGCCGAAGGACTGCCGCGAGCCGAGGCATCCGCCCTGATCGACGGATTCCGCACGGCACTGCGCTCGCGCGGCGCGATCCCGCTCGATGAGGACGTCTACCTGGATGCCGCCGCCCTCTCGGGCGTCTCGCGCTACGTCGCGCGCGTGAAGTGCGCCATGCTCGCGTGGGTCGCGCTCGAGGACGCGCTCGCCCGCGCCTGAGCGGACGCGCGCCGATAGCACACGCCGCCACAAGACCTCGCCCCCTGGAGAGCCGCTTCGGCCTTTGGCATCGTGACGGGATGTTCGACACCGACCAGCCCTCAACCCATCCCCTTCGTGAAGACGGCGCGTCGTTGCTCGTGCGGGGCTTCGGCCTCAGCGCGCACATCTGGAGCCGCGTGCGCGACGGCGCCAGGTCGGCGCCGATGCGACTGCTCGCCCAGGACGCGATGCTCGTGCGCGGCGCCGAGGGCGTCGCCCTGTTCTACGACGACGAGCGCATCGCCCGGCACGGCGCGATGCCGAAGATCGTGCAGAACACGCTCTTCGGCAGCGACTCGTTGCACAGCCTCGACGGAGCGGAGCACCGCCACCGCAAGGCGACCTTCGTCGACGTCGCCTATGAAGACGCGCAGGTGGAGCGGTTGACGCCACTCCTCGACCAGGAATGGCAGCTCGAGCTCGACGCGTGGCTCGCCGGCGGCGAGCGCAGTGCCTATGACGCGGCGGTCGACGCCTTCGGGCGGGCGATCATGCGCTGGGCCGGGCTGCCCGGCACGCCGGACGCCCAGACGCGCTGGGCCGCTCGGCTCGCGCAGATCGTCGACGGTTTCGGCGCGCCCTACTCGCCGTCGTTCGTTCTCGCGCAGGTGAACCGGGTCTGGTCCGACCGGCACGCCGCGCGCCTCATCGAAGCGGTCCGCGAGGGTCGCCTCGAAGCTGCGGAGGGCACGGCGCTGCACGAATGGGCGTGGCACCGGGATCCGGCCGGCAAGCGCCTGCCTGCCAAGCTCGCCGGGGTGGAGCTGCAGAATGGCCTGCGGCCCATGATCGCCGTGGCCCGTTTCGTCGCCTTCGCAGCGAAGGGACTGCACGATCACACCGAATGGCGCGAACGAATCGCCGCCGAGACATCGGAGCGGGGCTCGCTGGTGGGCGGTCCCCTCGCGACGGCGTTCGCGCAGGAGATCCGCCGCACCTCGCCCTTCGTGCCGATGCTGCCGGGCTGGGCCCTCACCGACGTCGAGCTCGACGGTCTCGAACTCGCGGCAGGTGGACGCGTCGTGCTCGACATCCTCGGCACCGACACGGACGACCGCTCGTGGGACCGCGGCGACGAATTCGACCCCGAGCGCTTCGTCGGCGTCGAGGACTACGAGGCCCTCGCCGCGTTCGTGCCGCACGGTGGCGCAACGGTTGCGGATGGCCACCGGTGCCCCGGCGAGAAGCTCGCGATCGCCGGCCTCGCCGCCGCCGTCGCGACCCTCAGCGACCCGCGACTGACCATTCTGGGCGAGGGTCTCGACGTGAATCTGCGACGGCTGCCGACCAAGCCGCGCTCCGGGGGGCGCATCCGCTGCCCCTTCCACTGAGCGCTCGCGACACCACCCATCGACGGATCGCCAGCCGTGTCCTCAAACGTCACGATCAGGTAGACTTTCTGCTCGATCCTCGGCGCGGGCGGGTAATGAGTGCTAGATCTGGGCTAGACGGAGATGCTGTTGACCTTGGTTGACGATCTTTGTTACCCCTAGCGAAAGAGATCGAATAATTTGGTCAAGCCCCCCTCACGTTCAGCCCTGACCACCGTCATCGCGGGCCTCGTCGCCCTGATGCTCCTGCCTGGAACGGCGGCGTTTGCGGACACGAAGATCGACGGTCCGGTCAATCTCGGCACCGCCGCGCCATTCTCGGTTCTTGGCGCATCGACAGTGACGAACACGGGACCCTCGACTCTCAGTGGCGACCTGGGCCTCAGCCCTGGCTCCGCGATCACGGGATTCGGGCCCGGGATCGTGAACGGAACCATCCATGCCACCGACGCGGTCGCAGCGCAAGCGCAGGTAGACCTGACGACGGCGTACGGGATTGCAGCCAGCCTGACTCCGACCGCAACCGGGCTGGGCGACCTCACCGGACAGTCACTGACACCGGGGGTTTATTCGGGAGGCGCACTATCCCTCACCGGCGCCTTGACGCTGGCAGGCACGGCGGAATCGGTATGGGTGTTCCAAGCAGCGTCGACGCTGACTATCAGCTCCGGTTCGATCATCACCGTGACGGGTGGTGGCAGCGCGTGTAACGTGTTCTGGCAGATCGGCAGCTCCGCGACGATCGAGCCCGGCGCCCAGTTCGTCGGGACCGTCATGGCCAACGAATCCGTCACCGCACAGACGGGGGCGACCATTGCGGGCCGCCTGCTCGCTCGAACCGGCGCCGTCACGCTCGACACCAACACCATCACCACACCGACCGGCTGCGCCCCGGCCGGAGAGGTGAGCACGAGCCCCGCGATCACATCCGCCGCACCGACGGCCGGCACCGTCGGCGACACCTACTCGCACACGATCACCGCGTCTGGGACACCGACCGTCACATTCACAACCTCCAGCGGCGCACTCCCGCCGGGCCTCACGCTGGACGCCACGACGGGCACGATCGCCGGAGAACCCACCGTCGCCGGAACCTACACATTCGACATCACCGCTTCGAACGGCACCGCCCCAGACGCGGTTGCCACGTACACGGTTACCGTCGCAGCAGCAGCAGCAGCAGCAGCGACAGCGGCAGCGGCAGCGGCAGCAGCAGGCGGCAACACTGATGCCGCGCCTCCTGAACTTGCCGAGAGTGGAGCGGAAGCCCCCACGGCCACGCTCTCCATCCTTCTGATAGCTGCCGGGCTGGGTTTCGTGTTCTACGCCCGCCGTCGAGCCGACCGTGCCGCGGAAGTACCCGCCACGCCCATCCGCCGGACCACGTACTTCCTCCATCACCCGGACACGGCCGACCGTTCCGGCACCTGAGACCGCATCGCCGTGGCCCGGTTCGTCGCCTTCGCGGAGGTCAATCTGCGACGGGTGCCGACCCAGCCGCGGTCGGGCGGTCGCATCCGCTGCCCCTTCCACTGAGCGCCGCGCCGCGCCGCGGCCTGCGTGTCACCCCAGGCCGCGGCGCTCCTCGCCCGGGGTCACCTCACCGTCGACGGGCTTGCGGGACAGACCGACCGAACCTGCACCCGGCGCCGTCGACAGGGCCGCCGCGACGGCGATCGATTCGTCGACATCGGGGTACCGCGGTCGCAGCTGCACGGCGCTGCTCGCTCGGTGCGCCCGCTTGGCCTTGCGCGAGGCGGCGAACAGGTTGAGCGCCTCGACGAAGATCGCGAACGCCATCGGGCCGTAGATGAGGGCCTTGTCGATGTGGAAGCCGAAGCCCTCAGCGATGAGGAACACGCCGATGAGCAGGAGGAACGACAGAGCGAGCATCTTGACCGTGGGGTGTGCGTTGACGAACTCGAAGATGAACTTCGCAGCGAACAGCATGATGCCGAACGACAGCACGACCACCGTGATGATGATGAGCATGTTGGTCGTCATGCCGACCGCCGTGATGACCGAGTCGAGCGAGAAGACGAGGTCGAGCACGAGAATCTGCGCGATGACCGATCCGAACGTCACGCCCTTGCCGTTCGAGGTGCCCTCGGACTCCTCGGCACCCTCGAGCTTGTGATGGATCTCGGTGACCGCCTTGTAGACGAGGAAGAGACCACCCGCGATGAGGATGAAGTCCTTCCACGAGAACCCGAGGTCGCCGATCGAGATGATCTCCTCGGTCAGCGTGATGAGCCAGCCGGCGAAGAAGACCAGGATGATGCGCATCAGCATCGCAAGCGTGAGCCCCAGGTTGCGCGCCTTCGCCTGCTGCTCCTTGGGCAGCTTCGACGAGAGGATCGAGATGAAGATGACGTTGTCGACGCCCAGCACAACCTCGAGCACGAACAGCGTCAGAAAGACGGCGATGAGGTCGGGGGTGAACGCAAAAGAGAAGTCCATGGCGCGATATTAGGGCCGGGAAGCCGCTTCTCCCCGACGGCTTGCGGCACACCGCGCCGTCGTGATCATGCTTCGGTGAGCACGCGCTCCAGTCGCGCATAGCTCGACTCCATCCCGTCGGCCATGCCGGTCGCCAGCACCATGTCGCGCGTCGCGCTGTCGGGGTACTCGATGAGCGTCGTGATGAGCGTCGCGCCGTCTTCCTCTTCGAGCTGCAGATCGTTGAGCGTCGATGGATAATCGGTGCCCGTCATGTGCTCGGTCGTCACACCGCGGCGCGGCGGTTCGCTGAGCACCGTCTCACCGTCGAATCCGAAGCGTTCCCCCTCCACGCCCGGCAGAGGCTCCCACTCGTACCGATACCGCCCGCCGACCGAGAGGTCGACGTCGCACACCGACATGCGCCAGCCATCGGGCCCCAGCATCCACTGCCGGATCAGGTCGGGCTCTGTGTGCGCGCGCCAGACGAGGTCACGCGGTCCTTCGATCAGCCGCGTGATGCGCACGTGGGTGTCATCGAGGATCTCGGTGCGCGTGCCCTTGCCGGCCGCATACTCGCGCAGCCCTTGCAGCACGCGGTCGAGCTGGTTGATCGCCATCCTCGATCCCTCGACGGCTCCGAACGCGACGACCTGCTCGAGGGCGTCGGCCGAGTCGAAGTACGTCGTGTTCACCAGCCGCGACCCGGTGTCGGTCGCTTCGAACCGGAAGGCGACCCGCATGGCGGGCATCCCCTCGAGCGGCGCGCCGTCATCGTTGACGAAGTTGTCGAGCACGGTGAAGCCGCGCGGCTCGTCGATCTCGAGGAACTCCCACGACCCCGATGACGTCTCGCCCTGCGGGCTCGTCATCGTGTAGACGGCGCGCCCTCCGACCGAGAGGTCGAACGTCGGAAAGCTGGCCGGCCATCCGGGCGGGCCCCAGAACCGCTCGAGCTGGCTGGGATCGGTGAACGCGGTCCAGAGCCGTTCGACGGGCGCGTCGAACTCGGCCGTGAGCGTCATGGTGAGCGCTTCGGGGTCGGTCGTGACTTCGGTGACAGGCATGATCAAGCTCCTTCTTGTGCGGAGGGTTCGGACGGTTTCACGTGCTCCGGCGCGGGGCCGGACAGGAGCGAGTCCAGACGAGAGATGCGGGCACGCCAGAGTTCTTCGTAGCGTGCGAGCAGGGAACGGGCGCGAGCGATCATGACCGGATCCGCTCGCACGAGTCTTTCGCGCCCTTCGGCGCGCTTGATGATGAGACGCGCCGCCTCGAGCACCGCGACGTGCTTCTGCACCGCGGCGAACGACATGTCGTAATCAGCAGCCAGAACCGAGATCGACAGTTCGTCGTCGATCGTGCGCCGCACGATGTCGCGCCTCGTCGTGTCGGCGAGCGCCTGGAAGACGCGGTCGATCTCGTCATCGCTGGGTTCCTTTTGCACAACCATTTGGTTGTACGTTACGCTCGGGATGCCGCGAGCACAAGCCCTTCTTCGCGCGACGTGCTGCGGGGTCACGGCGTGGGCACGACGCCCCCCGCCCCGGAACTAGACTTGGGGCGTACGGCACCCCTTGATTCCTGGAGCTGAGCCGCGTGACCACCCCCCTGCAGAATTCCGCGGCCGTCGCCGACACCGTCGAGAACGCCGCCGCCACCCCTGAGAAAGAGCAGCCGTACGCGGCGCTCGGACTCAAGGACGACGAGTACGCCGAGATCCGCCGGATCCTCGGCCGCCGCCCCACATCCGGTGAGCTGGCGATGTACTCCGTCATGTGGAGCGAGCACTGCTCGTACAAGTCGAGCAAGATCTACCTGCGCAAATTCGGCCAGAAGGTCTCGGACGAGATGAAGACCCGCCTCATGGTGGGCATGGGTCAGAACGCGGGCGTCGTCGACATCGGCGAGGGCTGGGCGGTCACCTTCAAGGTCGAGTCGCACAATCACCCGAGCTACATCGAGCCGTTCCAGGGCGCGGCGACCGGCGTCGGCGGCATCGTCCGCGACATCATCTCGATGGGCGCGCGCCCCGTCGCGATCATGGACCAGCTGCGCTTCGGTGCGATCGACCACCCCGACACGGCCCGCGTCGTGCACGGCGTGACGAGCGGCATCTCGTTCTACGGCAACTGCCTGGGCCTGCCCAACATCGGCGGCGAGACGGTCTTCGACTCGGTGTACCAGGCGAACCCGCTCGTGAACGCCCTCGCCGTGGGCGTGCTGCGTCACGAAGACCTCAAGCTCGCCAACGCCTCGGGCGCGGGCAACAAGGTCGTGCTGTTCGGAGCCCGCACGGGCGGTGACGGCATCGGCGGCGCGTCGATCCTGGCATCCGACTCGTTCGATGAGGCCGGTCCGACCAAGCGCCCCGCCGTTCAGGTGGGCGACCCGTTCGCCGAGAAGGTGCTCATCGAGTGCTGCCTCGAGCTCTACCAGGGCGAGCTGGTCGAGGCGATCCAGGACCTCGGTGCCGCGGGCATCTCGTGCGCGACAAGCGAACTGGCCGCCAACGGCGGATCGGGCATGCGCGTCGACCTCGAGAGCGTTCTGCTTCGCGACTCCACGCTCACTCCCGAAGAGATCCTGATGAGCGAGAGCCAGGAGCGCATGATGGCGATCGTCGCGCCCGAGAAGCTCGACGCGTTCCTCGCCGTCACCTCCAAGTGGGATGTCGAGACGAGCGTCCTGGGCGAAGTCACGGGCGACGGACGCCTGCAGATCTTCTGGCACGGCGAAGAGATCGTCAACGTCGATCCGTCGACGGTCGCGGTCGACGGACCCGTCTACGAGCGGCCCGTCGCCTACCCGACGTGGATCGACGCCCTGCAGGATGACTCCGCGTCGGCGCTGCCGCGTGCCCTCGACCCCGACACGCTGCGTCGTCAGTTCCTGCAGCTCGTCTCGAGCCCGAACCTCGCCGACACGTCGTGGATCACGAACCAGTACGACTACTACGTGCTCGGCAACACGGCGCTGTCCTTCCCCGACGACGCCGGCATGATCCGCGTCGACGAGCAGTCCGGTCTCGGATTCGCGATCGCCACGGACTGCAACAGCCGCTTCTGCCAGCTCGACCCGTACCAGGGCGCCAAGCTGGCCCTCGCCGAGGCATACCGCAACGTCGCTGTGACGGGCGCGATCCCGACCGCCGTCACGGACTGCCTCAACTTCGGCAGCCCCGAGAACCCCGAGGTCATGTGGCAGTTCTCGCAGACCGTCGACGGCCTCGCCGACGGATGCCTCGAACTCGGCGTCCCCGTCACGGGAGGCAACGTCTCGTTCTACAACCAGACCGGTGACCAGCCGATCTTCCCGACCCCCGTCGTGGGCGTGCTCGGGATCATCGACGACGTCGCGCGCCGCATCCCTTCGGGCTGGCAGGATGCCGGCGAGAACATCTACCTGCTCGGTGTCACCTCGACCGAGCTCAGCGGATCGCAGTGGGCGGGTACCGTGCACGGTCACCTCGGCGGTCGTCCGCCCGCGGTCGACCTCGGGCAGGAGCGCAAGCTCGCCGAGCTGCTGCACGCCGCAGGACAGCAGTCGCTCATCTCGTCGGCGCACGACCTGTCCGGCGGCGGACTCGGGCAGGCCCTCGGCGAGGCCGTGCTGCGCTTCGGCGTCGGCGCCCGCGTGTGGCTCGACGAGATCGTCGAGCGCGACGGTGTCGACGTCGCGACGGCGCTCTTCTCGGAGTCGACAGGCCGCGTCCTCGTCACCGTTCCGCGCGAAGACGACGTCAAGTTCCGCGGGCTGTGCGAGGGTCGCGGCTATCCCGTGCTGCGCATCGGCGTGACCGATTCGCCGAGCGAAGACGGCGTCGCCGCTCTCGAAGTGCAGGGCCTGTTCACCGTGCCGCTGCCCGAGCTGTACGAGCGGGCGACCTCGACGCTGCCCGCCGCGTTCGGCCCTACGGTCGCCGAGCCGGTCGCACGCTAACCTGATCGGCATGAGCGACGACGAGTACGGCAACTACGACGACGCACGGCAGCGCCGGATCAAGACGGTGGCGTGGGTGGTCATCGTCTCCCTCATCCTCGTCGGCGGTGGCGCGACCGTCATCGCCCTGCTCTTCGGCTGATCCCGGCGACCTCCCGCGCGTCGGGTGCGGCGGTTAGCATCGGAGGGTGGAGCCGCTTCTGGTGTTCGTCGCCGAGTTCTGGTGGATCGCGCCTGCGACCGCCGGTGCCGCGGGCGTCGGCTATGCCGCTGCGACCACGCGCCGACGACGGTCGAAGGGCACGATGAGCAGATGGCGGGCCAAGCGGCTCGAAGTCGAGGCAGCTCGCCACGATGTGCAGCTCGCGTATCGCGGCATGCTCGAGGCGCGCGCCGAGGTCCGCGCCGCGCAGGCCCGGGTGCAGCTGGCACAGGCGCATCGCGCGAACCCGATGCCGGGCGCGCCGAGCGTCGCCGATGCGAAGCGCGACCTGCAGCGCGCGCGCCAGGCGTACAAGAGCGCGACGATGGCGCTGCGGGCCTCCCGCACCCACGTCAAAGCGGTCGATGCCCGGCGGGTGGCCGCGGGACCGAATGATCCCCTGCCGCTGGAGCGGCTTCTGCACGAGCACGACGCCATCACGGCGCGGTGGCTCGAGTATGAGACCGATCCGCTCGCCCTCATGTCGTTTCCCCAGATGAGCGACGCCAACCACCCGGCGACGCTCGCATTCCTGCGGGCGCAGAGCGACGCCCACCGGCTTCGTCCCGCCCAGCCGCTCGCGCGCATGCGTCCCGAGGAATATGCCGCCTATCGGGCCGCCATCGCGCGATACGGCGCCGCGTTCGCCTATGCCGAAGCCGAGGCCCGCCTCGCCGGAGCAGCGGCAGCAGCACAGACGCGGACGCCACGCCCCGGCGGCGCTTCGCGCGCGCCGCGCCCCACGACCGCTGTCGAGCCCGGTCATCCCGGCGACACAGCGCGCGCGGCGGCGTCCGACCCTGCCCCACCCCCGACGCAGCGGACCGTGTGGCCGATCCCCGCCCGCACCTCACGGCCTTCGGGCGAAAAGAGATCTTGATGGAGACCCTCGTCACCCTCTGGGAGGGGTACTGGTGGTTGATCTTCCCGCTCGGCGGCGCAGCTGTCGGCGTGGCAGGAAGTGCCGCCCGCTCGTGGGAGCGACGCGCGAAGCGCCGCCACAAGCAGAAGCTCGAGATACTGAAGGCCCGCAGCGAGCTTCGCGCGGCGAGTGCGTCAGGAGCGGTAGTCGCCGCGCCACAGGAGTCGCAGGCCACGCAGCTCGCGAGGCTCTTCGCAACGCACGATGCCGTCATGGCTCGCTGGCTCGACTATGAGCTCGACGTCGCCAAGCTCATCGCCTTCCCCGCCATGAGCGACGGCCGCCAGCCGCTGACGGCCGCGTTCCTGCGGGCGCAGCGCGCAGCCGATGCTCTGCGACCCGCGTCTCCCAAAGCCCGCGTGACCGCCGACGAGCTGGCGGAGTACCGCAATGCCGTCATCGACTACGAAGTGGCCTTCGACGTCGCCGAGCGGGATGCCCGCCGGCTGAAGGCCTCGACATTCAGCGAGAGCGAGCGGCGCCGCCTCGACAAGGCTCAGCAGCTGCTCACGATCGCGGTCGATCAGGCCGCGACACCGGCGGAACGCCAGGTCGCCTACAAGCGCGTGCGCGAAGAGCTCGACGGACTGATCTCGCTGTCCGACGACGCGATCGAGGGGCTCGAGAGCCAGGTCTCGCTGCAGCTGCCCTCCGCGCCGAGCCCCGGCATCCGACCCCCGCGCCCGGCCTGACGGGCGCGCGAAACGACGAACGACCCCGGCGCAGGCGCCGGGGTCGTTCGGTTCAGACCATCAGTTCGTGATGACGGTGTCGAATGCGTCGGGGTTCGCGTCGAGCCATGCCTGGACCGCCTCGCGCTCCTGGCCCTCGTCGAACTCGTTCACGACGAGGTCTTCGAGCGCGCCGTACTGCGCGTCGTCCAGCTGAATACCGGCGATGAGATCGGCGGCCTCGCCGCAGCGGTCCGAGAAGCCCTCGGTGCCCAGGAAGTGCAGCGCCTCGGGGTCGCCCATGGCGCCGAGCGGATCTTCGAGGTCCTTGATATCGAACGCGTCGCTGGCCCAGAACGGACGCCACAGCGTCACGACGATGTCCTCCTGCGCATCGATCCGGCTGTCGAGCTCGGTGAGCATGGCCGCGGTCGACGACGTCACCAGCTCGTACTCGCTGTCGAGCCCGTAGGCGGGCATCATCTCTTCCTTCGCCTGGCGCGTGAGGCCGGCGCCCGGCTCGATGCCGTAGATCGTGCCGTTGAAACGGTCGGCGTTTCCGACAAGGTCTTCGATCGAGTCGATGTCCATGTACGTCGGCACCGCGATCGTGAGCTTGGCGTTGTCGTAGTAGGCGCCGAGGTCTTCGATGCGGTCGCCGTACTCATCCATGTAGGCGGAGTGGGTCAGCTCGGGCCAGGCCGACGGATAGATGTCGATGTCGCCCTCGGCCAGAGCCGTGTAGAGCGGGCCGGCCTCGGTGAGCGTGTTCATCTCGACCGTGTAGCCGAGCTTCTCGAGCTGGTTCTCGAGCAGGTATGCCGTGCTCAGGCCGTCCGTCCACGAGGGGAGGAAGCCGAGCGTGATCGTGCTGCACTCGTCGGCCGCGCCGGCGTCGGCGCCGTCGGATCCGTTGTCACCGTTGTCGCTGCTGCAGCCGGCGAGCACGAGGCTCGTTGCCGCGCCGAGTGCCAGGAATGCAGTGATGTTGCGGGGTTTCATATGATCTCTTTCTTTTCGTATACGTTCATGCGTTCCGTATGTGTTCACGAGGCGGGTACGGGGACCGTCTCGATCGCGGGTGCCTCTGCTGAGGCCTTCTCCCGTGCCTCGCGGTGCCGGGCGAGCATGCCCAGCAGCGACGAACGGTAGTCATGGGGGTTGCCGAGAGCCGCTGTGACGCGGTCGAGGAAGATCGCGACGAAGACGACGCTGAGGCCTGCTTCGACGCCCTGCGGCACGTTCAGGGTGGATACCGCCGCCACGACCTCTTTGCCGAGGCCGTCGGCCCCGGCGATGCCTGCGATGACGACCATCGACAACGCGAGCATGATGACCTGGTTGACGCCGGCCATGATGGTCGGCATCGCGAGGGGCAGTTGGATGCCGCGCAGGATCTGCCCGGGCTTGGCGCCGAAGGCGTACCCCGCTTCGACTGTCTCGGAATCGACGCCCCGGATGCCGAGCTCGGTCAGACGCACTCCTGCCGGCAGCGCGAAGATGACGGTGGCGACCATGCCGGGCACGACGCCGATGCTGAAGAACACGATCGCGGGGATCAGGTAGACGAACGCGGGCATCGTCTGCATGAAGTCGAGGACCGGCTTCACGATCCTGCTGACCGTGGTGTTGCGCGCCGCCCAGATTCCGAGAGGTATCGCGATCGCCACGGCGACGACCGTCGCGACGAGCACGAGCGCGAGAGTCTGCATCGAGGCCACCCACATGTTCATGCCGACGATGAGCACGAACGTGATGACGGTGCCGACCGCGACCTGCCACGAGCGCACCAGCCACCCGATCAGGGCGAAGAGAAGGATCGCGAGCGGCACGGGGGTGGCCAGCAGCACGTCGGTGAGCCCCGAGACGAGCCAGCGCGCGCCATCGGCGACACCGTCCAGCAGCCAATCGAGGTTCGCTTTGATCCAGTCGATGACGGCCTTCGCCCAACTGCCGATCGGAATCCGGAAGCCATCCATCAGCGCACCGCCTCGCCGTCGCCGGCCTCTTGGGCGACGGCGTCGGCCTCACCAAGGACGGCGTCGATCTCGGCCTGCGGAACGGGCGGCAGCGGCAGCGCGATCTCTTCCGTCGCACCGGGGCCGGGGCCGAGCGCGGCGAGCAGCGTCACGCGGGGGATGACGCCGACGAGGCGGTCTTCCGTGTCGGTGACGGCCAAGGGCAGCGGCGACTCGACCGCCGGCACGAAGAGGTTCATGAGCACTTCGTCTTCGCGCACGCTCTGCGGCACAGGCTTGATGATCGAGGCGAGGGTCGTCGTGCCCTGTCGTACGAGCCTGACGGCGTCGCGATCGGTCACGATCCCCAGCAGGCGCCGGTCGCGGCCCATGACGTACAGGGCGGACATGTAGGCATCCCGCATCTGGCGCAACGCCGTGCGCGGCCCGGCCGTGTCGGTGACGACGGGCCGCGGTCGCTCCATCACGTTGGCAGCCGTGAGCACGCGCGCGCGGTCGACATCCTGGACGAACTGCTCGACGTAGTCGTTCGCGGGGTCGGTGAGGATGTCTTCGGGGGTGCCCGTCTGCACGATGCGCCCGTCGCGCATGACGGCGATCCGGTCGCCGAGGAACATCGCCTCGTTGAGGTCGTGCGTGATGAAGACGATGGTCTTCTGCAGCTTCTGCTGCAGCTCGAGCAGCTGCTCCTGCATCTCGCGGCGGATGAGCGGGTCCAAAGCGCTGAACGCTTCGTCCATGAGCAGGATGTCGGTGTCGGCGGCGAGCGCTCGCGCGATGCCGACGCGCTGCTTCATGCCTCCCGACAGCTGGGCCGGCAGCTTGTCGCCCCAGCCCGTGAGCCCGACGAGCGCGAGCATCGCGTGGGCCTTGGCGACGCGCTCGGCCTTGGACACTCCGCGCAGCTCGAGGGGATAGGCGACGTTCGCGGCGACGGTGCGGTGCGGCAGCAGAGCGAAGTGCTGGAAGACCATCGAGATCCGATCGCGACGCAGCTCGCGCAGACGATTCGGCGGGATGTCGGTGATGGGGTCGCCGTACACCGAGATGGTGCCGGCCGTGGCGTCGTGCAGCCCATTGAGCATCCGGATGATGGTGGACTTGCCGGACCCGGACAAGCCCATGATGACGAAGATCTCGCCCGGGGCGACGGTGAATCCGGCATCGATGACGGCCGCCGTCCCGACGTCGCTCACGTCGGCCCGGGACTCGCCGGCGCGGAGCCGCTTGACGGCATCCCTCGGGTTGCGTCCGAAGACCTTGTAGATGTTCCGTGCCTCGATGGCGGGAACGGTGTCAGGTGCTGTGCTCACGTGCTTCGCCTCGGCCGCGTCCTGCCTCGGAGCGGCATCGGTTACGCCCGGGTGACGATCCTGGATGCGCCTGCACTGACATGAAGGGTCAGAAGGCCGCGCGCGGCGACACACATCGGGTCCGTCGCCTGGACCGCCGACCGTACGCCCCCAGTCGCCGGCTCCCAGAAGGTGCGGCATGGCGGTCGCGGACTGGTCGTGCGTGGCCTCGGAAGGCCTCGACCGACCCTAGTCGGCTGGCTTGGAGTCGCCCAAATCCGCGGGGCGGTTGACAAGCGGTCGGCCTTGATGCATGGTTAGCTAGTCAAGTAAGTAACCAACCCAGTGAGGTTCATGTGATCGCTGACGGCAGAGCGCTGTTCCTGCAGATAGCGGAACGCGTCGAGGACTCGATCGTCGACGGCAGCCTGGCCGAAGAGAGCCAGGCCCCGTCCACCAACGAGCTGGCCGCCTTCTACCGCATCAACCCCGCGACGGCCGCGAAAGGGATCAACATGCTCGTCGACAAGGGCGTGCTCCACAAGCGTCGCGGCATCGGGATGTTCGTCGCCGACGGCGCGCGCGAAATGCTCCTGTCGGAGCGCCGCGCCGCGTTCGCCGAACGCTACCTCGACCCGCTTCTGGACGAGGCGCGCACGATCGGACTCGACGCCGCCGACCTCGCTTCTCTGCTGCGAGACCGCGCAGCGCGAAAGACCACCATGGAAGGACCCGCACGATGAACCCAGTGATCGAGGTGAAGAACCTCACGAAGCGGTACCGCGAGACGCTCGCCGTCGATGACGTGAGTTTCACGATCGAGAAAGACCGGATCTACGGACTCCTCGGTCGCAACGGTGCCGGCAAGACGACGGTCATGTCGATCCTCACGGCGCAGAACTTCGCGACGTCGGGCGACATCCGCGTCTTCGGCGCCAACCCGTACGAGAACGCGCGGGTCCTGCAGCGGATGTGCTTCGTGCGGGAGAGTCAGAAGTACCCCGAGGATGCGACGCCGCGGCACGCCTTCCGCTCGGCACGCCTGTTCTTCCCGAACTGGGATCAGGAGCTCGCAGATCAGTTGATCGACGACTTCCAGCTGCCGCTCAAGAAGACGATCAAGAAGCTCTCCCGCGGTCAGCTCTCGGCCGTCGGCGTGGTGATCGGACTTGCCGCTCGCGCCGAGATCACGTTCTTCGACGAGCCCTACCTCGGTCTCGACGCCGTCGCTCGGCAGATCTTCTATGACCGGCTCCTCGAGGACTACGCCATCGTGCCGCGGACAGTCATCCTGTCGAGCCATCTCATCGACGAAGTGTCCAATCTCATCGAGCGGGTCCTCGTGATCGACCGCGGCCGCATCGTGATGGACGAAGACACCGACTCGGTGCGCGATCGGGCCACGAACATCGTCGGCGACTCGGCAGCCGTCGACGCCTTCGTCGTCGGCCGTGAGGTGATCCACCGCGAGAGCCTGGGCCGCGTCTCATCCGCGACGGTGCTCGGTGCACTCAGCCCCGAGGACCGCGCACGCCTCACCGCGGCGGGTCTCGACGTCGCGCCCGTCTCCCTGCAGCAGCTCATCGTGCGCATGACACAGCACGCGCAGGAAAAGTCCACCCTCGACGAAGGAGCACTCCGATGAGCCGCACCCTCAATGTCGTCCGCATGCAGCTGATCAACCGTCAGACCTACATCTGGGTTCCCCTGCTCGTGCTCGTCGGCTCGCTCGTCATCACCCTGGGGATCTACGGCATCATCTCGAACGCGGGCGTCGCCACCGCGATGTACGGCGGCGGCGCACAGGCCCCGCTGTGGTACTTCGCCATCGTCGGTGCGCAGGCATTGACGATGACGTTCCCCTTCTCGCAGGCGATGAGCGTCACGCGGCGGGAGTTCTATCTCGGGACGCTTCTCACGGCGATGCTCACGTCGGCGATCCTCGCCCTGATCTTCGTCCTCGGCGGGCTGTTCGAGCAGGCCACGAACGGCTGGGGCATGAACGGGTACTTCTTCTATCTGCCCTGGGTCTGGGAGGGCGGCCCCGCCGCCGCGGGCCTGTGCTTCTTCACCCTCGCCATGCTGTTCTTCATCGTGGGGTTCTGGGGCGCCACGATCTTCAAGAGGTTCGGCACGGCCGTGCTGACGACCGTGATCCTCGGAATCTCTCTGATCCTTCTCGGGCTGCTGTGGATCGTGGGGCAGCAGAACGCCTGGTCCGACCTCTTTTCGTGGATCATGGCGACGGGCGCGCTGGGGCTCGCACTGTGGGGATTCGCGCTGATCGCCGTACTGGCCGGGACGTCGTATCTGACATTGCGACGTGCCACTCCGTAGAGCGGATGCCGCCGAGGCGGCCGGCGGGCCTCAGCGCCCGTCGGCCGCTTCGGTGTGGTGGCGGATGACCTCGGCCACGACGAAGTTGAACCACTTCTCGGCGAACGCCGGATCGAGGTCGGCGTCTTCGGCCAGACGGCGCAGGCGCTCGAGCTGCTGCTCCTCGCGAGCGGGGTCGGAGGGCGGCATCCCATATTCGGCCTTCAGCTGACCGACCTGCTTCGTGCACTTGAAGCGCTCGGCGAGCAGAAAGATCAGCGCAGCGTCGACGTTGTCGATGCTGCTGCGCAGACGCAGCAGCATCGTTGTCGGGTCCTCGTCGCTCATGCGTCGAGATTACCCTCGCGGCAAGGCCCGCCGGCTCTAGAGTGTGACCCATGACCGATGTTCCGGATGCGTCCACTCCGCCACCTGCATCACCCCTGCCTTCGGGCACGGTGGCCGCGCCGCCCGCACACGATGTGCCGGCAGAGGCGATGCTGACTTCCACCGGAGAGGCACCGGCCTCGCGCAGCTACTGGACGACGCTCAATCGTCCCTTCGTCGCGGGGTTCTTCCTCGTGCTCGGCGGGCTCGCGGCGGTCGCCCTCGGCCTGGCCATCACGAACCTCTCCACCGTCCTGATCTACATCGTGTTCGCGCTGTTCGCGGCGCTCGGGCTCGACCCGATCGTGCGATGGCTCGAGAGGCACTCGGTGAAGCGCTCGTGGGGCATCGTCATCGTCTACACGGGCTTCGCGATCCTCATGGCCGGCGTGCTCCTGCTCATCGTGCCGACGGTCATCCAGCAGATCGCGCAGTTCGTCAAGGACGTGCCGTCGCTCATCGGCGACTTCCAGAAGTCCGACCTGTACCACTCCCTGCAGGAGAACTTCGGCGACCAGGTCGGCACGATCCTCAACCAGGTCCAGTCGTTCATCACCAACCCCTCGAACATCGCATCGATCGGCGGAGGACTGCTGCAGGTCGGCGCCTCGATCGCCACGACGATCTCGGGCCTGGTCATCGTCCTCGTGCTGAGCCTGTACTTCCTCGCGTCGCTGCCGACGATGAAGAAGGCGTTCAACCGCGTGTTCGCCGCACGCAACCGCCCGCAGGCCAGCGCACTCACCGATGAGATCACCGACTCGATCGGTGGCTACCTGATGGGGATGGTCATCCTGGCGTTCTGCAACTCGATGGTTGCGCTCATCCTTCACCTCGCACTGGGGCTGCCCTTCCCCGCGCTGATGGCCGTCGTCGCGTTCTGCATCACGCTCATCCCGCTCGTCGGTTCGGTGCTGTACTGGGGAACAGCGACGATCATCGCCCTGTTCACGGGATGGCTGCCGGCCCTGCTGTTCGCGGCGATCTATCTCGTTTACATGCAACTCGAGGCATACGTCCTCACTCCCCGCGTCATGAACCGCACCATCTCGGTGCCGGGATCGCTCGTCGTCATCGGCGCGCTCGTGGGCGGCACGCTGCTCGGCCTGCTCGGGGCGCTGGTCGCGATCCCCGTTACCGCATCGATCCTGCTCATCATCAAGCAGATCCTGATCCCGAAACAGGACGCGAAGGTCTAGCGCCGAGCCGAGTCTCGTCGACCGGGTTCAGCCGGCGATCGGGACGAGGCAGGTCGGGCTGGGCACCGCTGCGCGGTGGCGCACACGGCCCGGCACGCCCGTGCGGGCGTCGAGGGCGAGCGACGCGACGTCGTTTGAACGCTCGCCCGCGACGAGCAGTGTGTCGCGCACGACCAGGTGGTGCCGGGGCCAGGTGACGCCGGCCTCGACGAGGGCCACCGGATCCAGCGACTCACCCGCGCCACGCACGCGCAGCGTCGCGACCGTGTCGCTGCCCCGCACCCCCGCATAGACGAAGTCGCCGTCGCGCGACATCGCGAGCTCGGCGCCCGTGTCGGTCTCGAGCGTCGGGCCGACCGCAGTCGCGGCGACGACGCGCCAGCGGCCTCGCCCCTGAGCGGCCTCCGGGTGCCACGCGAGCACGTACACCTCGTTCGACAGCTCCGTATTGACGTACAGGTGTCCGCTCGGATGCCACACGGCATGCCGCGGCCCCGTGCCCCGGGGCAGGGCGACGGCCTGTGCCGGCACGAGACGATCGCCGTCCTGCCGCCAGAACCTCACGAGGTCGAGGCCGAGGTCCGTCGAGGCGAAGACACCGCCCGCCAGCGCGACGGCGTGATGCGCACGCGAGGGGCGGGATGCGGGCGCCTCAGCGGCGGCGTCCGGGTCGGGTTCGTCGTAGTCGGGCACCAGGTGCGCGTACTCGGCGCCGGCGGCGTCGCGCAGCGCTCGGGCGGCGGCAGCGAGATCGATGTCGGCGGAGTGCGACGGCTCGGCCACGCCTTCGCCCGGCGGGGCCGCCCCCGGCAGAATCTCCGGAGCACCCGGGCGCCCCGTCGCATCGAGCGGGATGCGCACGACGCGACCGTCGCCCCAGCAGCTCGCCAGGGCGAAGCGCGCATCGGGCGACACGGCGATGTGGCACACCGCGTCGCCGGCGGTCACGGGTTCGCCGAGCGGACGGAACGTCGCCTCGCCCGTGCGCTGGAACGCCTGCACGAGGCCCGTTGTCTCGAGCGCGGCGTAGACGACCTCGAGGGTCGGGTGCGCGGTGAGCCACGACGGCGAGACGGCGTCGGCGACCTCACCCGCATGGCGCAGGGTGCCACCGGCCAGGTGATCGTCGGCGGCGCCGGCGATCAGCATCCCGATACCGGTGGCGGAGCCGTCCTTGTCGCGTGAGTAGCCGCCGACGAGGAACCTCACGGGCGCCCCTTCGGTGAGCTCGAGGGCCGCAGGCGCATCAGTCGAGCAGGTCTCGGCGCACGATGACAGCGTCGCGCGACGGCCCCACACCGATGACCGAGATGCGCGTTCCGCTCATCTCCTCGAGCGCGAGCACGTACTCCTGCGCCGCGAGCGGCAGGTCTTCGAAGGTGCGAGCACCCGAGATGTCCTGCGACCAGCCGGGGAAGTACTCCAGGATCGGCGTCGCGTGATGCACATCGGACTGATTGACGGGCATCTCGTCGAACCGCACCCCGTCGACGTCGTAGGCGACGCACACGGGGATTTGCTCGAGGCCCGTCAGGATGTCGAGCTTGGTCAGCACGAGATCGGTGATGCCGTTGATGCGGGTCGCGTAGCGGGTGATGGGCGCGTCGTACCAGCCGACGCGACGCGGGCGACCCGTCGTCGTGCCGAACTCGAAGCCGCGCGAACGCAGCCAGTCGCCCTGCTCGTCGAACAGTTCGGTCGGGAACGGGCCCGAGCCGACGCGCGTCGTATAGGCCTTGACGATCCCGACGATGCGGTCGAGACGATTCGGGCCGACGCCCGATCCCGTCGCGGCTCCTCCCGCCGTCGCGGACGACGACGTGACGAAGGGGTAGGTGCCGTGGTCGACGTCGAGCATCGTGGCCTGACCGCCCTCGAAGACGACGACCTCGCCGCGGTCGAGTGCGTCGTTGAGCAGCAGCGACGTGTCGGCGACCATGGGGCCCACACGATCGGCGTACGACAGCAGGTCGTCGACGACCTCATCGACGGTGATGGCGCGGCGGTTGAACACCTTGACGAGCAGATGGTTCTTCTGGTCGAGCGCGCCTTCGACCTTCTGGCGCAGAATCTTCTCGTCGAACAGGTCCTGCACGCGGATGCCGACGCGGTTGATCTTGTCGGCGTACGTCGGCCCGATACCGCGGCCGGTCGTTCCGATCTGGCGCTTGCCCAGGAACCGCTCCGTGACCTTGTCGAGCGTGCGGTGGTACTGCGTGATGATGTGCGCATTGGCGCTCACCTTGAGGCGCGACGTGTCGACGCCGCGCGCGCGCAGCGCCCCTAGCTCGGCGAAGAGCACCTCGAGGTCGACCACGACGCCGTTGCCGATGACGGCGTTGACCCCGGGCGACAGAATGCCCGACGGCAGCAGGTGCAGGGCGTACTTCTCATCACCGATCACGACGGTGTGACCGGCGTTGTTTCCGCCGTTGAACTTGACGACCCAGTCGGTGCGTTCCCCGAGCAGGTCGGTGGCCTTACCCTTGCCCTCGTCTCCCCACTGGACCCCGACGATCACGATGCCTGGCATGGGCTACTCCCCCGTTATCGGACGGTGATATCCCATCCTATCGAGGGCGACCCCCACCGACCTCTCGTGTGATCGCATCCGCACCGCGCTTTAGGGTGGAACGGTGCGCAAACGCCTGGCTGCCCTGTCCCTGACCGCCCTCACGCTGTTCGCCCTCGCGGGCTGCTCCTCGGACTCCCCCGGAGCCGCCCCCGCCGAAAGCTCGGATGCGGGCGCGTCGGGCTGCGAGTACGTCGAGAGCTCGGGCGCGGTGCGCGATGTGCAGTTCCCCGATGCCGCACCCGAGGCATCCGAAACCGTCGAGGCGACTCTGCAGACCTCGGCGGGCGACATCCCGCTCACGCTCGACGCGGAGCGCACGCCCTGCACGGTCGGCAGCTTCATCTCGCTCGCCGAACAGGGCTACTACGACGACTCGACGTGCCACCGGCTGACGACCGCCGGCATCTTCGTCCTGCAGTGCGGCGACCCGTCGGGCACCGGGCGCGGGGGCCCGGGCTACAGCTACGCCGACGAACTCGACGGTGGCGAGACCTACCCCGCCGGCACGATCGCGATGGCCAACGCCGGACCCGACACGAACGGCTCGCAGTTCTTCCTCGTCTATGAGGACACGGCGCTGCCGCCGTCGTACACGGTCTTCGGCGAGCTGTCGGCCGAGGGACTCGACGTCGTGCGCGCCGTCGCCGCGGCAGGCACGACCGATGGGGCATCCGATGGGGCCCCTGCGACAACCGTCACGATCACGGGCGTCACGCTGGGCTGACCAGCACCCGGCCCGACCGAGCCGGATCGCGGTGAGTCTGTGCCGCGCGGGCTCAGTAGGATTGAGCCCATGTCGAAGGTCCTTCAGTCCCTGCCCGTCGGCGAGCGCGTCGGCATCGCCTTCTCCGGAGGGCTCGACACGTCGGTCGCCGTCGCCTGGATGCGTGACAAGGGCGCTGTCCCCTGCACCTACACGGGCGACCTCGGCCAGCCCGACGAAGACGACATCGAGGCGATCCCCGGCCGTGCCCTCGAGTACGGCGCCGAGATCGCGCGGATCGTCGACTGCAAGACCGCCCTGGTCGAAGAGGGCTTCGTCGCCCTCGCATGCGGCGCCTTCCACATCCGCTCGGGCGGCAAGACCTACTTCAACACGACGCCGCTCGGCCGCGCCGTGACCGGCACACTGCTCGTGCGCGCCATGAAAGAGGACGGCGTCGACATCTGGGGCGACGGCTCGACCTACAAGGGCAACGACATCGAGCGGTTCTACCGCTACGGGCTTCTCGCCAACCCCGCGCTGCGCATCTACAAGCCGTGGCTCGACGCCGACTTCGTGACCGAGCTCGGCGGCCGGCAGGAGATGAGCGAGTGGCTCGTCGAGCACGGCTTCCCGTACCGCGACTCGGCCGAGAAGGCCTACTCCACCGACGCGAACATCTGGGGCGCGACGCACGAGGCGAAGACCCTCGAGCACCTCGACGTGTCGCTCGAGACCGTCGAGCCCATCATGGGCGTGCGCTACTGGGACCCCGCCGTCGCGATCGAGACGGAAGACGTCTCGGTCACGTTCGAGCAGGGCCGCCCCGTCGCGCTCAACGGCGTGACGTTCTCCGACCCCGTCGAGCTCGTCTTCGAGGCGAACCGCATCGGTGGCCGCCACGGCCTCGGCATGAGCGACCAGATCGAGAACCGCGTCATCGAGGCGAAGTCGCGCGGCATCTACGAAGCCCCGGGCATGGCGTTGCTGTTCATCGCATACGAGCGCCTCGTCAACAGCATCCTGAACGAAGACACCCTCGCGACGTACCACGAGCAGGGCCGCCGTCTCGGCCGCCTGATGTACGAGGGCCGCTGGCTCGAGCCGCAGTCGCTCATGCTGCGCGAGTCGATCCAGAAGTGGGTCGGCTCGACCATCACCGGCACCGTCACGCTGCGTCTGCGCCGCGGCGACGACTGGACGATCCTGGACACGACCGCCCCGGCGATGTCGTACGGGCCCGAGAAGCTCTCGATGGAGCGCGTCGGCGACGCCGCATTCGGTCCGACCGACCGCATCGGCCAGCTCACGATGCGCAACCTCGACATCGCCGACTCGCGCGCGCGGCTCGAGCAGTACGCCGGCATGGGCCTCCTCGGCGGCGCGACCGGCGAGCTCGTGGGTCGCGTCACCGCCGGCGAGGCCGACGAGATCACCGAGCACGCCCAGCCTTTCGATGCGGAGCGCGAGGCTCTCGCGGACGCGGTGGACGAGGCATCCGAGGGCTCCGCCTTCGACTTCGGCACCGACTGACCTTTCCTCGAAGGTCCGTTGCAGACTCGAGGGCAACTTCGTAGCCTGGTGCCGTGATCATCACCCGCGCGGAGCCGGACATTCACCAGGACGCCTGATGCGCGTCGAGCTGCGCCGCGTGTCCAAGGGCCGAAAGGCCCGGGCGCTCCCCGAGACCTCGGTGACCTACGAGACCGGCCGGGCGGAGTTGGCGGCCGCGGAGACGGAGCAGCGCCCGACGGTGCTCGGCCTGCTCGCCTCGGGGCGCATGCGCCCGGACTCCGGCACGGTCACCATCGACGGGCGGGAGGATGCCGAGGCCCTGCGCAAGAGCGTCGCCCTGGTGGACGCTCCCAACGTGTCGGACCCCGACTCCAACGTGCTGCTGCTCGGCGTGGTCGAAGAGGAGCTGATGTTCGCGGGCCGGCGGTCCAATCCTGTGGCCGCCTTGCACTGGCTGGACGGACTCGGCCTGCGATCGCTCGCCACGACCCCGATCGCCAACGTGGAGCCCCCCGCGCGACTGCGCGTGCTGTGCGAGCTCGCGGTGCTGCGCGCGGGGGTGAAGGGATTCGTCCTGGTCGCTCCCGACCGCCACGGCGGGGAGCCCCTGGCCTGGTGGCGGCTCGCGCAGGAGTTCGCCGACCGCGGCCTGGCCGTGCTGGTGATCGCCGGGCGCGCGTCGCAGTGGACGATCCTGCACGAGCGGCACCTTCAGGAGATCGCGGAGGCCGAGGCAGCCCTCGACACCGCCCTCGGCGCCGACGAGGAACGCGAGGCCGCCTGGGCGCAGAGCGGCGAGCCCACCGTGCCCGTGATCCAGGGATCGACGCCGCAACGACCACCGCGTTAGGGGCGATCATGAAGATCCCGCAGATGATCCTCGCGGAGCTCCGCCGGTTGGTCTCCACCCCGATGTCGCTGCTCGCACTGCTGGCGCTGCTGATCGTGCCGATCCTCTACGGCGGGCTGTACCTCTGGGCGAATCAGGACCCGTACGGCCGGCTGGCGGAGATCCCCGTCGCGCTCGTCGTGGAAGACACCGGGGCGGAGATCAGCGGAACCGCGCGCAACATCGGCGACGAAGTGGCGGACGAGCTGATCAAGGACGCCACGTTCGATTTCCAGCGGGTGGATGCCGCGACCGCCAACACCGGGCTGGACGAGGGGACGTACGACTTCGCCATCGAGATCCCCGCCGACTTCTCCTCCGCCATCGCGTCGATCAACTCCTCCGATCCGCACCAGGCGGATCTGATCCTGCGCACCAACGACGCGAACAACTACCTCGCCACCACGATCGGGAACCAGGCGATCCAGCGGATCCAGTCCACGGTGGCCGAAGAGGTCATCAGCGAAGCCGGACTCACCGTCCTCGACGACCTGAACACGATCCGCGTGCAGCTGGTCCAAGCGGCCAGCGGCGCGCAGCAGCTGGTGGACGGTCTCGGCACGGCGCAGTCCGGGTCGAGCCAGCTCGTCTCCGGCGCGGCCGAACTCGCCGACGGCGGGGTGACGCTCCGCGACGGTGCCGCACGCCTTGCGGCGGGTGCGAGCCAGGTCGCGGCCGGCACGGAGGAGATCGACGCGATTGCGCGGCGCATCGGCGCGGCCGCCTCGACCGCGGTGGCCGACCTTCCGAAGCTGCGTGCCGACATCGCCCAGCGGCTCGCAGCGGCCGGCCTCGACCAGGCGACGATCGACGAGGTGCTCAAGCGCCTCGAACCCGTCGGCCAGGGGATCGTCGAGGTCGACCAGCGCGTCCAGACGGCCGTGGGCCAGATCGACCGGCTCTCCTCCGGGGCGCAGGAGGTCGCTGCGGGCAGCGCGGAGCTCGCCACCGGCACCGGCACGGCTGCCGACGGAGCCGCACGCCTGCGCGACGGCGCGTCGGCTCTGGACAGCGGGCTCGTCGAGCTGGCCGACGGCGCGTCCCAACTGGAGTCCGGGCTCTCGGACGGTGTCGCGCAGCTGCCGGACAGCGATGAGGCGACCAGGCAGAAGCAGGCGACCACCCTCAGCAATCCCGTCGCGACCGATACCACGACCCTCGCCGAAGCCCAGAACTACGGTGCGGGACTCGCGCCCTTCTTCGCCGCATTGGCGGCATGGATCGGCGTCTACGCGCTCTTCCTCATCGTCAAGCCGGTCTCCCGCCGTGCGGTCACCGCTCTGCACTCGCCTTTCCGCGTGTCCCTCGCGGGCTGGGCGACGCCGGCGCTGCTCGGCGCGATCCAGATGGTAGGGCTGTTCGGCGTCCTCTCGCTCGCACTCGGCTTCCGGTTCGCGAACCCGGCCGCCACCCTCGGCATCCTGGTGGTGGCGTCGATGACCTATACGGTGATCATCCTGGCGCTGAACATCTGGCTCGGCGAGGTCGGGCAGTTCCTCGCGCTCGTCCTGATGGTGCTGCAGCTGGTCACCGCGGGCGGCACCTTCCCCTGGCAGACGCTGCCCACGCCCCTGGCCGAAGTGCATCACCTGCTGCCCATGAGCTACGTGGTGGATGCGCTCCGACAGCTCATGTACGGCGGCGATCTCGCTCGCGTCGGCACCGATCTGCTGGTGCTGGGCGGATGGTTCGCGGTCGCGATCATCGCGACCGTGATCGGGGTCACCAGGCAGACCCACCACCGGACGCTGCGCGATCTGGAGCCCAGCATCATCAGCTAGGGACATCGCAGCGGCAGCGTGCACGCCGGCGAAGCGGGCGAGATCACCGAGCACGTCGAGGCGCAGGACGCCGCGAGCGAGGAGCTCGCCGACGCGACCGAGGCCGCCTCCGAGGGCGCCGCGTTCGACTTCGGCACCGACTGACACTCAGCGGCGTCGACAACTCCGGATGAATCACAGGCATCCGGTGCGCTGAGCACCACTTTGCACAATTCCTCCGGATTATTCGACGCCTCGCGTCGGCGGGGTTACGATTCTCGACGGTGACACCGACCCGAAAGGTGACACTGAGGCTCGTCGTGGATGACACGGCGCACCTGCTGCCCGAGCCGTGGAGAGCCTTCGATGACGAATACCGTCACTGATCCCGTCATTTCCGACGCCGTGCCCGAGCCCGAGAAGAAGCGCCGCTCCGTCGGTCGCATCATCGGCAAGAGCGTCTTCGGCGTCATCGCCGGTGTGACCGTCATCGCCCTCATCGCAGCCGGAGTGCTCGTCTGGACGATCCAGCGCTCCTTCCCGCAACGCGACGGCGTCATCGAGGTCGCCGGAGTCGGCGCCGATGTCACGGTGCAGCGCGATGAACTCGGCATCCCCGTCATCACCGCCTCGAGCACCGACGACCTGCTCTTCGCGCAGGGCTACGTGCACGCCCAGGACCGCTTCTGGGAGATGGACTTCCGTCGTCACGTGACGAGCGGACGCGTCGCCGAGCTGTTCGGCGAATCGCAGCTGGGCACCGACAAGTTCCTGCGCACCCTGGGCTGGCGCGAGATCGCCGAGCAAGAGGTCGAGGCGCTCGACGAGACGACGCGCAGCTATTACGACGCGTACGCCGAGGGCGTCAA
The DNA here is from genome assembly GCF_057669785.1 of Microbacterium sp. Y547. Classification (NCBI taxonomy): domain Bacteria; kingdom Bacillati; phylum Actinomycetota; class Actinomycetes; order Micrococcales; family Microbacteriaceae; genus Microbacterium; species Microbacterium sp. Y547. The sequence continues at coordinate 140,650 of NZ_JBYHFN010000004.1, forward strand.
CGCCTATCTCGCCGAGAACGACGGCGCAGACGCATCGTTCGAGTACGCCGTGCTCGGGCTGCAGAACCCCGATTACGAGATCGAGCCCTGGACGCCGGCCGACTCGGTCGCATGGCTGAAGGCCATGGCCTGGGACCTGCGCTCGAACCTCGAGGACGAGACGACGCGGGCCCTCCTGGCGACCGAGCTCGACGAAACCCAGCTGGCCGAGCTCTACCCCGGCTACCCCTTCGATCGGAACCCCGTCATCGTGCCGACGATCTCCGAAGCTCCCGCCCCGAGCACGGGCGCCTCGGACGAGGTCGAGGTCGCCACCGCCTCGATCGAGTGGACCGAGGTCGACGGCGTCGTCGAAGCCGTCGCGGCCCTCGTCGGCGACACGGGCGAAGGCATCGGCTCGAACTCGTGGGTCGTCTCGGGAGAGCTGACCGAAAGCGGGATGCCGCTCCTGGCCAACGACCCGCACCTCGGTGCGGCGCTCCCCAGCGTGTGGCACCAGATCGCGCTGCGCTGCGACACCATCACCACCGACTGCCCGTTCGACGTCGCCGGTTTCGGCTTCTCGGGCGTGCCCGGCGTCATCATCGGGCACAACGACCGCATCGCGTGGGGCTTCACGAACCTGACGACCGACGTCGCCGACCTCTACATCGAGAAGATCGAGGGCGACCAGTACTGGCGCGACGGCGAGCTCGTCCCCCTCGAAGAGCGCACCGAGACCGTCAAGGTCGCCGGTGGCGACGACGTCGAGCTCGTCATCCGCTCGACCGGGCACGGGCCGATCGTGTCGGGCCTGACCGATGACTTCACCGGCATCGCCGACGACCCCCGTGTCGGGGACGGCGCGGCTCCGACGGATGCACCGGATGGCGAGTACGCCGTCTCGCTGCAGTGGACGGCGCTGAACCCCGGATCGACGGCGACGGCGATCTTCGAGCTCAATCTCGCGCAGAACTTCGAGGAGTTCCGCCACGCCGCGTCGCTCTTCGATGTGCCCGCGCAGAATCTCGTCTATGCCGACGTCGAGGGGAACATCGGCTACCAGACGCCCGGCAAGCTGCCCCTCCGCGGCGCGGGCGACGGCTGGCTGCCGCAGCCCGGGTGGGACTCGGCATACGACTGGCAGGGCTACATCCCCTTCGAGGACCTGCCCGTTGTGTACAACCCGTCCACCGGCTACATCGTGACGGCCAACAACGCCGTCGTCGGCGCGGACTACGAGTACTTCCTCACACGTGACTGGGACTACGGCTGGCGCGCCGCCCGCATCCAGCACCTCATCGAGCGCAAGTCGGCCGAGGGCGAGCTGACACTCGAGGACATGCGCAGCATCCAGGCCGACAACGAGTTCTTCATGGGCAAGCGCCTCGCCGCGGCATTCCACGATCTGTCGACGGGCCGCGAAGGACCCGACGCCGCCATCGACCTGCTGCGTTCGTGGGATGCCCAGAACAACGCCGACTCCGCAGCCGCCGCCTACGCGAACGTGCTGTGGGACGAGCTCGTGCAGAACCTGTTCGTGCGCGGGCGGGACGAGGCGCTCCCCGTCGGCAGCCAGGGTCGGCTGTTCCTGCTCGTCGACGAGATCCTGCAGGATCCGCAGTCCACGTGGTGGCAGAACGACGCCCTCGGCGTCTCGACGAGCAACGAGATGCTCACGCGCACGGCCGAGGACGCCTACGAGCGCCTCGTCGAGCTGCAGACCGACAACCCGGCACGCTGGAACTGGGGCGCGCTGCACGCGCTCCCCCTGCGCAGCGACACGTTCGGCTCGTCGGGCATCGCACCGATCGAGATGCTGTTCAACCGCGGACCGTATCCCGTGGGCGGCGGTGCATCGGTGGTCAACGCGACCGGCTGGAGCCTCGGCTCCGGCTTCGCCACCGCGACGGTCCCCTCGATGCGCATGGTCATCGATCTCGATGACTTCGACGCCTCGCAGTGGAACCATCTCACCGGCGCGAGCGGGCACACCTTCCACCCGAACTACGTCGATCAGACCGAGACCTGGCAGCAGGCCGCCCTCACCCCGTGGGCGTTCAGCGCCGACGCCGTCGACGCCGTGACGGCCCACACCCTGACACTGACGCCGGCATCGTGACGGATGCCGGCGGTCAGCCTCCGGCTGCCGGCGGTGTCTGGCGCGCTGCGGCGAGTTCGTCGGTGTAGAGCGAAGACTCCTGGATCGTGCCGTTGCGGTACGCCTGGCGGGCGACCATGTGCGCCGAGAGCGGCGCGGTTGCGAGCTGGACGAGGACGATCGGCGCGAGGAAGGCCACGACGGGCCACGAACGCAGCGACAGCGCGATGGCGAGGCAGATCAGGATGAGCCCGAGCACCTGCGGCTTCGTCGCGGCGTGCAGACGCGTCGGCACGTCGCGGAAGCGCAGGATGCCGATGGCGGCCGTGAGGCACAGCAGCGCGCCGAACAGGATCAGCACGTACACCGCGAGGTCGATCCACTGGTCGGCGGTCATGAGCGCTGCCCATCTCTTCTCGCGACGAACCGAGCGATCGAGATCGAACCGAAGACGCCGACGGCGGCGATGATCAGCAGCACCGGAAGCGTACGTGTGTGCTGATTGATCGCCATGTCGGCGCCCAGCATGCACATGACGAGCGTCATGAGCACATCGGAAGCGACGGCTCGGTCGAGGATCGACGGCCCGATGATGATGCGCCACATCGTCAGCAGCGCCGAGACGCCGAAGATGACGTAGATGGCGATGAGGAGGGCGTTCATGCGGCGCCTCCGATCGCGACGGCACGGGCGTCGGCATCCCGGATCGTCTGCACCTGAGCGCGCGAGCCCACCGCCATCACGATACGGCGCTCCCACGCATACACGTCCTGGCGCTGCTTCTCGACGTCGGCGGCGTTGTGCACACCGATGACATGCAGGTAGAGGATGCCGCGATCACGATCGGCGTCGATGATGAGCGACCCCGGGATGAGCGAGCACGTGACGGCGGTGTGCGTCATGATGAGGTCGTCATCGATCATCATCGGCACGGCGATGATCGCGGCCCCCGGCTGGCGACGCGGGTTGATGACCTGCCACGCGACGATGAGCGATCCGGCGACGACCGAGAACGCGAAGACCACGATGAAGACGAGACCGTACCAGAGATTGATCCGGCCCGACAGCTCGACCGGCGGCAGACGGAACGACCGCGTGACGACGATTGCCGCCGCGAGCCCCGTGATGAACGACACCCACGAGAACTGACCCCACAGCAGCATCCACAGGGCGATGAGCCAGATGAAGAACGGCAGCTGGCGCCACAGCTGCGAGAGCACCGAGGCGGGGCGGGAGTCGGGGCTCACTGCTGCGCCTCCTCGATCAGATCGATGATCGTCACGGGGCTCATCAGCTGTTCACCGGCTCGCGCACAGAGTGCGTAGAGCGGACCGGCGAACACGGTCAGCGCGACCGTCACGGCGACCATGCCGGCCGTCGCCGTCGTCATGATTCGCGGGATGGCGCGGCGCTCGGTCTGCAGCTTCGCGGCGGGCGCTCCGCCGAGGTAGGACACGCGCGCCTCGACCTCGGCCTCGGCGAACTCGTCGTCTTCGCGCCAGAAGGCGAGGTTCCACGCCCGCATGAGCGCATAGAGGGTGAGGAGGCTCGTCACGATGCCGCTCACGATGAGCACCATCATGAGCGGCGTTCCGACCTGGGCGGCGGCGTCGAAGAGCGCGAATTTGCCGATGAAGCCCGAGAACGGCGGCAGCCCGCCCAGGTTGACGGCCGGGATGAAGTAGAGCACGGCGATGATCGGCGCCGCGCGCATCATGCCCTTGACGCGCAGGATCGATGTGCTGCCTGCTCGACGCTCGATCAATCCGACGGCGAGGAACAGCGTCGTCTGCACGACGATGTGGTGGATGACGTAATAGATCGTCGCGCCGATCGCGAGAGGCGTCGCGATCGCGAGTCCGAAGATCATGTAGCCGATGTGGCTCACGAGGGTGAAGGACAGGATGCGTTTCAACTCGGCCTGCGCGAGCGCACCGAGAACGCCGATGATCATCGTCAGCAGAGCGACGATGAGCAGGAGCACGTTGACATCGTTGTCCTGGAACAGCATCGTCTCGGTGCGGATGAGCGCATAGACGCCCACCTTGGTGAGCAGGCCCGCGAAGACGGCCGTGACGGGCGCGGGCGCCGTCGGGTATGAGTCGGGCAGCCAGAACGACAGCGGGAAGACCGCCGCCTTGATGCTGAACGCGACGAGCAGCAGCAGGTGCAGAACGAGCTGGGTGTCTTGCGGGAGTTCGGACATCCGCTCGGCGATCTGCACCATGTTCACGGTGCCGAGCGCGCCGTAGATCACCGCGATCGCCGCGAGGAAGAGGATCGACGAGACGAGTGAGACGACGATGTAGACGACACCCGTGCGGATGCGCGACTCGGTGGAGCCGAGGGTGATGAGCACATACGACGCGACGAGCAGGATCTCGAAGCCGACGTAGAGGTTGAAGAGGTCACCGGCGATGAAGGCGTTGAAGATGCCGGCGCCGAGGATCAGGTACGACGGGTGGAAGATCGAGACGGGAGTCTCGTCGTCGTTGTCGACGGCGCCTTGGCCGACCGAGAAGAGCAGGACCGCGAGCAGGACCAGGCTCGAGACCGCCACGAGAAGCGCGGACAGCGTGTCGACGTACAGCACGATGCCGAACGGGATCGGCCAGCCGCCCACCGAGACGGCGATCGGCTGATCGGTCAGGTCGACGGTGACCAGCAGCACCGCGGCGATGGCGAAAACGAGCGTGAGCGTCACGATCGACACGAAGACCTGCGTCTTGCGGTGACGGCCGGCGATGAGTGCGACGGCGGCCCCGAGCAGGGGCAGCGTCACCAGCAGCGGTACGAGGGCACTCATCCGAGGTCACCTCCCGTCGGGCGACCGGGCCGGTCGAGGGGGGCGTCGTCTTTCAGCGCGGGCACGTCGCGACTGCCGAGCACCGTGATGGGCGCCGTCTCACTGCCGATGAAGTCGGTCGTCACGTCGTCGTCTTCGTCCTCGATCTCGGTCTCGTCATCGAGCACGTCTTCGGCTTCGGCACTGCGCTCGCGCACCTCGACGTCGGCCTCGTCGTCGAGCACCGTGTCAGCCTGGCCGAGCTGCCACGACCGGTAGATGAGCGCGAGGAGGAACGCCGAGACGGCGAACGTGATGACGATGGCCGTGAGCGTCAGCGCCTGCGGCAACGGGTCGGACAGCTCATCGACCGAGTCGGCGGCCCCGTAGAACGGTGCGGCGCCGGGCCGGCCCATCACGATGAGCAGCAGCAGGTTCGCCGCATTGCCGAGCAGCAGGAATCCGATGAGCACGCGCGTCAGGCTGCGCTCGAGCATCGCGTACACACCGCATGCGAACAGCGCCGCCATGATGATGACGAGCACGAGGCTCACGTCGTACCCTCCGGAGTTGCCCATCAGACGGTCACCCCCTGCCCACGCGGTTCCTGACCCGGTTCGCCGGAGGTCTGAGCCTGTCGAAGGAGGGCCTGCGTCTGCCGGTCGACCTCGGCGCCGAGGCTGCGCAGCACATCGAGCACGAGTCCGATCACGACGAGGTAGACACCGACGTCGAACAGCGTCGAGGTGACGAACTCGACGTGGCCGAGAAAGACGAGGTCGGCTTCGAACACCGTGCTCGTCAGCGGAGCCTGGCCGAAGAACAGCGGCACGATCGCGCAGCCGACGGCGAGCGCCATCCCGACGCCGAGCAGTCGACCGGCATCCGCCGGTGCTGCCGCGCCGAGTTCGTAGCGTCCGCCGGCGACGTAGCGCATGACGAGCGCCATGCCGGCGACCAGTCCCCCGGCGAAACCGCCGCCGGGCAGGTTGTGACCGGCGAAGAGCAGGTACAGCGAGACCATGATGATCGTGTGGAACAGGATCCGCACGATGACTTCGAGCATCATCGAGCGGTTCTCGGGATTCACCCGCTGCCCGCCGACGAGCCAGGCCTGACGCCGACCGGATGTGGCCGCCGTGCGCGGGCGGACGCCTTCGTCCGTCTCGACGAGGGGGCGACGCGTGCGGTTCGAGAACGCGGGCAGGGCCGTCACGAGCGAGAGGGTGTCGGCGCGGTGCGTCACGAAGACGAGGGATGCCACGCCGGTGGCGGCGAGGATGAGCACCGACAATTCGCCCATCGTGTCCCAGCCACGCAGATCGACGAGGGCGACGTTGACGATGTTCTGTCCGTGGCCGATCTCGTACGCGAGGTCGGGGAACTCATTCGAGATGGGGACGGAATCACGAGCACCGGTCGCGATGAGGGCGACGGCGGCCATCGTGAGGCCGACCGCGATGGCCAAAACCGCCCGGATGACCGGCTGCACCGAGCCGTTGTGCTCTCCCATGCGCGACGGAATGCGCCGCAGCACGAGCGCGAACGCGATGAGGGTGACCGTCTCGACGAGGATCTGGGTGAGGGCGAGGTCGGGGGCCCCGCTCGTTCCGAACAGCAGCACCATGCCGAAGCCGGTGACCGAGACGAGCACGACGCCCGTGTACCGCTTGCGGGCACGTACGGCGATGATGCCGGCGATGATCATGACGGGCGCCACGACGAGCTGCATCGGGGTGTGCCATCCGTCGACGCTGATGACCCAATCCCCGCCCATCACGAACGCCGTGGTCTCGGCGGCGATCAGCACGACGAAGATCGTGCCGACATAGACGGGGAGCGATCCGCGCTGGGTGAAGCTCGTCGTCAGCACAGAGACGCGCGCGATTCCGCGCAGGACGCCGTTGTAGACATCGGCCGATGTGAAGGGGAGCACGCGGCGCGTGAAACCGCGCTTGGTGACCCAGAACAGCAGGAACCCGAACACGAGGGTGCCGATCGAGATCCACAGCGCCGGCTCGAAGCCGTGCCACAGGGCGAGGTGCGCGACCCCTTCGGGCGGCGTGATGCCCGGTGTCGCCGTCGGGGAGAGGTCGGCGTAGCCCGAGAGCGCCACATCGAGCAACGGCGCCCCGAAACCGGTGACGAGAGTCAGCGCGGCGAGGAGGGCAGGGGCGAGCACGAAGCCGACGGGGGGATGAGGCCACTCCGTGCGCGGCATCGCGACCTCGACGCGCTTCTCGGCACGACGGGCTCCCGCGGCGACAGGCGCGGCGGATTTCTTGGTCCAGAACGCGCCCCACACGAACCGGACGCCGTAGGCGGCCGTGATGACCGAGCCCAGGGACATCCCCACGAGAGCGACGATGCCCCACGGCTCGCCCGCCATCGCCTCGTACAGCAATCCGGCCAGCGCGCCTTCTTTCGAGACGAAGCCGATCGTGGGGATCATCCCGACCATCGAGGACACCGCGACGATCGCAGCGGTGGCAAGTGCCGGGGCCTGGCGGCCCACGCCGCTCAGCTCGCGGATGTCACGCGTGGACAGCTGCCGGTCGATGACACCGACGATGAGGAACAGCGATGACTTGAACAGGGCGTGGCTGATGAGAAGGGCAAGTCCTGCCAGCGCCGTGTCGCGTATGCCGTAGCCGAGCACGAGAGTCAGGAGGCCGAGCTGACTCACGGTGCCGAACGCGAGGATGCGCTTGAGGTCGGTCTCGCGAAGCGCCTGGATGCCGCCGAGGAGCATCGTCAGGGTGCCCAGACCCACGAGGATGGGCCGCCACGGCGGGGCCATCGCGAAGATCGGCGCGAAGAGAGCGATGAGGTAGATGCCCGCCTTCACCATGGCCGCGGCATGCAGGTAGGCACTGACCGGCGTCGGCGCCGCCATCGCACCGGGCAGCCAGAAGTGGAAGGGGAAGATCGCCGACTTGCTGAGCGCCCCGACCAGGATGAGCACGAGCGCCGCGTTCACGATGTTTCCCGTGGGCGCTTCGGCGAGGATCGTCGAGATGCTCGAGGTGTCGGCGTGCACGACGAGCAGGACGACGCCGATCAGCATCACGAGACCGCCGAGCGTCGTGACCAGGAGCGCCTGCAGCGCCGCACGCCGGCTTGCGCCGCGTCGGTTGTAGTACCCGATGAGCAGGTAGGACAGGACGCTCGTGAGCTCCCAGAACATGACCAGCACGACGAGGTCGTCGGTCAGCACGAGCCCGTACATGGCTCCCGCGAACGCGAGCAGCACAGCGCAGAACTGGCCGAGGCCCTCGCTCTTGCCCCCGAAGTACCAGCGGCAGTAGAACATCACGAGCGCGCCGACGCCCGTGACGATGAGCGTCATGATCCACGACAGGGTGTCCATGCGCATCGACAACTGGATCCCGAGCGTGGGGATCCAGTCATATGTCTCGAACGGAATTCCCCCGGCGAGAACGATCGGTGCCTGCATCGCCGCGTGGATGAACGCGATGGTCGGCAACAGAGCCGCGGCGAAGAAAGCGCGCGGACCGATGCGGTGAACGAGCCACGGCAGCAGAATCGGGACGACCGCGAACGCGCCGAGGAGGAGCAGCAAGGGCGGCCCTCCTCAATAGTCGTCGGGCGGACGTATCCGCGGGCGGCTGGGGGAACGAAGTCTGGGGCCAAGTCTAACGGCGTGACGTTCGCCTCCGAACCGGATCGGGCGATTCAGGCCCGTGGAATCGTCGTCGTGTTCCCCTCGCGGAACACGCACGTGAAGCGCAGGGATGCTGCCGCGCGACCCGCGAGCAGAGCGGCCACGGCGCGTCCGGCGCTGCGCCCCTTCTCGGTCGCCGGCTGCACGAGAGTCGTCAGCACATATGGCGCCAGGCCGTCGACCGCGACTCCGTCGAAGCCCGTCACGGAGAGGTCGTCGGGCACGCGCAGTCCCGCCTCCTCGGCGGCGCGGATGATCCCCGTCGCGAGCAGATCGCTCTGCGCGATGATCGCGGTCGGCCGAGCATCGGCGAAGATCGCGCGGCCCGCGGTGAGCCCCTCGTCGATCGAGCTGGCGGCTGCGGCATAGGCCGCGGCATCCGGGAACACGTCGCGCGCGCCGGCGAGACGCTCACGCGTCACTTCGATCGCGGTGGGAGCATCGGCCGTGACCCACCCGCCGGTCCAGCCGTGGTGCAGCGGCAGCGTGACGATGCGCACATCGGCATGTCCGAGCCCGCGCAGGTGACTCGCGGCCTGGCGCTGCGCTTCGCGGTCGTCGAGCCCGATCCGGGGCACGCCTTCGCCGGCATCCCCCTCGATCACGACGACCGGGATGCCCCGGGAGCGGACGTCGTCGAGCGAGCGCCGCAGCTCGGCGCTGCAGCCGATGAGCACGGCTGCATCGATCGGCGCCGTCGTGAGGGAGGGTGAGGCGGCATCGGCGTCGGGGGGATCGCGCAGCAGCAGCAGTCCCGCCCCGAGGTCGGCGACGCCGTCGGCCAGGCCGTCCATCGTGAGGGTCTTGACGGGGTCGAGGAACGCCGTGCCGAGGTGCTCCTGGAAGACCACTCCGACGATGCCCGAGCGCCCCGTGCGCAACGAGGCAGCCCGCGGGTCGGGGCCGGTGTAGCCCAGGCGTCCGGCGGCGTCCAGCACGCGTGCACGGGTCGCGTCCGAGACGGGCGTCTTGCCGCTGAAGACCACGGACGCCGTCGACGGCGAGACTCCGGCCTCGCGCGCGACGTCGGTGATGGTCGGGCGACGCGTGCTCATGTCCGACCGATCGTAGCCCCATCCTGCTAAGCGTCGAAACGATTCGATACAGTGTCCCGATGCAGACGACGCTCCCCCGCCGAGAGCTGGTCCGGTGGCGCAACGCGATCTTCGCGGTCTTCTTCGCGACGGGTCTCGGGTTCGCGACCTGGGCGTCGCGCATCCCCTCGGTGAAGTCGTCACTCGCGATCAACGACTTCGAAGTCGGCCTCCTGCTGTTCGTGCTGGGTGCGGCATCGCTCGTCGGACTCTCGCTCGCGGGCGCCGTGCTGGCGCAGTGGGGGGCGCGGCGCGGACTGCTCGCGGGTCTCACGATCTTCGGCGTCGGTCTCGTCATCGTCGGCATCGGCGTCGACGTCGTGCCGTCGTATGCGCTCACCGCCACAGGGCTCGCGGTGATGGGCCTCGGCATGGCGGGCACCGACATCATGATGAACGTCGAGGGCGCCGCCAACGAGCGGGGCCTCGGGCGCACGTTGATGCCGCTTTTCCACGCGCTGTTCAGCCTCGGCACGGTCGCCGGCGCGGGCATCGGGGTCGCCATGACGGCGTGGGGAGTCGGGGTAGCCGCGCACTTGTGGACGCTCGGAGCAGTCGTCGTGGCCACGGCTGCCGTCGCGGTGCGATTCGTCCCGCTCCGCGCGTTCGCGAGCGACCCCGGCACGGACGGTGCCCCCGCGTCGCGGCGCGAACGGTTCCTCGCGGCGCTGGCGGTGTGGCGCGAACCGCGCATCTACTTCATCGGGCTCATCATGCTGGGTATGGCCTTCGCCGAGGGCGGCGCCAACGACTGGCTGCCCCTCGCCGTCGTCGACGGGCACGCCGGCACCGAGGCGCAGGGCGCGATCGCCCTCACGGTCTTCTCGGTCGCGATGACGGTCATGCGTGCGGTCGGCGGGCCGCTCGTGGACCGCTTCGGACGCGTCTGGACGCTGCGCATCCTCGCGATCGCCGCAGCCGGCGGACTCACGCTGTTCATCCTCGCCCCCAACCTGCCCGTCGCCCTCGTCGGCGTCGCGCTGTGGGGCGTGGGCGCATCGCTCGGCTTCCCCCTCGGCATGTCGGCCGCCGCAGATGATCCCACCCGGGCGGCGGCGGCGGTGAGCGCGGCCGCGACGATCGGCTACGTCGCCTTCCTGTGCGGCCCTCCCGTGCTCGGCTGGATCAGCCACCAGGTCGGGCTCCTCCCGACGCTGTGGATCCTCGTCGCTCTCATCGCACTGTCCGGACTCGCTTCGGGTGCGGCCAAGCCCGTCGCCGGCTCCCGCCTCGGCACGGGCGGCTGACCACGCCGCCGCCCGCCCACGCCGGCATTAGGCTCGTCGGGTGCGTCTTGTCATAGCCCGCTGCTCCGTCGACTACGCCGGTCGACTCAACGCGCACCTGCCGCTCGCGACGCGGCTCCTCGTGCACAAGGGCGACGGCTCACTGCTCGTGCATTCGGACGGCGGCTCGTACAAGCCGCTCAACTGGATGTCGCCGCCGTGCGCTCTGACGGTGGAGACCCCCGACGAGGAGTCGGCGAGCGCGGGCGTGCTCGAGCACTGGCGCGTGACGCATGCCAAGTCGGGCGACTCTCTGCTGGTGCGCATCTACGAGGTCCTGCACGATTCATCGCACGAGCTCGGCATCGACCCCGGGTTGCAGAAGGACGGCGTCGAAGCCGACCTGCAGCGCCTGCTGGCTGAACAGGTCGACGTCATCGGCGAGGGGGTGTCGCTCGTGCGTCGCGAGTTCCCCACCGCGATCGGTCCGGTCGACCTGCTGCTGCGCGACCCGGCGGGCGGCACGATCGCGGTCGAGGTGAAGCGCCGCGGCGACATCGACGGCGTCGAGCAGCTGACGCGCTACCTCGAGCTGCTGGGGCGCGATCCGCACCTGACTCCCGTGACGGGCGTCTTCGCGGCGCAGGAGATCAAACCGCAGGCGCGCGTGCTCGCCGCCGACCGCGGCATCCGGTGCGTCACGTTGGATTACGAGGGCATGAAGGGCATCGAGTCCGGTGCCCCCCGTTTGTTCTGACACCTATGGTGGTTCGTATGCCGAGCCGATCGCCCTGGAGTTGCATCCTGTGGGATGTCGACGGAACCATCGTGGATGCCTCCGAGGGCATCCTGCGTCGGCTCACGATCACCCTCGAGCACTTCGGGCGCACGCCTCCGCTGCGTGATGAACTCGCGCACTGGATCGGCCCGCCGCAGTTCGACTCGTTCCAGGACAACGTCGGGATGACCCCCGCCGAAGCGCAAGAGGCCGTCGCCTTCTACCGCGCGCTCGCGCACCGCGAGGGTTACACCTCGGGCGCGAAGCTCATCCCCGGCATGGCCGAGCTGATCACCGATCTCGACGCCGCCGGCATCCCCCAGGCGACCGCGTCGTCCAAGCCCGAGCTCCAGGTCGGCGCGCTCATGGAGCACTTCGGCCTCGCACCGCATTTCCGCACGCTGGTCGGCGCGACCCCCGACGAGCGCACACTCGCCACGAAGGCGGATGTCGTGGGCGAATCGCTGCGACGCCTGCGCGAGCTCGGTGTCGACACGAGCCGCCCCGTTCTCGTCGGCGATCGGCACCACGACATAGAAGGCGGAGCCGAGAACGGCGTGCCCGTCATCTTCGTGCGCTGGGGCTTCAGCTGGCCGCACGAGGCCGATGGTGCCACCGCTGTCGTCGACGACGCCGAGGGCCTGCGATCCGTGCTCCTGACCGATAGCGCCGATGACTGACCCGCTCGGCTGGCTCATTCCCGCCCTCGTCGTCTTCGGCGTCGCTGCGGTGGGAGCCGTCGCCGCCGTGTGGGCCCTGCGGCGCGCCCGGCACTCGCCCCGCGCCCGTGCGGCGGCAGCGCAGTCGCGCGCCCAAGCCGGTGCAGCCCTGGTCCGGCTCGACGACGCCGTCGACGAACTCGACCTCGACCTCGGCCTGTCGGGCGCGCTCTACGGCGGCGGGGCGCCGGCGTCCCTGCGGCGCGCGCGCATGACGGCGCAGCACGTACGCGACGCATCGTTCGACGAATACCGCACGATCACCGGCGACACCGCCGCGCCCGATGACGTGCGTCGCGTCGCGTCGCGCATCCAGCGCCGGGCCTCCGCAGCCCTCGCCGGCATCGAGGCGGCTCGCACCGAACACGACGCCTGGACGCGCGCGCACGTCTCGGCCGCCGCCCAGGTCGAGTCCGCGCGGGGGCGCCTGCGCGCGCTGCGCACGACGATGGGCGACCCCCACGCGCTCGTCGCCGACCTGTCGGCACGCTTCGCCGAGAGCGAGTGGACGGGCGCCGCCCGATCGGCGCGCGGCGCCGTCGCGGGCGCCGCCGAGGCCGAACTCCTGCTCGACCGCGCGGCCGCCGCTGCGCAAGACCCCACTCGATCCGCGCTCGATGACCTGGCAGCCGCCGAGCGTCGCCTGCGTACCGCAGAGAACGACGCGCGCGCCCTCGAGGAGTCGCACCGGCTCGTGCTCCAGGCGGCGCAGGCGCTGCCGGGCGAGTTCGACTCGGCGCGCAACGCCGTGCGCGGCGCGCTGACGACCCGCGTGCGCCTCGAACCCGACGACGCCGCGCGCCTCGGCATCGAGTTGCGTGCGATCGACACCGCCCTCTCGAACCTCGAGAGGGATGCCGCTCGCCACCCCACCCGCACGGTCGACGCCATCGCGCGTCTGCGCGACCGGCTCGATCTCGCCCTCGGCGACGCCTGGACAGCCCAGCAGCGGCTGCGCGGTGCCCGGACCGCCCTTCCCGGAACCCTCGCGGCCGCACGCGCCGCGCTCGTGCACGCCGAGGCATCCGTCACGCGTCACCACGCCGGAGCCGACGCCCGCGCCCGCCTGCAGTCGGCGCAGGCCGAACTGGCGAACGCCCGGCAGTCCACCGACCCGGTGGCCGCCCTTGATGCGGCGCGCCGGGCGATGCGCGACGCCGAAGACGCCACGGCACTCGCCGACCACGACCAACTCACGGCGCGCTGAGGCACCCCCGCCGCTCGCTATCGTGAAGGCATGCGTGCCGCCACGAGAACGACTCCGTTGACGCTCGTCCTCCCTTTCCTCAGGCGCATTCCGGCGACGCTGACGCTGGTCGCACTGGTCCTCGTCGTCGGCGTGGTCTTCGCGGGGCTCTGGTCGCCGTTCGAACAGGCGCCGCTGTTCGAACGCGTCGCCTATGGCCTGCCCGCCTTCCGTGAGGGCCTGTGGTGGACCCCGCTGCTCGGGACGTTCTTCGTCAACCAGCCGTGGGTGTACATCTTCACGATCTCGGCGTTCTGGGGCATGGCGTACCTCGAGTACAAGCGCGGGTCGGTCGTCGCGCTCGCCTACTTCTGGATCGGGCAGCTGTTTGCGATCTTCGCATCGGCGCTACTGCTGTGGCTGTTCTCGTTCGCGCAGTGGGAATGGGCCCAGACCGAGGCCGCGCTGCGCGACGTCGGCGCCTCCGGCGGAACGATGGCATGCATCGCTGCCGCGATCGGACTCTTCCGACCGCCGTGGCGCGTGCGCGGTTGGCTCGTCCTGCTGTCGTTCGTCTTCGTCGCGATGCTCTTCTGGGGCAATCTTCCCGACCTCGAACACACGCTCGCCGTGCTGCTCATCCTGTTCGTCGACCGCTCGCTGCGCCTGCAGCGCCAGACGGTGCGCGAACAGCGACTCGTCGCCTTCATCGCGATCATCGTGCTGGGCACGATCGAGATCATCACGCTCTTCGTCCCGACCAACGGGCCGTTCGGCGCCACGGAGCCGGCGTCGAGCGGTGGTCTCATCGACGTCGCGATCGATGTCGTCGTCATCGTCGTCATCGCACACTTCCTGCGTCTCGGCCGCCGGTGGGCGTGGGTGCTCAGCCTGATCCTCGCCGCATGGAACATCCTCGTCGGCGCCGTCGTGCTCGCCGCCATGATCATCACGACGCAGCGCCGCGTCGAGGGATTCATCAACGCCGAGACCGAGTTGGCGCTGGCCAACGGCGTCCTCTGGGCCCTATTGGCCATCTACCTCATCTCGGTGCGGGGCGCCTTCCGCTCGCGTCGGAAGTCGGGGATCGGGCAGGCGCCGACACCCGACGTCGACGACGTCAAGCAGATGCTCCGTGCTCACGGAGGCGGCACCCTCTCGTGGATGACGACGTGGGAGGGCAACGCCTACGCCCGCACATCGAGCGGAATCGTGGCCTATCAGCGGCGGGCCGGAGTCGCACTGGCCCTGGCGGATCCGCTCGGCCCCGTGGCATCCCGCCCCGAGAGCGTCCGCGAGTTCATCGCGGCGGCCGAAGCGGCCGGCCTCGCGCCGTGCTTCTTCAGCGCGAGCGACGCGACGCGCGCCGCCGTTCCCCGGGGGTGGCGCAGCCTCGTCGTCGCCGACGACACGATCGTTGACTTGCCGGGGTTGGCGTTCACGGGCAAGGCATGGGCCGCCGTGCGCGGCGCGCTGAACCGCGCAGAGCGCGAAGAGATGACCTTCCGGATGACACGGCTCGTCGATGAGCCGTGGGGCATCCGCCAGCAACTGCGCGCGATCTCGGAGATGTGGGTGGGAGACAAGGGACTGCCCGAGATGCGTTTCACCCTCGGCACCCTGACCGAGGCGGAAGACCCCGAAGTGCGCGTCGCCCTGGCGATCTCGCCGCAGGGCGACGTCGACGGGTTCCTCTCGTGGCTGCCCGTCTACAGTGATGACGGCCGCATGCGCGGCTGGACGCTGGACCTCATGCGGCGCCGCGACGGCGGCTTCGGCCCGGTCATGGAGTTTCTGATCGGGGCGTCGGCGAAGCTCTTCTCCGAAGAGGGCGCAGAGATCATGTCCCTTTCAGGGGCGCCGCTGGCCCACGACTATCCCCCGGATGCGGGAGCGATCGCCGTGCTGTCCGAGAGCCTCGCCGAGGCGCTCGAGCCGGTGTACGGCTTTCGCTCGCTGCACCGGTTCAAAGAGAAGTTCCACCCGCGCTACGAGACGATGCACCTGCTGTTCCGTGACGAGAGCGACCTCACCCGTATCGGCGCGGGCCTGACCCGCGCCTTCCTCCCCGACGCGACACTGCGCCAGTTCGCAGGCGCGGGCCTGGAACTCGTGCGCGGAAACCGCGGCACCTGACATCGTCTGAGGTTGCACGGTGCGGCAGCAGCGCCGCACCGTGCAACCGAGGATCAGACGGGGCGGATGTTCTCCGCCTGCAGGCCCTTGGGCCCCTGCGCGATCTCGAACTCGACGCGCTGGTTCTCCTCGAGCGAGCGGTAACCGCTCGACTCGATGGCGGTGTAATGCGCGAAGACGTCAGCGCCGCCCTCGTCGGGAGCGATGAAGCCGAAGCCCTTCTCCGAGTTGAACCACTTGACAGTACCTTGCGTGCTCATGAAATGCCGTTCCTTGCGTGCTCGCGCGACCTGCGCGGGTCGATTGACACGCTAACGAAGAGCGGCGACACGCGGAATTAGCGTGACCCAAATGTTGCACACGCCATCGGACGCCCGGGCCGAGCTGAGCTCAAAGCCCGGGCGTCGACGGATCCCCCCGGATACGTCACGCCAAAGCGCGACATCGACAACTCTACCGATATACCGGTCCCGCAGAAGAGGCGTCCTCGATGCGCACACGCCATACACTTAACGCAGTTATGGCCACCCCGCTGCTTCCGCTCGACCCGCGCGGAGCGGTGCTCGGCGATGAGGTCTACGCGACTCTGAGCGAAGCGATCCTCGACGGCACCCTCCGACCGGGTGAACGGTTGCGCGATCAGGAGATCGCTGAGCGCCTCGGCGTCTCGCGGACCCCCGTGCGCGAGGCTCTGCAACGGCTCGAGCGCATCGGCCTGGTCGAGATCGCGCCGAACCGCTACACCCGGGTCTCCGTCCCCGACCCGACGTTCGCCGGGGACACCGACGAGTTCATCGCCTACACGGTCGGCACGTGCCTGCGGATCGCACTCGGTCGCATCGACGACGAGACAATCGCGCGCGCCGTCGCGCTTCTCGATGAGGTCGTGTCGGCTTCGCGGGCCGACGACCATGCCGGCGTCGTGCAGGCCACGACGGGGTTCTTCCGATTCGTCGTCAGAGCGACGGGGAACGTCGTCTTCCTCACCGTGCTGCGCGAGGCCGAGATCGTCATCCGGCGCAACCTCGCCGCGTGGCGTCCGTTCATCGCGTGCCCCGTCGCACGCACGGAGTCCTACGTGCAGCTGCAAGAGGCGGTCGCCGCGCGTGACGGAGTCTTGGCTGAATCGCTCGTGCGCGAACTGCACGGGTTCTCATAGAGCGGGACGCTGGATACGGTGGGGCCGTGACCCACATCGAGCTGCGCGATCTCGACGACGACGACCTCGACGCCGTCTTCACGATGATGAGCGATCCCGAAGGGGCGGCTCTGGCGGCCTTCACGGCAGAAGACCCGAGCGACCGCGCCGCGTTCGACGCCTGGATGGCGAGCGAACGTGCCGCCGACGCGGTGCGCTTGGAGATCGTGACCGAGAACGGCGGTTTCGCCGGCACGGTCGCGGTCTTCACCGTCGACGGCGACCGCGAGGTCACCTTCTGGACGGCGCGGCACGCGTGGGGCCGGGGCGTCGCGTCCGAAGCGCTGCGCATCCTCGTCTCGCGCGAGCCGATTCGGCCCCTGTTCGCACGCGTCGCAGCGCACAACACCGCTGCCATCGCCGTGCTGGAGCGCAACGGGTTCACCGAGGTCTCACGCACCGTCACCCGCGCCCCCGCGCTCGATCGCGATGCCGAAGAGATCCTCTTCGTGCTCACCCCGACCCTCGACGGGGTGTGACGGGCGCGACTGCGGCCAGACGGCACGCACCACGGCTCCAGGACATGAGAAAGCCCCCTTCCGGGGGCCATTTCATTTCGTGCGCGAGGGGGGAGTTGTCCCTACCGCCCTCCACACGCCGCTGCGCGGCGCGCGGAGCCTCTGCGGCCGGGGCCCACCCCTTCGGGAGTTCACCACCGACCCGCGGGCACGAAATGAAAAAGCCCCCTATCGGGGGCCATTCCATTTCGTGCGCGAGGGGGGAGTTGAACCCCCACGCCCTTTCGGGCACTGGCACCTGAAGCCAGCGCGTCTGCCTATTCCGCCACTCGCGCGAGATGCATGGCCCTGGGGCAACACACTCAACTCAGCGAGGATATCACGCGCACCACGCCTGACCTGAATCCGCCGGAATCCGGGAACCCCCAGCGTGTGCAACTAGCATGAAGCAACCAAGCACGCCCGTCCGAGGAGCTCCGTGGGACTACTTGACAGCTTCGAGAAAGGTCTCGAGCGCGCCGTCAACAGCGCGTTCGCGAAGACCTTCCGCAGCGGCATCCAGCCCGTCGAGATCGCCTCCGCACTGCGCAGCGAGCTCGACAAGAAGGCCGCCGTGGTCAGCCGTGACCGAATCCTCGCGCCCAACACGTTCGCCGTGCATCTCGCGCCGGCCGACGAAGACAAGATGGCGTCGCTGGGGTCCGCGCTCGATGACGAGCTGCAGACGCTCATGCAGAAGCATGCGAAGAAGCAGGGGTATTCGTTCGCGGGCCCGGTCTCGATCACCCTCGCGCGCGACGACAATCAGCCGACCGGAACCCTGCGCGTGGAGTCGTCGACGGCTCAGGGTCGCGTCGCGTGGCGTGGCGTGCTCGACATCGACGGCCGCCGCCACCCGCTGACGAAGTCTCGCACGATCATCGGCCGCGGCAGCGACGCCGACATCACGATCCCCGACTCGGGGACGAGCCGCAAGCACGTCGAGATCCTCTGGGACGGCGAACGCGCCATGGTGCGCGACCTGAAGTCGACCAACGGCACCCTGCTCAACGGGAGCAAAGTCACCGAAGCCGCGCTGACACCGGATTCGATCGTGCGGATCGGCCGTACCGATATCGTGTTCCGCGTGGTCGCGCAGGCGACCCCGCCGTCGATATCGCAGCCCCCGCGCGATGTCACGCGCGCCTTCGACGTGAGAGAACAGGGACCGCTGCCGTGAGCGAACTGACCCTGTTGCTGCTGCGCATCGGCTTCCTGCTGCTGCTGTGGTTCTTCGTCTTCGCCGTCGTGTACTCCCTGCGCGCCGACCTCTTCGGCGTCAAGGTGCGCAAGATGCCCGAGTCCGCGATGGCCGGAGGAGCCTCCACGCCGGCCGCCGCGCAGCCCACCGCCCCGGTGGCACCCCCCGCGAGGGGGCGCCCGAGCCCGGGCGGTCCCGCCACGACCGCGACGGCGACGCGCATCGTCATCACGAGCGGACCCAAGGCGGGCCTCGAGCTCCCCCTCGGATCCGAACCGCTCACGATCGGGCGGTCGAGCGAATCGGGCCTCGTCGTGCGCGACGACTACACCTCGAGCCATCACGCCCGCCTCGTGCTGTGGGGCGACCAGTGGATGCTCCAGGACCTCGACTCGACCAACGGCACATGGCACGACGGCAATCGCGTGACGACCCCGGTGCCGGTGACGCTTGACGCACCCATCAAGGTCGGCGCGACCACGTTCGAGCTGAAGAAGTAGCCCCCGAGCGCATGGTCTTCCAGGGCTCGAGCACCGCGATCTCGCACACCGGCAAGGTGCGCTCCAACAACCAGGACTCCGGCTACGCCGGACCCAACCTGTTCGTGGTCGCCGACGGCATGGGCGGTCACGCCGGAGGAGACGTCGCCTCCAGCCTCGCCGTGGCCCGACTCGAAGCCGTCGACCAGCCGTTCACCTCGCCGGCCGAGGCCGAAAAAGCCCTGCGCGAGGCGATCGCCGACACGGCGATCGAGCTCGTCGACACGGTGCACGTGCGGCCCGAGCTCGCCGGCATGGGCACGACCGTGAGCGCGCTCGTCATGGTCGATGACTACGCCGTCATCGCGCACATCGGCGATTCGCGCATCTACCTCTACCGTGACGGCTCGCTCACACAGATCACCACCGATCACACGTTCGTGCAGCGGCTGGTCGACTCGGGGCGCATCACACCCGAAGAAGCCCGCTTCCATCCGCGACGCTCCGTGCTCATGCGCGTGCTCGGCGACATGGCGACCGAGCCCGAGATCGACACCTTCGTCATGCCGACGCTGCCGGGCGATCGCTGGCTGCTCTGCTCGGACGGGCTGTCAGGCGTCGTCGACGATGCGCACCTGGCCAAGGTGCTCGGATACGGGCACGCCCCCGGCCGCACGGCCGATCAGCTGCTCAAGCAGGCGCTGGATGGCGGCGCCCCGGACAATGTCACGATCGTGATCGTCGACGTCGGGGGGCAGCATCCGCTCTTCTCGGGCACCCCGACGATCGTCGGATCGGCCTCGAACCCCATCGGCATCGACGTGCCCGCCACCCGCACCGGGCGCACGAGCTGGCTGCACGCCGGACGCCAGGCGGCGAACGAGCCGACGCACTTCGAACCGGCCGCCGAGTTCTTCGAAGAGCTCATCGAAGAGGACCGCCGCCGAGCGCGCCGCCGCCGGTTCGGCTGGATCATCGGGCTCGTGCTCGTGCTCGGGCTGCTCGCCGCGGGGACATTCGGTGCCTACCAGTGGACCCAGACACGGTTCTACGTCGGCGCCGACGACGACACCGTCGTCATCTTCCGCGGTATCCAGCAGAACATCGGCCCGATCAGCCTGTCGACCGTCTACGAAGACACCGGCATAGAGCTCGACTCGCTTTCGGCGTTCACCCGGGAAAGGATCGAGCAGACGATCTCGGCCGACTCGCTCCGCCGCGCACGCGGCATCGTCTCATCGATCACGCTCGAGGAAGGAGGCGAGCCATGAGTTCCGACACCCAGGCGGTGACCACCGATACCGCCGTCGTGCGTGCACTGCGGCGCATCCGGGTTCCGCAGATGCAGCGCAATCGCGAATTCGCGCTGCTCGTCTTCGCGTTCGTCATCAACGGATCCGCCGTCGCACTGGTCCAGCTCGGTGCGCAGGGCGCGATCGACAGTTCGTTCCTCATCTACTGCGGCGTGCTCGCCGCCCTTGTGCTGGCGATCCACATCGTGCTGCGCCTGCGCGCGCGCGACGCCGACCCGTTCGTACTGCCGATCGCCACGCTTCTGACGGGCCTCGGGCTCGCCATGATCTATCGGCTCGACCTTCACTGGGACCGCACGGGCTGGGGCGCATTCTCGACGCGCCAGCTCGCTTGGGCCGGGATCGCTCTCGTGCTCGCGATCGCCGTCGTCATCCTGTTGCGCAACTACCGCGTGCTGTTCCGGTACACCTACATCTTCGGGTTCGTCGCGATTCTGCTCCTCATCCTGCCGATCATTCCGGGGTTGAGCGGCGGAGGCAACGCCGATGTCTGGGTGGACGTCGGGCTGTTCACCTTCCAGCCCGGCGAGCTCGCGAAGATCTGCCTCGCGATCTTCTTCGCGGGCTATCTCGTGCGTACGCGCGAGAGTCTGAGCTCGGTCGGCAAGCGGTTCCTGGGCGTGACGTGGCCGCGCGCCCGAGAACTGGGCCCGCTCCTCGTTCTGTGGCTGATCTCGCTCGGCATCATCGTCATGCAGCGCGACCTCGGCACGGGCCTGCTCATCTTCGGCATGTTCGTCGCCATGCTCTACGTCGCAACGGGCAAGACCAGCTGGGTCATCATCGGCGTGGTGCTGGCGGCGGCGGGCGCGTTCGTGGCATCCCGGCTGCTGCCGTACGTCGGCACACGGTTCACGATCTGGCTGGATGCCTTCAACCCCGAGCTGATGGACAACTCGAGCTTCCAACTGGTCACGGGCATCTTCGGGCTCGCGCAGGGCGGACTCGTCGGCACGGGACTCGGCCAGGGCCGCCCCTACCTCACCCCCGTCGCCGAGAGCGACTACATCCTTCCCGCGCTCGGTGAAGAGCTCGGCCTCGTCGGCGTCTTCGCGATCCTGTGCCTGTACATGGTGTTCACGAGCCGCGGCATCCGGATCGGCCTCACCGGCCAAGACGACTTCGGCAAGCTGCTGGCGACGGGCCTGTCGTTCACGATCGCCCTGCAGGTGTTCATCATGGTCGGCGGTGTGACGCGGCTGATCCCGCTCACGGGTCTCACGACACCGTTCCTCGCCGCCGGTGGCTCCTCGCTCGTGGCCAACTGGATCATCGTCGCCCTGCTGCTGCGCATCTCGGACTCCGTGCGTTCCCGACCGAGGGTGGTGATCGGATGACGAAAGAGCTGCGCCGACTCAGCATCGTGATGCTGCTCATGTTCGTGGGGCTGTTCGCTTCGACGAGCTGGATCCAGATCGTGCAGGCCGACGAGCTCGCCGAGAACGCCGCGAACCGACGCGCGCTCTACGACTCGTACGAAGTGCAGCGGGGCGCCATCATCGCGAGCGGCTCGGCGATCGCCCGGTCCGTCCCCTCGGGTGACGTGTACAGCTGGCAGCGCGTCTATACGGATGCCGACATGTGGGCCCCCGTCACCGGCTACATCAACCCCGTGCTGGGCTCATCGACGGGCATGGAAGCTGCCATGAACCAGGAACTCAGCGGCACGGCCGGCTCGCAGTTCCTGTCGCGGCTGGATCGGATCATCTCGGGACAGCCCCCGCGCGGCTCGGATGTCGCCCTGACGATGGATGCCACCGTCCAGGCAGCCGCCTACGAAGCACTCGGCGGTCTGCAGGGCGGCATCGTCGCGATCGAGCCGTCGACCGGCCGCATCCTCGCTCTGGTCACGAGCCCCAGCTACGACACCAATCTGCTCGCCTCGCACAACGCCGAGGAGGTCAACGGTGTGTATGCCGAGCTCGTCGCGAACCCGGGCAAACCGCTGTCGAACCGGGCGATCGCGGGTGACCTGAACGCACCCGGATCCACTTTCAAGCTCGTGACCGCTTCGGCCGCCTTGGCGTCGGGCGACTACACGCCCGAATCGACCCTGCCCAACCCGGCGATCTATCAGCTGCCGCAGTCCAACGACACCGTGCGCAACGCGTCGGGTGGCACCTGCGGCGCGGGTGAGACGGTCACGATCGCCGACGCGCTGCGGCTGAGCTGCAACGTGCCCTTCGCCGAGCTCGCGGTCCAGCTGGGCGCCGAGGCCATGCGTGAGGAAGCCGAGAAGTACGGTTTCAACACGTCGTTCTCGATGCCGCTCGTCTCGACCCCCTCGGCTTACCCGCCCACCGAGGATGACCCTCGCGTGCTCGATCCCGCGCAGACCGCGCTCACCGGTTTCGGACAGGGCCGCCTCACGGCGACGCCGCTGCAGATGGCGATGGTGTCTGCCGGCATCGCGAACGAAGGAGTCGTCATGAATCCACGGATGGTCGATCGCATCATCGGGCCAGACCTGTCGGTGCAGCAGGAGTTCGAGGACACCGAGTTCGGCCGCGCCCTCGAGGAGGACATCGCCGCGGACATGGTGGCGCTCATGGTGGCCAATGTCAGTGCGGGCGTCGCGAGCGGTGCAAGAATAGACGGGGTCGAGGTGGCTGGGAAGACCGGAACGGCAGAAAACGGGGCAAGGCCCTACTCCCTGTGGTTCACGGGCTTCGCGCCAGCGGATAATCCGCAGGTGGCCGTTGCGGTCGTCGTCGAAGACGGCGGCGGTCAAGGGCAGTCGGGCAGCGGGAACGCGATCGCGGCTCCCATTGCGAAGAAGGTCATGGAGGCGGTGCTGGGCAGATGAGACCGACACAAGGTGTGACTTTCGGTGGCCGTTACGAGCTCGATTCGCGAATCGCGATCGGCGGTATGGGCGAGGTCTGGGAGGCAACGGATCACGTCATCGGACGGACCGTCGCCATCAAGATCCTCAAAGACGAGTACATGGGGGATCCGGGCTTCCTCGAGCGGTTCCGCGCAGAGGCCCGCCACGCGGCCCTGGTGAACCACGAGGGCATCGCGAGCGTCTTCGACTACGGCGAAGAGAACGGCAGCGCGTTCCTGGTCATGGAACTCGTGCCCGGTGAAGCGCTGTCGACGATCATCGAACGCGACGGCTCGCTCTCGACCGACAAGACGCTCGACATCGTCGCGCAGACGTCGGCCGCACTGCAGGCCGCGCATGCCGCGGGTCTCGTACACCGCGACATCAAGCCGGGAAACCTGCTCATCACGCCCGACGGCCGCGTCAAGATCACCGACTTCGGCATCGCGCGCATCGCCGACCAGGTGCCGCTGACGGCGACCGGCCAGGTCATGGGAACCGTGCAGTACCTGTCGCCCGAACAGGCGTCCGGCCACTCCGCGTCACCCGCGACCGACACTTATTCGCTCGGCATCGTGGCCTACGAGTGCCTCGCCGGCAAGCGCCCCTTCACGGGCGAGTCTCAGGTCGCCATTGCCATGGCACAGATCAACGAGCAGCCCCCGCCGCTGCCGCCGAGCGTGGCCGTGCCGGTGCAGAACCTCGTCATGGCGATGATCGCCAAGAAGCCCGAAGACCGCCCCGCCTCGGCGGCCGCCGTCGCACGCGCCGCTACGGCTCTGCGCCGCGGCGACGTCGCCGCTGCCGCTGCCGCTGTGCCTGCCATCGCCGCGGGAACAGCGATGGGCGACGACATGACGCAGTTGCTCGGCACCGACACGTCGGCCGAGACGCGACTGCTCGGCTCGCCCATCGATGACGGCGAGGACGAAGGCGAAGGCGAAGAGACCGGCAAGCGCAAGCGCAGCGCGTGGACCTGGCCTCTCGTCGCACTCATCACCCTGCTCGTTCTCGTGCTCGGTGGCACGATCTGGGCGCTCGTGGCCAATCAGGAGCCCGCGACCGAACCGACGACCACGTCGGCCACTCCGACGCGCACGACGGCGACGAAGACGCCGACCCCGGAGCCCACGTCGGCGAATGTCGTCGCCGCCGACCTCGAAGGTCTGACGTGCGAAGCGGCCACCGCGATCCTCGACGGCCTCGGGTTCGGTGTCAGCTGCGTCGACGGCGATGCCGCCCCCAACGAGGCGAGCGTCGGTCTGGTCTATCGCGTCGATCCCGTCGGAAACGTACCGTTCGACCGCGTCATCACCCTGACCCGGTACGCCGGGCAGGTGCCCATGGGCACGCCGGGCGCAGCACGCATCTCGGGAACGGTCGAAGCAGGCAGCACCGTGCAGATCGGCTGGGACGGCTATAGCTGCCCCTCGGGCACCGGCAGTGTGAGCGGCTACCAGTTCACGGCGACTCAGGGCGTCTTCCCCGCTTCGGGCCAGTCCACCGCCTGGTTCGGTGCCAACGAGCGTTCCGCCGACCTGCAGGTGACCGGCGCCGCCGGCTCGACCCTGCTCGTGACCTACACCGTCACGTGCACGGGCGGCTCCGCCGGCGAGCGCACGACGGGGCCCTCGCAGGAAGTGAGCGCCGCGATCCAGGCGCCGCCGGCTCCCATCCCGGAGCCGACTGACGACGAGCAGGAGTGAGCGTAGCCTCTCGACTAGTCTGGCTGAAGGTCCGATTCAGGGAGTCAAGTGTCTGCTGAGCCGCGTGTGCTGTCGGGGCGCTACCGTATCGACGAGCTCATCGGGCGCGGTGGTATGGCCAGCGTCTACCGCGGATACGACCTGACGCTCGGGCGCGAAGTCGCCATCAAGGTGCTCGCGCGGGATCTCGCGAACGACAACGCCTTCCGCACCCGTTTCCGCCTCGAGGCGCAGGCGGCCTCGCGCATGGCGCATCCGGCCATCGTGCGGGTCTTCGACGCGGGTGAAGACTCCGAGACCCAGCCCGACGGCTCTGTACGCCCCGTGCCGTTCATCGTCATGGAGCTCGTCAAGGGCGCCCTGCTGAAGGACATCATCGCCCGTGGGCCCGTGACCGACGTCGACGCCGTGCGCTACGTCGACGGCATCCTCGAGGCGCTCGAATACTCGCACCGGGCGGGCGTCGTGCACCGTGACATCAAGCCGGGCAACGTCATGGTGACCGATGCCGGGCAGGTCAAGGTCATGGACTTCGGCATCGCCCGCGCCGTGTCCGACGGCTCGGCCACGGTCGCCGAGACGACCGCAATCCTCGGCACAGCCGCATACTTCTCGCCCGAGCAGGCCAAGGGCGAACCCGTCGACGCCCGCGCCGATCTGTATTCGGCCGGTGTCGTGCTGTACGAACTGCTCGCGGGGCGCCCGCCGTTCCGCGGCGAATCACCCGTCGCCGTCGCGTACCAGCACGTCAGCGAAGCGCCCGTGCCGCCGTCGGAGTTCAACGAGTCGGTGCCGCGCGCCCTCGACGCCGTCGCCCTGCGCGCCCTCGCGAAAGATCCCTTCCAGCGCTATCAGGATGCCGCGAGCTTCCGCCAGGCACTCGATGCGACGATCGACGGCGATGCTCCCACGAAGCGCCAGATGAAGGCGCTCACGAGCGAACTGTACGGACCCAATCCGCGCCAGGCCGCCGAGACGGCCCGCTCGCTGCGGCAGCTGAGCACCGACACAACGATGAAGCGCACGCAGGCGGGTCCCCCCGTCGCGTGGATCTGGTCGGGCGTCGCGCTCGTCGCGGTGCTGTTGGCCGCCGTGCTCTTCTGGGTGCTCACGATCAGGCCCGACGGGGGAGAGGTCCCCTCGATCGCGCGCATCGTGCCGGATGTCACCGGGGTGACCTACGAGCGAGCCGCACGTGATCTCGGCGAACAAGACCTCATCGCGTTCCGTGTCGACGAGCCGAATCCCGACGTGGCCGATGGCATCGTCATCCGCACCGACCCGCTGCCCGGTGAGTCGGTGTCGCCCGAGCAGGAGATCCGCGTCTACGTGTCGTCCGGCCAGGAGATGTCGACCGTGCCCGTGCTGGAAGGCCTCGGGCAGGATGCCGCCGTCGCCGCGCTCGAAGCGGCAGGCCTCACGCTCGGCACCGTGACGCAGCGCAACGACCCCGCCCTCGCGGCAGGCACCGTCATGTCGGCCGACCGCGCGCCCGAGGCCGAAGTGCCCAAGGGATCGCCGGTCAATCTCGTCGTCGCCTCGGGCCGGGTGACCCTCATCGACGTGACGGGCTACACGGTCGACGCCGCGAGCCGCCAGCTCGCCGATCTCGGGCTCGAGGTCGCCACGCAAGAGGACAGCACGTGCCGCGCCGACCAACCGCCGATCGTGCGGTCGCAGTCCCTCGCGCCCGGCGACGTGCCGGTGCGATCGGCCGTGACCCTGGTGTTCTGCTCCGGATCGTGAGCGACAGGCTCTCAGCGTCTGACCTCAGCGTCTGACCTCAGCGCCGCGGGTGGAGCGCCGCGCCGCGAGCAGCGGCATCCGCGTAACCGACCTGCGCGAGCCAATTGCCGAGCAGACCATGGCCGCCCTCGGTCAGCACGCTCTCGGGGTGGAACTGCACCCCCTGAACAGGCGCCGAGCGGTGCGCGATACCCATGATGACGCCCGCATCGGTTCGACTGGTGACGATGAGCTCAGCGGGCAGGGTCTCGGGCACGATCGCGAGGGAGTGATAGCGCGTCGCGACGAAGGGGTCGGCAAGCCCGGCGTAGAGCGCGGAACCGTCATGATGCACGAGCGAGGTCATACCGTGCATCAGCTCGGGCGCCTCGGCGACATGGGCGCCGAACGCCGCGGCGATCGCCTGGTGCCCGAGGCAGACGCCCAGAAGGGGGATGCCGCGACGCGCCGCAGCCCGCACGACGGCGATCGACGCGCCGGCACCCGCCGGTGCGCCGGGTCCAGGTGAGACGAGCACGCCCGCGAAGGCGGACACCGTGTCGTCGGCGTTTCGTACCTGGTCGGCCTCGATCAGCTCGGTGGCGGCGCCGAGCTCGTGCAGGTAGCCGATGAGCGTGTGGACGAAGCTGTCGTGATTGTCAACGACGAGCACCGCGCGCGAGCTCACTGGACGATGACCTCTTGCGGGTTGACGAACTGGCTGACCCACGGGAACACATAGAACGCGAGGCCGTAGAGGATCGCGGCGACGGCGACGAGAACGATGAGCAGGCGCACCCACCAGGGTCCGGGGAGGGCCCGCCACAGTGCGGCGTACATCAGGCTCCTTCGTTCAGGGCAGAAGGGGCGCCCGCAGCGCGGGGCGTGAACGAATCGAAGACTCCGTACGCGACGATGCGTTCGGCCAACGAGAACATGGGACTGCAGCTTGTCAGAGTGATGTAACTCGTCGTCGCTTCGACATCGAGCTCCTGCGGCACGGGCAGCAGCACGTCGACCTCGTCGGGGCGCACGTACTGGAGTGTGCGGAAGCGGTAGGTGTACCAGCCGTCCGGGGTCTCGACGACGATGGGATCGTTGATGCGCAGCTCGGCGACCTGGTTGAAGGGCTTGCCCCATGTCGTGCGGTGGCCGGCGAGGGCGAAATTGCCGACCTCGCCGGGCATCGGCGAGCCGGGATAGTGGCCGATGCCGATGGGGTCGAGGGTTCCCGCCCGGGTGACGCCGCCGGCCATCTCTACGGCGTAGTCCGCGCCGAAGCGGGGAACCCGCATGACGCCGAACACCTCGGTGTCGGCGGGTTCGGGCAGGATGATGGGCTCGGCTGTCTCGGCGAGCGGCTCACCCTCGGGAGGCGGCGCCGGCGGCTCGTACTGCTGCGCCCACTGCGTGATCGTCTCATTGCCGGTCGCGTTCCGCTGCGCGCCGTAGATCATGTCACCGACCCAGAGCTGCCAGACGACGTAGAGCAGCGTGATGACGCCGGCGGTGATGAGCAGCTCGCCGATGACGCCGGTGACCGAGACGCCGCGACGGCGCCGCGCACGGCGGATCATCGATGTCGTCATTGTGGCTTGTTGCACATTCGAAGTGTAGTGAGCACATGCTGAATCTCAGCTGGCCGCTAGACTGGCGGACATGGCACGTTCCGGCAGAGATGACGACGCGTTGATCGAACGCGCAGAGGGCGATTTGGCCCCCAACCCCGTGTGGTTCAAGCCGATCATGATCGGTCTGATGCTCGCAGGGCTTGTCTGGGTGCTCGTCTTCTACTTGAGCGGCATGCAGTACCCGATTCCAGGCATCGCGGGATGGAACCTCGTGATCGGCTTCGGCATCGCCTTCATCGGCTTCCTCATGACGACGCGCTGGCGCTAGCCGCCCTCCTCGTTGCTCCGAAAACCGGCGTCCGCACCCGCGCACGCCGGTTTTCGCGTGCGCGGAGACAGAGTTATCCACAGGTTCATCCACAGGTGGGGATGAATCACACCGGTGTAGTTCTTCGGATCACAGGCCGATGTAGGGCGGCAGCACCGTGAAGACCGGCACGACCAGCAGCAGCACGAGGCCCGCGCCGACAGCGCCGAGGAGCAGGAGTTGCATCTTCTGCTGACTCCGGGCGCGCGTACGCGTGAAGACGAACCCCACGAGCAGGCCCACGACCAGACCGCCCACGTGCGCCTGCCATGAGACGTTGAAGCCCGGGACGAACCCGATCGCGAGGTTCACCCCGAGGATCACCGCGATCCCACCGATATTGATCCCAATGTGCCGCCCGATCACGATCAGCGCACCGAACAGGCCGAAGATCGCCCCCGACGCTCCGACCACGGGCGTGCTGAACGACAGCAGTGTGACAGCGACCGAGCCGCCCATCGTGCTCAGCAGATAGAGCGCGACGAACCGGCCCCGACCGAGCAGCGGCTCGAGACTGCGGCCGATGAGCCACAGCGCGAGCATGTTGAGCCCGACGTGCCAGAAGCCGGAGTGCACGAGGGCGACGGTCAGGAGGCGCCACGGTTCGAAGGTTCCCGTGAGGGGTGGGTACAGCGTCGGCGCCCAGAAGAGCAGGAAGTTCTCGACGGTGCGACCGAATCCCGGGATGAGCGAGACGACGTAGGCGAGGGCCGTGATCCCGATGATCACGTACGTCGCGAGCGGTCGTGTGTCACTCACCACGATCGGTCGCGAGCGCGACCAGCGGCGTTCGGCCTTTCGCTGCGCCGTCGTCTGGGCGGACTGCTGCGCCTTCATGCACTCCGGGCAGACAACGCCCACGGCTGCGGGGGTCTGGCACTCGGGACAGATCGTCCGCAGGCACCGCTGGCAGAGCACGAAGCTCTGACGGTCAGGATGCCGGTAGCAGAAGTTGTCGCGATTCCTCGCGAAGTCCGCCGAGGTCACGGGGTGAGCACGCGCGGAGTCAGACGGCCTGGATGTCGATCGACTCGATGACCACGGGCTCGACGGGACGGTCGCCCGCACCCGTCGGCACCGCGGCGATCGCGTCGACGACAGCGCGGGAGTCGGCATCGGCGACTTCACCGAAGATCGTGTGCTTGCCCTGCAGCCACGGCGTCGGATCGGTCGTGATGAAGAACTGCGAGCCGTTGGTGCCCTCGGGCTTTCCCGTGATGGCGTTGCGGCGCAGGCCTGCGTTGGCCATCGCGAGCATGTAGGGCTGGTTGAAGGTCAGCTCGCCGTTGATCTCGTCGTCGAAGTTGTAGCCGGGGCCACCGACGCCCTGTCCGAGCGGGTCGCCGCCCTGGATCATGAAGTTCGGGATGATGCGGTGGAAGATGACGCCGTTGTACAGCGGCCCTTCGCCGGGCTTGCCCGTCGCCGGATCGGTCCACGAGCCGGTTCCGTCGGCGAGACCGATGAAGTTCTTGACCGTGCGCGGCGCGTGGTCGCCGAACAGGTTGACGACGATGTCGCCGTGGTTGGTGTGGATCGTGGCAACGGCGGAGTGCTGGGGCATGTCGTACATTCTCGCAGACAAGTTGACAAGCCCCACCTCTCTGGCAGGGTCGCGTCTGGCAAGATGGACAGACCACCGACCCCGTCGAGAGGGAGGATCCCCGTGAGCCTCAGCCGCAAGCGCAAGAAGGAACTACGAAAGCTTCAGTCGCAGGCCAACGCCCTGTGGGAGTCGCAGCAGGTGATCGTCGGGCAAGCGTCCGATGTCGCCCGCGAAGCAGGACGCCAGCTCGGACACTTCGGGCGCGAGCAGGTCGCCCCCCAGGTGCAGGCCCGCTACGACAAGTACGCCGCGCCCTACGTCGACCGGGGCGTCAAGCTGTCCAAGAACGTGCTCGCACACAATGTCGTCCCCGCAGCCGGTGCGGTCGTGGGATCGGCGATGTCCGCGTGGGACGCCGCGAACGAGACCCGCGCACGCCTCGCGGCCGGTCGCGGGTTCGCTCTGCCTGACGCAGGCAAGTACTCCAAGAAGGCCGACAAGTACGCCAAGAACGTCTCGCGACGTCTGTCTGCCGGCGTGAGCGCCCTGGAGCCGAAGAAGAAGGGCATGGGCGCCGGTGGCGTCATCGCCATCATCCTCGGTGTGGCCGCTGCTGCCGGTGTGCTGTACGCCGCGTGGCAGACACTGCGCGCTGATGACGAACTGTGGGTCGCTGACGACCCGCTGCGGGCACCCGACGCGTGAACGATCCGCTCGCGCGGGTTCGAGAAGCGGCATCCGCTCGCGGACTGGACATCGACCTGCGCGAGCGGCCCGCCGCGAAGAGCCTGCCCGAAGCGGCGGCTCTTCTCGGCGTTGAGCCGTCTGACATCGTCAAGACGCTCGTGGTGAAGCGCTCGTCGACGAGCTCCGGCACCGGCCCGCAGTATCTGTACGCCCTCGTGCCCGGCGATCGATCGATCTCATGGCTCAAACTGCGCGCCGTCGTCGGAGCGAACAAGCTCACCCTCCCTGATCCTGATGTCGCCTACGCGGCCACCGGCTACGAGCGCGGCACGATCGTCCCGATCGGCGCGCGCGGCGAATGGCCTGTCTACGCCGACGAACGCATCCTCGGTCGTCGCGTAGCGATGGGCGCCGGCGCTCACGGCTACAGCCTCTTCGTCGAGGCGGACGCCCTCATCACCGCTTACGACGCCACGGTCGCCGACATCTCGAGCGAGGCCCGCTAGCGGCATCCATCAGCGGATGCCGGCCATCTCAAGGCCGATGTCGACGAGCTTGACGTGCGGCAGCGACGGCACCTCCGCGAGCGGAAACCACTCGGCTCGTTCCGTCGATCCGCCGATCTCGTTGCGCAGCTCCCCACCGGTGATGTGCGCGCGATAGACGATGCGCAACGTGTGCAGCGGCGACGAGGACTCGGTCAGCCGCCGGCGTGCCGGAATGACCCGCGAATGGATGCCCAGCAGCCCGTCGAGCGCGACACGGTAGCCCGTCTCTTCGTAGACCTCACGGCGGGCGGCGTCTTCGGGATCTTCGCCGGGCTCGAGGCCCCCGCCGGGAAGCGTCCACGAGGCGCGGCGTCCCTCGACCCAGTAAGCGAGAAGCACCCGGTCATCGAGATCCACGACGACCGCGTACGCGGCCACCCGCATGTCCATGCTTCACCTTAAACGAGAAGCGCCGCCCCGGGCAGGGGCGGCGCTTGTCATCCTGTGGAGCCTAGGAGATTCGAACTCCTGACATCCTGCTTGCAAAGCAGGCGCTCTACCAACTGAGCTAAGGCCCCGGGGGCTTTCGTTTTTGTGGGGCTACCAGGACTTGAACCTGGGACCTCTTCATTATCAGTGAAGCGCTCTAACCGCCTGAGCTATAGCCCCGATCGTGACCCATGACGCGCGGCCAACCTCCAAGAGGTTACCCGAATCGCGCCGTTTTCACGAATCGACGGACCTCAGTTCGACGTGAAGCCGACGAGGAGTCCGCCTGTCACCTTGACGGCGAGATTGTAGATGCCGGCGAACACGGCACCGAGTACCGTGACCGCCACAAGATTGAGGATCGCGACGATCGCCGCGAACGCGAGAACCTGCGGGAGGCTCACGAAGTTGGAGAGCAGGAAGCTGCCGTCCGAGAAGCCAGCGAAGAACTCGTCAGCCCGGTCGATGAGGCCCGTGGTCTGCACGACGAGGTAGACCAGCACGAACGAGACGACCGTCACGACGGCGATCGCGATGGCCGCCAGGAACGACAGCTTGACCGCCGACCAGAAGTCGATGTACACCAGCCGCAGGCGCACCTGCTTGGAGCTGGTCTTGCGGCTGGACTTCTTCGCAAGCTTGTCGGCTACCGTGCTCATGCGTCAGTACTCTCTTCGGGGATCTCGGGCGAGGCACCGGCTTCATCGGATTCGTTCACCGGCTCAGCGGCCTCGGCGTCTTCGGACAGGCCCCGTTCACCATTGCGGGCGATCGCGAGGATGCGATCGTCGGCGGCGGAGCGGGCGAATACGACGCCCATGGTGTCGCGCCCCTTGGCGGGGACCTCGGCCACGGCAGAGCGTACCACCTTGCCGCTGGCAAGGACCACCAAGACCTCGTCGTCCTCCGAGACGATGAGACCGCCCGCGAGATCGCCGCGATCGTCGTTGAGCTTGGCGACCTTGATGCCCAGGCCGCCGCGTCCCTGCACCCGATACTGATCGACGGCGGTGCGCTTGGCATAGCCGCCCTCGGTCACGACGAAGACGAATCCGTCCTCGGCGACGACCGACGCCGACAGCAGGGAATCGCCCTCGCGGAACGACATCCCCTTGACGCCCGACGTCGAGCGTCCCATCGGACGCAGCGCATCATCGGTCGCCGAGAACCGCAGCGACATGCCGTGCCGGCTGATCAGGAGGATGTCGTCGCCCTCGTCGACAAGCAGGGCACTCACGAGCTCATCGGAACCGTTGGTCGGCGCCGTGTCGTCGTCTTCGTCGTCCTCGGTGTCATCCGAACCGTCGGAGCGGAGCTTGATCGCGATGATCCCGCCCTGACGGTTCGTGTCGTACTCCTCCAGGCGCGTCTTCTTGACGAGGCCCCCTCGCGTCGCAAGGACGAGGTAGGTGGCCACCTGGTAATCACGGATGTCGAGGATCTGCGCGATCTCTTCGCCCGGCTGCAGCGCGAGCAGGTTCGCAACGTGCTGCCCCTTCGCGTCACGGCCCGCCTCGGCGATCTCGTACGTCTTGGCGCGGTAGACCCGGCCCTTGGTCGTGAAGAACAGCAGCCAATGGTGCGTCGTCGTCACGAAGAAGTGCTCGACGACGTCGTCGGCCCGCAACTGGGCTCCCTTGACGCCCTTGCCGCCGCGGTGCTGCGAGCGGTAGTTGTCGCTGCGCGTGCGCTTGATGTATCCGTCGCGCGTGACGGTGACGACCATCTCCTCTTCGGGGATGAGGTCTTCGATCGACATGTCGCCGTCGTACCCGTGCAGGATCTCGGTGCGCCGGTCGTCGCCGAACTTGGCGACGATGTCGGTGAGTTCCTCGTGCACAATCGTGCGCTGACGCGCAGGAGTCGCGAGGATGTCCTTGAAGTCAGCGATCTGCAGCTCGAGTTCGTTCGCCTCGTCGACGATCTTCTGCCGTTCGAGCGCCGCAAGCCGCCGCAGCTGCATCTCGAGGATGGCCTGAGCCTGGTCGTCGTCGATGTCGAGCAGCGACTTCAGACCCTCGCGCGCCTCGTCGACCGTGGGCGAGCGACGGATGAGGGCGATGACCTCATCGAGGGCGTCGAGCGCCTTGAGGTATCCGAGCAGGATGTGCATGCGGCGCTCGGCCTTGGCGAGGCGGAACGTGGTGCGGCGCACGATGACTTCGATCTGGTGATCGATCCAGTGCGAGATGAACCCGTCCAGCGGCAGCGTGCGCGGCACGCCGTCGACGATCGCGAGCATGTTGGCGCCGAAGTTGTCCTGCAGCTGCGTGTGCTTGTACAGGTTGTTGAGCACGACCTTCGCGACCGCATCGCGCTTGAGCACGATGACGAGTCGCTGGCCTGTCCGGTCGGATGTCTCATCGCGGATGTCGGCGATCCCGGTGATCTTGCCCTCGCGCGCGAGGTCGCTGATCTTGATCGCGACGTTGTCCGGGTTCACCTGGTAGGGCAGCTCGGTGATGACGAGGCACGTGCGTCCCTGGAGCTCTTCGATCGAGACGACGGCCCGCATCGTGATCGAGCCGCGACCCGTGCGGTACGCCTCTTTGATGCCGCGCGTGCCGAGGATCTGGGCTGCGGTGGGGAAGTCCGGACCGGGGATGCGCTCCATGAGCGCCTCGAGCAGCTCTTCGCGCGTGGCATCCGGGTTCTCCAGAGCCCACAGCGCACCCGCAGAGACTTCGCGCAGGTTGTGCGGCGGGATGTTCGTCGCCATTCCGACGGCGATGCCGACCGAGCCGTTCACCAGGAGGTTCGGGAACCGCGCGGGCAGCACCGTGGGCTCCTGCGTCTGGCCGTCGTAGTTGTCCTGGAAGTCGACGGTGTCTTCTTCGATGTCGCGCACCATCTCGAGCGCGAGCGGAGCCATCTTCGTCTCGGTGTACCGCGGCGCCGCGGCACCCTGGTTGCCCGGCGAGCCGAAGTTGCCCTGACCCAGCGCGAGCGGATAGCGCAGCGACCAGGGCTGCACGAGGCGGACGAGGGCGTCATAGATCGGGGAGTCACCGTGGGGGTGGTACTGACCCATGACCTCGCCAACGACGCGCGCGCACTTCGAGAACGAGCGGTCGGGGCGGAATCCGCCGTCGTACATGCCGTAGATGACCCGGCGGTGCACGGGCTTGAGCCCGTCGCGGACGTCAGGCAGCGCGCGACCCACGATGACGCTCATGGCATAGTCGAGATAGCTGCGCTGCATCTCGGACTGCAGATCGACCTGGTCGATCTTGCCGTGGTCGTGCGCCGGCACGGGGCGTTCGGAAGCTGCGCCTGTCGAAGTGTCGTCAGTCATTCTCGTTCTTCTCTGTAAACGGGTCGCTGAGCCTGGTGCAGGGTCAGATATCGAGGAAGCGGACGTCCTTGGCGTTGCGCTGAATGAATCCGCGGCGGGATTCGACGTCTTCGCCCATGAGGATCGTGAAGATCTCGTCGGCCGCGACCGCGTCGTCGATCGTCACCTGTTTGAGCGTGCGGGTCGACGGGTCCATCGTGGTCTCCCACAGCTCCTTGGCATTCATCTCGCCCAGACCCTTGTACCGCTGGATCGCGTTGTCCTTGGGGATGCGCTTGCCCCGAGCGATTCCGTCGGCGAGAAGCGCGTCGCGCTCTCGGTCGCTGAAGACGTACTCGTGAGGCTGATTCGACCACTTGATGCGGTACAGCGGGGGCTGAGCGAGGTAGACGAAGCCGGCTTCGATGAGCCCGCGCATGTAGCGGAAGAGCATCGTCAGCAGAAGCGTCGTGATGTGCTGGCCGTCGACGTCGGCATCGGCCATCAGGACGATCTTGTGATAGCGCGCCTTCTCGATGTCGAAGTCCTCGCCGATGCCGGTGCCGAAAGCCTGGATCATGGCTTGGACTTCGCGGTTGCCGAGGGCACGGTCCAGACGTGCACGCTCGACGTTGAGGATTTTTCCGCGCAACGCCAGGATCGCCTGCGTGTGCGGGTCGCGACCCTGAACGGCCGAACCACCGGCCGAATCACCCTCGACGAGGAAGATCTCGCTGATCGACGGGTCTTTGCTCGAGCAGTCCTTGAGCTTGTCGGGCATCGCCGCCGACTCGAAGACACTCTTGCGCCGCGCGGTCTCGCGAGCCTTGCGGGCAGCCATCCGCGCAGAAGCGGCATCGATCGCCTTGCGCACGATGTTCTTCGCCTGCACGGGGTTGCGCCCGAACCAGTCGCCGAGCTGGTCGCCGACGACCTTCTGAACGAAAGCCTTCGCTTCTGTGTTGCCGAGCTTCGTCTTGGTCTGGCCCTCGAACTGCGGCTCGGAGAGCTTGATCGAGATGACCGCGGTCAGACCCTCGCGCACGTCATCGCCGGAGAGGTTCTCGTCCTTCTCCTTGAGCAGGTTCTGCGCGCGGGCGTACTTGTTGACGAGCGTCGTGAGGGCTGCGCGGAAGCCCTCTTCGTGAGTGCCACCCTCGTGCGTGTTGATCGTGTTGGCATATGTGAAGACGTTCTCGGTGTAGCTCGTCGTCCACTGCATGGCCACTTCGAGGGCGATCTTGCGGTTGCCGTCCTCGGATTCGAACGCGATGACGTCGTCGTTGACATGCTCGGCCTTGCGCACGTGGTTGAGATATTCGACGTAGTCGACCAGTCCACGCTCATAGAGGTAGCTGTCATTCGGCTGCTGCAGCACGACCTCGCCGGGCTCGATCTCTTCCTCGTATGCCGACGCCGGGCGCTCGTCGCGCAGGTCGATCCGCAGTCCCTTGTTGAGGAAGGCCATCTGCTGGAAGCGCGTGCGCAGCGTGTCGTACTCGAAGTCGGTGGTCTCGAAAATCGTGCCGTCGGGCCAGAAAGTGATCGTCGTGCCGGTCTCGTCGCTCTCTTCGCCGCGCTCGAGGGGCGCTTGCGGCACACCGCCGTCCTGAAACGCCTGACGCCACACGTATCCCTGGCGCCGGACTTCGACCTCGAGTCGCGTGGAGAGCGCGTTCACGACCGACGAACCGACGCCGTGCAGACCACCCGAGACGGCATAGCCACCGCCGCCGAACTTTCCGCCGGCGTGCAGCACCGTGAGAACGACCTCGACCGTGGACTTTCCCTCTGTGCGGTGCATATCCACGGGGATGCCACGGCCGTTGTCGACGACACGGACAGCACCGTCAGGCAGGATCGTGACGGTGATGGTGTCGCAGTAGCCGGCGAGCGCCTCATCGACCGAGTTGTCGACGATCTCGTAGACGAGGTGATGGAGGCCACGCGGGCCTGTCGACCCGATGTACATTCCGGGGCGCTTGCGCACCGCCTCGAGGCCTTCGAGAACCTGGATATCGTCTGCGCCGTACGCTCCGGCGACCCCGCCGCGCGCTTCCGATCCGGTCGTGTCCGTTGCGCGTTCGGGATTCTCAGACGTCATTGGTTTCAAGCACTCCAGATAGATGGCGAGGGCACCTGTCAGTCTATCGTCTTCGGGGCGTCGCCGCCCGTTCTACGCCCGTCTCGCGCGATGGAATCGGATCGGCCACCCGTGGACGTGGCTCAGCCGTAGGTATCGCGCGGACCGCGGCCTGGAATGGCTCTCGGACCCCATTTCCACGAGGGAACGTCCGGCCCCAAGAAGCGGATGGCGGTGACCCCGGCTTCGGGGAACGTGCGAACGATCTCGGAGAGAATGTGCGAACGCATGAGCTGAAGCTGTTTGGCCCACGCCGTGGAATCGGCTTGAACGGTGAGGGTGCCCTCTTGGAAGGCCACGGGTCGGGTGTGCCGGGCGGTGTCGGCGCCGGCAACTTCGTCCCACGCGCGGACGACATCTTCGCGTGCGAGCTGCGAATCCCAGCCGGCTTCGCGCGTCATCGCCGAGAGCACATCACCGAGCCCGCGCGGGTCACGACCAGGGGTGAACGGCTCGTGATCGTCGTCAGTCTTGCGGCGCTTCTTGCGGCGGAACGACCGCGCCGAAGGCTCGAGGCCACGCAGTCGCAGATAGGTCGCGACGGTTTCGGGGATGTCGGGGATGTCGGCCGGCTCAGACATCGGTCGTCTCCAAGATTGTGCCGGCTTCGACGCGCACGACGCGAGCACGCAGCGCCGAGGGCACGTCGGCATCGACGGCAGCGGTCACGATGACCTGCTCGTAGTCGCCCGCGAGCGCGGCCAGTCGTGAACGCCGATCCGCGTCGAGCTCGGCGAAGACGTCGTCGAGGATCAGTACGGGGTCGCCCAGTCGTGAATCAGCCCGCAGCAGTTCAGCCGACGCCAAGCGCAGAGCCAGCGCGATCGACCACGACTCGCCGTGCGAGGCGTATCCCTTGACCGGCAGACCTCGCACGCGCAGCAGCAGATCGTCGCGATGCGGCCCGACGAGTGTCAGCCCGCGATCGAGTTCGCTCGCCCTCCTCGCTGCGAGGGCGGCGCGGAACTGGTCTTCGAGAGCGTCCGCGGGATCATCGGCTGCCGCTGCGTCGACGCCCTCTTCGGGATCACCACCGCCGATCGACAGCGCCCAGGCGACTTCTGGGTGGTGATCAGCACCGGCGATCGAGGTGTAGGCCGCCACGAGCGGGCCGCGCAGATCTTCGGCGAGCCGGATCCGGGCGCGGATCACTTCGACGCCGAGCGTGACGAGCTTGTCATCCCACACCTCGAGTGTGGATAGGGCGTCGCCACGGATGCCGCGGGCCCGAGCGGATTTCAACAGCGCGGTGCGCTGCTTGAGGACGCGCTCGTAGTCCGAGATGACGCCCGCCATGCGGGGTGAGCGCTGAACGAGGAGCTGATCGGCGAAGCGACGACGAGACGACGGATCACCGCGCACGATCTGCAGGTCTTCAGGCGCGAAAAGCACGATCTGCGCGTACCTCGGCAACTCGGCCGGCTTGACGGATGCGCCGTTGACGCGCGCCTTGTTGGCGCCCTGCCGATTCACCTGGGCTTCAAGCAGCACGCTGCGCTCACCGTGACCCAGTCGCGCTCGCACGATTGCGGCATCCGCCCCGTCACGCACCATGGGCGCATCACTGGACACGCGGTGAGAACCCAGTGTGGCCAGGAAGGCGATCGCTTCGGCGAGGTTCGTCTTTCCCTGGCCGTTGCGGCCGACGAAGACGTTCGGACCGGGGACGAGAGCAACGTCGGCGGCC
Organism: Microbacterium sp. Y547; assembly: GCF_057669785.1. Lineage (NCBI taxonomy): Bacteria > Bacillati > Actinomycetota > Actinomycetes > Micrococcales > Microbacteriaceae > Microbacterium > Microbacterium sp. Y547. The sequence goes on from NZ_JBYHFN010000004.1 coordinate 179,537, forward strand.
GCATAGTTGCGGAAATCGACAAGGCTCAGGTGTTCCACGATCACCCGGCAAGCCTAACGACGGCCCCTGACACCATCCCGCCAACCCTTCGGGTGCGTGGGGTCAGCGCAGGAGCAGGTTCGGCTGCAACAGGTACTTGAACGAGTCCTCACCCGACTTGTCGACCGAGGTCTGCGGGGTGATGAGGATCGGGCTGAGCTTGTTGGCGTTGTCGCTCGACGTGAACGTCACCCGGGCGAACTCGCTGCGCACGGCACCGAGCGACTCGAGGAGGTACTGCGGGTTGAGCCCGAGCGTGACCTCTTCGCCGACCAGGATCGCGTCGACGGACTCGGTTGCGCGTGCTTGCTCGGTGCCCGATGCATCCATCGACACCGAATCCGTCGTGAAGGTGAACCGCAGCGGTGCGGAACGGTCGAGCACGAGTGACACACGGCGCACCGCTTCGGCGAGATCCGCAGTGTTGACGACGGCGTGGTGCTCGGTGGCCTCCGGGAACAGCCGGCGCACAGGCGGGAAATTGCCCTTGATCAGCAACGAGGTCACCGTCTTGTTGCCCGAGGTGAACGCGATGATCTCGCGGTCTCCCGATCCCGAGAACGAGACCTTGATCTCGCCCGAGTGAGCGAAGGTCTTGCCGACCTCGGTGAGCGTGCGGGCGGGGACGAGCGCTGTGACGGGCTCGTCATCGGCTGCAGCGCCGCCATCCCACGGAATCTCGCGCAGCGCCACACGGTAACGGTCGGTCGCGACGAGGCTCAGCGTGGTTCCGGACACCTCGAGCTGCACTCCCGTGAGCACAGGGGTGACATCGTCACGCGATGCCGCGAACGCGACCTGCGCGATCGCCGTTGCGAAATCATCTCCCGGCACGAGACCGGAATCGCCCGTGACTTCGGGGATCGCGGGATATTCCTGCACGGGCATCGACGAGAGCGTGAATCGCGCGGAACCGCACGTCAGAAGAATCCCATCGTCGTCGACCTCGATCTGGATCGGCGCGTTGGGCAGGCGGCTGGCGATGTCAGAGAGCAGGCGACCGTGGACGAGGATCGTGCCCGGCTCGTCGATCGTCGCATCGATCGTCGTGCGAGCGGATGCTTCGTAGTCGAAGGCCGACAGCGAGAGTCCTGCGTCCGAGGCCTCGATCAGCACGCCGGCAAGGATCGGCTGCGGGTTGCGCTGCGGCAGGAGCTTGACGACGAACGACACGGCCTCGCTGAACACATCGCGATTGACGTGGAACTTCACGAATGCTCCCTCGGTCTTGTTGGGAGTACTCATGCTAGTGCCCTTGCGTCCCCACGCCCGAGCGAGTCTGTCGCAGGCCGAGGTTTTCCCCTTGAGGTGATCGGAGCGGGATATAGATGTAGTTCTCTGTCATGGTGTTAACCGCTGTGGAAACTGTGGATAACTCTGGGGAAACCGCTCGGCACATGGAAACTACATCGGTGTGAGTTGTGGAGCGGCTGCGGATTAGTGGGTGCGTGCCGATCACCGATACGAGTCGAAATGTCGAGTCATCCACAAGCACCGTGGTCTTCGAGGCCGGGTTTCTGACACTCCGGCGAAGTTATCCACAGGTTATCCACATGTGTAGAACGTGCATGATGAGCCCTTTCGGGCCCTGTGTCAAACCGAAGGGTCAGCGTCCGCCGCGACCGAGCTGGGACGTGATTTCGGAGACCTGATTGAAGATGGAGCGGCGCTCTTTCATGAGTTCGCTGATCTTCTTGTAGGCGTACATGACGGTCGTGTGATCGCGATTGCCGAACAGCTGCCCGATCTTGGGCAGAGACAGGCTCGTGCGCTCGCGGCACAGGTACATCGCGATCTGACGGGCCGTGGCGATGGACTGGGAGCGGCTGGAGCCGTACAGATCATCCACCGTGAGCTTGAAGTACTGCGCGGTCGCCGTGATGATGTCCGTCGGCGAGATGACGTTGGCATCGTCTTGGTCGATGATGTCGCGCAGCACGGTCTGCGCCAGTGGCATGTCGAGCGTGGAGCGATTGAGGCTGGCGAAAGCCGACACCCGGATGAGTGCGCCTTCGAGCTCGCGGATGTTCGAGGAGACGACGGTCGCGATGTACTCGAGGACTTCGTCGGGGATGTGCAGCCGCTCGGACTGTGCCTTCTTACGCAGGATCGCGATGCGCGTCTCGAGATCGGGAGCCTGCACGTCGGTGATGAGGCCCCACTCGAAGCGGCTTCGCATGCGGTCCTCGAAGCCCGTGAGGTGCTTCGGGGGCACGTCGCTCGTGATGACGACCTGCTTGTTGTGATCGTGCAGGGTATTGAACGTGTGGAAGAAGGCTTCCTGTGTTTCGGCTCGTCCCTGCAGGAACTGGATGTCGTCGATCAGCAGGATGTCGACCTCGCGGTAGCGCGCTTGGAAGGCTGACCCCCGGTTGTTCGCGATCGAGTTGATGAAGTCGTTCGTGAACTCTTCGCTCGAGACATACCGAACCTTGATGCCGGCGTAGAGGCTGATCGCGTAATCGCCGATGGCGTGCAGCAGGTGCGTCTTGCCCAGTCCCGAGTCTCCATAGATGAAGAGCGGGTTGTAGGCCTTGGCCGGTGCTTCTGCCACCGCGACGGCCGCAGCGTGTGCGAAGCGGTTCGACTGACCGATGACGAAGCTGTCGAAGGTGTACTTCGGGTTGAGGCGCGTATCGCTGCGGGTGACGCCGGGTGCGGTATCCGACACGTCTTCGATCGGAGAGCGCGGCCCGGGGGACGCCGGGATCACCGGCTCTGTGTGCGTCGGGATGGGAACGGTGAGATGGGCGTCGACCAGATCGGGATTGACCACGACGCGGAACTGTGTGACCTCCCCGTCGGGCGAAGCCTCGGCGATCGCCTCGAGAACGGGTCCGCGCATGCGCTTGGTGAACTGCGCCGCTGTCAGGTCGTTGGGAACGTCGAGGTAGAGGGTGCCCGCCATGACGCCCTGCGGAACGGCGAGGTTGAGGAACCCCTCGAGCTGAGGTGTGATGCGGTCGTCGGTGCGAAGGACATCGAGCACAGCGGACCAGACAGGAACATCTGGATTCTCGTGCGCTGACATATCCCCCCCGGGGTGTTGATGAGTCCACCGGATGTCGCGGATTCATCGCGAACAGCCTGTGGAAAACTGCCGGAGCAACGCTAGTCACGGCGCGACTCAGGAGCAAACTCCACTGTAGAGAGGAGCGGCGTGTCTTTGCCAGGGTCACCTGGGTGATATGGGGATAATGCCCCCCACGAGGTCCGGTTTGAATTCTGGCGTCGCTCGACGTAGCCTTAGTCGGTTGACTCATGCCTCTTGGCGGAGTCCCCTCATCGTCGTCTTCGGCCCTCGACGCATCCACGTGGAGTCCGCGGACCAGCCCCATCCGGAGTTATCTCATGAGCAAGCGCACGTTCCAGCCCAACAACCGTCGTCGTGCCAAGAAGCACGGCTTCCGTGCTCGCATGCGCACTCGCGCCGGCCGTGCCATCCTCGCGGCTCGTCGCGGCAAGGGCCGCACCGAGCTCTCGGCCTGACCTCGCCCGGTGCTGGCGAGGCCGAACCGACTCACTCGCGGAGCGGAGTACAAGGCCGTCGTCCGTCGAGGCCGACGGTGCGTCGGTGAGCACACCGTGACGTACGTGGGCGGGTCGACCGACGCCGCTGCGACTCGCTTCGGCTTCATCGTCAGCCGCCAGGTCGGATCCGCCGTCGTGCGCAACACCGTTCGCCGGCGGCTCAAGGCCGTCTGTGCCGGCGCCCTGCCCAGTGTTCGTCCGGGCGCCGAGATCGTCATCCGCGCTCTACCGAGCGCGGCGACAGCTGATTTCGGCCAGCTTCGCGACGATGTCGTCCGCTGCCTCGCGCGTCGGGCGGCGGCATGAGCGTCCTGCCTGCCTATGCGATCGGCGATGCCCGTCTGGTGGCATCCGATCTGCTGCGGACCGTACCGCTCGTCCCGCGAAACCTGGTGCTCAGCCTGCTTCATGGTTACCGCGCGACGGTCTCGCATATGTACGGCGACGTCTGCAAGTACTACCCCTCGTGCTCTGCGTACGCCGTCGGCGCTGTCCAGCAGCACGGAGCGATCAAGGGCGCAGCGCTGAGCGCCGCCCGCCTCGCCCGCTGTCACCCGTGGGCTGTCGGGGGCGTCGATGACGTCCCCGCTCACTCGAGCTTCCGTCACGCACTGACCCCACACGGGTTCGTCGTGCCTGCCTCCACCGGAAAGGACTGATCCACCGCATGGATCTTCTACTTGCCTCGACCCCCGCTCCGGATGCCGGCGGGGGTGGCTTCGATCTCATCGGAACCATCCTGTGGCCGCTGAAGTGGCTCGTCGAGCTCATCCTCGTCGGCTGGCACTGGCTGCTGACCGCGGCCGGTATGCCGGCGGCCGAGGGCATCACGTGGGTCCTGTCGATCGTGGGTCTGGTGATCGTCGTTCGTTCGGCGATGATTCCGCTCTTCGTGAAGCAGATCAAGAGCCAGCGAAAGATGATGGAAATCGCCCCTGAACTGCGAAAAGTTCAGGAGAAGTACCGCGGGAAGCGTGATCAGCTCTCTCGCGAGGCGATGAGCCGCGAGACGATGGCGCTCTACAAGAAGCACGGCACGACGCCCGTCTCCAGCTGTCTGCCGCTGCTCGTGCAGATGCCCGTCTTCTTCGCTCTGTTCAGCGTGCTGAACGATGTGCAGAAGATCCGCGACAACCCGAACTTCAGTGGCGTCGGGTTGCTCAACACCGAGCTCACGCAGGAGTTCTACGACGCGAAGCTCTTCGGAGTGGCATCTCTTCACGAGACGCTGATCAACGCCGTCGAGAGCAGCAACACCGTGGCGATCGTGATCCTCGTGATCCTCGTCGTCCTCATGATCGGCTCGCAGTTCTTCACGCAGCTGCAGATCATCTCGAAGAACCTCTCGCCCGAGGCCAAGACCGGCCAGGCCTACCAGATGCAGAAGATCATGCTCTGGGTGCTGCCGTTCGCCTTCGTCTTCTCGGGTGTGTTCTTCCCGCTCGGTGTCGTCATCTACTGGTTCGTGTCGAACCTGTGGACGATGGGTCAGCAGTTCCTCGTGATCCGCGAAATGCCGACCCCGGGCTCCGACGCGGCCAAGGCACGCGAGGAACGACTGGCGCGCAAGGGCAAGGCCATCGGTTCGGATGGCAAGGTCGTACCGATGGAGAAGTACCTGGCCGAGCAGCAGCGCCTGCTCGAAGAGGCCGAGCGCGCCCGCGCCGCGGCCCCGAAGCGCCAGCAGCCTGTCAGCAAGCAGCGCGCCAAGAAGAAGCAGGGCGGCACCGGTCAGCAGAAGAAGCCGGATTCCGGCGACAAAAGCTGACACCGCCCATTTCGAGCGATAACGAGGACTTCATGAGCATCTCCCCCGACGTCACGGCTGACGAGCGCCCTGACCGTGAGCCGGCGACCGTCGAGCAGCTCGAACAGGAAGGCGACATCGCCGCCGACTTCATCGAGGGCCTTCTCGACATCGCCGACATCGACGGTGATCTCGATCTCGATGTGCGCTCCGACCGCGCGTATGTCTCCGTCGAACCGCCCGAGGGCGGATCGGTCGAGCTGCTGTCGGATCCCGACACCGTTCACGCGTTGCAGGAACTCACGCGAATCGTGGTGCAGAACCAGACCGGGCGCTTCTCGCGTCTGATCCTCGACATCGGAGGCTCACGGGACGCACGCCAGCGTGAGCTCGAGTCCCTGGTGGACCGCGCGATCGCGCGCCTCGACGAAGGTGCCTCGCAGGCATCCCTCCCGGCCATGTCGAGTTACGAGCGCAAACTCGTGCACGATGTCGTGGCCGACCGCGGCTTCGTGTCGGAGTCGTACGGCGAAGGTGCTGACCGGCACACGGTCATTCGCCGCGCCTGATCGTTTCACGTGAAACATTCATGATCGATATCGAGAACGAACCGGCGGCGGCTGCCGAGATCTTCGGTGATCGCATCGACCTCGCCCGGCGTTTCGCTGACTCACTGGGGCTGCACGGCGAAGAACGCGGGCTCATCGGTCCCCTCGAGCCTTCGAGGCTCTGGTCGAGGCACATTCTGAACAGTGCTGTCATCGCTCCGTTGTTCGCTGGGCTCGTCGGCGATGTCGGCTCAGGAGCCGGACTACCGGGTCTCGTGCTCGCGATTGCGCGGCCCGACGTGTCATTCGTGCTGATCGAGCCGATGGAGCGTCGCATCGCGTGGTTGAACGAGCAGGTCTCTGACCTGGGGCTCGACAACGTCGAGGTGCTGCGCGCGCGGGCAGAGGATTGGGACCGCGGTCCCGTACTCGATGCCGTTACCGCTCGGGCCGTCAGCGCCCTGCGTACCCTGGTGCCGATTACCGCTCCGCTCGTCAAAGACGGCGGCGAGCTGATTTTCCTCAAAGGGGCGTCCGCACCCGGCGAGATCGAAGCCGCTGAGAAGCAGCTGCGCAAGTTCAAGGTCAGCGGCGCCCGGGTCGAGATCCTCGGCGCCGACCTCCTCGCGGAGCCCTCCCGCGTCATTCGTGGAACGGTGCGCTAGCGCCGTTTCACGTGAAACGCGCGCGGCCCCGGGTGTGTCGCTGGCGGCGACAGGGCGGCCAGCCCATACCGGCCATGCAGAGGATGGGGCCCGGGACCCTGACATCGCTGACCGGTGGCTACGGGGGCGCGCATGGATCCGTGTGGGGCGGGGATGTTTCACGTGAAACGACCCCGGGCACGCGGCTCCGTCGGCGTCTGGACGGTGAGGCGCGAGCACGGAGGCGACCCCTCGGTAACGCCCGATTCACGCGACGCGTGAACGGCGTCGGACGTCTCCTCCCACTGTGGAACACGCCGTCTGGGGCACCCGCCGGCCGGAGCCTCGCGGCTGAGGACTGCACTTCGCGCGCATCTGCGGTGATGCGCGGTGCGGGCCGCCATAAGGCGACGGTCCCCGGTTGGGTGACCCCACCGACATCGGGTGATGTCGAAGGGAGAGCGCCACAGTCCACTGTTCCACGGGAGACATCGGCTGGTCGAACACACGGCGGCCGTCATGAGCGCGGGGTAGAAGCAGACCAGTGCGGCTTCCCCGCTGTTTCACGTGAAACGGGACCGCGCAGCACGATCACTCATGCCGAACGGGAGTGCGTTCCGCTGGGCTGCGACGTCGGCGCGCAATGGTGATTGCTGTGCCTATCCCATCCGCGGTGGTGCAGCCAGGTGTTTCACGTGGAACGGGACTGCCCGGGGGACCCCGATGCCGCAGCGCATATATCCGGCACGCAAGACGATGTTTCACGTGAAACAGGTGCGCCCGCCGTGCCGCGACCTTTGAGCCAGAGAGGGACCGGCGCCCTTCCGTCGCGCAACGTGGGTTTCACGTGAAACACGGCCGGCGTGTACCGCTCGTCGGTGGGTCGGTCGGCCGACGGGGCAGGGGATTCCGCCTCGGACTGCCTCCGGCTCACCGCGTCGGTGACCACCGCGGGCGGGTAGAGTGGGGTTGTTGTCCGACGAGCATTTCAGGAGACCGTTTCACGTGGAACATCCCGACGAACCGGCGGCCGCGGCACCCTCTTTCAGCCTCGACGATTCGCCGATCGCTCGGGAAATCGCAGACCTCAACGCCCGCCGACGCGTGCTGGAAAGCGCGGATGTGCAGCTCAGTGGTCGCACCCGAGTCCTGACGATCTCGAACCAGAAGGGCGGCGTGGGAAAGACCACCACGACCGTCAATGTCGCTGCCGCCCTTGCGGCAGCCGGTGCTCGCGTGCTCGTGATCGACCTTGACCCGCAAGGGAACGCATCAACAGCACTCGGGGTTCCGCACACTGCAGACGTTCCGAGTATCTACGACGTGCTGATCGACGAGTTCCCGCTCGCTGAGGTCATTCAGACCAGCCCGGAGTCTCCCCGGCTGTTCTGCGCGCCGAGCACGATTCACCTGGCGGGGGCCGAAATCGAGCTCGTGTCGCAGGTCGCGCGCGAACATCGCCTGCGGACGGCGCTCGACGGCTACCTTGCAGACGACACGCACCGCCTCGACTTCGTGCTGATCGACTGCCCACCGTCACTCGGACTGCTCACGATCAACGCGTTCGCTGCTGCCAGCGAGCTCCTTATCCCGATTCAGTGCGAGTACTACGCCCTCGAGGGCCTCAGTCAGCTTCTCGGCACCGTTCAGATGATCCAGAAGCACCTCAATCCGGCCCTCCGCCTGTCGACGATCATGCTCACGATGTATGACGGGCGCACGCGCCTCGCCCAACAGGTCGCCGAAGAAGTACGGGAGCACTTTCCCAACGAGGTTCTCGACACCGTCATCCCGCGTTCCGTGCGCGTCTCGGAGGCCCCGAGCTTCGGGCAGACCGTCATCGCCTATGACGGACAGTCGGCCGGCGCTGTCGCTTACCGTGAAGCTGCCGTAGAGATCATCCGGCGCGACGGCGCGCCCCTGTCCCCACGAACAGAAGAGGAATCCTGATGGCCAAGCGCACGGGTCTCGGCCGCGGAATCGGCGCCCTTATCCCCACGAGCGAGCCCACAGAGGCCCGCCCCGCCGACGTGTTCTTCCCCCGCTCAGCCCCGTCCGAACCGGCCGCACCCGACGATGTGTCGTCCGATGGAGGCGCGGCGACGGCATCATCCACCGCAGCCGCCGCGCCCGAGCTCGTCGCGGTGCCCGGAGCGCACCTCGCCCACATCGATCCGCACTCGATCGTGCCGAATCCGCGGCAGCCGCGCACCCACTTCGACCCCGACGATCTCGCCGAGCTCGTCCACAGCGTGCGCGAGTTCGGCGTGCTGCAACCCGTCGTCGTGCGTGACACGGGCGAGGGCACGTACGAGCTCATCATGGGCGAGCGTCGCACACGCGCGGCCCGCGAAGCCGGGCTCGAGACGATCCCCGCCGTCGTCCGTGAGACCTCCGACGAGCATCTACTGCGTGACGCCCTGCTCGAGAACCTGCACCGCTCCGAGCTGAACCCCCTCGAAGAGGCGTCTGCCTACGAGCAGCTGCTCGCTGATTTCGGGATCACGCAGGAAGAGCTCGCGAGCCGCATCGGGCGATCCAGGCCCCAGATCAGCAACACGATCCGCCTCTTGAAGCTGCCGATGCCGGTGCAGCAGCGAGTCGCTGCAGGGGTGCTGACGGCAGGTCATGCCCGGGCCATCTTGTCGCTCGACGACGCCGACGCAATGCAGCGGCTCTCGGACAAGATCGTGAACGAGGATCTCTCGGTGCGCGCCGCCGAGGCGGCCGCGAAGATGACGGATGTGGCCGGATCCCGTCGCCCGAAGCCCCAGGCGGGGTCGCGGCGCGCACACCTCGACGACCTTGCTGAGCGCCTCGGCGACCGCCTCAACACACGCGTCAAGATCGCGCTGGGTGCGCGCAAAGGCCAGATCAGTATTGACTTCGCCAGCATCCAGGACCTCAATCGGATCCTCGAGGAACTCGGCGAGTCACCGTACGGCGCGAGCTGATCGGAAACCCGGGCCAGGAGGAGCCGGCGTTCCGGCGCGGGCGCCCGCGTGCTCCGAGCGACGTACCCTGGATGAGTGACTAACGACGACCAGAGGCCGCGCCGGCGCGCGAGCTTGGAGCTGCTGCGCGCCGAGGCGACCGATGAACTGTCCGTCATCATCGACGAGCGTCTGCGCTCCGGCCAGGATCCATGGGAGTTCATGGAGGATCTGCCGACGGTCGATGAGCTCGTCGTCTTCACGCTGCGCGCCGAGAACATCGAGGCCGACGGCGGGGTACGCCCGACCGCGGCGCGCCACTACCGGGTACTGCGGCAGATCGCCGAGGACTACCCCGAATTGACGACGGCCGTCTGGCGACTGCTCGGCGAGGCTAATACGCATCGTCCGTGGGATGCCACGGTGCGGGCAGACGCCTCGTAGAAAAAGTGAAACCCCCGGTGAGGTGGAAAAACCATCACCGGGGGAGTCGAAGATCAGTGTCAGCCGATGTACTTGGCGAGGTCCTGCTCGAGTGCGAACTTCGGCTTGGCGCCGACGATGGTCGCTTCGACCTGGCCGTTGTTGAAGACCTTCATCGCCGGAATCGACGTGATCTGGTACTTCATCGCGAGGTCAGGATTCTCGTCGACGTTGAGCTTGAGAATCGTGATCTTGTCGGGGTTCTCAGCCTGGATCTCATCGAGAACGGGAGCGACCATGCGACACGGTCCGCACCAGGCGGCCCAGAAGTCCACGAGCACGGGTCCTTCGGCCTGGAGCACGTCCTGCTCCCATGTGGCCGACGTCGTCGCTTTGGCGGTCATGTCTATCTCCTTTTGGGTGTGACGTCTCTGGAGGGGAAACGTCCAGGACGCGGGGTTTGTTCCGTGTTCAGGCGACGCCGACGTCGGCGAGCCCGTCGATGGGCGAGGCATCGGCAGCCGGGGCGCCCGCTTCGCCGAGCGCGGCGAGGTAGTGCTCGACGTCGAGAGCCGCGACGGTGCCGCTGCCCGCGGCGGTGACCGCCTGACGGTACGTGGGGTCGATGACGTCACCGGCGGCGAACACACCCGGCTCCGAGGTGCGCGACGAGCGACCGTCGACCCACACGGTGCCCTCGGGCGTCAGGTCGAGCTTGTCGTGCACGAGGTGGGTGCGGGGGTCGTTGCCGATCGCGACGAAGACACCGTCAAGCGCGAGCTCGCGGGTCTCGCCCGTGCGGGTGTCGCTCAGCATGACGCCGGTGACAGCGTCTTCACCGAGGATGTCGACGATCTCGCTGTTCCACACGAACTCGATCTTGTCGTTGGCGAAGGCGCGGTCCTGCATGATCTTGGACGCGCGCAGTTCGTCGCGGCGGTGGATCACGTAGACCTTCGAGGCGAACTTCGTGAGGAACGTGGCCTCTTCCATCGCCGAGTCGCCGCCGCCGACGACCGCGATCGTACGCTCGCGGAAGAAGAACCCGTCGCAGGTGGCGCAGTACGACACGCCGCGACCGGCGAGACGCGCTTCGCCCTCGATCCCGATCTTGCGCGGCGCGGAACCCGTCGCGAACACGATCGACTCGGCCTCGTGCACGGCACCCGAGCCCAGGACGACGCGCTTGACGGGCCCGTCGAGATCGAGCGACACGACGTCGTCGTAGAGCACCTCGGCGCCGAACCGCTCAGCCTGCTCCTGCATCTTCGCCATCAGGTCGGGGCCCATGATGCCTTCGGGGAACCCGGGGAAGTTCTCGACATCGGTCGTGTTCATGAGCTCACCGCCGGCTTCGACGGAGCTGGCGACGACGAGCGGTTCGAGGTTGGCACGAGCCGCGTAGATAGCGGCGGTGTATCCGGCCGGCCCGGAACCGATGACGATGACGTGACGCACGAATACTCCTTCTCGATGACGGATGCTGCGCACCCGCTGACATCAACCCATGCTAGCTACGCGGCATTCCACCGCCGGGGGGACCCGCGGCGATCAGCGACGGCCGGGAATGAAGCGGCGGGCAAGATCCAGGACCGGCCCGAGTTCGGGGGCGCGCAGCAGGGCGAGGGCGCCCAGATAGACGACGAAGGACACGAGCCCGATGACGCCGGTCCCGATGGCGCCGAGCAGCTTGTCGGAGACGGCCCAGCCGTCGGAGCCGCCCAGCAGCAGGTAGGTCAGCCACCCGGCTGCGGCAGCGGGAGCGGCGGCGATGAGGAAGCGACCGTACGAGACGAACCAGGCACGGGCGCCGAGTGCGCCGAGGCGCCGCCGCAGCAACACCGTGGCGATGAGCACCTGCACGAGCGTCGATATCGACTGGCCGAGCGCGACGCCGGCCGCGAGATGCTCGAGCGGGAGCGCGGCCTGCGCGGCGAGCACGAGCAGCACGAAGAGTCCGCACTGGATGACGGTGAACAGGAAGGGCGTGCGGGTGTCGTTGTAGGCGTAGAACGCCCGCTGCACGACGAACAGCACCGACAGGGGGATGAGGCCGACGAGGTACGCCATGAGCACGGGGGCCGCCGCGACGGCTGCCTCGGCGCTGTCGGCGAAGACGCGGGTCGCGGGGACCGCGGCGGCCATGAGGGCGGCGGCCGCGATCGTGATGAGCATGCCCGTGACGCGGATGCTGGCGGACAGGTCGGACCGCATGTCTTCATCGCGTCCCGCGTGCGCGTGCTCGGAGAGACGCGTGAAGTAAGGGGTTCCGATCGACATGACGATGATCGAGTAGGGGAGCATGAAGACGAGCCACGCGTTGGCCATGGCGAACGCCGACGGGCCGTCGCCCGATGCCTCGGTGATGACGCGTGTCTGAACGAGGCCGGCGAGCGTGCGCACGACGACCATCGCAAAGGTCCATCCGGCGAGGCGCCCGATCTGGCCGAGACCGACCCCCCTCCAGCGGAAATCCGGCCGCAGGTGCAGTCCGGTGCGGCGCCAGAAGAAGAGCAGCACGAGCGCCTGGATCACGATGCCGCCCGTCGCGGTCGCGCCCAGCGCCGTCACCATCGCGGGGGTCCAGTCCGAGACCTCGGTGAGATTCGTGCCGAAGTACAGCCCGATGAGGCCGAAGCCGATGATCGACACGACGTTGTTGACGATGGGCGCCCACGTGAAGGGCCCGTAGACCTTGCGGGCGTTGAGCGCCTCGCCCACGAGCGCGTACAGGCCGTAGAAGAAGATCTGCGGCAGGCACCAGTAGGCGAGGACCGTCGCGAGCGCTTTCTGCTCGGGCTCGAAGCCCGGTGCGAACAGCTCGACCAGCAGCGGTGCGCACAAGGTCGCGACGGCGCTCGTCACGAGCAGCACGACGGTGCCGAGTGTGAACAGCTTCGAGATGAAGCTGCGCCCCCCGTCGGCGTGGGAACTGGCACGCACGATCTGCGGCACGATGACGGCCGTCAGCAGGCCGTACGAGATGATCTCGTAGATCGTGTTGGGCAGCTGGTTCGCAATCGCGAACGCGTCGCCCGCGCGGCTGAAGACCGCGCCGAGCACCGTCACGAGCACGATCGTGCGGACGAGCCCGGTCACCCGCGAGACGAGGGTTCCTGCTCCGATGAGTGCGCTCGCCCGGCCGACGCTCATGATGCATCCTCACTCGAGGGGTCGTTGCCGCTGCGGCGCGCCCGAGAGCGCAGCACCGTGCGCAGCACGCCGAGCACGAGCAGGCCGCCGGCGATGACGGCCAGCGCGACGAGGCCCACGGTCTCCCATTCGGCGCGCACGTTGACATCGACCTGCTCCGACGCGCCGATCGCGACGAACGACGGGCTGCGCAGTTGCAGTTCGAGGGTGACCTCGCCGTTTCCGACGCGCGCCTCGACGGGAACGTCGACCCGTGTGTTGCTCTGCGGTGTCGCGACGAGCTCGTTCGCGCGACGCACGTTCAGCCGCAGATCGTTGGGACTGGCGTAGAGCACGAGGTTGACCGCATACGGCAGGTCGTTGCGCACCGTGAAGGGCAGGTCCGCTCCGGCGGCGAAGAGGTTGATCGTCTTGTTGGGCAGCAGTCTGACCGCGCCGAGCGTCTCGCGCGTCGCGGCACGGTGCTCGGCGAGTGCAGCCGCGAACTCGTCGGCTCGTGCGGCCCAGCCGACGCTGAGCAGCTGCAGGATCTCGGCCCGTTCGACTCCGGTCAAAAGGCCCGGGTCGTCGAGGATCGTCGCGAATCGCGCGAGCTCGTCCTCATCCGCGAAGAGAGCGGCTGCCGCCGCGACGCGCTCGGCAGGAGGTTCGGCGTCGAGCAGGTCGACCCGCATCGTCGCTGTGCCGGCGACGCTCGTGAGCGACTGCATGACGACGCCGGGATAGTCGGCGACGGCGCTCAGAACCGTGCGGATCCCGATGTACGAGCGGGCGGTCGTGCGGTCGAGGGTGACGAGCAGCGGCGTGCCTTCGGCGGCGGCGAAGGCGAGGTGGCCCGTCGCGGCAGCGAGGGGCGCGCCGCGCAGCGCGGATTCGTCGATCGCCGCGGCATCCGACAGCAGGCGCGACATCTCGGCATCGGCGACGAGCAGGCCGGCCTCGCCCGCCGTTCCGCGCGCGCCGACCGTGCCTCCGCCCGCGCCGGCCACCGTCGCGGTCGAGGGCACGAGGGTGAGCGCCTCGCCGTCGTCGAGGGCACCCAGGCCGGCGACGGCGTCGCGCGTGAGGCTCGCGGCGTCGGGCCAGTACACCGTGCCGCGGACGGTGCCGATCTGCAGCAGATCCTCAACCGTCGGGTAGACCGGCGCCCCCGGGTCGACCGGTCCGGTCGCGGAGGGCGTCTGGGCGACGGGCGGCGCCGGTGTGGGTTCGGCGACGGGCGGGAAGTCGGCCGCGCGCATCGAGGCGGTGAAAGACGTGGGCTCCAGCGGGCGTGAGAGCCCGGCCTCGACCTGCACGGCCGGGTCGGCGTCGCCGAACTGCAGTGCGAAGCGCGTGTTGCCGAGGGCTTCGAGCTGCTCGAGCCACGCGGTCGCACTCTCGGGCGCCGCGATGCCGAGTACCCGGATCGCGGCGGGGATCGCGGGGTCGACGGCGAGGATCGCTCCTGTGCCCGTGACGCCCTCGAGCTGGCTCGTCAGCTCGCCGTCGGGCGCCGTCAGCTGCTCAAGCTCGGTCGCTGTCAACAGGGCGTCTTCGCGAGCGGCGACCGTGATCGGCACGATGAACGACGCGTTGAGCGGCTGGTCTGCGGTGGGCACGACGATGGCACTGGTCGACACGATCGCGCCGTCAGGCGAGTCATACGACGCCTCGAGCGGATATACGCCGGGCCGCAGCGCGCTCAGCTCGGGGGTCTCGGGGGGCACGAGGATCGCCGATGTCTGGTGCTCGCCCGCAGCGACGGGCTCGATCATGCCGGTTCCGACATCGAGCGTCGCAATTTCGGACGAGCCGGCGAGCCACGCCGCCAACTCGGCCCGGCCGCCGAGTGGCGCTGTGCCGAGCGCGAGCGTGACAGGTGTCGAGGGGATGTCCGCTGTCGTGTCGTTCTGCAGCGTCACCGACACTGTGAGGGTCTCGCCCGGATTCAGGATGCCGTTGCGCAGCGGAGCGAGGGTGAACGAGGTCGTGCCGGTGACCGCCGGGTCCGTCGCTGCGGGCGACGGCACCGGGCTGGGGGTGTCGGCGGCAGCGGGAAGCGGCATCCCGAGCCCGAAGGCGATCGTCAGGGCCGTGAGGATCGACAGCGCGCGCCGCGGCCGGCTCTTCTTCAGGGGGGTCTCGATCATCACTCTCGGTGGGCTCCTGTGCGATTCCGGACCGCACGATCGATGAGATTCTACGGGCCGCCCCTCGAAGGGTGCCGACAGCGCACGCGGTTGAATGGTGGATGTGACTTCTCGCACTCTGCTTCCCGAGCCCGATCCTGTGCTGTGCCGTGCACTTGCCGACGACCTGCGAGACGCGGGGTTCACGTCAGCCGCCCTGCGCGCCGCGTGGGGTGACACCGCCGACACGGCGCTCGCTCGGGGCCTGCGTTCGCTTGCGCTTCGGGCTCTGGGCGACCGTGATGACGCGCTCGCCGTACTGGGGCGGCTCTTGGTGCTCGCGGCGCCTCAACCGGCGGCATCCGTCGACCGGAGCCTGCCGCGCACGGGGGTGCGCGGTGTCGTCGCCCTCGGACTCGCGGTGGCGCCGGGGCCGGACGTCGAGCCCGTGGCGCTCGTGCGACCGCAGTCGTTCGCCGATGAGCTCGGCGGCGGAGAGTGGTGGATCGCCAGTGATCTCGACGAGAGCGCGCTGCGCGGGCCACTGCCTGAAGACCATGTGCTCGGTGTGGGGGGCGCGTCGCTCACGCTCGCGTCGCTGCAGCTGCCGACACCCGCCGCGCGCGGGCTCGATCTCGGCAGTGGCTGCGGCATCCAGTCGTTGCGGGCGCGTCGCGCCGTCGAGCATGTCGTCGCGACCGACATCTCGGAGCGCGCGCTGCGATTCACGCGCCTCAATGCGGAGCTGTGCGGTGTCGACGGCATCGAGACGAGGCACGGCAGTCTGTTCGCGCCCGTTGCGGGTGAGCAGTTCGACCGGATCGTGTCGAACCCGCCTTTCGTCATCACTCCCCGCGTCGCAGGTGTGCCCGCGTACGAGTACCGTGATGCGGGCTTCATGGGCGACGAACTCGTCGCGGCGGTCGTCTCGGGCGCGGGCGCGCACCTCGCGCCCGGCGGCGTTGCGCAGCTGCTCGGCGACTGGGAGACCCGCGACGGCGTCGAGGGCCTCGATCGCGTGCGGGAGTGGGTCGCGGCGGCACCCGTCGAGCTGGACGCCTGGGTCGTCGAGCGTGAGCAGCTCGACCCCCTGTCGTACGCCGAGCTGTGGGTGCGCGACGGCGGCACGCTGCCCGGAACGCCGGAGTACGCGCGGCTCGTCGACGCCTGGCTCGAGGACTTCTCCGCGCGCGGGGTCGCGTCGATCGGGTTCGGCTACGTTCTGCTGCGGCGCCCGGCGGCGGGCGCGGCGACGCTGTCACGGTACGAGCGGGTGACCCAGGCCCTGCCGGAGGGCGGGCTCGGCCGGCACCTCGCCGACGCGCTCGCCGCGCACGACGCGCTGGCGCAGCTCGACGATGACGCTCTCGCAGCCCGCGTCGCCCTCGTCGCGGCCGACGTCACCGAGGCGCGGCACCAGCTGCCCGGCGCCGAGGATCCGACCGTCATCGAGCTGCGGCAGGGCGCAGGGTTCGGTCGGTCGCTCTCGGTCGACCCGGGCCTCGCGGCGCTCGTCGGAGCGTGCGACGGCGACCTGCCGCTCGGCGTGCTGATCGACGCGATCGGACAGTTGCTCGAGGTCGACCCGGTTGCGCTGCGCGCCGACCTGCTGCCCCGTGTGCGCGAGCTCGTTTTCACCGGATTCCTCGGCCTCGTCGGGTGAGCGTCGACAACTCCGGAGAGAAACGGCGTTTCCGGGGGTCGGGGCGGCGTAAGTGACGGTTCCTCCGGAGAAGTGGACGCGGGATCCGCTGCATCGTGCTCGGGAGGCTCGAAACCATGCTCATGGCAGACGGCGTCGCGCGGCGTCGAACGAGGAACCGGGAGGGTGATTTCTGCGCCCGCCGGGGGGTCGGTGCAGAACAAGAGGGGCACTGCGGCGACACCCCGGGTGATGCGGTTGCGCCGACTCTTGACACCCCGGGAGGGCCCGTCCATACTCCGACGCGTGCGACGAACCTCGCACCCGCCCTCGGAAGATGATGCTTCCCATGGCGCCCACCCACTCTGAGAAGGCGGCTCCGTGCGAGCTCCACGGCTTGTTGGGCGTCTCGACCGCGCGCGTCGCAGGTCGGTCGCAGCGCTCGTCGTCGTCGCGATGACGCTGACGCCGCTCGCCCTGCCCGTGAGCGCCGGCGCTGCGGCGCCTGCGCTGAGCTCGTCGTCGCCCGTGGCGCATACGCCTCCGACGGCGCGGGAACTCGCCGCACAGGCTCAGGACCAGAAGTCTGCGGAGCGCGCCGCTCCGGTCGCCCTGGCGGCAGAGGACCTCGCTCGGATGTTCGCCGTTGCGGCGGCGCTGTGGGGGTCGCCCGAACTGGACGGCGTCACCGTGCTCATCGCCGACACGGAAGGCGATCGCCTCGCCGTGACGCAGGGCCAGACGATCGTGATCGATCCGACCGCGGCCGGTCACGGCTGGTACATCGATCCGTCACCGGAGGCATCCGACGAATTCAGCGCGGGCACGGGGCCACTGCTGCAGGCTCCCCCCGGCAGCCCCGCAGCAGGACGGATGGACCTGCTGACCGTGCTCGCGCACGAGATCGGTCACCTGCTCGGCCGCGCCGACCTGCACGACGACGAAGCGCTCATGCACGCACACCTGCTGCCGGGCCAGCGGTACCTCACGGTCGGCATCGATGACGGACCGGATCAGGCCGTCCTGAGGTCCCTCGCCGAGGGCACGGCGGAGTTCCCCCTCCGTGCCGGTGCGGTCGACACGCCGACCGGCCCGGTGGCGCCCATCGCACCGGTGAGTATCGATACAGCTCCCGCCGACGCCACGCCCAGCGTCGCCGCAGAGCCCTCTGACACGCCTTCCCCTCCGCTGACGCCATCCGAGATGCCCGGCCCGGACTCGGTCGCGACGCCCCCCGACCCGGTCGCGTCCACGCCGGAGGCGACCTCCGGCGTGCCGCAGCGTGCGGTTCCCCCTGTCGCACCCGCCGCGGTCGCACCTGCTCCACCGTCGCCGGGACCCTGGACGGTCACGCTCGACAGCGCCGGCACCTGTGCGATCACTCTGCACGACGGCTTCCTGCTGATCGGTGATGAGCGGCGCGAACTGTCCAGCATCACCGAGGTGATCATCGTCGGCACGGCTGGCGACGACACGCTCGTCATCGGTGCGGAGGTGCGCGCCGCGCTCGCCGGCATCCCGGTGTCCTTCGACGGCGGCGGCGGCACCGACCGCCTCGCGGGACCCGCGGTCGATGCGACGTGGAACGTGACAGGGCGGGGTGCGGGCACTCTCGTGGCGGGCGGACTCACGGTCGTCTTCCACGGCGTCGAGATGCTCCAGGGAGCGGTCGGCAACGAGGACGTCTTCGTGCTGGGCCCCGAAGGCTCGGTCACGGCCGTCGACGGCGGCGATGGCGGATACGACGTACTGCGCGTCGCGCCCGGGACCTCCGGCGCGGTTGCGTCACTCGTCACCGGACCGCAGTCGGGAGTTGTGACGCGTGACGGCTTCACGACGACATACGACGGCCTCGAGCCCGTCGATGTCACGTGTTCGGTATGCGTGGTCACGGCCGGCGACGCCGGCCACACGATCCGGGTATCGCTCGTCGGCGACGAAGTGTGGGTCGCATTCACCGACGGATCCGGCGAGACTCACCGCATCGACGCGACCGCCGCGCTGACCCTGACCCTCCGCGGCGGCGCCGGCGATGACGTCATCACCATCGCGGAGCTGCCGGACACGGTGACACTCATCATCGACGGCGGCGCAGGCAACGACACTCTGATCGGGCCGGACGTCGAGACCGACTGGGCCGTGACCGGAACCGATGCGGGCTCGACGTCGTTCGGCGATTTCTCGGGCATCGAGAACCTCGTCGGCGGGTCGGCGCGCGACACCTTCGCGGTGACCACCGTAGACACCGCTTCCGGCCCCGCTCAGGTCTTCACCCTCAGCGGCACGATCAACGGCGGAGCGGCCGGTGACGCTCTTGTCGCGGGCGATCTGGCGAACCGCTGGGTCATCACGGGAGTGAACACCGGCACGCTTTACGGCATCGATCCCGATGACGACACCATCCTGACCAGCACGCAGGCATTCACGGGCATCGAGAACCTCGCGGGCGGCCTGGCCGCCGACACGTTCTCGATCGCGGCGGGTGGCAGCGTTACAGGGATCATCGACGGTGGCCCCATCGACGACGAGGCGGACGAGCCGGCCGTCGACACCCTCACCTACATCGATCGCGGATCACCCGTGACCGTCACGCTCACCGGCGCACCGTTCTCGATCGCCGACCTCTTCTCGACCAGCATCGCGGCCGGCAATCCGGGCGCAGGCAAGGTCGCACTCAACAGCGCGACCCAGAACGCCGCGACCGTGATCCGCGTCAGCGGAGTGGATGCCGCGTCTGCAGCCGTCGTTCAGGCGGTCGACAGCGTCGCCGGCTCGGCGGGAGCCTACGGGCAGATCCGCATCTACGCGACGGGCGACCCGAGCCGGTGGCTGCTCTTCCAGGTGCTCGGCCTCCTCCCGACCGGCGACCCGGCTTACCGGTCCATCTCCGTGTCGATCCTCGACGGGAGCCACGTCTCGCCGTTCGGAGCGGGCGTGCCGGTGACACTGGTCTACCTTCCCGCCCTGCACACGGCGACCGGGGTCGCGGCCTTCATGAACATCACGAAGATCGTCGGCGGATCGGGTGGCGACACGGTGCGTGGGCCTCCGGCGCAGTCCGTCCTGTGGACGATCGACGGAGCCGACTCCGGCTCGGTGGCGGGCGTCGCCTTCGAGTCGTTCGAGCGCCTCGTCGGGGCCCCAGGAAACGCGGACGCCTTCGTCGTGACCACAGACGGCAGCGTCTCCGGCTGGGTCGACGGCGGCCTTGGCGGCAGTGATTCCCTCCTCTTCCTGAACGATGCGACCGGTGTATACACGGTCCACAATCCCGCCGGGACCGATGCCTCGGGCACCGCCTCAGCGAAACCCATCGCCTTCCGCGGCATCGACCACCGCACCCCGATCGGCGGCAGTGTCGCCGCCCCCGTGGTCACCGGCAGCATCCTCGGCGACACGATCATCATCTCGGCCGCCGATGCCGGCCACGTCTCGGTGCGCTACGACCGCACGCGGTGGTACGACCCCTCCACGGGGCTCACCGTGGATGAGATCCTCATCGCCAACCCCGTCAGTCGCCTCATCGTGGAGGCCGGACTCGGGGCTGACCATATCGAGGTGCAGGGGCTTCCTTCGGGCTGGGTCGAGGGGGCCGGGCTCTACATCTACGGCTTCCAGCGTTTCAGCGAGGCTCTCCCGATCTCGCTCGATGACACCAGCCCCGACACGGTCGAGTTCACCGGCGACGTCTGGACCAACGGCGGCATCATCGAGGTCTACGCCGCCCACGTCACCGTTCACGCGGGAGTCGTTATCGACGCGGGTGGCGGGTGGATCACGTTCCGGGTGCGCCAGATCGGCGGCGTGCTGTGGGAGAACTTCCTGCCCGGCTTCGGCACCGACCGGGAGGTCTCGATCACGATCGCCGAGCGCGCCGAGCTCCGGGCCACCGGGATCTACCTGATCGCCCAGGCAGAGGACCGCAGCCTCGCCGAGATCATCGGTGCGGTCAAAGAGATCGAGAACTTCATCATCGACCCGATCACCGATCTGCTCGGCGGCCTGTTCGCGCTGCCGGTCAAGGTCCTGGTCAAGCAGTCGACGGCGACCATCACGATCGGCGACTTCGCGAAGCTCATCGGCGACGACACAGTCGGCGTGTACGCGACGGCGACGGCGGATGCCGGGGGCAGCGCGAGCGGAAGCATGATCAGTCTCGGCTACTCGCATGCCGTCGCAACGGCGACGGTCACGATCGGCGAGGACGTCGAGATCACCAGCACCGCGGCGGTCGTCATCACGAGCGGGGCGACGGCGACGGCGTCGATGGAGACATCGACCTCCCGTGAGCTCAGCAGCACGCCGAACCCGGGCAGCGCCCAGATCGCTCTGTCGCTCGCCATCTCCAACGCGGTCGCCACATCGACCATCACGGTGGGGCTGCGCAGCACGATCGAGGCGGCGCGGACGGTCAACATCAAATCCAGCGGATCCGTCGACTCCGCAGCATCCGCCGAATCCGGCCTGTACGCCGACGGCGCCGCCGGTCTCGCGTTCGCCATCGAAATCTCGGATGCCGTCATCACCACGACGATCCTCGGCGAGGTCACCGCGCAGATGGAGCCGGGCTCCGTCGTGAAGATCGAGATCGACCCGACCACGACGGAGTTCGACGTGCGGGGAGACCGCAACGTCGGCTACGTCGACTACGCGAACGACCGCATCTACATCGGCGACTACGCGCTGGTCACGGAAGACACCATCGTCTACACGAATCGGCGCGGCACGAGCATCGGCGGTCTCGTCGACGGCCGTGAGTACTACGTCATCTGGCAGGAGGACGGCTGGATCAAGCTCGCCGGCACCGAGCGCCAGGCGATCATCGCCGGCATGGGCGCGCAGTACGAGCCCGGCAACGTCATCGACCTGATGGATCTGACCGCCGGAGGACTGGGGACGGCGACCAATACACGCGACTTCACCGGCGCCGACGTCGACGGGTCCACCGACGAGATCTCACTGCCGTGGCCGGGGGGCACGGTCAACAACACGTTCGAGCTCGGCCAGGCCGTGGTCTATCGCCAGAAAGGGACCACGGCGATCCGCGGTCTGACGAACGGGTCGACCTACTACGTCATCGCGAGTACGAATCAGACGAACCTGCAGGGAGACACGCGTTTCACCGATCGGCAGATCATCGCACTCGCCGAGACGGAGAGCGAAGCCCGAGCCGGAATCAAGATCGACATCGGCGGCGCCGCGAACGGCGCACAGTTCTCGCTCTCGGCCACACACGTCCTGGACTCCGGTTTCTCGACCGGGGTGGGCATCATCTCAGAGCTGGATGCCTCGGACGCGGCATCCGCCACCGCCGGGCTCGGATCCGAGAACCGCAACCAGACGTGGTGGGCCGACGTCAAGGAGAAGCTCGACACCAACCTGCCGGACATGCTCTTCACGAAGCTGACGGAGTCCTACACGAGCAACCACGCGACCTCGGGCACGGGCTCGAGCGATCTTGCTGTCGCCGGGTCGCTGTCGTTCGTGTTCGCTACCCATCGCGTCGCCACGATCATCGGCGGCGCGGCACACATCCGGTCGAACGAGGACCTTGAGATCAAGGCGACCATCACCCAGTCGTTGACGCTCAACGGTGAGGCGAACGTCGAGCCGCAGACCGATGAGAACAGCAGCGGCTCGAGCGCCGACACGATGGTCGCCGTCGCGGTCGCCGTCGGAATCATCGAGAACACGGCCACCACGACGATCCGCAACGGGGCCCGGCTGGACGCGCTTCGGGCGACACGGGTCATCTCGGACATCTCCTATCCGTTCGCGCAGCGCTTCGACGAATACCTGCCGCTGTCGTGGGGCGAGATCATCGACCGCATCCGCAACGACGGATACGACGCGATCCTCGGCTACGTGAACGAGCAGATCGGCCTGAAGGACAAGCTCTTCAACACCTGGACGACCTCGTCGGCCAGCGCCGGCGAGATCGGCATCGCCGGCTCGGTCACGGTGCTCGTGCTCACCAACGTCTCGCAGGCGACGGTCGAATCCGGCGTGCGGATCAACCAGGATGAGGCGTGGACGCAGACCGACCACCCGAACAACCGCAACGACGAGGGCTCGGCCCCCGACCGAGACGGCAAAGAGGGCGAGCAGGTCGTCTCGGTGGAGGCGACGAACTACCAGCAGTTCATCAACATGGTGGGCGTCTTCTCGCTCCCCGGCATCGACCTCGACAAGAAGGACCAGAGCTTCGCGGACCGCATCGCCCTGAGCCCGCTCGGCAGCTCGGGCGGCAAGGGTGGGGCGGGCGGTTCGTTCTACCTGTTCCTCCAAGACAACACGACGCACGCGACGATCGCTGACGGAGTCGCGATCTTCAGCGGTGCCGACGGCGGCTTCAACATCAAGGCCGAAGAGGCCATCTTCCACATCGACCTCGTGCAGTCCGGCGCCGGCGGCGGGACCTTCGCGATCGCCGGGAGCGTCGCCTACATCGGCCAGACCAGCGACACCCTCGCACGATTGAGCGGGAAAGCGAGCGTCACGGGGCGCGATGTGCGCATCTACGCGGGCGCCTTGATGACACAGGCGACCTGGGTCGGCGGTGTGTCGGTCGGCAACGGCGTCGGCGTCGGCATCTCGGTCGCGATCAACGTGCTCGACCGCACGACGAAGGCCGTCATCGGTGCCGCGGACGCATCGCCCGGCACGGGTGCGGTGGCGCGTGACGTCACGAGCATCGACGTCACCGGCGCCGTCGACATCCTCGCCAAACTGGACGGCGACCTGTGGGCCTTCTCGGTCGCCGGCGCCGTCTCGACCCCGGCCGACCCGTCGCAGTCGCCTCCCCCCGGACCGAACGGCGCGGCGCCGCCGGCGAAGGCGCTCCAGATCCTCGGCGCGAGCGTGCACACGCCGACGACGGGAATCGGTGTCGCCGGCGCGGTGTCGATCAACATCGTCACCGACAAGACGCAGGCCTCGATCGCCGACGCCGGCCGGATCACGGCGGGAAGCGTCACCGTCACCGCGATCGACGACTTCTTCCAGTTGTCGGTCACCGGTGCGGCGGCGTTCGTGGTGAGCGAGAAGCCGGGTGGCACAGCGCTCGCCGGTGCCTTCAGCATCAACGTCATCGACACGACGACTCGCGCATTCATCGTCGCCACCTACCTCACGACCACCGGCACCGTCAGGGTTCAGGCGACACGCTCCGGCGACGTCATCTCGATCTCGGCGGGCATGGCGGTCTCCACGGACCAGGACAGCATCGGGGCTGCCGGGTCGTTCTCGGCGAACGTGATCCTCAACGACACCGTCGCGGCGGTGCAGAACGTCACGGCCGTCGTCGGCGGCGACGTCGTGGTCGCCGCATCGGACAGCACCCGCATCATCTCGGTCGGCGGCGGGATCGGCTTCGGTGGCAAGGCCGGCATCGGCATCGGCGTCGGCATCAACCTGCTCGGCACACCGGAGCGCCCGATGCTGACGAGCGCCCGCATCTCGGGGTCCACGATCACGATCGGCGGCAGTGTGCTGTCGGTTACGGCCAAGAGCCTCAGCGACGCGACCGGCCAGCGCATCTTCGCCATCGGCGCCGGGGTCGGCATCGCGGCCGGACCGCAGTCGCAAGCCGCGGTCGGGTTCCAGCTCGCCGTCAACCTCATCGCCTTCCGCACGATCGCGGAGATCGTGCGCACCTCGATCCTGCAGGCGACGGGCACGGCACACACCCTCGACACCACGGTGCGGGCGACCGACGACTCGGGCATCGTTTCGATCGCGGGTGCCGTCGCGGTCGGCACGGGAGCGGCCATCGGCGCAGCGATCGGCTACAACGAGATCGAGGGTCACGTCGTCGCACTGCTCGATGACGTCGACCTCACGAGCAATGGCTCGCTCACCGTCGACGCCTCTTCGGACGCCGAGATCGGCGGCGTGGCCCTGGGCGTCGCGGCAAGCGTCTCGCCGCAGGGCAAGATCGCCGGTGCCGGCTCGCTGCTGATCAACGTCATCGACAACCGCATCGAGGCGGGCATCTACGACACGATCACGTCGTCGCCCATCGGTGCCTCGGTGATCACCGTCACCGGTCCGGTGACGGTATCGGCGCGCGACACGTCGCTCATCGTCGGAATCACCGGCGGGATCGCGGTCTCGACCGGCAGCAGCCCGGCGATCGGTGCCGCGATCAGCTACAACCTCATCTCGAACGTGATCATCGCCGCGATCGACGGACCGTCCGTGCTCGCCGGCGGCGCGGCATCCGACATCTCCGTCACCGCCCGCTCGCAGTCGACTCTCGTGGCGATCGCGGTCGGGGGCGCGCTCGCCGCCGGACAGTCGTTCGCGGTCGGGGGCGCGGTCACCGTCAACTCGATCGCGAACACGGTCCGCGCAGTCATCGCCAACAGCCCCGGCATCCGTGCCGGTCGCGACGTCGTGGTCGAGGCCACCGAGTCCGTCACGCTCGTGGTCGTCGCCGGCGGGGTCGGCGTCGCGCTCGGGAGCGTCGCGGTGGGCGCCGCTTTTGCGTACAACTTCATCGGCGGCAGCTTCGACCCCGCCAACCCCGACCTGGTCAACAGCGACACCGCGGTCCAGGGCGGCGACACCGACCAGCTCCTCGCTGCGATCGACAACTCGCGGGTCGTCGCCGGTCGGAACATCACTGTGAAGGCGGGCTACCAGCCCGCGACGACCGGTGTCCCCGCCGAGGTTTCGATCGGTGCACCTGACGGGGCGGTGACGTTCGCGATCCCGGGAGACCCCACCACCGACGACGAGAAGCCCTTCACCGCGACGATCGTGAGCGTCACGGTCGGTGCCGCGGTGGCCGACAACTTCGCGTTGGGCGGCTCGATCTCGATCAACGTCGTCGCCCACGACATCGTCGCCCGCATCACCGGCACTCGCGCGGTCGAGGCGGACGGCAGCATCCTCGTCTCTGCCTCGGATGACGTCACGGCCGTTTCGGTCGCCGGCGGGATCGCCGTCGGGCAGAACGCGGCGGGCCTCGCGGTGCCGCTGCAGATCGATATGAGCTCGGTGACGGCCTACATCGGCGCCGGCGCGGTGGTCGACGCACGCGGCAACGCCGGGCTGAGCGTGCCCACGGGGCGCAAGACCGCGAGTGGCACACCCGAGATGCGCACCTTCGCGGGTGTCGCGGTGGTGGCGTACGCGTTCGAAGACGTCCACACGGTCGCGGTGGGCCTCGGCGGCGGCATACAGGTAGGCGTCGCGGGGTCCGGCGCGGTGACCGTCATCCTCCGCACGACACACGCCTGGATCGGCGACGGGGCGAAGATCAACCGCACGGCCGGCACCGAGTCGACGGCACAGAGCGTGCTCGTGCTCGCCGCCGATCGCACGACCCACGTCGGCGTCGCGGGATCGATCGCCCTCGGCGGCTCCACCGGCATCGGGGCGGGCATCGACGTCGGTGTGCTGACGAAGGACACGCAGGCCTGGATCGGCGCCGCTGCCAAAGTCGAGGCGCGCGGCGACGTTCAGGTGCTCGCGTACTCCGAAGAGAACATCGTCTCGGTCGCGGGCGGCATCGCGGGCGGTGTCGACGTCGGCATCGCCGGGGCGGTCGGCATCTACGTCATGAACCTCACGACCAAGGCCCAGATCCGCGGCACCGTCACGACCGCCGATCCGACGACCGTGCTCGCCGAAGGCAGTGTCGTCGTGTCGGCCTCGTCCGACACCGAGGCCGACTTCATCGCCGGCAACATCGCGATCGGCGGCACGGCAGCCGGCATCGGCGGCGCAGTCGTGGTCCCGATCATCATCAAGACGACGGAGGCCTCGATCGGCGCCCGTGCCGTCGTCGACGCACGCGGGCTGCGCCCCGCCGTCACGATCGAAGACGGATTGCACCACGTCTTCGACCCGTACATCGGCGACCCCGATCCCTCCCAGGTGCGCGCGCCGTCCGTCGAGAACGACGACATCGGCTACGACCCGGACAACGCCGATTCGCAGAACCCGCTCGTGGACGAGCAGCTCACGTCGCGGCGTGTCGTCACGCCGTCGAAGCGGACCGATTTCACCGGTGTCGCGGTCATCGCGCTGAACCGCGACGACATCGGGCTCTACGGCATCGGCGCCGCGGGGTCGGCGACAGCCGCCGTACAGGTCTCGGCCACGGTGCACGTCATCGAGGCGGCTGTCAGCGCGACGATCGGCGACGGGGCACGCGTAAATGCCACCGCCGGCACCGAGGGCATCGGCCAGAGCGTCTTCGTGGTCGCCGCGAACGACTACCAGCTGCTCGCCGTCGCCGGCGGTGCGGCGCTTTCCGGGGTTGCTTCGGTCACGCCCGGTGTCGGGGTGGCCGTCGTGCTCAACACCCTGACGGCACGCATCGGTCAGGGCGCTGTCGTCGAGGCGCGGGGCGGCGTCGAGGTGCGGGCCGTGGCGAGTGAAGACATCCTCGCCCTGGCCATCGCGATCGCCGGAAGCCTTCTGGTCGGCGTCGGCGGTGCCGTCGCGGTCATCGTGATCGACAACGAGACGCACGCCTCGATCGCGGCGGGAGCCAGGGTGACCGCCGGCGCGAACGTCGTGGTCTTCGCCTCGGACAGCACCGACATCGACGTTCTGAGCCTGGCTGCGGGAATCGGCATCGGTGCGGCCGGCATCGGGGCCGGCGTCGCGGTCTCGGTCATCACCAAGAGCACCGAGGCGTGGATCTCGTCTGCGACCGTCGATGCTGCCGGCAACGGTTCGAGCATCCGTGTCTACGACGGCACGCTCAGCGCCGACGGCACGTTCGGAATCACGCCGGATGATGTCCGCGGCGTCATCGTCGTCGCCGTCAGCAGCGAGAACGTGCTCTCGGCGTCGATCGCGGGGGCCGGCGGGCTCGGCGCGGGCATCGCGGGCGCCGTCACCGTCGAGGTTCTCGACTCCGACACCCGGGCGTACATCGACGGCGGAGCCCTCATCAACACGACCGCACAGGCCGGTGCATCCACCCACCAGGACGTGCGAGTCGTCGCCGTGAACGACGTCATGATCCTCGCGATCGCGGGCGCCGTCGGCGTCGGCATCGTGGGACTCGCGGGGGGCGTCGACGTCGGAGTCGTGCACAACGACACGACGGCGTTCATCGCCGGCGCCGACGTGCGTGCCCGTCGCGACATCACGGCCAGCGCGCTCGCCGACCGGGTGATCCGCAGCTACGCCATCAGCGCCGGCGGCGGCGTTGTCGGGCTCGGCGCAGCCGTCTCGGTCTGGACGCTCGGCGGCAACCTTGTCGCCCAATACACCGCCGGAGAGTCGGGCCAGCAGAACGCCCTCACGGGCAAGGACGAGGACGGCAACGACACGTCCACCATCTCGAAGATCGACGCCATGATCGGGGGCGGCGACGCCTCGTCGCCCCTCGCCGGCCTCGCCGGCTCGAGCGGAAGCACCCAGAACTCCGGGGCCATGAAGGGCGCCGCCGCGGACGCGAACACGTCGCTCACCGACAACTCGCCCGCAGGCTCCGTGGGCGCATCGACCGGCCAGCCCGGCTCGTCCTCGACCGTCGGGACGCAGCCCGTTCCCGCCGGGACCACGGCATTCATCGGTCGGGGAGCAGGCGTCACCGCCGGTCGGAACGTGCTCGTGGACGCCCGCAGCCGGATGGATCTCACGATCGTGGGCGGCGGCGTCGGGGTGGGCGGCGTCGGCATCGGCGCCGGAATCGCCATCATCGTTTTCGACGACGACGTCACCGCCTTCGTCGGCCAGCGGGCCCACGTCACCGCCGGCCCGACGGGTACGGTCGCGATCCGCGCACACCAGCGCGGCAACCTCGACGTCCTGGCTGTCACGGCCGGGTTCGGCGGCCTGGTCGGTGCGGCGGCCGCTGTCGTCGTTGTCCTTGACCGGGGCACGGTGTCGGCCTACCTCGAAGATGCCGCCGGTACTACAACGGCTGCCGTCATCGAGGCCGCGGGCACCGTCATCATCAGCGCTGAGCGGATGGTCGACATCCAGGTCGCCGCGATCGGCGCGGCGGCCGGCTTCGTGGGCGTCGGCGCGGCCGTGGTCGTCATCGACAGCGACGGCGTCGCCTCCGCCTACACCGGCACCCACTCGCGCATCGGCGCCGACCGCCCACCCGCCCAGCGGACGGTGGGCGCCGTGACCATCGCGGCGGCAGCCACCGTGACGGTGGCGTCGTTCGGCTCATCGGACGTGACGATCGTCGCGCTCGGCGTGGGCTACGTCGGGGTCGCCGCCGGCGTGCTCTCGGTCACGATCGGCACGGGTGGTTCGGCGATCGCTTCGGCGGAGGTTCGCCGCGGCACCCTGATCTTCGCGTCGGGCACGGTGCGTGTCGCGGCTGACTTCACCTCTGCGGCGGAGGTGTCCGGTGCCGCCGGAGCAGGTGGGCTCGTGGCCGGAGGCGGCATCGGGGTCCAGATCGCCATCGCGGGAATCGCACGCGCCGTGATCCGAGACGCGGTCACGGTGCGGGCGAACACCGTCGCCGTCGAGGCGGACAACACCGCCGACGCGCGTGCCGACATCGTCGTCGTCGCGATCGGGGGCGTCTCCGGTGCGGGTGCCCGTGCCGACGTCGACGTCGACGTCGATTCGGAAGCGCTCGTCGGTTCCCCCTCGGGTGCGGTGTCGACCCTCGACACGACGGGCACCATCACCCTCCTGGCCACGTCTTCGCAAAGCGCGTTCGCCGAAGTGAGCGGCGGCGCCGGTGGCCTCGGCGCCATCGCATGGATGATCGCCGACACGACGCTGACAGGATCGACGATCGCACGGATCATCGGCAACACCGTCATCCCGCGGGCCGGCGGTGTCGACGTCACTGCCGACATCACCTCGGCTACGGCCGGATCGCGCGTCGTCGTCGGTTCCGGCGGCGGGCTGTCGATCGGCGGTGCGCAGGCATACGCGACGGCGGCACCGCACGCTGCGGCATCCATCGGCGACGGCGTCACGATCGGCGACCGCACGAACGCCGCCGCCCCCGCACGCATCGCGGGCGGCGTCACCGTGACGGCGAGGGCACGCGCCGAAGCCGACACGACCGCGAACGCCTACGGAGGCGGTGGCGTGCAGGTCGGTCTTCCCTCTGCCAGGACGACGATCTCGCCCGACGTCGACGCGTTCATCGGCACGTCCGCGGCAGCATCCTCGCCCACGCGCATCTACGCCGCGGGCTCTGTGCGGGTGATCGCCGAGCTGCTCGACTCCGCCAGCAGGCCCATCACCGATGCCCTGACCGGGATCAGCGTCGACAACGACACCGTAACCTTCAGCTACCCCGGCATCGCCGAGGGGGACCGCGTCAGTTATCAGGGCCCGGGCATCACCGGACTCAACATCGGACGTCCGTACACCGTGATCGAGACCGCTGCGACGGGACGGATCCGCCTGGGATCGGTCTTCGATGCGAGCGACGCCGGCACGGTCGACCCGACGACCGAGATCATCACCTTCGCGGCGCCGCACGGCTTCGTCAGCGGAAACTGCGTCATCTACGACGCACGAAGCGGCATCTCGATCGTGCAGAGCACCGCGACGGCCGGGTGCGGGTCTGCGGGAACGACGAGTTACTACGTTCGCGTGCTCGACGACCAGCGCATCAAGCTCACGACGAGCCTCGCCGCAGCCCTGGCCGCATCCGAGGCAACCCTGCCCGGCACGGTCTCGGGCAACACGATCGTCAACGCCACCCTCGCCGCCCAGCCCAGCGGCACAGCCGTCGTCTACCGCGCCCCCGTCGCGGCGACTTTCATCTCGGGCGCTGTCGACGTGACGCCCGTCGAGGTCACCGACGCCGCCGGCAACCTCGTGTGGGCTCCGCAGTCGATGACGAACGCCGACAATTCGGTCACGATTGTCCACGCCGCCGGTGCGAACAACGTGTTCCTCGGTGTGAGCACCGTCGCGCTGCTCAACAGTGGCGACGCCGTGCTCTACCTCGCCCTGGACGGCGCCCCGATCCCGGGGCTGTCCAGCGGCACCGTGTACTACGTCATCAAGGGTGCGAACGGCGTCGTCCAACTGGCGGACTCGCGTTGCCACGCCGTCGGATGCCCTGACCCCGACGGCGCCGGCCCCGCGACCGCGATCCCCATCCAGGCCCTCGCGATCGCCCCCGGCGGTGGGACTCTGCACTCGCTGCAGCGCTCCATCGGCGGGCTTCGCGACGGCCAGACCTATTACACGCGCACCGGCGGATCGATCCCGGCCGGCTCGGTCGGACTCGCGCTCACTCCGGTCGGCGGATCGATGATCGCGCTCGCAGGCGCCGATCGACCCGGCCCACACCTCTTCGGCATCGTCGAGGTCGACCTCAAGGCCGGCTCCGGACTGCAGGCGCTCTACGCCAACGTGCGCGGAACCTTCACCGGCACCGGTCACCGGTTGGCCGGGCCCAACGGTGAGGACCTCGCCGAGATCGCCCCGCCCGCCGGTGACGGCGCATCGGGCGCGACCGTCAACAGCGGCTCGGGTGCGGTGATCGACATCGGCGTCCCCTCGGCGAAGGTCACCGGCACCGTGACGGTCGACGCGAAGCTGGCCGCCGGGGTCGTGCAGGCGGGCCAGTCCATCGAGGTCACCGCAACGGGTCGCACCCGCTCGACGGCGTATGCGAACACCGGCGCCGGCGGCGGTGTCTCGGTCGGCGAGGCGCATGCCGATGTGGTCTTCGACACCGCGACGACGAGCGCGACGGTCGGTGCCTCGAGCAACCTGCTCGCGGGGCAGGACGTGACGGTGGCCGCCACTTCCGACCACCGCATCGGCGCGACCGCGCAGTCCAAGGGCGGAGGGGCGGTCTCGGCGAAGATCGCCGAGACGACGGCGCGCATCGACAACGACACGCTCGCGACGATCGGCAACGGCGCCGTCATCCTGGCGGGCCGTCACGTGACCATCAAGACGGACTTCGCGACGAACGGCACGACGCTCTCCGACACCGAATCGTGGGGGATCGGCGCGGGCGCCGACTCCGACAACACCAACGATGACCGCGGAGTGCGCATCGGCACGTCGACGGATGCCGCCACCTCTCGCGTCGTCATCGGAACCGGCGTGCGCATCACCGGCGCAACGGTGAACCTCGACGCGTCCGTGTCGCGCATTCAGGGCAAGGCGACAGCCAAGGCGCTCGGCGTGAACCCGATCCTGCTCGGCGTCGCGACGGCCTTCGCGAATGCCCAGGTGGACGTCTACCTCACCGTGGCCGTCGAGGTGGGAGGCGCCGGCACGATCATCCGCGGAGAGCGCGGCGTCGACCTCAAGGCGCACACGTCGGGCATCGTCATCACGCGCAACGCCATGCGCCTCGCCGTCGCACTCATCCCGCCTCAGCGGGCTGAGAACAACGGATCGGGCCGCGTCACCGCGACCGTGAACGCCGACCGCGGAGCCATCGTCCTCGCCGGGGCGCGGCGCGGCGATCCGACGTCGGGACTGGTCGCGGCATCCGACCCCGGCAATGTCGCGCTCTACGCTCAGGCCGACTCGGGTGTTCAGTACGTCACCCCGAGTCCCGACAGCAACCGCTACCGGGACGACGGCGGATCGGCGTTCCCCGAAGCGCGCCACATCTTCTGGGATGCCGATGTCATCGTGCTGGGCGGGCTCAACGGCGCACCGCTGCTGGTCGTCGACGCGGACGGCTACGTCGTCGAGGCGAATGCCGTGACGATCAACGGCGGAGTCGTGCCGGTGGCCGGCGTCACACAGGTCGATCCCGATGGCGACGGTCGCTACGTCATCGACGACATCAGGAACACCGGATACGCCAACGTGCTGTTCGAAGCGACGTGCGCGGACGATGACGACGACAGCATCGCGTGCTCGATCACGAACCAGGACTACACCTCCACCGACGGCAACCCGAATCAGCCGTGGCCGACGTTCGAGTTCCGCGACACGCTCGAGTCGGTCATCATCGTCGACCGTTCCGGCTTGCAGGTGACGATCGGGCGCATCGACGTCGTCAACGACTTCGCGGCGACGCCGCTCGTGCGGCTGCGGTCGGCGGGCGGCGCCCTGCGCGCCTACACGTCGCTCGAGTTCGATGTGCGCCATGCGGCGGCGCCGAGTTTCGTCGACATCGAGAAGCGCGGCGATGGTGACGTGCTGCTGTCGGCACTCATCAACAACCCGGTCGGGCTCACGCGCATCGTGAATCTGCTGGGCGACATCATCGCCTCGACCTCCGCGACGCTGATCGTCACGAACCTGCTGGATATCGAGGCGATCGCAGGCTCCATCGGGTCGGCGCAGCGACGGCTGCCCATCGACCTCGTGCGATTCACCGCCAAGCCGCGTGTGGACGCGCCTACCGCCTCGGGGGTCCGCGACCCGCGAATTGCGGCGCAGGCGGGCATAGACGTCTTCCTGAGCCTGCGCGGCCTGGACCGCACGCAGACGAACGCCGCGGCGATCACCCTGACGCTCGATCTCGTGCGCGCCGGTCGCGATGCCGACCTCCAGCTGCGCACGGGACTGCGCCAGGGGGCCTCGACCCGCGACGCGGACGTGCGGGTTCATGTGCCGAACGAGGCGAGCCCCTGGAACACCGCTCAGCTGCACCGCTTCCACTTCCGCGGATCGCCGTCGCCGGGCACACCTGACCCGGCTCGCACCGGCGCGTCCCGCCACATCGACGCCGCGATCGCCGTGGGCGGCACGGCCGTCGAGATCGACAGCCTCTTTCGGCTCGAGCAGCGCAACGCGACACGCGACCGCGTCGACGTCGGAATCGGCGCGACGGGCGAGACCATGTTCCGCGCCGACGTCGACGCGGGCTGGTATGTGATCTTCGCGGATGCTGCGCTGGCCGCCGGTACGGCGGGCGTGGTCGCGGGCGACCACATCCGCATCCGTGACACCGAGGCCCTTGTGAACGGACCCGAGGCGCCCGATGCCGAAAGCCCGGCGGTCATCGACCTCGAAGGCTTCATCGACCTCGCCGACGACGGTGCCGGCTGGGTCGACGTCGACATCGACGGGTCGATCGCGCTCGAAGAGGTGTCCGGTGACCTGCGTATCGGTCTCATCCGGTCGCGCACCGACGACGTGGTCCTGGTCGCGGCCGTGAGCATTCTCGACGGCGACCCGGGTGACGCCGCGACGCACCCCGCCGACCCCCGCGACGTCGAGGGCGTGAACATCACCCTCATTGCGAAGACCGGCTCGATCGGCATCGAGGGCGACTTCCTCGAGATCAACCTGCTCGACACGGTCGGGGTGTCCCGCACGCCGGTCAGCGGCATCCTGAACGCGACGGCCGCGTCGGGCATTCACATCTTCGAGGTGCAGGGCGACCTGCGCGTCGGCCTGGTCACATCGGCTCAGAACGATGCGACGGAGGTCACGGACGTCTCGCTCGTCGCGGGTGCCGGCTCCATCGTCGACGGCGAATCGGATGCTGCGGCCGACGTCGTCGCCGACCGCATCGACCTCCGTGCGACCGGCGGCGGCATCGGGTCGTTCCTGCACGACCTCGACGTGAACACGTCCGTCACGAGCTCGGCGACCGGTCGTCTTTACGCGCAGGCCGATGCCGGCATCTTCCTCACCGAGACAGACGGCGACCTGCGGCTCCTCGCCGCGAAGTCGCGCGACGGCCACGTGCGACTCACGATCCCCGACGAGAACGGCGTGCGCGGACCCCCGTCGACAGGGACGCAGGACCTCCTCCTCGTCGTGTCGGGAACGAGCCTGGTCAGTCAGGGCCAGCCGCGCACGACCACCCCGGGTGCTGTCGACTCCGCGACGACGACGCGCAGCGGCATCTGGGCCAAGCTCGACATCTCTCTCTGGATCGGCGACGACCTGGTGGCGCCGGTCGACTCCGACATCGTCGCCGGCCGCACCATCTACATCCACGGCGACACGAACCGCGGCCCCGCCGCCCCGACCGCGACGGACTCCGACCCGCTCGGGACGCCGGTCGCCGCCAACGCGGACACGCACCAGAGCGCGGCCACCGCGGCTGCGGGCTTCGGCACGACGATGACCTTCGCCGGACGCCTCGGCGGCGTGTTCGACCTCGACGGCGGCGCCGACCGCACCGACCGCGCCCTCGTGTTCGGCCATATCGACGTCGACCATTTCGACTTCGTCGCGACGCTGCTCGGCACCGCGGTGCGCGTCTACGGCAGCCAGAACCTCTCGGCCACCGACCGCCCCGCGTGCGGTCCGGCCGTGCTGCAGATCGGCTGCGGCGACGGCGAAGACGTGTTCCGCGTGCTCGGTCTGCGCACGCCCGACGACCCCGACGCCCATACCCTGACTCTCGACGGCCAGCAGGGCACCGACACCTATCGCGTCGAGACGACCACCGATCCCACCCGCACCTACATCGTCAACCTGCTCGACACCGGCGCTGCGGATGACGGTGCCGACGTGGCCACGATCGTCGGCACTGATGGACGCGACATCGTGCTGCTGCGCCGCGTCGCGTGGATCCCGAACGAAACCGCCGACCGCCCTGCCTTCGTCGCCTTCGTCCACGGCACGCTCGAAGGACTGCGCGGCTCGCCCGCCGCAGGCAGGGGCGTGGAACGCGTCAACTACGACACGTCCATCAACGGACGCCTCATCGTCGAGACGGGCCTCGGCGACGACGTCTTCGCCGTCGACGACACGAGCACGACCGTCACCCTCGACGCGGGCGCCGGTGACGACGAGTTCCAGTTCGGAGAGCTCTTCGGCACCCCGCGCGATGCGGCGGCGGGGCTCGATCCCGCCGACGTGTTCCCGCGCATCATCGCCACGACCCGCGGCTACCTCAGCCCCGGCATCAGCGCCCCGCTGGTCGCACTCGGCGGTGCCGGCAACGATCAGTTCACCGTCTACTCGAACCAGGCCGAGCTGCGACTCGAAGGTGAGGGCGGCAACGACTTCTTCGTGGTGCGCGGCTTCGCGCTGGCCCAGACGAACGCCGACGGCACGATCCGGACGGGCGCCTCGGGCACCGCGATCCCCGCCATCGGGTCCTCGACCGGGCGCCCGCTCGATATCCGCGCCGGTGGCGGCGACGACGAAGTGCAGTACACGATGAACGCGCCCGTGTCGGTGGATGGTGGCGCCGGATACGACAAGCTCGTGATCCTGGGCACGGAGCTCCCCGATGACATCGTGGTCACGGCGACCACGATCTACGGCGCCGGCGTCACGGTGCGGTATGCGACCGTCGAGGCGGTCGAGATCGACGGTCTTGAGGGTGCCGACCAGATCTTCGTGCAGTCCACCGCCGGCGGCGTCTCGTACCGGATCATCGGCGGCCTCGGAAGCGACACGATCAACATCGCCGGCGACATCTCGACGGACATCGTGGTGCGTGACATCGAGGGAGCGAGCGGCTCGATCGACCATCTCGTGACCTCGGGTGACATCGACTACCAGGGCGTCATTGCTCCCGGAATCGACCTCAACGTCGCGGGGGTCAACGAGGGCATCGTCGTGATCACCGAGTCCGGCGGCGGCACCTCCGTCGCGGAAGGCGGCGGATCGGCATCCTTCGACTCGTACACCGTGAAGCTCTCGCGCCGGCCGGTAGGCACCGTGTACGTCACGGTGACCGCCGCGATGCCGGGTCTTGCCGAGCGTCTCGGCGTGAACGCCGGTGATTCGGTCTGGCTGTGCGCCGGCTCGCAGGCGCAGTGCGACGAGGCGTTCCGCGAGTACCGCCGACACATCGTCGAGATGGGTACCACCGCCGACCCTGCGCAGCGCGCGCTCGTGCTGGTCTTCGACGCCGGCAACTGGAACGTCCCGCAGACGGTGTACGTCTACGCCGTCGACGACACGCGCGGTGAGGGTGACCGCACGGTCGCGATCAGCCACACGACGCTGGCAGCGGATGCCGCAGACCGCGCGAACGGGTTCGACGGTGCGGCCGTCCGCAACGTCGAGGCGCTCGTCCGCGACAACGACGTGCCCGGTGTCGTCATCGTCGAGGTCACTCCCGGCACCGACGACGAAGACCGGTCGACGGTCGTCCTCGAAGGCGTCAACGGCGTGACGGACGAGATCCTGGTCGGACTCACCTCACCGGCGACGGGCACCGTCATGGTGCGGCTCGACCTTCCCGACGGGCGTCTTCGCCTCGAGAGCGACGACAGCCGGTTCAACGCGGCGACCCGGACCATCACGTTCACCGCGGGCGACACGAGCCCCGTGCGCATCCGCATCATCGTGATCGACGACACCATCCGGCAGGATGCCGCGTTCGCACGCATCGTGGCGCGTCTGGTCTCCGGTCCCGCCGGGTACGGCTTCGACGACCGTGTGCTCTACGTCGATGTGCGCGACGACGACTCCGCGGGCGTGCTCGTGATCGAAAGCGGCGGCAGCACGACGGTCGTGCGCGGCGGCACAGGCGAGGACTACACGGTGCGCTTGACCAAGAGGCCCACCGCCGACGTGCATGTCGCGATCCTGACGGACGGCCTCACCGACGCCGCCATCGGCGGACGCGTGACGTGGCGCGCGATCGGCAGCGCGGGTCGGGGCCTGTTCACCGGAGCCGTCACCGTCGACCCGGCGACGCGTCGCATCACCCGCACCGACGGCGGCAGCTTCCTCGCCGATGGCTTCATCGAGGGCATGCGCATCTCGATCGACGGCGGCACGACGTACTACAAGATCGCGGTCATCCGCGGCACGAACGCGACCTTCGACAACGTGATCGAGCTCACGGCGGAGCACGCTCTGCCCGCCGGCGCCGGAGTCGTCACGCTACGACGGGTCGCGGCAGCCGTCACCTTCACGTCGTCGAACTGGGCGACACCGGTCACCGTCTCGCTCGTCGCCGACGCGTTCTTCGACGTGCCGCTCGTGCGTCAGGGCGTCAAGACGTTCGCGACGCAGCCGCATCTGCTCACTCAGCTCGCAGGACCCGTGCACGTCGAGGGCGGCACGACCCGCGCCGACCGGTCGTTGCACACCGGCGTGAAGCTGCCGGGCGAGACGGACGGGCCCCTCCTGGGCATCGGCACCGCCGCTTCGGTGCCCGAGGGTCGCAACATCGACGTGCTGAACATCTTCGACGACTCCAGCGCGCAGGATCACATTCGCACGCTCAGTTCGACCGGCCTCACCGGCACCGGACTGCCCGTGGGATTCACGGTTGCCGGCGGCACCGCCTTCGGTGAGCCGGCCGACGTGCCCGGCGGGATCTCGTGGGGCCGCGTCGACGTCACGACGGCGGTTGACGGCACCGTGACCGCCATCACGACGAACGCTTCTCTCTCGACGATCGAGGTGCTGAACCTCCTGTTCGGCGCGGGCAACGACCGCCTCACGATCACTGGCACGCTGCAGCAGGCACCCGAAGACGATGGTGATCCGACGACGAACCCGAACCCGCCGGCCGCACACGGGTCACTGACCGTCGTCCACGGCGGCGGCAACCAGCTGGTGGGCGGTGCGGTCGGCGGCGATGTGATCATCGTCACGGGCGGGGGCGGCCCGACGACTCCGCTGGTCATCTACGGCGACACGTCTCAAGACGGTGTCTGGTACTCGGGTCGACCACACACCCAGGACGCCGGCGACTTCGGCGCCCAGCCGTTCGACCAGTTCCCCACCGTGCCCGACGAGGACGAGCGCTTCTGGTTCCCGCTGGCCACCCCGTTCGCGCACGCCGGCAACGACATCATCGATGCGAGCGCTCTGTTCGCCGATGCCCCTGCCGGCAGTCTGCCGACCGTGGGTGTCATCGTGTACGGAGGCGCGGGCGATGACACCATCATCGGCAGCCAAGCGCACGACTACCTCGTCGGCGGTTCAGGCGATGACGTGATCCACGGTCAGCGCGGCAGCGACCAGATCTACGGCGACTCGGGCGTGAACGTCGACGTCATCACGCGCCGCCTGGGCATCCCGACGACCAACACGAGCGCGCACCCGATGGCCGACAGCCTGGTGCCCGGCAGCGACGACCTGCAGGGAGAGGGCGCCGGAAGCGCGGTCGGCGCCGCGGGCGACCACGACGACGTGATCTTCGGCGACCACGGTGTCGTGACCCAGGCGGTCGCCCCGGATCGCACCGACCTGCTCGGTGGGCCGGTGCTCGTGCGCATCCAGACGGCGCGCCTGGTGACGTCGATCGCGACGGTCGAGCCGGCGGCGGGTGCCGACGACGTGATCACCGGTGGCGTCGGCGATGACCGGATCGCCGGGGGCAACGGCGACGACCTCATCTTCGGAGGCGCCGGCAACGACACGATCTTCGGCGACCACGGCCGCATCGAATTCATGACCCCCGACGGGCTCTTCCGGCTCGTCACCACGACGGATCCGAACCTGGGCGGGCTCGACACGATCTCGGGCGGCGCCGGCAATGACGCCATCTTCGGCGGCACGGCGGCCGACACCGTGAGCGGCGACGACGGCAACGACCTCATCTTCGGCGACCACGGCCGCATCGACGCCACCGTGCCGTCTGCCGGAGCCGTCGGCATCCGTCTCGATCTGCTGCCGCTGAACATGCCGTTGGCCGCCCACCCGTTCGCATGGACGTCCATTCACACGCTCATCGGTGACGGCGGTGCGGGCGACCTCTTGCGCGGCAACGCCGGTGAAGACATCATCATCGGCGGCCAGGGGTCCGACCGCATCACCGGTGGCACGGGTGACGACGACCTCATCGGCGGCCACAACGTCGCCGGCGGCAGCGACGCCGGCGACTTCGTCGACGGCGGCGACCAGAACGACGCGATCGCGGGTGACAACGCCAACCTGCTGCGCACAGGCGACATCTCGAGCCGTCGATTCCAGATCCTGACGGCCTCGGGGATCTACGGACAGGACACCGGATGCGCCAACATCGCGTCCGCCGGCGCCTGCGGCGTCGGCCCGACGAACTCCTACGACGACCCGCGCGGCGTCAAGGAGCGCGACGTCATGCTCTTCGACCACGACACGTCGACGCCGGCCGGTCGCTACGGCGACGACGTGATCGCCGGCGGCGCCGAAGACGACCTCATTTTCGGGCAGCTCGGCAACGACTGGATCCAGGGCGACGGCTCGGTGATCGACGACGCCGGCGTCATCACGATCGACGTGCGCACGACCCGCGAGTCGGTCGAGGACTGGGCCGGCGGCGGTCGTGACGGCGACGATTACATCGAGGGCAACGGCGGCGACGACGTGATCTTCGGTGGCCTCGGCCGCGACGACCTGATCGGCGGCAGCTCGGAGCTGTTCAGTCTCACGACACCCGCCCGCCGCCCGGACGGCGCCGACACGATCTTCGGTGGTGCGGGCATCCGCCTTATCCGAAACAACTACGGCGATCTCGAAGACGGCGGCCACGCGCGTGACAGCGACGTCATCCTCGGCGACAACGGCAGCATCCACCGCCTCGTGAAAGTCGTTCCCGGTGGTGCGGACGGCAACCCGTTCACGCCCGGCACCGCATTCCTCACGTTCAACTACGACACCTACGGCGGCAGCATCCGCCTTCTTCCTCGTGCGTACACGTTCCTCGACTACACGCAAGGCGTCGGCGTCGGCATCGGCGCGGCCGACGTTGTGCACGGCGAGAACGGTGACGACACCATCCACGGTCAACTCGGCGACGATGTGCTGTTCGGCGAGGGCCAGGACGACGACATCTACGGCGGGTGGGGCAATGACCGCATCTACGGCGGCACCGGGGTCGACGGCATCATGGGCGATGACGGCAAGCTGCAGACCAGTCGAAACGGCCTCGCCGAGCCGCTCAACAACCTGGCCACCGCCGACGCCCAGCGGTACGTGTCGATCCCGGGACCGTTCACCGGTGCGGAGATCTACATCCTGGGTGAACTGCTGAAGCGGGCGGACTTCGCGACCTGGATCGACGGCGCGGTCAACAACGATGTCCTGTACGGCGGACTCGGCGACGACTTCATGCACGGCGGCGAGGGCAGCGACTCCATGTCGGGCGCCGAGGCGATGCAGGAGTTCTACAACCGCGACCTGCGCATCGGAGCACTCACACGCCTCGCGACCGAACTGCAGCCGGTCGACACGGATCCGCTGCGCTACAACGCCGATACGACGATGTTCGCCGACTACGACGCCGACGACCCGCGCTCGATCATCCCGGGGTTCCTGCTCAACTTCGATGCGTACATGCTCGACGAGACCACGGGCGAAGTCATCGTGATCGACGGCGTCAAGGTCAAGAGCGACGACGGCCGCGACCGCATGTACGGCGACCTCTGGCACGACTGGCTCGTGGGGGGCACGAATTGCGACTGGCTCTTCGGCGGCTTCGGCGACGACTTGCTTCAGCTCGACGACAACCTCGAGACCGCAGGCGGCGCGAACACGAACCCCGAGAACGACGACCCGCGGTTCCGCGACGGGGACTTCGCCTTCGGAGGCGCCGGCCGCGACGTGCTCATCGCCAACACCGCCCAGGACCGCATGTTCGATTGGGGCGGCGAGTTCAACAGCTTCCTCGTCCCCTTCAGCCCGTTCGGCTCACCGACGGTGAACCGGGGATTCAGCCCGCACATCCGCGACTTCATCCGGGCACTCTCCGAGGCGGGCGGATCGGACGAAGGCCCCGGCGTGCCCTCCGGTGAGCCGTTCGACGAAGAGGCTCTGGTCGAGCCGAGCGACGGGCAGCTGTGGCAGGACCAGCACGGCGGTCCGCGCGACCCCCAGCCCGGAAACCTGCCCGGCGGCGGTCGCGACGACGTCGGCGGCCCCAACCTGCACTGCCCCTGCCAGCCGCAGACGCTGTTGCGCGTGGTGAAGTACGTCAACGGTGAGGATGCCAACCAGACCGGCCCGACGGTGGCGGCCGGGTCGGCCGTCGTGTGGACCTACGAGGTCTCGAACCCCGGGGCGGTCGCGATCAGGATCACCCGCATCCTCGACGACAACGGCACGCCCGCGAACCCCGCCGACGACTTCGTCCCCACTTACCTCTCGGGTGACCTCGACGGCGACGGCCTCGTCGATCCGGGCGAGGTGTGGCTGTTCCGGGCTGAGGGCATCGCACGCGCCGGCCGTTACCTGAACACCGTCACGGTCGAAGGCGTCGGCGCGAACGGGCAGTCCGTGCGCGACAGCGACCCGGCCGTCTACGACGGGGTGGCCGGTGCCCAGGTCGAGCTCGTCGTGCAGAAAGCGGTCAATGCGGTCGACCCGCTGCATCCCACCGTCGCCGAAGACGCGGACGCACCGAGCGGTCCGCAGCTCACCGTCGGCGCCGCGGTCACCTTCACGTACCTCGTCTCGGCGATCGGCGGCGGCGT
This sequence comes from Microbacterium sp. Y547, assembly GCF_057669785.1. Taxonomy (NCBI): domain Bacteria; kingdom Bacillati; phylum Actinomycetota; class Actinomycetes; order Micrococcales; family Microbacteriaceae; genus Microbacterium; species Microbacterium sp. Y547. Next base: position 221,519 of record NZ_JBYHFN010000004.1, read on the forward strand.
CACCGGACTCGTCCTGATCGACGACAACGGCACGCCCGCCGACCCCACCGACGACTTCGCCGCGATCTACGTCTCCGGCGACGCCGACGGTGACGGCATCCTCGACCCCGGCGAGGTGTGGCTGTTCCGGGCGATCCGCACGGTCGTGCTCGGACCGTACGCGAACACCGTCCGCGCGTCGGGATCGGGCGGCGGGCGCACCCTCAACGCGACCGACATGGCCCACTACCTCGGTGTCCCGGTCGGCAGCGTGAGCATCCGAAAGGCCGTCAACGCCTCCGCGCCGCTCGCGCCGACCGCGGCCGACGAGGCCGACACCGCAGCGACGGCCAAGCTCGTCGCTCCCGGTGCACCCGTCGTGTGGACGTACCGCGTGACCAACCAGTCGGCGTTCAGTCTGCGGGACGTCGCTGTCACCGACGACAACGGGACACCGGGGGATGCGTCGGACGATTTCGCTCCCGTGTACGTCTCGGGCGACCTCGACGGCGATGGCGAACTCGACCCCGGCGAGGTCTGGCTGTTCACTTCGGCCGGTGTCGTCGGCCATGTCGCCGGCGTCGGCCTGTACGGCAACACCGCCGTCGTCACCGCGCGGGACCAGGCCGGCGCCCTGCTCACCGCCCAGGACATGGCCTTCCACCTGGGCGCGGTGGCCGCGCCGCATGTCGTGAAGCGCGTCAACGGCGAGGATGCCGCCACGGCGCCCGGCATCCTCGTGCCCGTCGGCAGCACAGTCACCTGGACCTACACGGTGACCAACACGGGGAACACGGCGCTCATGGTCGTCGTCGTCGATGACAACGGCACCCCCGGCGACCTCTCCGATGACATCGTCCCGGTGTTCGTGTCCGGCGACACCAACGGTGACGGACTGCTCGACCCGGGCGAGATCTGGATCTACCAGGCCACCGGCACCGCCCGGGTGGGCGCGTACGTCAACACGGTGACGGTGACGGCAGCCGTACCGGGGACGACCGTCACCGCGACGGTCACCGACGTCGCCCACTACACCGGTGTGCTGGTGCCGCCGTCGGGACTGTCCGTCCTGAAGCGCGCGAACGGACAGGACGCCGACAGCGCCGCGACCGCCGTCAGGGTTGCGGTCGGCTCGACGGTCGAGTGGACGTTCGAGGTGCGCCTGATACCCGGGTCCGTCGGGATCGGGGACATCGTCCTCGTCGACGACAGCGGCACTCCGTCGCCGTCGGACGACGTGATCCTCACGCTCCTCGGCGGCGACATCAATGGCAATGCCGTCCTCGACCCCGGCGAGGTGTGGCTCTACCGGTTCACGACGATCGCCCAGGCGGGTGCGCTGCGCAACGTCGCCCGGGTGAGCGGCGTCGACGCATACGGTACGACGCATGCGGCCGAGGATCCGGCGCATATCTTCGCGGCGACCCCCGGGATCCAGGTGAAGAAGGCGATCAACGCGCTCGATCCGTGGGCGCCCACGGTGCTGGAAGACGCCGACACGGCCGGGAGCGAACTGCTGAAGGGCACGCGCGTCGTGTGGACGTACCTCGTCACCAACACGGGCAACCTGGCGCTCGCCGTCTCGCTCACCGACGACCACGGCACGCATGCGAATCCCGGCGACGACTTCATTCCCATCTACGTCGGCGGCGATGTCAACGGCAACGGGCTGCTCGATCCCGGCGAGGTCTGGCTGTTCACCTCGGCCGGTGCAGTCGTGCACCACGTCGGCACCGCGCCGTATGTCAACGTCGCGACGGTGCGCGGCATCGATCCCCTGTCCGGGGTCACCGTGAGCGACGTCGATGCCGCCGTCTACCGCGTGGGCGCGAGGGCCGAGGGGCTCACTCCGGGGTTCTGGAAGACGAACGCCACCAACCGGGACGCGATCGCGTGGCCGAGACTCTCGGATGGCTCGCTGGTGTACCGGCCGGATCAGATGACGGGGAGCGTGTTCTCCGCGGCGACCGGTGTCTACGCCACCCGGACGCTGCACGAGTCGCTCGACAGCGGCGGCGGCGGGATCACGGCGCTGATGCGCGCGGCCGTGGCGGCGCTGCTGTCCGCCGCGCACCCCTACATCTCGTACCCGTACACGACGGCCGAGGTGATCGCCCTGACCAATGCCGCGCTCGCCAGCGGCAACAACGGCGTCATCAACGCGCAGATGCAGGAGTTCGACCGCTACAACAACTACGGCGCCGACCTCGACCAGCATGGTCGTCCCGGCACGGTCGCCCCCGCCCCGCCGATGCCGCCGCCTCCCTCTGAACCGCCGCCGCCGCCGTCGGACCCGCCTCCGTCGGACCCGCCGCCGAATCCCGATCCCGTCGCGCCGTCGCCGGAACCGACTCCGCCGATGCTGCCGTCGCTGAGTGTCTCCGATACATCGATTCGCGAGGGGAACACCGGGTCGGGTTCGGCTGCGACGGTGACCATCACCCTGTCGGCGATGATGACGACGGCCGTGACGTTCACCGTGTCGGTGATCGGCGGGACGGCCTCGAGCGGGGACTACAAGGGCAGTACGACGGCCACCCTCACGATCGCCGCTGGACAGACGACCGCGACGTTCTCGATCACGATCAAGCCCGACAAGAACGCCGAGGGCGACGAGACGATCGTTGTGGGGCTCTCCGAGGTCAGCGCGGGGGTGAGCGTCGCCGACGGAGAGGGCGTCATCACCATCATCGACGACGACTGAGCGGACGCGCGGGGCTTTCGTCGCGGTGATGGCGCGACGGACGCCGCGCACCGCTCTCGGTAGGCTCGAACCCATGCTCAATATGGCCGACGGTGTCGCGCGCCTGGCCGCGCTCGCGGAGTCTCCCGTCGTCTCGACGCTCGCGCGCGTCTTCGCCGACGCGGGGTTCGACCTCGCGATCGTCGGCGGGCCGGTGCGTGACGCGCTGCTCGGTCGCGAGACGAACGACCTCGATTTCACGACGAACGCGCGCCCCGACGACATCCTCCGAATCATCAAGCCCATCAGCACGGCGCAGTGGGACATCGGCCGCGCCTTCGGCACGATCGGTGCCAAGGTCGCCGGGGACCAGGTCGAAGTCACGACGTATCGGGCCGACAGCTACGACGGGGTCACCCGCAAGCCCACCGTCGAGTTCGGCGACACGATCGAGGCCGACCTCGTGCGCCGCGACTTCACCGTGAACGCCATGGCCCTGCGCGTGCCGTCGCAGACGCTCATCGACCCGACGGGCGGCGTCGAAGACCTCGTGCGCGGGGTTCTGCGCACACCGTCCGACCCGCACGTGAGCTTCGGCGACGACCCGCTGCGCATGCTGCGCGCCGCGCGGTTCTCGTCGCAGCTCGGCTTCGAGGTCGATCCCGCGACGGTTGCGGCGATCACCGAACTGCGCGCCACGCTCGCCATCGTCAGCCCCGAACGCATCCAGGGCGAGCTCGTGCGACTGCTGCAGACCGACGATCCGACACGGGGCATCCGACTTCTCGTGCAGACCGGGCTCATGGCCGAATTCCTGCCCGAGATCCCGGCCCTGCAGCTCGAGGTCGACGAGCACCATCACCACAAGGATGTCTACGAGCACTCCCTCACGGTGCTGCAGCAGACGATCGACCTCGAGCACGAGCGTCATCCGGATGCCGCCCCCGATGTCGCCCTGCGGCTCGCGGCGCTGCTGCACGACATCGGCAAGCCCGCGACCCGGCGGCTCGAGCCCGGGGGCGCTGTCACGTTCCACCACCACGACGTCAAGGGCGCCCGGCTTGCGCGCAAGCGCCTCCAGGCGCTGCGCTTCGACTCGGACACGATCTCGAGCGTGACGCAGCTCATCGAGCAGCACCTGCGGTTCTTCGGATACTCCGAGGGGGCGTGGACCGACTCCGCCGTCCGCCGCTACGTGCGCGATGCGGGCCCCCAACTGGAACGCCTGCACATCCTCACGCGCGCCGATGTCACGACGCGTAACCGACGCAAGGCCACGCGACTGCGCAACGCCTACGACGACATCGAGCGCCGCATCGCCGAGCTGTCGGCACAGGAGGAGCTCGCGTCGATCCGGCCCGACCTCGACGGCAATCAGATCCAGGCGATCCTGGGCCTCAGACCCGGGCCCGAAGTGGGCGAGGCGTACCGGTTCCTCCTCGACCTGCGGCTCGACGAGGGTGTGCTGGGCGAAGACGAGGCCGAGCGGCGTCTGCGCGCATGGTGGGCGGACCGCGCCTGAGCGGGCCCTCCCGCGCGGCGCACCGTCGCCGGGTCGGGATCGGGTGAGCCTCAGCGTCCGAGGAACGCCCAGATGAAGCTCATGATCTGCGGCAGCGACCACATCAGCACGATGACGGCCCCGACGATGATGACCGCCCACGGGATGCCGCGTTTCAGCCGGCGTCCCTCGGTGGCGACACCCGGGGGCGGGCGAAGCGCGCTGGGCGGTGCGGCGAAGGGCAGGTCGTCGTGCGGGGCGATGGCCGAGGCGGCCAGGCGGTCATCACGCCAGCGCTCCCACTGCGCGAGCTTGTCGAGCAGGGCGCCGACGACCGAGAAGAGCCACGCCCATGTCGCCGGGTCGAGGGTCGAGAAGTCTCGCTTGGCATAGAGGAACAGCCAGTCATCGACGATCTCGACATCGAGCGCGGCGGCGTTGTCGATGAACCGGGCCATGATGTCGGGCGTGAAGAGATAGAGCGCGTCGCGCTCGTAGCCGGTGGGGCAGTACAGCGAGAAGTAGTGGTTGAAGTCGCCCTCGAGACTCAAGCGCTGGTCTTTGTCGAACGAGGTCGGCAGGTTCGACCCGAACAGCCCGTTGTTGCCGAGGGCGTCGAGCACGATGTGCGGCAGCGGCACGTCGAGCTTGACGGCGACGTACCCCCACGCGTGCGTTCTGCGGTTCTTGCCCGAGCCGGTCGTGAAGCGGTAGTTGCCGAACTCAACGAACCTCGGATGCGTCCCGCGCACGAGGTCGAGGCTGTGCCGCGACGAGCCCAGACCGAAGATCATTCCGGGCAGGCGCGGATTGGCGAGCGTCGGCAGGTATCCCATGCCGTTCGCCTGCGCGAAGCGGTCAAGTCGATAACGGCGGGCCGCGGCTCCGCTGCCGACTGAGCGCGCGATCACCGTGACGATCACCGCCACGATGCCCAGCACGATCACGATGAAGACCGTCGCGCCGACCGCGACGAACCACGGCGGCGCGTTGCCCGAGACGGCCGACGTGAGGAAGGCGGTCGCGGTCGTCGACACCGAGAACAGCATCATGATCGCGACGGCAGCGACCGCGACGATCCCACCGACACTGCCCAGTCCCGCTCCGCGCAGCGCTCCCGTCGCCCGAAGCCGGTGCGTGAACGCGCGCACCTCGTCGCGGTCCACGGGCTCGACGAGTGGGCGGGCGTCGAACGAGGTCGATTCCTGTGGGTGATGCAGCGACATCCGTCCTCCCTGGGTCACGCCCCGCCCACGCTACCGGGCGTGTCGCTGCGTCCCCCGCACGGTCGCCGGGCGTGCCGTCAGGCCGGGCACTGCGCCGTGGCGCGGCATCCGGTAGCATAGGAGGGTTGTCCGTTCGCGTTCGATGCGCGGTAAGTCGGATGACGTGCACCACACCCTCCTGCTGTGAGGAGATTCCTCGCAGCCGTTCTAGTCCGAAGGAGGTGGGTTAGTGACGCACACACACCAGTACGAGCTCATGGTGATCCTGAACCCCGAGATCGACGAGCGCCAGGTCGCTCCGAACCTCGAGAAGTTCCTCAAGGTCATCACGAACGACGGTGGCACTGTCGACAACGTCGACATCTGGGGCCGCCGCCGTCTTGCCTACGAGATCCAGAAGCACACCGAAGGCGTCTACGCCGTCGTCAACTTCACCGCCACGAGTGACGCGACGCACGAGCTGGACCGCCAGCTCAAGCTCGACGAGCGCATCATGCGCACGAAGGTCCTCCGCGCAGAAGAGGCCATCGCGATGATCGCCTCCGAGAAGCAGCGCGCCGACGAGAAGGCCGCCCGCAAGGCTGCTGCTCCCGCCAAGGCCGCTCCCGCGAAGGCCGCTGCTCCGGCCAAGGCCGCGAAGGCGTAACGGCGATGGCCGGCGAGACGATCATCACCGTCGTGGGCAACCTCACGGCGGACCCCGAGCTGCGTTACACGCAGAACGGGCTCCCCGTCGCGAACTTCACGATCGCGTCGACGCCGCGCAACTTCGACCGCCAGGCCAACGAGTGGAAGGACGGCGAAGCGCTGTTCCTCCGCGCGAGCGTGTGGCGCGAGTTCGCCGAGCACGTGGCCGGTTCGCTGACCAAGGGCATGCGGGTCGTCGCGACCGGCCGCCTGAAGCAGCGCAGCTACCAGGATCGTGAGGGCAACAACCGCACCGCGATCGAACTCGAGGTCGACGAGATCGGACCGTCGCTGCGCTATGCGACGGCTCAGGTCACGCGCGCCGCGAGCGGTGGCAGCGGTGGTGGCAACTTCGGTGGCGGCGGTGGCGGCGGACAGTCGCGCCCCGCGCAGGTGGCGGAAGAGCCGTGGGCGACCCCCGGTTCCTCTAATGCTGCCGGCGGTGCCGCTGGCGGCGATGCCTGGGCGACGCCCGGTTCGTCCTACGGCGACGACACCCCGTTCTGATGCCGCCTCCCGGTCCCTGACCTCTGTGAAGGGTCAAGACCGGGTCACGGCAACAACTTTTCTCACTCTGTAAAGGAAACACCATGGCTGGAAAGGCAACCGGCGATCGCCGGAAGCCGCGGAAGGGCGCGAAGAACGCTGCCCCCGCGAAGTCGATCCGTGTCGGCGTCATCGATTACAAGGACGTCGCCACTCTTCGCAAGTTCATCTCGGAGCGCGGGAAGATCCGTGCTCGTCGTATCACCGGTGTCTCGGTGCAGGAGCAGCGTCTGATCGCCAAGGCGATCAAGAACGCGCGCGAAATGGCGCTCCTGCCTTACGCCGGCGCTGGCCGCTAAGGGGCATCCGATGGCAAAGCTGATTCTTACGAATGAGGTCGCCGGGCTCGGTAGCGCCGGTGACGTGGTCGAGGTCAAGAACGGGTTCGCCCGTAACTACCTCGTCCCCCAGGGCTTCGCAGTGGCGTGGAGCCGCGGTGGCGAGAAGCAGGTCGCGTCTATTCGCGCGGCCCGTGAATCGCGCGCGATCCACGACCACGAAGAGGCCGTCGCACTCAAGGACGCCCTTGAGTCCAACACGGTGCGTCTGCCCGTCAAGGCCGGAGCCGAAGGCCGCCTGTTCGGCTCGGTCAAGACCGGTGACATCGCTGACGCCGTCAAGGCCGCCGGTCTCGGTGACCTCGACAAGCGCAAGATCCACATCACCTCGGCGATCAAGTCGGTCGGCCAGCACGAGGCGACGATTCGCCTGCGTGATGACCTCACCGCCGTGATCACCCTCCAGGTGGTCGCCGCAAAGTAGATCAGGTCCAGGTCGAGCAGTCGTCGCAGACGACGTATCGAGACCCGCACCGATCGGTCGAGAACGGATGCCGCATCCCCACGGGGGTGCGGCATCCGTCGTTTCCGCTCGGTCCGTCGCCCGCGAAACAGAGTTCAGGCACAGTCCCTGCTGCGCGGGCGAGGTGGGGTGAGGAAGGCCCGCGGGCCGCGGCCCTCCCTCACAGCTCAGGCGCTGCGTCGACGCGCGACGAGAAGCACGCCTCCCGCCGCGAAGAGCGCAAGTGCCGCGCCCGCGAAGGGGAGCAGCGATGCGCCGCCGGTCTCGGCCAGCATGTGTCCGTCAGCCCCAGCGACCGAACCCGTGACGATCGAGCGGGCGCGTGCCGGGGCCATCGGGGTTCCGGACGTTCCCGGGGTGGTGACGGGGATGCCGGGCGTGCTGGTGGTGCCGGGCGGTCCGGGCGTGCCCGGGTCAGTCGGCGTCGATGGCGTCTCCGACGTGCTGTCACCGACAACCGAGATCGCGGTGCCGCCGAGTGTGATCGGCAGTGCCACGGGAGTGACGATCTGCGTCCCGCCGAGCAGCGAGTCGATCCCCGAGGTCAGCGGCGTGACAGCGGCGCCGGCAGACGTGCCCGTCGTCGCTGATCCGACCGAGGCGCTGTCACCGATCACCGAGATGGCGTTCCCGGTCGCGGTGACGGGCAGCGCGACGGGTGCGACGATCTGCGTGCCGGATGCGATGCCGTCGCGCCCGCCGGTGGTTGCAGCGGGTGTGGTGTCGGTCCCGGCCGGGGCCGTGGGCGTCGCCGCGGCCTCGGACCGGCTGTCGCCGAGCACCGAGATGGCATTGCCGCGCACGTCGATCGGCAGATCGAGAGAGATGGCGCCCTGCGTGCCGGACAGCGCCCCGTCGTCACCGCTCGTGGTCACTGCATCCGCGGGTGCGCGCTCCGCAGCCGGGGCCGCAGGTGCCTCCGACGCCGCCGAACCGCTGTCGCCGAGCACCGAGATGGCGTTGCCCGAGACCGTGATCGGCACCGCGACGGACACGAGCGCCTGTGTGCCCGACGCGGCGGCATCCGTCCCGCTTGTCGAAGCCGCGACGGCCTCGGGTGCCGAGGTGGCGGGAGCGGCCGAGGTCGAGGCCGTCGAGTCGCCGAGCAGCGAGAGCGACGTTCCGTCGATCGTGATGGGGAGCGAGAGGCCGACGAGGGCTTGCGTGCCGGACAGCAGACCGTCGTCTCCGGTTGTCTCCGCCGCGGTGGCGGCGGTTGCGCCCAGCAGCGTGACGCCGCCGGCGAGGAGCGTGCCCCACAGGGCGCGCTTGATGAAGGTGTTCATGATGTCTTCTTTCGAGTGAGTCGGATGGTGCACGCGAATGCGCGCGAGGATGCTCGCCGCCGGGGGCGGCAGAGCTCGACTCAATCGGGCGAAGCGTCGGTGGGGTCGGCGGGCGCCGGTGGCGCGTTGTCGTCCCCCGGCCCGGCCCGTCGCACCCAGGCACGGTGTGCGGCGAGAGGCAGGAGGGCGGCAAGCGCCCAGGCGCCGGAACCCGCACCGGCGGGTCCCGAAGACGAAGCGAGAGAAGGACAGGGGTCGCCTGTGAACCCGGGTGGGGCATGCCCGCTGGGCGAGGCCGACGAGGCGCTCGACGTCGCGGGAGCAGGTGCGGCGAAGACCCGTGCGGATGCCGCGGCGTGAACCTGCGGGCCGGCTGCGTAGGCCGTCGATCCCAGGTGGGCGGGCGCGTTCTGGGCGTCTGAAGCGGCCGCGGTCGAGGTGACGGCGGGGGATGCGGCGGGCTCGACGTGGTCGAGTGAGGGCGGGGTGGGAGCGGGGGCGAGGGCGCGGCCGACACCAGAAACGGCTTCGATCGTGGTGTCGAGTGCGTCATCGACGCCGGTGCCGATGGACGTGACGACCTCGTCGACGCCGAGGCCTGACACGACGGTCCCGACGACGGGAACGTCGGTGAGCACCTCGACGACCGGCGTCGTCACGGCGCTCACGACGCCGCTCGAGACGACCTGCTGCACGGGGGTCGTGACGGTGGTGACGGCCGTGTCCACCGCCTGGCCGACGGCTTGGACGGGCTTCTGAACCGGTGCGGGCGCGACATCGACGATCGATTCGACGACGTCGGACGCCGTCGACGTCACGCCGGACACAGTTGCTCCGAGCGCGTCCGTCGTGCCGCCGATGAGACTGCTCAGGGCACCCGTCAGACTGCGTTCGTCATCTGTGGACGCGTGCGCATCGGATGCACCGAGCCCGAAGAACACCGAGACCGCCGCGCCCGCGAACGCAGCGCTGATGCCCATCAGCGTTGCGCGAGCGAGCCTGCGCGGCTCGCTCCAGGTGACGGTCTCCACGTTCATCTCCCGAGATAAGAACGTCGTGCGCGTCCGGTTGAACGCGTCTGAGGGTGCCTGGGTGTCCGACCGTACCCGAGACCGCATCGGCTGTCGATGGACCCGGCGAGGTCTTTCGCACTGTGTCTGCGCCGGTGCCGATCGACCGAACCGGAAAATGGCCTCTGACCCGGCGCGTTCTCGAGTTGCGATTCGGGGTGAACTGTGTACAACCTCGCAACCTTCAACGCCTACCTGAACCACATCTTTGTCCACAGGCTGTGGAAATTGAAACCCCTGGTCAGTTGGACTATTCGTCCATAAAATCACCCGGGTGGCGAAAGTTCTCCACAGGACTTGTACACAAGGGTCACGGCGTTTCCTGCCCACTCTCCACACAGTTATCCACAGGCCGGTTTGCGAGTGTCGGAGGCCCTCCATAGCGTGGTCATCGAGCAGGTGGGTGACGCGCGTTCACGCGCAGAAGGGGTAGCGCATGTCGATCGCGGACATCTCTGAGGAACGTCTCGGAGGCCCCCGTGAGCATGAGCGCACACCCCCGCACGATCTGCTTGCAGAGCAGAGCGCCCTGGGCGGAATGCTCCTGTCGAAAGATGCCGTCGCCGATGTCATCGAGACACTGCGCGGCGCCGACTTCTACATCCCCAAGCATGAGCTGATCTTCGAAGCGATCCTCACGCTCTACTCGCACGGCGAACCGACTGACGTCGTCGCGGTCACCGACGAGCTGATCAAGACAGGTGAGCTGCAGCGCGCCGGTGGTGCGGACTACCTGCACACGCTCACCTCGATCGTGCCCACGGCCGCGAACGCGGGGTACTACGCCTCGATCGTGTCCGAGCGGGCGCTGCTGCGCCGTCTCGTTCAGGCCGGCACCCGCATCGTGCAGATGGGCTATTCGGGCCAGGGCGAAGCCGTCGACGTCGTCAACAGCGCGCAGGCAGAGATCTATTCGGTGACCGGTGCCGAGGTCGCCGAAGACTACGTCCCGCTCACGATCGCCGTCGATGCCGCCGTCGATGAGATCGAGGCAGCGCGCGGGCGCGATGGTCAGATGACCGGCATCCCCACGGGGTTCGCGGGTCTTGACCAGCTGACGAACGGACTGCACCCCGGGCAGATGATCATCATCGCGGCGCGGCCCGCGATGGGTAAGTCGACGCTCGCTCTGGACTTCGCCCGCTCGGCGGCGATCAAGCACGACATGCCGACGATCCTCTTCTCGCTCGAGATGGGTCGCAGCGAGATCGCGATGCGTCTCATGAGCGCCGAGGGCGCGATCCCACTGCAGGCGATGCGCAAGGGCACCCTCGACTCCCGCGACTGGACGACGATCGCCGCGACCCGCGGGCGCATCAACGACGCCCCGCTGTACATCGACGATTCCCCCAACATGACCCTGGTCGAGATCCGGGCCAAGTGCCGCCGGCTTAAGCAGCGCGTCGGGCTCAAGATGGTCGTCATCGACTACCTGCAGCTCATGACGTCGGGTAAGCGCGTCGAGTCCCGTCAGCAAGAGGTCTCGGAGTTCTCGCGTGCGCTCAAGCTCCTCGCGAAAGAGCTCGGTGTGCCGGTCGTCGCCCTGTCGCAGCTGAACCGCGGCGCCGAGCAGCGCTCCGACAAGAAGCCCGCGCTGTCCGACCTGCGTGAATCAGGCTCGATCGAGCAGGATGCCGACATGGTCGTGCTCCTGCACCGCGAGGCCGCGTACGAGAAGGACAGCCCTCGTGCGGGTGAGGCCGACCTCATCGTCGCCAAGCACCGTAACGGTCCCACCGACACGATCACGGTCGCCTTCCAGGGCCACTTCTCGCGCTTCGCAGACATGGCGCCCGGCGACTTCGGGTAGTTGTCAGCAGACGGCCTAGATGTACTGACCTCGACGTACGCGAGTCTGGAGTGGTCGTCGATCGCGGCGTGCACGGGGACCACTTTCCCGGAATCGACGCCACCACCGCCGCCGTCGTGCGGGAGATACCCATCTCCGCGGCGACGTGCGCGACCCCACGCCCGACTGGATGCGCTGCGGCGCGCCCGTGGTCGCTTCGCACGAACTCCGAACACGCCGGTCACCCGACCGCGGCGCGGGCAGTGGCGGCGGCGGCACTATCGTGCGGAGCACCACCGAGATCGAGAGCCCGAGCACCATGCCACGTCACTCCACCCGCCGCCCCGCCTGCGGCACGCGCGGAATTCCGCGGCGATGAGCGGTTCTCCAGGGCGTGCCGGTGCCGTTCTCGTCGTCAACAAAGCGGATGAGACGCTGGGGCTCGTCGACCTCTCATCCGAGCGCATGGTCGGCACCGTTCCACTGAGTGGAACCACCGGGCACGAAGTCGCCGTCTCCCCGGACGGCCGCCGGGCGGTGGTCCCGATCTACAGCGACGCGGGCGTCGGAAAGACGGGAACCGATGGTCGGACCATCGATGTCATCGACCTCGTCACCCGAGCGCGCGTGGCCACGATCGATCTCGGCGCACCGGCACGCCCGCATTGCGCGCGGTTCGTCGGCTCCACCCTGTACGTCACGGCCGAGCTCACGGACGAGGTGCTCGCGCTCGACGCCGAGACCTTCGAGGTGCGGGGTCGCATCCGCACCGGCGCACCGCACGCGCACATGCTCGCGCTGTCTGCCGATGGCGGGATCGGCTGCACGGCCAACGTCGAGCCGGGAAGCATCAGCGTCCTCGACCTCGAGACGCGCGCACCGCGCGCGGTCGTCCCCGTCGCTGAGCGGATCAACCGCATCGTGCTCTCATCTGACGGGGGCACGGCGTACACCGCTGACCAACGACGTCCGCGCCTGGCGGTCATCGACACCGCGGCCGCTGAGGTGCGCCGCTGGATCGATCTGCCGGGAATCGGATTCGGCGCCGCGATCACGACCACCGGTTCGATCGTCGTCGCGCTGCGACACGACGACGCGATCGCGGTGCTCGACCCAGAGTCGGGGCACATCCAGAACGTCATCGGCGTGCCGCGAGGCCCGCAGATGATCGTGCTGGACGCACAGACTCGCCGCGCCTACTCGGCTTGTCAGCACGACGAAGTCGTCGTCGAAGTGGACCTCGACCGGGGCGAAGTGACCCGTGAGGTCGCCGTCGGTCGCAATCCCGACGGAATCTGCTGGATAGAGGAGTTGCCGTGAGCACCACGACCGCACCATCACCCCTGCGCATCGGCATCGTGGGGATCGGATTCATGGGCCGACAGCACATCGACTTCGTGCGCCGATCACAGCGGGCGCAGCTCGTCGCAGTCGCGGATCCGATCGCCGACCTGGGCGGCGTCGGGTGCGCCGCCTACCGCGATCTCGAAGAGCTCCTCGGCGATACGGACGTCGAGGCTGTCATCCTCGTCAATCCGAACCAGTTCCACGTCGACTCCGCCATCGCGTGCATGCAGCGGGGCGTCGCGGTTCTGCTCGAGAAGCCCGTCGCGACGAGCTACGTGGAATCGCTTCGCCTGATCGAAGCGGTCGAACGTGAGCAGGGGACGCTCCTCGTCGGCCACCACCGCCGTCACCACCCGGCCATCGCGCGGGCCCGCGAAGCGCTGGCGAATGGAGCGGTCGGCGACATCGTCGGCGTCAGCGGAATGTGGGCGGCTCGCAAAGAAGACGAGTACTTCAGTGAGATCGACTGGCACCGCCGCCCCGGAGCGGGTGTCACGTTCATCAATCTCGTGCACGACCTCGACCTGCTTCGTCACGTGTGCGGCGAGATCGTCCAGGTGCACGCGATGCTGAGCTCGGCGACGCGCGGACTCGACGTGGAGGACTCTGCGGCGGTGACCGTGCGCTTCGAGAACGGCGCGCTCGGCAGCTTCCTCGCGACGGATGCCGGTGTCTCTCCCTGGGGCTGGGATCAATCGACCGAGGAGTCCATGCAGTTTCCCTTCCTGCCCGGTGGCGTCGCGTACCGCGTCACCGGCACGACCGGCGCGTTGTCGGTACCCGATCTCGCGCAGTACACCTACGGCGCCGACGTCTCGCCGAACTGGCACTTCCCGCTGTCGCGCACGTACCTGCCGGTGCAGCCGAAGAACACCTTCGAAGCGCAGCTGGACCACTTCATCGACGTCGCGCAGAAGGCTGCAGAACCTCTCGTCTCGGTCGAGGATGCGTCGCGCACGCTCGCGCTGATCGAGGCCGTGCACCATTCTGCCGTGAGCCGTGAGGTCGTCGATCTCGAAGCCTTCCGCGCTGATCGGCGGCGTTCCCACACCCGCGGGTGAGCGTCCGGGGCACGAGACGCCAGCGGCTTACTGGGTGGAACGACCTTTGCGACGCTCGCGCGCCGCGTCATACTCTCGCGTCGAGCCTGGGCCCAGCATGCAGACGCGCCCGAGGCGTCAGCCCGATCGATCAAAGGAGATCACATGAAATCCCTCAAACTCTCGGGGGTCGCGCTTCTCGCTGCGGCGACTCTCGGGGCTGGTTTGCTGACCGGTGGTGCGGCGGCGGCGAGTAGTCCCTCTTCCGAGCCTGTCATCGACCCGTTCTACGGTGTGTGTCGTGGTATCGATCCTGAGTGCTTCAATGCCGAGGGTGGCAATGGGTGGGTCGAGGGTGAGCAGAAGCGGGTTCTGATCTGGAGCCGTACGGCTGGTCCTCGTCACGCGCATCTGGGTTCGGCGTTGCCGGCGGGTTTGAACCCGCCGTTGGGTGCGAACAATGTGGCTCAGGCTGCGTTGAAGTCGTGGGTCGAGGAGCGCGGGATCGCGGTGGATTACACCGAGGATCTGGCGGAGTTCAAGGACCTTGAGCGGTATCACACGGTGATCAACCTGAGCGGTAACCGCGACACGTTCAACGACGCAGCGCAGGACGAGCTGACGGCGTACCTCAACGGTGGCGGCGGCTTCGTCGGCATCCACAACGCGTTCGGTGCGGAGTATGACTGGGCCTATTACGAGGGTCTGCTCGGCAACGCGAACTTCGTCAACCACGGTCCGAACCGCAACGGCACCGTCGAGGTGCTCAACGGTCGCGACGTGTCGACGTCGTTCATGCCGCAGACGTGGCAGTTCAAGGACGAGTGGTACAACCTGGATCCGTTCCCGACGAACGTGAACTTCCTGCTCAAGGTCGACAAGGCCACGAGCCAGGCGCGGGACTACGGTCACAGCGACTTCCACCCCGTCAGCTGGTGCCAGTACTACGACGGTGCGAAGTCGTGGCTGACAACGCTGGGTCACGATGTCGCGGCGTGGACGGATGCGGAGCTGGCGGGCGACGAGTTCTTCAAGCAGCACGTCCTCGCGGGCATCGAAAGCACGATGGGCATCAGCAGTTTCTGCGCTCCGGCCAGCGATGAGCCCGAAGTGACGACAAGTGTTCGCGCGCTGGGCAAGAACGCCTACGTCTCCGTCTCGGCCCGGAACCCCTCGAACGTTCCCGTCACGATCAAGGTCGACGCCGCCTTCGGCTCGAAGACCTTCAAGAACGTCAAGCCCGGCCAGACCGTGGCGGTCTCGCTCAACTCCAGGACGTCGCCGATGCTCGCAGGAAACGTCACGGTCACCGCGACCGGCGCGCGCGAGGGTGAGGCGTTCACCGCCACCACGACGGCTGCATACGAAGGCTATTACGGTGTGTGTCGTGGTATCGATCCTGAGTGCTTCAATGCCGAGGGTGGCAATGGGTGGGTCGAGGGTGAGCAGAAGCGGGTTCTGATCTGGAGCCGTACGGCTGGTCCTCGTCACGCGCATCTGGGTTCGGCGTTGCCGGCGGGTTTGAACCCGCCGTTGGGTGCGAACAATGTGGCTCAGGCTGCGTTGAAGTCGTGGGTCGAGGAGCGCGGGATCGCGGTGGATTACACCGAGGATCTGGCGGAGTTCAAGGACCTTGAGCGGTATCACACGGTGATCAACCTGAGCGGTAACCGCGACACGTTCAACGACGCAGCGCAGGACGAGCTGACGGCGTACCTCAACGGTGGCGGCGGCTTCGTCGGCATCCACAACGCGTTCGGTGCGGAGTATGACTGGGCCTATTACGAGGGTCTGCTCGGCAACGCGAACTTCGTCAACCACGGTCCGAACCGCAACGGCACCGTCGAGGTGCTCAACGGTCGCGACGTGTCGACGTCGTTCATGCCGCAGACGTGGCAGTTCAAGGACGAGTGGTACAACCTGGATCCGTTCCCGACGAACGTGAACTTCCTGCTCAAGGTCGACAAGGCCACGAGCCAGGCGCGGGACTACGGTCACAGCGACTTCCACCCCGTCAGCTGGTGCCAGTACTACGACGGTGCGAAGTCGTGGCTGACAACGCTGGGTCACGATGTCGCGGCGTGGACGGATGCGGAGCTGGCGGGCGACGAGTTCTTCAAGCAGCACGTCCTCGCGGGCATCGAAAGCACGATGGGCATCAAGCCTTTCTGCGCCTCGTGACGTTGACGCGGCTCGTCCGCTGACGCACACCGGAGGTCCGGGCCGGTCGATCGGCCGCCCGGACCTTCGTGCGTCCCATTCAGCGGGAACATCCCCGTTCTGCGGGGCACTTTCCTTGCCTGGCCTCCCGCCCCGGCGGATACTTCAGACATGCGTTCCGCTCCCTGCGGCGAGCGCGTGTCAGTGCTTGATCGCATCCTCGCAATCCTGAACGCCGTCCGCGAGGCAGACGGTTCCAGCACCATCACCCGGCTCGCGATGACGACAGGCATCCCGAAATCGACGGTCTCGCGTCTCGTCGGTGATCTGGTGCGTCAGCGATACCTCTCTCGCGATGGCGGAAGGGTCGAGATCGGCCTGCGGCTGTTCGAGCTCGGAGCGCAGGCGCTCACACCGCGCCGACTCAGCATGGCGGCGATGCCGGTCCTCGCGGAGCTGTACCACGCGACCGGCGAGCACCTGAATGTCGCCGTGCACGAAGGCAGCGACATGCTGTCGGTGATCGCGGTACGAGGCCGCCTGGTGCCGGCACCCTCTCGCGCCGGCGTGCGCGTTCCTTCGGCCACGACCGCTCTCGGAAAGGCCGTGCTGGCCTTCTCTGAGGGTGACCTGTCTCTGAGTCAGGTCATGGTCGACCTCGACGCTCCGCGGCGCCACAGTCTCGAGCGCGAGTTTCCCGGGATCCGATCCGATTCGATCGCCGTGGACCACTGCGAAACGTTCCCCGGCGTCGTCGGGATCGCGAGTCCTGTGCTCTCGCCCGACCGCTTGCCTGTCGCTGCGATCTCTGCGGCCGGCCCGGTGAACGACATGAACCTCGACCGCATCGCCCCGCTCGTCCGGCACGCGGCGCTCGTGCTCACGCGCCGGTTGGCGACCCTGGCGGGGGGATGACTCGCCCGCCCGTCGATGACACGGTGAGTGTCCTCGACCGGATGACCCGGATCCTCCAGGCGTTCGAACACGATGATCGCGGCATGGGGCTGTCCGATCTCGCCCGCCGGTCAGGGCTTCCGAAATCGACCGTCTCGCGACTTGTCGCGACGCTCATTCGGCAGCATTACCTCGAGCGCGACGGGACGCGCATCCATCTGGGGCTTCGAGTGTTCGAGCTCGGGCAGCTTGCTCGTGAGCCTCGCGAGCTGCGAACGATCGCGCTGCCTGTCCTCGTTCACCTGCGTGACAAGACCCGTGAGAACGTCTACCTCGCGATCCGGGACGGACCGGAACTCGTGTGTGTTGCTGCCTTGCGCGGCCGGTCCGAGGCGCCTTCGCGCATTCGCGTCGGTGCGCGGCTGCCCCTGCACGCGACAGCGCTCGGCAAGGCCGTTCTGGCGCATTCGCCCCCGGAGGTCATGGAGGAGGTGATCTCCGCGGGCCTCGTGGCACTGACGCCGTGCACGATCACCTGCGAGACGACGCTGCGGCGGGAGCTGGCGGATATCTGCGCGGGCGCGCTGGCAACCGAGGCGCGCGAGTTCGACTCAGAGGTTGCCGGCATCGCCATTCCCGTGCTCGCCGCCCCGGGAAAGCTTGCGGGAGCGTTGTCGGTGTGTGGCCCCGCCGACGCCCTGGACGCCGAGCAGTGCGCGCCGATCCTTCGGGCAGCGGCGTCGATCCTCACACACCGTCTGTCGGGTCCAGCGCCGTGAGATCAGGTGTCGTGCGGGGCGAGGTCATGGTCGCGACGATCATGTCGCCGATGAGCCGACGGTGCGAACCTTGCAGCGCGGGGTCGAGCATGTCCCGCTGGAACACAGCGTTGAACGTGTGTCGGTTGGCGACGTGGAAGCACGCGTAGGCGCTGATCATCATGTGCACGTCGACCGCATCGACGTCGTCGCGGAAGGTCCCTTCGCGCACCCCGCGACTGATCACCTGTTCAAGCAGCGTGATCGCCGTCCTGTTCTCCCGCAGAATCGTGCTGGAGCGGGCGAGGTGCTCTGCGCGATGGATGTTCTCGATGATCACGAGCTGAATGGACTCCCGGTGAGTCGTGTGGTGGTCGTAGGTGACCTCGGCTATCGCGCGCAGGGCTTCATCGGGGGCGAGGTGATCGACGTCGACACCTTGCTCGACACGTCGGATCTGCGCGTAGATCTGCTCGAGCACCTCGACGAACAGTCCCTCCTTCGAGCCGAAGTAGTAGTAGATCATGCGCTTCGTCGTGCGGGTGCGCTGCGCGATCTCGTCTACGCGCGCCCCCGCGTAACCTTTGGCGGCGAACTCCGCCGTCGCGATCTGCAAAATGTCTGCGCGTGTGCGCACGGCCCGGGCTGTCCTGGGCCCTTCTCCCACGTCAATCGTCCGCTCGGTCATCGGAGGCTGCGGGGTCCTGTTCCTCGGCCTTCACCAGGGCGCGGAAGTGGCGCTGCATCCGATCGATGTCGGGTTCGGCGCCGGTGATGATCCGGAGGCTGGCGTACGCCTGCCCGACCGCCATCCGACCGCCATCGATCGTCCGGTGGCCCCGACGTCTGGCCTGCCGGATCAATTCGGTCTTCAAGGGGCGGTACACGACATCGCACACCCACGCGTCGTGCGGGAGGGCGTCGATGTCGACGGCCACGCCGGGATGATGCCGCATGCCCAGGGGCGTCGCGTGTACGACTCCCGTCGCAGCGGCGAGGGTCGTCGACAGGTCTTCCGCGCCCACGGCCTGAACCTCCCGGTCGGGGTAGCGCGCGCGCATGCGTCGGGCGAGGCGCTCCGCGCGCAGCTGGTCTGAGTCGTGCAGATCCACGCGCCGGGCACCCCGAGCCAGCAGGGCGTATGCGGCTGCTGCGCCCGCCCCGCCGCAACCGACCTGGACCACTCGGTCCACAGACGCCCCCGGCAGGCCGGTTTCCATGCCGAAGGCGAAGCCGCTCCAGTCGGTGTTGTACCCGACGAGTCGGCCGCCGGTGAAGACGACGAGGTTCACCGCCTGGAGCGCGGCCGCGTGATCGTCGAGGCAGTCGACGAGCGCGAGCACGCGCTGCTTGAACGGGTGCGTGATGTTCACGGCCGAGAATCCTTCGGCTCGTGCGGTCGCGAGATGCTCACCCACATCGCCGCCGATGTGCGCCGGCGTCAACACATCGAAGATCCGGTACTCATAGTCCAGGCCGAGATGGGCACCCTCGGCTTCATGCATCGACGGGGTCAAAGATGCCGAAATCCCTTCGCCGATCAGGCCGACCAGGTAACGCATCCGCGCCTCCGTTGTGTGCATGGGGAACCCTTGTGTCGAAACGTACTGGTTAGTACGTTTGATGGGCGAGGAGGATCACCGACGATTCAACTGCGTAGAAGGGGATGCTCGATGCCGAGTCTCGCCGAGTGGAACACAACCGCCCACCCCGTCAAAGCCCCCGTTGCCGTGCTCGATCGGATCTTCGCGATCCTCGACGCCGTCAAAGAGTGCGACGGATCCATCTCGGTCACCGATATCGCGGCGAGCACGGGGTTGCCGAAGTCGACGGTGTCGCGCCTGGTGACAGACCTCACCGATCAGCGATATCTCGAGCGCACGAATGCGGGCGTCACGCTGGGACTGCGTCTGTTCGAACTGGGCTCTCGAGCGAACCTGCCTCGGCGCTTGATCAACGCGGCAGCTCCCGTCCTGCGTGGGCTGAGCACCGCGACGGGCGAGCGTGTCGGGCTGTGGGTGCAGCAGGGCACCGACATGGTGTCGATCGCTGTAGCGGGCCGCTTGTCGATGCTCCCCACACGCGCGGGAATGCGTTCGCCCGCGCTGACGACCGCCAGCGGCAAGGCCTACCTCGCATTCTGCAGCGACGCGACTGTCGTCGAGCGCGTGAGCGCGACGCTGGGTGACACAGCCGCCGAGGATTTTCGCGATGAGCTGGCCCACGTACGCTCCTCGGTCGTGGCGATGGATGCTCAAGTGTCGTACCCCGGGATCACCGCTTTCGCCAGTCCCGTGCTCTCGACCGGCCACGCGGTGATCGGAGCGGTGTCCATCGCCGGTCCGAGCACGGCGATGGATGCCGAACGGGCGGCGCCGCTCATCCGCGCCGCCGGCACCTCCATCGCTCGGCGCTTCGCGGCGGCGTAAGTCGTGCGAACAGCAGACTGGACCACTTCGGTCAGCGTGCTCGATCGCCTGTCAGCGGTGCTCGACGCGTTCGGCGAGCATGACGAAGGGCTGGGCGTCTCAGAGCTCGCTCGACGTGCCGGTCTGCCGAAGTCGACGGTGTCGCGGATCGCGGCCGACCTCGTCGAGCAGCGGTTCCTGGACCGCGACGGCGACAAGCTCTATCTCGGTGTCCGGCTCTTCGAACTCGGTCAGACAGTGCAGCAACCGCGCGTGCTGCGCCGGCACGCCCTTCCCGTGCTGCGGGAGCTTCGGGACATCACGGGGCAGACGGTGAACCTCGGTGTGCTCGACGGTCTGGAAGTCGTCGTCATCGCCGTCCTCCCGGGGGCCTCCATGACGCTGCCGCCTCCGTTGAGAGTGGGTGCGCGCCTGCCTGCGTATGCGACCGCGATGGGGAAAGCCGTTCTCGCCGTCTCGGGAGCAGAGGTGGTGCAGCGAGTGGCCGCGGCCGGGTTCGAGCGCCGCACCGCGAACACGATCACCGATGCCCCTTCTCTGCTGCGGGATCTCGCCGGAGTACGCCACCGCGGCGCAGCGACGGATCACGAAGAATACGTCCCGGGAGTGACCGGTGCCGCAAGTCCCGTTCTGGGCGCCGCCGGGTTGCCCGTCGCGGCGATCTCGGTGGCCGGACCCACGGGAGAGTTCCTCCTCGATTCCATCGTTCCGTCAGTTCGCGCCGCGGCGCTCACCTTGAGCCGCGGGCTGCTGGCACATACCGCGCAGTGAAAGGAGTGGGGGCGGGGCGCAAGCGCCCCGCCCCCACTCCTTCGGGCTGTCTGTCTCAGTCGGCCATCTCACGGATCGCCTGGTACGCGGCGAGGTTCTCGCCGTCGTAGAGGTTCTCGAAGTACTCCTCGGCTTTGGTGACGAAGGCGTCGATGTCGATGTCCTCACGTTCGATCACCGTGTGGGCGTCACCGTTCCGGTAGGACTCGATGATCTCCTCGGTCTCCGTCTCGACGCAGTCGCGGTTCTCGGGGCGGATGTCGTGGATGGTCTCTTCGAGCAGGGCGGCCTGCTCGTCGTTCATCTTCTCGTAGGTCTTGTCGCTGACGATGAGCCAGTGGATGCCGACATTGTGGTTGTTGAGCACGATGGTGTCGAGCACCTCGTCGTAGCTCGACGAGTTCGTCGCGACGATCGGGTTCTCCTGTCCGACCGCGATGCCCTGCTGGAGCGCTGAGTACAGCTCCTCGAGTGCGATCGAGACGGCGTTGTTGATCCCCAGCGCTTCAGCGTTCGCGAGGAACTGCGGCGAGTTCGGGAACCGGATCGGAACGCCGGTCAGGTCGTCAGGGCTGCGGACCTCGACGCCCTTCGTCGTCAGCGTGCGGTTTCCGAAGAACCAGCCGTCGACGACCTTGACGCCCGTCGCCTCGTGGAACCCCGAGAAGAGGTCTTCGGAGCCTTCGTCGATCCACTTGAAAGCGTGGTCGACGTCGTTGAACGCGTACGCCGCGTCGACGACGCCGATCGGCTCGTACGTCGCGCTGAGCGCCGACGCGCCCTGCAGGTCGATGTCGATGTCACCGGCCTGCACGAGCGGGAAGCGGTCGGCGTCGGGCCCGAGCTGGCTCGCCGGGTAGAGGTCCACGGTGAAGCCCATGTCCGCACCCTCGAGGCGCTCCTTGAGCAGCTCGACCCCACAGAAGTAGTTGGGCGTCTGCTCGTTCTGGCTCGTCGCCACCGTCAGGGTGACCGGGCTGGCCTGGTCTGCGGGCGGTTCGCTTCCGTCGCCGGTCGGCGTTCCTCCGCCGCCGGAACAGCCGGCGACGATCAGCGCCGTCGCGGCCAGAGCCGTGGCGGCGAACAGACCGCGGCGAATCGGGTGGGCTGTGCTCATGGGACTCTCCTCTGGCTGCGCACGTCGTCGTGCGTTGTGTAGACGTCTGTCACCACGACAAGTCAATCGGCCGACGGTTGATTTCGGGCACTGCTCGATGCGACCGGATTGCCAAGCTTCAGTGGGTGGCAGTGCCGACTCTGACGGACTTCGCCCCGGTGACAAAGATATGTCCCGGCGAGTGGAACATGTTGAGGTCTCATCCGGTCACGCTCTCGTCCAGCGACGCGCGGTGGGCGGCGCGGATCGCGAGCTCGTAGCCGTACACACCTGCCCCTGTGATGACAGCCCGGGCAACTCTCGATACGAGCGAGGGCTCATATTCCCGCGCCAGTATGTTCGTGATGTGCACCTCGACGATCGGCGTCGGGAGCATGCGCAATGCGTCGAGGAGCGGGATCGACGCGAAGCTGAACCCGGCGGGGTTGATCACCACGAGGGCATTCTGTCGGAAGGCCTCGTGGACCCATTCGACGAGGTCGTGCTCCGCATTGGACTGCGCGAAGAAGAGATAGAAACCCAGTTCGTCCGAGGTTCGCTCGCAGATGGCGCGGACGTCGTCGAGTGTCTCCGTGCCGTACAGCTCAGGCTGGCGCAGCCCCATCATGTTGAGGTTGGGGCCGTTCAGCACGAACAGTCTGCGTACCATCGACGGACCCCTTCTGCGGTCCAGACCGCACGTCACAGCCCCAGGAGCGAGGGGAGGAACGTGACGATGCCGGGGAAGAACGTCAGCAGCAGCAGCACGGCCCCCAACGGGATGAGGAACGGCAGGATGCCTCGGAACAGCTCGCCCATGGGTCTGCGCGTGATCGATCCCACCACGAACAGAACGGCGCCGACGGGTGGCGTCAGAGACCCGATCATGAGGTTGAGGATCATGATGACGCCCAGCTGAAGCGGGTTGATCCCGAACTCGGCGACGATCGGCATCAGGATCGGCACGAGCACCAGGATGACCGGCGGGGCTTCGAGCGGCACCCCCAGCAGGATCAGCAGCACGTTGAGAATCAGCAGGAACACGATCGGGTTGTCCGTGAACGTGGTGAGCCACTCGCCGAGGTTGCGGGACACCTGCTCTCGGGCGAGCACCTGACCCATCAGGTTCGAGGCGCCCAGGATCAGGAGGATGCCGCCAGAGATGATGATCGTCTCTTTCGCGGACTTCCAGAACACCTTCCAGGTGAGGGTGCGATAGAGAGCGCCGAGCACCAGCATGTAGGCGGACGCGACGCCTGCGCTCTCGGTGGGGGTGAACATGCCGCTGAAGATGCCACCCAGGATGATCACCGGCAGCATGGCCGGCCCGATGACCCGTACGGCAGCCTTCCCGAGCAGCTTGCCGTCGAAGTGTCGCGTCACGGCGACCTCTGGGTGCAGGCGCACCCAGATGAAGATGTAGACGGCGAAGCCGACGGCCATGAGGATGGCCGGGATGATCGACCCGGCGAACAGCGCTCCGGTCGAGATGGACGCCGTCGCGGCGAAGAGAACCGCGGGAATGCTGGGCGGCATGACCGTGCTCATGAGCGACGCCGATGCGGTGAGCCCCGAGGAGAAGCCGTACGGGTAGCCCGCCTTCAGCATCTGCGGGATCTGCACTTTACTGGTGGACGCCGCGTCGGCGAGGGCCGAGCCGCTGATCCATGAGAAGCCGACCGCCGTGCCGAGGTTCACGTAGGCGAGGTTGCCCGGCAGTCGGGCAAGCAGCGCACGTGCCAGGTCATACAACCGGGTGGCGATGCCGAGATTGTTGGCAATCGCACCCACGAAGATGAACAGCGGCACCGCGAGCAACGGGAAGCTGTTGATGCCGTTCACGGTCGACGAGATCGCGTAGCCGGCCGACAAGCTGTTGGTGTAGAAGTACAGCATGCTCGACCCGATCATCGCGAAAGCGACCGGGACCCGCAGGAGCAAGAGAACGACGAACAGCAGTATGTAGAGCCAGAGGTCCATCGATCAGCCTTCCATCTCACCGATGTCGAGCTGGCGCTCGGGGCGGTTTGCGTAACGAATCTTGTATGCGGACTGCACAGCGGCCGAGGCGAAGCCGACCAGCGCGAAGATATAGAGGACGCCGAGCGGCATGCGCATTGCAGCGCTCAGGCGCGCCCACTCCGTATCGAGCTTCACGAACGCCTCGTACGACAGCATCAGGCAGATGATCACCATGATGACGGCCGAGATCACTCGCAGGGCGGTGAACAACCAGGTGCCTTCGAGGAGCCGGTCGAACAGCTCCAGCACGATGTGGCCGTTCCGCCCCACGAGGTAGCCGGCCATCGTGAAGGTGAGCGCGATCATCGACAGCAGTGCGAGCTCTCCGGCACCTACCCAGCCGACGTCGGGGAAATAGCGCGCGGTCACCTGATACATGACGCCGAAGATGATGAGCGAGAAGAGGATGATGCCGACGGTGATCTCGATGCCGGAGAGGACTCGGATGAACCACGGGTCGGGGGGCACGCCCTTGTTCAGATCAGGCGTCATGAAGAACGTTCGCGTGGGGGGATAGATCGAGTCGGCGAGGGGCTCTGCGCTCGCGTCTTCAGGCACGTCCTCGGGTATGGGGTCCCCGGAACCGTTCGTCGTCATGGCCTCGGTGCCACTCGTTCGGGCTGCATGGTCAACCTCTCTGTTGATACGGCCGGGCGCCGCGCTCGCTGCCTCTGCGACTCTGGTCGGCCCAGCTGGCCGCGCAAAGCCGAGTCTCGCCGAATGGGACAGCGTCTGCATGTCCTGGGTCGCGGATGACGCGACAGAGGCGGGGGTGCCGGTCAACGGCACACCCCGCCTCTGGCTGACGGGCGGTGAGTCCTACTCGAAGAGCGAAAGGGTGAGCACCGAGGTGTACGAGCCGGATGCCGCATCCTCGGCGGCGACCTTGAGGTTCAGGGCGGCGTTCGCCGACCACGCCCCCTGGTCGTATGTCTCGACCTGGTCCGCGTTCAGGTAGAGCAGCTCGCCGTCGGCGTAGGCGAGGCCTTCGCTGTCTTCGTCATCGATGACGCCCTCGATGTCGCCCCCCACTTCGATCGCCGACCCGTAATCGCCCGCGAGAGCCGGCGACCACCCGAGGTGGTCGGCCGAGATCGAGTCATCGCCGGACACGAAGGCGCTCGCCGTCCCGAGGACGAACCACGGGGTGTCGGGGACGGTGCTGCGCGTGTCGGTGACAGTGACGGTCGGAAGGACACCGGTGAACTCGCGGATGAGCGGGTCGCCGGAGTCGATCTCTTCGAGAGCGGTGGTGTCCGCCGCGACGGAGAGCGCCAAGACGCCCGACGGGTAGCGGTCGGTGACTTCGACGTTGATATCGACGGTGCCCTCGTCGACTTCGTCGGCGGTTGCGACGGCTGTGCCAGCCGACGCGAGCAGCAGTGCACCGAACGCCATGGCGCTCGCCCTCGTGAAGGTCGATCTGTTCATCATTGAATCGCTTTCTCTGTGATCACTTGCGCCTCGATCGGGTGAAGGAGGCTCGGGTGACGTGGGGGTGCGCGCCCAGGGGCCGCACCCCCACGTCGGGTGTCAGCTGCCGGTCGGGAAAGCCCGGTACGGCGCCGTTCTGGTCTCGGTCACGGTTTCACCGTCGACGGTGATCGTCGATGTGATCGTGACCTCGCCGGCGGGGACCGACGTCGCACGTGTGTTGAACGACACCGCGACGGTCTTGCCGGGAGCGACGTTCGAGAACACCTTCTTGCCGAACTCCGTCGACACCGTGATGTCCGCAGGAGCGCCCGTGTAGTTCGTTGCCGTCACCGACACGTACGCCTTGCCCGCGAGCGTGCGGTGCGTCGTGTGCGCCGCAACGCCCTTCGAAACCGTCACGGTCGCCGTCGAGGTGAGCTGCTCCTGCTCGCCGGCGGCGTTCAGCACGTTCAACCGCACCGTCAGTTCGACTTCGCCGGTCGGCACGTTGTTGTCGAGGTCGGCCGTGTCGAACTGCAGGGTGACCCGGCTGGGACCGGTCGTGACGTCCGACGGCTTGACAGGCGTCGCCGACAGCGGAGTGATGAGCTCAGCGGCGCTGTCGTACGAGTACCCGGCGGGCAGGTCGAACTGGGCGTCAACCGTGCCGTCGACCTGCGTGAACAGACCCGAGGGAGTGCCCAGTCGCAGGTGGCCCGGGGTGAACCGCAACGCGCCCGGCTGATCCTGCGGAGCGAGGACGACTTCGATCTTGCCGGTCGGACGCGGGTCGGTGCAGTCGTTGAAGAAGTACTCACCCGCACGCGTGAAGGTGTGCTCGTACGTCTCGCCCGGCTGCAGCCTGGCGTTGAACTCACCCTCGAAGTACTGCGTGGCGCAGTGCTCCTTCAGGTTGGGGAAGTTCGGGAACGTCTCGGCCCCGGGGTTGCGGAAGGTCACCGTCGTGCCGACGGGCACGCGCAGGTGCGTGGGCTGCATGCCGTTCGTCGCCACACTGTCCCGCGCCGCTGCGGTGTCAGCCGTGCGGCTGGTGCGGGCGAGCAGAACCGTGTTCGCTACGGTCTCGCCGGCAACAGCCGAGCCGCTCACGGGTCGACGGATCGCCAGGGGAGCCGTGTTCGGTCCCTCCTGACTTCCCGTCGCGGTCGTGTACGAACCGTTGAGCTTGAAGGCCCACAGGGAGTCGCCCTGCGTGACAGACCCGCTGTACGGGTTGGTGGACCCGGCTGCGAACACGGCGATGTACTGCTCCCCGTCGACCTCGTACGTGACAGGAGCGGCAGCGATGCCCGACCCCGTCTGGAAGTCCCAGAGGACGTCGCCGTTGACAGCATCCATGATGAGGGCACGGCCGTCGATCTGCCCGACGACGAGCAGATCGGAGGCGGTCGTCAGCGGTCCCTGACCGTGCGACATGTCGGTACCGAGGTGGTTCGTCCACGCGACCTTGCCCGTCGATGCGTCATAGGCGAGGATGCCGCCGGTCTGGTACTGACCCATCGCACGCAGCCCGTTCGAGCCTGCGCCGTTGTAGTGAGCGACGGGGTTCGTTCCGTACGGGAAATACACCATGTTCGTGCTGTGGCTGTACGACTGGTTCGACCAGTCGCCGCCGCCGTTCTGGCTCGTCGTGGAGAGGATCGGCAGATCCCACTGCGGGTCGTACATGCAGCCCTCCCGGTGCCCGGAGTGTCCCTCGGGGTACGTGAGGAACGGCTCGTCGGCTGCCACATAGCTGTCCGGGTTGAACACGAGGTTGCCCTCGGCGTCGGCCTGGTAGCCGTTGTAGTTCGGCACTGCGCGCCACGGGTTGCCGGGCACGTTGTCGGCGTCGAGCTTCTCCCACACGACGCACTCCGGCAGCTGTCGTTCCACGGGGAACGGCTGCGTGTCAGGCTGAGCCTGACGGGAGTCGACGATCATGGGCTTGTCGATCGTGGGCGTGACCGGCTCACCGTTTGTGCGATCGATCACGAACTGGTGACCCGACTTGCTGCCGTAGAACGCCACCTTGCGCTCCACTCCGTCGACCTGGATGTCCGCGAGCGTCGGCGGGTGGACGTTGTCCATGTCCCACACGTCGTGGCGGATCGACTGGTAGTGCCACTTGTAGGCACCCGTCGTGGCATCCACCGCGACCATCGTGCTCGAGAACAGGTTGTCTCCGGGGCGGAGGGATCCGTTCTGCGACGAGGTGCAGCTGCGCGCGTTGCCGAACGTCATGTAGTACATGTTCAGTTCGGGGTCCACCGAGCCGTGCATCCAGGGAGCGGCACCTGCCACGAGGGCGCAATCCGTGCCGTTCTCCAGCACCGGGCCCCAGGTGTCGGACGCGTCGAAGGGGATGCCGTCGACGCCGATGAACTCTTCACCGCGCTGCGGGCCACCGAAGAAATGCCACAGGTACGACCCATCGTCGGCGTCGAATGCCGCAACGGCGCCGCGGTTGCCGTCTGCCGCGTGAGCGTAGACGATGCCGTTGTGGTAGACGGTCGCGACCTTGCCGAAGCCGCCGAGGCTCCCGCCCTCCGCGTCGCGTGCGGGAACCGCCCAAACCTGATCGCCGGTCTCCTGGTCGAGCGCGACGATGTTGTTGCCGCGTGCCAGCGTGAAGATCTTGCCGTCACCGGCCGAGACGCCGCGTCGTGTTCCGGACGTGCCGAGCTCGCCTCCGCTCCACTTCCAGATCGGGTCGCCCGATGCGCCGTCGACGGCGATCACTCCGCCGGCGGGAGTGTCGAGGTAGATGACGCCGTCCACGACGATGGGGGTCGTCTGCTGGCCGGTGTCGTTGGTCGCCGGAGCAACCGCCGACACGTGGGTGCGCCACGCCGGTGCGAGCTGGTCGAGATTGTCCTTGTTGATCTGGGTCAAACCGGAGTAGTGCTGGTTTCCGAGATTCCCGCCGACCGTGGGCATGTCGGCGCCTGTGGGTTCGAGCCCCGTCAACCCGGTCGGAGGCACGGGGTCCGTCGCCGTGCCCGCCGCCAGTGCGGGAGAGGCGGCGACGGCGAGCGTGAGGGCGAGTGCGCCGACCCCCACCGCTCCCAGCCTTGTTCTCAATGTCTTTCGCATTGCATGCTCCTTGATCGTCATTGATCGGACGGAGGCGGTGCGTACCCGCTTCCCGTCTGTGGGGGTTTCGCCGACCGAACGGCCAACGATGTACATCGACGCCGGTCAGCGCTCCGGACGCTAGACCGCCCGCTCCGAGGGAGCAACCGATCGGCCCATCGAGTGGTACACCGTCCGCGCTTTCTGCTCAGTGGGACAACGGTTGGTCGCGATGAGCGCGCCTGCTTAGCATGCGACGTCGGCACATGCCCTGGACGGAGTTGTCATGGCTGCATCAGCATCCAAAGCCCTCACGAGCGAACAGATCGAGGAACTCGATGAGGTGTTCGCGCGTGCGCAGGCGGCGCTCGCCGTCATCGAGACGTACGATCAGCAGCGCGTCGATCGCCTCATCCAGGCCGTCGCGTGGGCCGTCGCGAATCGCTCGTCGTTTCATCGACTGGTGGCCATGGGCATCGAAGAGTCCGGGCTCGGAGACTTCGACAGCCGCATGAACAAGCGCATGAAGATCCGCGGGGTGCTGCGCGACGCGCTGCGCAGCCCTTCGGTCGGGATCATCGAAACGGACGAAGAGCGCGGTCTGGTCAAGTACGGCAAGCCGGTCGGCGTCATCGGCTGCGTCGTGCCGACGACGAATCCCGACCTCACCCCCGCGGGCAATGCGATCTATGCGATCAAGGCGCGAAACGTCGTCGTCTTCTCGCCGCACCCCCGCTCGAAGGACACGACTCTCGAGACCGTGCGACTCATGCGTGAAGCGCTCGAGGCCGAAGGCGCCCCCGCTGACATCCTGCAGTGCATCACGCTACCGAGTCTCGCGGCCTCGCAGGAGATCATGAGCCGCTCCGATCTGGTCATCGCGACGGGTGGGCAGGGGCTCGTGCGCGCCGCCTACAGTTCGGGCACGCCCGCCTACGGCGTCGGCGCGGGCAATGCGACGGAGTTCCTCGACGAGACCGCCGACCTGAAAGAGACCGCGCGCAACTGCATGCTCTCCAAGACCTCGGACTTCGGCTCGGGCTGCTCGGCGGACGGCAACGTCCTCGTCCCCGCGGCGCGCTATCAGGACATGCTCGCCGCACTGCAGGACGAGGGCGGCTACCTCGCGACGGCGGACCAGCGGACGGCGCTGCAGGCGGTCATGTGGGATGACGAAGGGCACCGCCTCGCCGACACCGTCGCGGTCTCCCCGCAGGCGCTTGCTCAGGCGGCGGGGTTCGCGGTGCCTGCGAGCACGAAGTTCATCATCGTCGAAGGCGACGGCATCGCCGAGGACCGCCAGTTCTGCAAAGAGAAGCTCACGACCCTCATGGCCGTGCACGCGTACGACGGCAGCTTCGAAGACGGCGTCGAGGTCGCCAAGCGTCTGTACGACATCGGGGGCAAGGGGCACTCGTGCGGCATCGCGTCGACGGACGACGCCCACATCGACTACTTCGCCAGGCACATGCCCGTGTCGCGGATCATGGTGCGCCAGCCGAACTCGAAAGCGAATGCCGGCGCGTTCACGAACGGGATGCCGATGACCTCGTCCATGGGGTGCGGCACGTGGGGCGGCAACATCACGTCCGAGAACGTGTCACTGCGGCACTACCTGAACACGACGTGGGTGTCCCGCGTCATCGCGGAAGACCGTCCGTCAGACGAAGAGCTGTTCGGCGACTTCTACGAAGCCGCCCTCGAGGCGACCGAGCCGACAGCGGTCGTTCGGTGAGCACGTACGACGAGGCCGGCGATGAGTCGCCCGAATCCCTCGTCGCAGAGGCGCGGCGGTGGTGGCATACCGACATCATCGACATCCACCCCGGTGAGATCGCGCTGCGCGGGTATCCCATTCAAGAGCTGATCGGCAATGCCGGGTTCGTCGACACCATCTGGCTCATGGTTCAGGGCGAACTACCGACCCCCGCACGCGCTCAGCTGTTCGAGGCGGCCCTCGTGGCATCCGTGGACCATGGTCCGCAGGCCCCGTCGATCGCGATCGCGCGCATGGCGACCACATGCGGGGCGCCTGTGAACGGCGCGATGGCGTCCGCGATCAACGTCCTCGACGACATCCACGGCGGCCCCGGTCAGCAGTGCATGGAGCTCTACCTCGAGATCGATGCCGAGATCGAGAACGTCGGTGATGTCCGCGAGGCGACGCGGCGGGTTCTGCGGCGGCACCGCGAGGCGGGCCTCAAATACATTCCCGGGTTCGGGCACCGTTTCCACCCTCTCGACCCGCGCACTCCGCGCCTCCTCTCGCTCGTCGACGACGCTGTCGCTCGGGGTGAGATCGGCGGGCGGTTCGCCGAGATCGGCCGGGCCGTCGAAGACGAGATCAGCCAGGGCAAGGCACGTCGTGTCCCCATGAACGTGGACGGAGTGACCGCCGTCATCTACTGCGAGCTCGGCCTTCCGCCCGAGCTCGGTCGAGGTGTCTTCATCCTGGCGCGGTCCGTCGGCATCCTCGCGCACGCCTACGAGCAGATGACGCAAGGCGAACGGATCAAGGGTCCTCTGCCGAAATCCCTCGGATACACCTACACCGGACCGGCCCGACGTGCCGTCCCGACAGAGATCGACCAAAGGAGAATCACATGAAAGACCTGGTGTCGAACCAGATCATCAGGTACCTGGAGGCGCGTGCCGTTGAGCACGTGTTCGGGCTGTGCGGGCACACCAACATCGCACTCCTGGCTGCCCTTGAGAAGAGCGAGCAGATCTCCTTCGTCAACGTGCGCCACGAGCAGATCGCCGCGCACGCCGCCGACGGCTACGCACGCGCAGGCAAACGGACAGGTGTCGTGCTGTCGCACCTGGGCCCGGGCTTGACCAACGCCGCGACGGGAGTGGCCAACGCCGCACTCGATTCGATCCCGATGGTCGTGATCGCCGGCGACATTCCGTCGCACTATTACGGCAAGCATCCGCATCAGGAGGTCAATCTCCATGCCGACGCGGCGCAGTACGAGATCTACCGCCCGTTCGTGAAGCGGGCGTGGCGGGTGGATCAGCCGCACCTGGTGGCTGAAGTGCTCGACAAGGCGTTCACCCTCGCGGAGAGCGGCCGGCCCGGCCCCGTTCTGATCGATGTGCCGATGGACGTCTTCTCTGCTGAAGTCGATGTCGCGACGTTCGACAAGGTGCTCAGCAACACGCGTGCGCTCGCGAAACCCAGCCTCGACGAAGAGGTCGCCGAGCAGATCGTGCGCAATCTGCTGGAGGCCGAGCGTCCCGTGCTCTACGTCGGCGGCGGCGTGATCGGTGCCGATGCGACCGACGAGCTCTTGGAGTTCGCCGAACTGCTGTCGCTGCCCGTCTCGCACAGCCTGATGGGCAAGGGCGCCGTTCCTGACGACAACCCGCTCGTGCTGGGCATGACTGGATTCTGGGGCGCGGCATTCACCAACGAGGTGACCCGGACGGCCGACTGGATCCTCGCCCTCGGCACGCGTTTCGCCGAGGCGGATTCGAGCTCGTGGTACCCCGAGTACACATTCGACATCCCCAAGACGAAACTGATGCAGATCGACATCGATCCCGCCGAGCTGGGGCGCAACTACCCGCTCGAGGTCGGCGCGCTCGCCGACCTCAAACCCGCGCTCAGGGCCCTCATCCGCGTCGCCCGCAGATTGGCCCCCGAAGGGGTTGATCGCGCCGAGCTGATCGCCGAGATCGCGGCGAACCGCAACGAGGTCAAGAGCCGCAATGAGGCGGCGCAGGTGTCGGAGGCGTGGCCCATGCGCCCCGAGCGCATCCTCGCCGAGACGCGGACCGTGCTGCCGGCGGATGCGATCATCACGACCGATGTCGGCTGGAACAAGAACGGCGTCGGACAGCAATTCGACATCCTGACGCCCGGCTCGATCCTGACTCCCGGCGGCTTCGCGACGATGGGCTTCGGTGGTCCGGCAGCCGTCGGCGCCAAGATGGCGTGCCCTGACCGCGTCGTCGTCTCGCTCGTCGGCGACGGGGGGTTCGGGCAGAACCCCGCGGTTCTCGCGACGGCGCGCGAGCACAACACCCCGGTCGTGTGGGTCGTGATGAACAACAACGCCTACGGGACCATCGCGGGACTCGAAAAGGCGGCGTTCGACACGACCTACGGCACGGTCTTCGGCACGGCTGATGATCCGATGTACACCGACTTCGCGGCGATCGCGCAGGCGTACGGCGTGACAGGCATCAAGGTCGAATCAGCCGACCAGTTCAAACCGGCGCTCGAGCGGGCGATCGCACACGGCGGCCCCGTCGTGATCGACGTGTCGATGGTCAACGTTCCCACCCCGACCACGGGTCATTGGAACATCCTCGACATCTACTCGCCGGCCGAGAAGATCGAGCACCTCGCGGTTCCGTGACCGGCGCTGCACACGCCGACGGACAGTGAACGAGCGGTGACATCATGAGCGGCGAGTCGTCTCTTTCGATCTCGACGGTGTCTCTGGCGGGGACGCTTCAGGACAAGATGCGCGCGGCCGTCGCGGCTGGGTTCGGCGGGGTGGAGGTGCTCGAGCACGACCTGATCGTGTCGCCGTGGTCTCCCGCTCGCATCGCCGAAGAGGCTGCAGATCTGGGTCTGTCGATCGACGCTTATCAACCGCTGCACGTCGAGGCCGTCCGGCCGGAGCTGTTCGAGGCTCGGCTCCGCCATGCCGAACGCAAGCTCGACCTGGTGGCCGATCTGGGCGCGCGCGTGCTCGTCTGCTGCTCGACCCTCTCGGACGACGGCATCGACGATGATGAATTGGATGCAGAGCAGCTGTCGCGCATCGCCGACCTCGCCGAGGAGCGGAACATGCGGCTCGCGTTCGAGGGTGTGCCGTGGGGCCGCATCCGCACGCACGAGCACGCATGGCGCATCGTCCGCCGCGCCGATCACGCGGCGTTGGGGATGTGTCTGGACAGCTTCCATGTGCTCTCCCACGCGAACGATCCCCAGGTCGAGCTCGCCCCGATCGATCCCGCGAAGATCTTCCACGTGCAACTCGCCGACGCACCGCGTACCGGGATGGATGTCCGCGAGTGGAGTCTGCATTCGCGGGTGTTCCCGGGACAGGGCGTCCTCGATGTCCGCGGCTTCCTGGAGCAGCTCGACGCGAAGGGATACCGCGGATCGATCGCGCTCGAGGTCTTCAACGACGTCTATCAGCAGGAGGATCCCCGCCACGCCGCGATCGACGCCATGCGCTCGATGCGCGCCCTCGCCGAGAGCGTGGGTGAGCGCGGCCCCGCGGCCATCCGCTCCGTATCGAGCCCCTTGCCGCCTGCGCCCCGTCTCGAGGGGTATGCGTTCGCCGAGCTGGCGGTCGATGCGCTGTCGCACCCGCTCGTCGCGCGTCTGCTGGGCATGCTCGGCTTCGTCCACACGGGCCAGCATCGCTCGAAGCCGGTGGAGCTGTGGGAGCAGGGATCCGCCCGGGTGCTGCTCGACCTCGCGCCCGAGCGCTCCATCGATCCCGCGACGGCGTCGATCATCGCGCTGGGTATCGACACCTCCGACGCGGGCGCGTCCTTCCGGCGCGCGCAGAGCCTGCTCGCCCCCAAGCTCGCCCGCAAGCTCAGCGAGGGCGAAGCCGATCTGAACTCTGTCGCCACCCCCGACGGCACGGCGCTGTTCTTCTGCGAGCCGAAGTGGTTCGCGGACTTCGCGCCGACGGGCGCCTTCGTGTCGCCGTCGCCGCTCCTGCACGACATCGACCACGTGTCGATGACGGACTCCGTCGACGACTTCGAGCCGTCGACCCTTTTCTTTCGCACGGTGCTCGGGCTTTCGGCGGGTGAGCCGACCGAGGTCAACGCCCCCTTCGGTGTCGTACACCGGTGGACCGCGGTCGATCCGGATCACCGGATGCGGATCGCGCTGAGCACGTCGCCGCTGCGGCGAGGCGACTGGGCGCCCAGCGTCTCGAGCCCGCAGTCGATCGCGTTCCGCACGGACGATGCTGTCGCGTGTGCGCGGGCGCTGCGCGAGAGCGGTGCGGCTGTTCTGCGCATCCCCGGCAACTACTACGACGACCTCGAAGCGCGCCTGGGTCTTCCTACGGCCGTCATCGCCGTGCTCCGCGAGAACGACATCGTCTACGACCGCGATCAGCGCGGCGAGTACTTGCATCTCTTCACCGAAATGGTGGGCTCGCGCATCTACTTCGAGATCGTGCAGCGCATCGACGGGTACGACGGCTTCGGGGATCCGCACAGCGTTCCTCTGCGGATGGCGGCCCACCGCCGCCAGCGGATGCGGATGCTCGACGTCGCGTCCGCCGACGTCACGACCGAGCACCGGTACGACTACTCCCTCGCCCATTTGACGGCGTTGAGCCTGACGCCGCCCGAGCTCGTCGACGCGGCGGCGGCGGCCGGCTACCGCTACGTCGGGCTGCGCATGACGAAAGTGACGGCGCAAGAGCCCAGCTACCCCCTGGCCTACGACCCGCGGCTCATGCGTGCGACGAAGACGCACCTGTCGGCGATGGGGGTGGAAGTGCTCGACATCGAACTCGCCCGCATGACCTCGAGCGACAGTCCTCGTGACTATCTGCGCTTTCTCGAAGCGGGTGCGGAGCTCGGCGCCCGCCACGTCATCACGCAGCTGCCCGATGCCGATTTCTCGCGCAAGTCCGACCGATATGCCGAGCTCTGCGAGCTCGCGCGACCGCTGGGGCTCACGCTCGACCTCGAGTTCCCCTCGTGGACCGAGACGCCCAATCTTGCCGAGGCCGTTCGCGTGCTGCGTGCCGCGGATCAGCCGAACGCGGGTCTCCTCATCGACGTGCTGCATTTCTGTCGGTCGGATTCGGAGCTCGAAGAGCTGCGTGCGCTGCCACGCGAGTGGTTCCACTACGTCCACGTGTGCGATGCGCCGGGGGAGATACCCGCGACCACCGCAGGACTCATCCACACCGCCCGATTCGAACGGCTGTTCCCGGGTGAGGGAGACCTCGATATCGCGGGCATTCTCGATGCGCTCCCCCCCGATCTTCCCCTGGCGCTCGAGATCCCCCACGCGAATCTCGTCGCGCAGGTCGGTGCGAAGGAGCATGCGCGGCTCGCGATCGCCGCTTCACGCCGTCATCTGGATGCCGCGGCACCCTCTCCCGTGAGCGGTTGACGGGCTGAACTCACCCCCACAGTGCGGCTGAGCCGAGCACCTTCGCGGGTGTCAGACGGATGACGACGCGCAACGGGTTCGGGCGCGGCTGACGATAGCGTGCGGCGTAGAGCGCGACGGCGTGGGCGACCGCGTCGGGCTCGCGCTCGATCACGGCCATCCCGGCGATGCTCGCCCACTGCGGGCCTGCCACCTGGGCCACAGTTGCGCGCGGGTCGCGCTCGATGTTTCGCACCTTCTGGCTGCCGTCGGTTGTGATGATGCGGACCACACCGTCGTCGTCGAGCGTGTACCCCACGGCGACGACGTGGATGCCGGCATCCGGCCCGAGGGTCGACAGCGTCGCGAGGTGGTAGTCGGCGAAGAACCGGCGCCCGTCGTCGGTCAGCGCGGTGAGGGATGTCATCCGCCCATTGTGGCGCGGTACGAGACGCCGACGGCGCTGACGCGGATTCCCCGTCAGACCGCTGCGACGGACTCAGGCCGTTGGGGGGACGGTCGCGTATCCTTGCGCCATGACCCGCACGCGAAATCGACACGGGCGCGTGCGAGGCGTCGCATGACAGCCGACAATGTCGTCGAAGTGCGAGGGTTGCGAAAGAGCTATCGCGCCGTCGAGGCCGTACGCGGCATCGACTTCGACATCCACCGCGGCGAGACCTTTGCGCTGCTCGGTCCGAACGGCGCCGGAAAGTCCACGGCGATCGAGATCCTCGAGGGCTACCGCGACCGCACGGCGGGCGAGGTCAGCGTGCTGGGGCGAGACCCCCGCAGGGGCAACCTCGCGTGGAAGGCGCGTCTGGGCATCGTGCTGCAGTCCAGCGGAGAGACGGGCACGGCGACCATTCGCGAGCAGCTGCGTCACTTCGCCGGCTATTACCCCCGCCCCCGCGACGTCGACGAGGTCATAGCGGCGGTCGGCCTCGAAGCCAAGGCCGACACGCGCATCTCTAAGCTCTCGGGCGGTCAGAAGCGCCGTGTCGATGTGGCGCTGGGCATCATCGGGCGCCCTGAGCTGCTGTTCCTCGACGAGCCGACCACCGGCTTCGACCCCGAGGCCCGCCGCCAGTTCTGGCAACTGATCCGCCAGCTGCGCGATGAGGGCACCTCGATCCTGCTCACAACCCACTACCTCGACGAAGCCCAGCAGCTCTCCGATCGTGGCGGCATCATCGCCGCCGGCGAGCTCGTCGCACTCGGCGCGATCGACGAGCTCGGCGGAGCGCAGGCCCGCATCCCGATCGTCCGATGGAGACAGGACGGGGTGCCGCACCAGGAACGCACGACCGAGCCCGGACGGTTCGTGGCCGAGCTTGTCGCGAACGGCGAGCCCGAGCGGCTCGAGGTCATCCGTCCCAGCCTCGAAGACATCTACCTCGAGCTCGTCGGCGAGAAAGCCGTCGACGTCGAGGCGGTCCTGTCGTGAGCACGACGGCGATGCGGTTCGGGCCGCTGCGCACGGTGCGGCTGGGCGTCCTGCGCGCCGGCTACGAGATCCGCTCGTACTTCCGCCAGGGTGACACGGTCTTCTTCACCTTCCTGTTTCCCCTCCTGATGCTGACGATCTTCGCGGTCGCCTTCAGCGATGCCGAGTTCGGGCGCACGCCCGATGGCGGCGAGATGACCGCCGCGCAGTTCTACCTGCCCGCCATGCTCGCCGCCGGTGTGCTGCTGTCCGGACTGCAGAACATGGCGACCGACATCGCGATGGAGAAGAGCGACGGCACGCTGAAGCGACTGGCCGGCAGCCCGCTGTCGCCGGTGAGCTACTTCCTCGGCAAGATCGGGCAGGTGCTCGTGACGGGCATCCTGCAGGCAGCCGTGCTCATCGTCGTTGCGGCAACGGCGTTCGATGTGCCGCTTCCGGCCGAGCCCGAAGCATGGCTGACCTTCGCGTGGGTCTTCCTCCTCGGGGTGACCACGTGCGCGATCCTCGGGATCGGGATGTCGGCTCTGCCTCGATCGGGCAAGAGCGCGACCGCCGTCATCATCCCGATCGTGCTCGTGCTGCAGTTCATCTCGGGCGTCTACATCCAGTTCTCGATGCTGCCCGACTGGCTGCAGCAGATCGCCAATGTCTTCCCCCTGGCGTGGCTCGCGCGGGGTATGCGTGCGGTGTTCCTGCCTGACAGCTACGCCTCGCTCGAGGCGGGGGAGTCGTGGAACCTGATGGGCGTCGCGATCGTCTGTGGCATCTGGCTCGTGGCGGGGCTCATCCTCACCCGCATCACCTTCCGCTGGATCCGCAGGGACTGACGCACGCCGCTCCGCGGCATCCGAGTGAGAAGACGCCGCAGCACAAGGGGGTTCCCCGAGTGACGGGCATGACGGATGCTGGCACCTCAACGGAGGAAACAGTGATGACCACGTACAAAGTCGGCTATTTCGTCGGAAGCCTGTCGTCGACCTCGATCAACCGAACGCTGTCCAAAGCGCTGATCGCTCTGGCGCCGAAGGATCTCGAGTTCACCGAGATCCCCATCGGAAACCTCGCGCTGTACAGCCAGGACTACGACGAGGACTACCCGCCCGAGGCTATTGCCCTCAAAGAAGCGATCGCAGCGTCCGACGCGGTGCTGTTCGTCACCCCCGAGTACAACCGATCGATCCCCGGGGCGCTCAAGAACGCGATCGATTGGGCTTCACGGCCGTGGGGGCAGAACTCCTTCGATCACATCCCCGCCGCCGTCATCGGCGCCTCGATCGGTCAGATCGGCACGGCGGTCGCTCAGCAGAGCCTGCGCGGTGTGCTGTCCTTCTGCAACGCGAGACAGATGACCTCGCCCGAGGCGTACATCCACTTCAAGCCCGATCACTACACAGAAGACGGCGAAGTGACCTCCGAGGAGACTGCCGGCTTCCTGCGCGACTTCATGAACGAGTTCCGCGACCACATCGCGCGGGTGCTCACGGTGCTGCCCCGCGACTAGCGACCACAGGCGATACTGAGGGCGTGTCGACACAGCGAGATACTCCCGCTCCTGCTCGTCCGCGCCTTCTGTACGTCGAAGATGAAGCGGACATCGCGGGCATCGTCACCGAAGTGCTGGCCGATGAATACGACGTCGACCACGTCACGACGGGCGAGGCGGCACTCGACGAGGCGCTGCGCCGCCGCTATGACGTCATGGTCGTGGACCGACGCCTGCCCGGGATGACGGGGGTGGAGTTCATCCAGGCGGTGCGGACGGCGCAGATCACGACGCCCGCGCTGATGCTGACCGCCCTCGGAGCCATCGACGACCGCGTCAGCGGGTTGGACGGCGGTGCCGACGACTACCTCGTCAAGCCCTTCGATTTCGCCGAGCTCCAGGCGCGGCTGCGTGCCCTGCGCAGGATGGGCCGCCACGAGGGCGACCGCCGTGAGATCGGAGCCTGGGTCTTCCGCCCGGCGAGTCAGGCGCTGTATTCACCGGGGGACCGGCGGGTCTCTCTCACCGCCGCCGAGACGGATCTTCTCGAGCTTCTCACGTCGAGCCCGGAGCACGTCTTCACCCGCGAAGAGATCCTCGCTGAGGTCTTCCCCGGCGGGTCGGCCGCGACCGTGGACACGTACGTCCACTACATCAGGCGCAAGTCGACCCCCGAGCTCATCGACACGGTGCGCGCGCGCGGGTACCGCTGCGGAGCGCCGTGAGCAGCGGGTCGAGGGCTTCCGAGCGGGATGCCCGACGCGCGCAGCAGTCGGCCGTACGGGCCGGGCTGTGGGTTGGACTCGCCGCCGCCGCGATCGTCGGGGGGCTCACGGCGCTCGTCGTGGTCGTGATGTACGCCGCCTCCCGGCCGCGACGACCGGGCCGGGGACCGGGTCGGGTGCTCGACATCGGTGACGTCGTGCCGATCGTGGTCGTGATGGGCGTGGGCGGAGTCCTCGTGCTCGCCCTGATCGCCTGGTACGCCTCGCGCCGTGCCGCCCGGCCGCTGGAAGAGGCGCTGCGCGTGCAGCGCGCCTTCGTCGCCGACGCGAGCCACGAACTGCGAACTCCGCTGACGACGCTGACGAGCCGCATCCAGCTCGCCCAGCATCGCGCCGAGCGCGGCGGCGATGTCACCGCCGCGCTCGGCGATCTGCGTCGCGACGCCGACGTCATGGACCGGATCCTCACGGATCTGCTCGTGGCCGCCGAAACAGCGGGCCTGGAGCGCGCCGATGACACGTCGGTCGCCTCGGTGGATGCCGCGATCGGCGACGCCCGTCTGATCATCGAGCCGCGCGCCGCCGAAGCCGGTGTCTCGCTGCGGGTCGACGCGCCGGCGGGCCTCGAGGTCGGCGCCGACGCGACCGCGCTCAGCCGTGCGCTGCTGGCGCTGCTCGACAACGCCGTCAAGCACTCACCCCCCGGGGGCACCGTCACCGTCACCGCGGCGCGCTCGGGACGACACGTGGATATCCGCGTGGCCGATCAGGGCCCGGGGATCACGGGGATCGATCCGGATGCCGCCTTCCAGCGGTTCGCCCGGGCTGCGGCGCCCGGCGAGCCCGCTGGTTTCGGGTTGGGCCTCGCGCTCGTGCGCGACATCGCCACGCGCTTCGGCGGGGAGGCTGTCGTGGAGTCGACGTCGCGTGCCGGCACGATCGTGCGCGTGCGACTGCCGGCTCGGCGCCGAACCGGCTGAGGACTTCGTCGGCGCCGTCTATGAAGTCACTGGATGCGGCTGAATCTTGGCGTCGTCTTTGAACGGCTTCGCGAGGGTGAGGTCATGACTTCAGCAAATGACACTCAGAACACACCCGACCCGCAGGACGCGCAGGACGCGCTCCCCACCGTGGAGCTCCCCCCGACCACGGATGCACCGCAGCCGCCCACCGACCAGACCGCGTCGGCTGTGCCGGCGGCATCCGAACGGTCGTTCTTCCAGAAGACGTGGGTGCGCGTCACGGGTGCCGCGGCAGCGGGCGCACTGCTGCTCGGGGCCGGCTTCGCCTCGGGCACGGGCTTCGGCGCCCTGACGGCGTTCGGTCCGTCTTCGCCCGCGGCCGAGCAGGACCGCGCACCGTGGGAGGAGGCCGACGGCGACTCGGGCTCCGGCGGGCGTGACGGCGGCCGTGAGGGCGGCCGGGGCGGGCATGACCACCGTGGTGACTCCCACCCGCGTGGGGGAGAGCGCGGTCCGGGCGGCGGCATGAAGGGCGGCGGCATGAAGGGCGACGGCGCGGACAAGGCCGACGAACGCCCCGGCCACCCGGACGGCGAGACCGACGCAGAACCCACGCCGCGCCCCACCTCCCCGACGACACCGGCGCCCGGCGAGACGCCCACGACCTGATCTCGGGCGCAGGGCGGGAGGCGGCGCGGGTTCGCCCCCGCTCTGCGCCATGCTGGAGGGAGGCCACCCGACCGAGAGAGACCGATGACCCGCGAGAGCTACTTCATCCCCGCCGGACCCGACCGCTACACCCCCACCGACCACGTCGGTGGGGCGTGGAGCGACGAAGACCTGCACGTCGCCACCGTCGTCGGTCTCATGGTGCACCACATGGACCGCTGGCGCCGTGAGCACGGTGACGCGGACAAGGTGGTCGGTCGGATCAGCGTCGACATCCTGGGCAGGCTCGCCCGCGGCGATATCGAGATCGAGACGGTGCCGACGCGTCCGGGGCGCACGATCGAACTGCTCGAGACGACGGCCACGATCGCAGGGCGGCTGACACTCACCGCGCGTGCGTGGCTCCTGGCGCCCGAAGACACTCAGGCGGTGGCCGGCGATGAATGGACCGCGCTGCCGTCCCCGGACGGGCTCCCCGACTACCCGCTCGCCGAGGCATGGCGCGGAGGCTACATCCGCAGCATCCAGGCTCGGTATGCCGGCCCTCACCGTCCGGGTCGCGCGACCGCGTGGCTCACCACGGATCTCGATCTCGTCGCCGGTGAGGAGACGAGCCCGCTCGCGCGGTTCGTCGCGCTCGTGGACACCGCCAACGGCATCGCCGCGCGGCAGAGCCATGAGGAGTGGCTCTTCCCGAACCTCGACCTCACGATGCACTTCTTCCGGTCGCCCTCGGGCCCATGGGTGGGGCTCGATACGACGGTGGCCTACGGCCCGACGGGAGTCGGCCTCACGAGCACGATCCTGCACGACCTCGACGGTCCCGTCGGGACCGCGCAGCAGATCCTCACGATCCGAAGCCGCACGACCTAGGCGCGGGTGCCGCGGCCAACGGTTCGAACCGGGCGGGTGGCATGACCCGGCGGCGGGGGAGGTTTCCCCGCGGGACCACCGGGCGACCGTGCGACGCACCGCGGCTAGACTGGTCAGGCCGCTCTTCTTTCTGAGGAAATTCGTGACCACCGCCTCCCCTTCTCGTGTCTTCGACGCGCGCCACGTTCAACTCGCGCGCGCGGCCTTCGCGGCCATCGCGGCGCTGATGATCACCTTCTCGCAGGATCACTCCGCGGGGGTCGGTCTCGCCGTCTTCGGCGGCTTCGCCCTCGCGACCGGCATCGTGCACGTACTCGGGGCATGGCTCGTCCAGCCCGCGGGCAGGCGCTGGCCGTCGATCCTCCTCGGCGTGCTCACGATCGCGGCGGGCATGGTCGCGAGCGTCGGTGACCTGCGCACCACGACCGGCTTCTTCGTCGTGGTCATCACGTGGGCGTTCGTCACGGGTCTCGTCGAGGCCATCGACGGATTCGTCTCACTCCGTGGCCCCCGCGCGCTCAAGCCCGGCGACGTCGCTCCGTGGTCCGACGGCACGCCGACGGCCTCCGTCTCGCCGCTCGCCGCCCGCGAATCGATGGTCGTGGGAATCGTCGGCATCGCGCTCGCCGGTGCGCTCCTGCTCGTGCCGGCCGAATACGCCCTGCCGTACACGGTCGAAGAGGCGAACGCATCGTTCACCCTCACCGGAATCACGATCGCCGTCGGCCTGTTCGGCGCGTACGCGGCGGTCGTCGCGGTCTACCTCGGCATCGCCGGCTTCTCACCGCGTCGCGTCCCGGCTCCGTCCGACGTGCACGCCCCCCAATCGGAGGATCAGTCATGACCGAACGCCCCACTCGTCGTGACCTCATGAAGCCGATCCAGCTGCTCGGTCTGGCTTTCGGGGCGGCGCTCTTCGCCGGCATCGTGACGCTCGTCTCGATGGGCTTCTTCCAGCAGCGTTTCGAGGGTCAGTCAGAGCACGCGCTCGTCGTGGCCGCCGTCGTCGCGGGCATCACGTTCATCGTCGTGCTCCTGGTCGTCGCGCTGCTGCTGCTCGCAGTCGACCCCGCCCAGATCACCAAGAACGTCGACCGTGCCGTGCTCCTGCCCGAGGACGAGCAGGGCGACGACGACGCGAAGAGCTAGTTCAGCTCGTCGACCAGGCGCGACGCGAGTCCGGTGTAACCGGCCGGCGTGAGCGCGATCAGGCGCTCCTTCGCGGCGTCACCGATGTCGAGGCCGCGCACGAACTCGGCGAGCTCGACGCCCCCGACGCGACGGCCGCGCGTGAGTTCTTTCAGCAGGGCGTACGGATCGGTGATCTGCGAGCGGCCCGCCGCGATCTCGGCACGCACGACGGTCTGGATCGCTTCGGCGAGGACCTCCCAGTTCGCGTCGAGATCGGCATCGAGCACCGGCTGGGCGAGCGAGATCTCGCTGAGGCCGCGCAGCAGGTTGTCCAGCGCGAGCAGGGAGTGCCCGAACGCGACACCGATGTTGCGCTGCGTCGTCGAGTCGGTGAGGTCGCGCTGCAGACGTGAGGTCACGAGGGTCTGCGCGAGAGTCTGGAACAGCCCGCCCGCGATCTCGAGGTTCGCCTCGGCGTTCTCGAAGCGGATCGGGTTGATCTTATGCGGCATGGTCGATGACCCCGTCGCACCGGCCACCGGAATCTGCGAGAAGAAGCCGAGCGAGATGTAGGTCCAGACATCCGTCGCGAGGTTGTGCAGGATGCCGCCCGCGTGACGCGCGCGGTCGTACAGCTCGACCTGCCAGTCATGCGACTCGATCTGCGTCGTCAGCACGTTGAACCCGATGCCGAGGCCCTCGATGAACGAGCGCGACACGTCGACCCAGTCGGCGTTCGGCTCGGCGGCGAGGTGCGCCGACCACGTGCCCGTCGCGCCCGAGAACTTGGCGAGGTACTCGCCGCCCTCGATCTGGCGGGCGACTCGCTCCAGGCGCCACACGAACACCGCGAGCTCTTTGCCCATCGTCGACGGCGTTGCCGGCTGCCCGTGCGTGCGCGACAGCATCGCGGCATCCCGGTGCTCGACCGACAGCTCAGCGAGACGCGTGATGACCGAGCGCAGCTTGGGCAGCCACACGTTCTCGACGGCGCGCTTAACCGTCAGCGCGTACGACGCCGAGTTGATGTCCTCGCTCGTGCACGCGAAGTGCGTCAGCTCGGCGATCGCGTCGAGCCCGAGGGTCGACAGCCGGTCGCGCACGAGGTACTCGACGGCCTTGACGTCGTGGCGCGTGACCGATTCCGTTTCGGCGAGCCAGTCGATCTCGGCCTGCCCGAACTCGAGGTACAGCGCGCGCAGGCGCGCCTTGTCGTCGTCGGACAGCGGTGACGTGCCGAAGAGCGAACGGTCGGTGAGGGCGATGAGCCACTCCACTTCGACTTCGACGCGGGCGCGGTTCAAGCCCGCCTCGGACAGGTAGTCGGCGAGCCCCGTCACGGCGGAGCGATAGCGGCCGTCGAGGGGGCTGAGCGGCTGGGGAGGCAGAGAGGTCACGGGTCTCCCGTCGGCGACCCGCGGACGTCAGACGGCCGGGCGGATCGCGGGTTCGAGCTGCCGGAAGAGCGCCCGGCTCGCAGTCTCGATCATACCGAGCACGTCATCGAACATTCCCGCGCTGGCGTAGTACGGGTCGGGCACGTCCATGACCTGCGGAGCGGCCCCGAATGTCATCAGCAGCGCGATCTTGTCGGTGTCCGCCTCGCAGCGCGCCCACCCGCGCAGGATCCGCTCGTGCGATCGGTCCAGCGCGACGATCAGGTCGCTGCGCTCGAAGTCCGTGTGGGCGAACTGGCGTGCGCGGTGCCGCGTGCCGTCGTAGCCGCGCCGCTC
Source organism: Microbacterium sp. Y547 (assembly GCF_057669785.1). Lineage (NCBI taxonomy): Bacteria > Bacillati > Actinomycetota > Actinomycetes > Micrococcales > Microbacteriaceae > Microbacterium > Microbacterium sp. Y547. Next base: position 266,217 of record NZ_JBYHFN010000004.1, read on the forward strand.
GAGGGCCGCGAGCGTGCGGTGGTCGGCGCGCTCACCCACGTGCCAGTCCCCCGTGCCTGCGCTGGACGAGCAGACCCGCGTGCCGAGACCGGCGTCTTCGGCGAATCGGCGGAAGACGACTTCGGCCATGGGGGAGCGGCAGATGTTACCCGTGCAGACGAAGACGACGCGGAAGGGATCCACGGCGGTCGCAGTCATGACCCCCATTGTGTCGTGCGGTCCGCCCTCACGCATCATCCGATTCCTCGAGGGATGCCCGCGGCGGGAAGGTCTTCCCCGCGGATGCCGCGTGCCCTAGCGTTGCCCCTGAAAAGCGCTCCCCGCGTTTGTGCTGGAGGTTGTCGTGCGTCGTCTTTCCGCCCTCATCGCCGCCGGCGCGCTCGTCCTGGTCGGCATCGCCCCCGCCGCAGCGGCGCCCCCGGTCAGCCTCGTCATCAATGAGTTCTCGGCCTCGACGACGGGCACCGACGTGGAGTACGTCGAGCTGCTCGTGCCGGCCGACGTCGACCTCACCCGCTACGCGGTTCTCGGCGTCGAAGGCGACGCCCCCGCGACGGGCATCGTCGACAACGTCCTCACGTTCCCCGCTCCGGATGCCTCGGGCCGGTCACTCGCCGAGCTCGCGGCCAACACGCTGGAGAACGGCAGTCTGAGCCTGCTGCTGGTGACCGGGACGATCCCCGCGGTCGGCACTGACATCGACGTCGACGACGACGGCATCATCGACGGCGGACTCGGGTTCGAGATCGTCGATGCCGTCGCGGTCAGCGACGGCGGCGCGACCGACCGGACGTACGGCGGCGTGACGCTCGGCGTCGCGTATGACGGCCTCGCTTTCGCCCCGGGCGGCGCTTCGCGTGTGCCCGATGGTGCCGCCGACTGGGTGCGCAACGACTTCGACCTGGCCGGCATCGCGGGGTTCACGGGAACCCTCGTGGCCGGTGAGGCCGTCAACACCCCCGGTGCGGCGAACTCCACGACCCTCGCGCCTGCCGAGCCGGGCCCCGGCGACGCCGGCTGCGAACTCGAGGCCGTCACGATCGGCTCGATCCAGGGCACGGGCGCCGTCACGCCCGTCCCGGGTACGACCGTGCGTGTCAGGGGAACCGTGATCGGCGACTTCCAGGGCGGCGGCTTCGACGGCTACTACGTGCAGGACGCCGGGGACGCCGTGCCTGCCACGTCGGATGGCATCTTCGTCTACGCACCCGGCGGCGCCGCGGTCGCATCCGGTGACGTCGTGAGCGTCGCGGGCGTCGTCGACGAGGCGTTCGGGATGACGCAGATCACGGCAGGCGGCATCGAGGTGTGCGGCACGGCTGAGCTTCCGGCGGCGACGTCGCTCACCCTTCCCGCGTCGCCCGAGCAGCGCGAAGCCCTCGAGGGCATGCGCGTGACGCTGCCGCAGCAGCTCGCGATCGGCGAGCACTTCGATTTCGGCCGGTTCGGCACGATCACTCTGACCGTCGGCCGCCAGATGCAGCCGACGCAGCTGTACGACGCGGGATCCCCCGAAGCCGCCGCGCTCGCCGCCCGCAACGCCGCCGAGTCGATCGCGGTCGACGACGGCCGCGGCATACAGAACCCCGATCCCGCCATCCATCCGAACGGGAGCGTGTTCACACTGCAGAACACGTTCCGCGGCGGTGACCTCGTCACGAACGTGACGGGTGTGCTCGACTACCGCTTCGACACGTGGGCGATCCAGGCCACGCAGGGCGCCGAATACGAGGTCGCCAACCCACGCCTCGCGGCACCGGCGGTCGAGGGGGCGCTGACGGTCGCGAGCTTCAACGTGCTGAACTACTTCACGACGCTCACGGGCCCCGACGCGCGCGGCGCGAATGATCCCGTCGAGTTCGAGCGGCAGCAGGCGAAGATCGTCGCGGCACTCGCCGAGATCGACGCCGACGTGTTCGGGCTCGTCGAGATCGAGAACAACGGCACCGCCGTGGCCGCCCTCGCCGACGCGCTCAATGCGCGGCTCGGCGCCGACGTGTACGACTACATCGCCACAGGCGTCATCGGCACCGATGTCATCGCGACGGCGATCCTGTACAAGCCGGCGTCGGTCACTCCCGCGGGCGCATTCCAGCTCATGGACCAGTCCGAAGACGCTCGCTGGCTCGACGCCTTCAACAGGCCCGGCCTCACGCAGAGCTTCACCGATGCGAACGGGGCGTCCTTCACGGTCGTCGTGAACCACCTGAAGTCGAAGGGCTCGACCTGCGCCGCGGTGGGCGACCCGACCGACCCGAACGGGCAGGGCAACTGCAACGGCGTGCGCACGCAGGCCGCCGCCGCGCTGGCCGACTGGCTCGCGACCGATCCGACGGGCCAGGGCGCGGGGCGCGAGCTGATCCTCGGCGACCTCAACGCGTATGCGCAGGAAGACCCGATGCAGGTGCTCTACGGCGCGGGTTACACCGACGTCGTCGCCGCAGACACGTATACCTACGTGTTCGACGGGCAGCTCGGTTCGCTCGACCACGCGCTGGCCGGGGCGGACATCGTCGACGAGGTCACCGGCGCCGCCGTCTGGAACGTCAACGCCGACGAGCCGAGCCTCGTCGACTACGACACGACCTTCAAGGCCGACGCGCAGGATGCCCTCTACGCGCCGGACGCCTACCGCTCGAGCGACCACGACCCGGTCGTCGTGGGGCTCGACCTGGAGGCGCCGGATACGACCGCCCCGACCATCACCGTCACACCGTCGCAGCGGTGGATCGTCCTGCCGCTCGGCGACCGCCGCGTCGACATGGCCGTGCGGGCCGCCGACGACAGCGGTGACGTCACGGTGACGCTCATCTCGGCGACGACATCCGGGGCCAAGAAGGCGGCGATCGCCACGTTGAGCGACACGTCCTTCCGCGTCCGCGCCGTGAACGACGCCGTGTACACCTTCACCTATTCGGCGACAGATGCCGCGGGCAACACCTCGACCGCCACGACGAAGGTCTACGTCGGGACCGCGATCTTCCGCCACTGACCCGGTTCCTCCCCAAACGCGGGATCCTCTCGCGAGTCCACGGACGCCGGCGGGCGTCGGCCGCACGAGGAGTGATCCGCCGACCATGGCCGGGTGACGCAGCTCGACATCATCATCCGCGAGCTCGACGTGCTGGCAGACCGGTTCGTCGACGCCGCTCAGCACGCACGAACGCTCGCGGGGCTCACCGAATGGCAGTCCCGCGCGGCGACGGCGTTCTACGAGCGCGCTGATCGCTGGGCCGGAGATGTCGCGACCCTCGCGGCGCTCGCCGACACGGCGCGCGCCGCCGCAGTGCAGGCTCGCGCCCTCGAGCGGGCGCGTCTTGACGGGGGCGGGCTGTGACGGGCGAGCTCGACATCCGCGGGGGTGGCGCCGTCGCCGTCGACACCGAGACGCTGCGTACGACGGCTGCGCGGTTCATCGGTGCTCGCGGCGACCTCGACGAGCTGTCCGCGCGCCTCGGCTCGGTGCAGAACATGCTGTTCGCCGAGCGCCATGCCGGGGCCCAGAGTGCGGCATCCGTTCTGTGGAACCGGCTCTTGCAAGTGCAGCTCGACGCCGACGCGATCGCCGAGCAGTTGCGGATGGCCGCAGCGATCTATGAGCTCGTCGACCTGCACGCACAGCACGCGGCCGCTGTCGCAGCGGGTGACGACGCCGAAGCATCGCGCATCGCTCGGCGCCGCGCTGCGCTCGGGGCCGAGTACTCGGGCATCGGCGAGCAGGCATCGCTGCTCACCTTCGAGCGGGCGATCATGTGGCCGTCCGAGCTCGTGCGCCAGGCGACCGAGACGGGGTTCGAGATCGGCGGCATCTACAGTGCACCCGGCGCCGTCATCGGCGGAGTCGTGGGCGGGCTCGGCGCGATCCTCGGTGCGGGCGTCGTGGGATTCAGCCGCTGGGGGCAGATCGGACGACGTGAGCGACTCGCCCCCGCGCGCGACGCGGTCACGGTGCAGCGCGTGTCGACGGGCACGACGAGCGCGCCGGCGAGCCTCGCCGCCGCGGCATCCCGCATGCCCGGAGACGGCGCGTCGCGCGTGCGGGTCGAGCGGTACGCGATGCCCGGCGGATCCGCCCAATACGCCGTCTACGTGTCGGGCACGAAGTCGGTCGGTGTCGGCGGGCGCGAGGCGTGGGATACCCGCTCCAACGCCGACCTCGCCACCGGACGGGCGTCGGCGTCGTACGAGGCGACCCTCGCAGCGCTCGAATCCGCGGGGGCGCGACCCGGTGACACGGTGCACGCCTTCGGCCATTCGCAGGGCGCCATGATCACCTCGCATCTCGCGCTCGAGGGAGGGTTCGACACGCGCACGCTCGTGTCGTTCGGCTCGCCCGTTGAGGCCGACGTCGGGCACGGCACGCTGAGCGTCGCCCTGCGGCACACCGACGACCCGATCGCGGGGCTCGCCGGCGGCGGGAGCACGGCGCCCGTCGGTGCCCCGGGCAGCTTCGTGGTCGAGCGGTCGACGGATCCGACGCCTGATGCGATCGACGCCGCCACTGCCGCGCACGGCATGCGGCACTACGTCGAGACGGCGGCGATGGTCGACGCGTCCGCCGATCCGCGCGTTGACGCCGTGCGCGCCGTCTTCGCCGAGCTCGGCACGGCCGAGCGGGTCGACGTCGTCGAGTTCGGCGCGAAGCGCGTCGTCAGTCCCGACGGCTCTGCTGGGGGCGCAGCAGGATTCCGAAGATCCAGTTGATGATCGAGATGATGATCGCTGCGACGACACCCCACCAGAAGCTCTCGACCCGCAGGCCCCAGTCCCAGAACGACGTGATCCACCCCGTCAGCCAGAGCAGGAACGCGTTGATGATGAGCCCGATGAGCCCGAGCGTCAGGATGTAGAGGGGAAGAGCGAGCACCTTGAGCACCGTGCCGATGACGGTGTTGACGATCGCGAAGATCGCGGCGACCAGCAGCAGAGTCAGCACGAGTTGCAGCGTTTCGCCGGGCGGGAACGCGATGACGGTGACCTGCAGTGCGGGGATGAGCGTCACGATCCAGATGGCGAACGCGTTGACGACGACGCGGATGATGAAGCGCATACCGGCAGTCTCCCACGCGGCCCACGTGCCCGGAAGTGGCGGCAATCGCCGACTGACGCGGCACCTGCTCTCGCTCGTAGACTCTGCATCGTGACCGAAGCCCCCGACCTCCCCATCCGTGTCCGTGCCGCGATCGCCGCCCTGCCGCCGTACAAGCAGGGACGGCAAGCCGGCGTCGACGCCTTCAAGCTCTCGAGCAATGAGAACCCGTTCGACCCGCTGCCCGGCGTGGTCGAGGCCGTGCAGTCCGCGACCTCGCTCAACCGCTACCCCGATGCGTCCGCGGCGCGTCTGCGCGAGCGCATCGCCGAGCGCTTCGGGGTCGGGCCGGATTCCGTGCACGTCGGCGCGGGGAGCGTGTCGATCCTCGCGCAGCTCGTGCAGGCGACGTCGGGCCCCGGCGACGAGGTCGTCTACGCCTGGCGCTCGTTCGAGGCCTACCCGTGGCTCGCCGTCGTGGCGGGCGCGACCGCCGTGCAGGTGCCTCTCACCGCCGACGCGCGCCACGATCTGCCGGCGATGGCCGCCGCGATCACCGACCGCACGCGGGCCATCATCGTGTGCAGCCCGAACAACCCCACGGGCCCCATCGTGACGCAGGCGGAGTTCGACGCGTTCATGACGCAGGTCCCCGCCGACGTGCTCGTGATCCTCGACGAGGCGTACGCCGAGTTCGTGACCGACCTCGACGCCGTCGACGGCAAACGCGTGCTCCAAGCCGCGGACCGTCCGAACGTCGTCGTGCTGCGCACGTTCTCGAAGGCGTTCGGCCTCGCGGGTCTGCGCATCGGCTACGCCGTCGGGCACCCCCGCATCCTCGATGCCGCCCGCAGCACCGCGATCCCGCTCTCGGTCACCAATCACGCCGAAGAAGCCGCGCTGGCGAGCCTCGTCGCCGAGGCCGACCTGGTCGAGCGCGCACGCACGATCGCCGAGCGCCGCGATCGCCTGGCCGAGGCGCTGCGCGTCGCCGGGTGGGCGGTTCCACAGGCGCAGGGCAACTTCGTGTGGCTCCCCGCAGCAGAGCACACCCTCGCGATCGCCGAGGCGTTCGATGCGGCCGGACTCATCGTGCGGCCCTTCGCGGGCGACGGAATCCGTATCTCGGTCGGCGAGGAAGCCTCTGTCGAGAAGGTCCTACGGATTGCAGAATCCGTTGTGAAGGACCTCCCAGAAGGGCACGCGGGCCGGTCGATAGCGTAGAACGATGACGACGCCGCTCAGCGAGGATTCCGAGGTCGTCCGCGTACTCGCGGCCGACGGCAGGTTCGCCCCGACCGCCGCCGCGGAACCGTATCTCGCGCTCATCGACGCCCTGCCCGAGGCGGAGCTCGAGGGTTTCTACCGCGACATGGCGGTCATCCGCGCGTTCGATCGGCAGGCGACGAACCTGCAACGTCAGGGTCAGCTCGCCCTGTGGCCGCCCAGCTTCGGTCAAGAAGCCGCGCAGGTGGGCTCGGCCCGCGCCGCTCGGCCGCAGGACCACCTCTTCCCCTCGTACCGCGAGCACGCGGTGACGAGGATCCGCGGCGTCGATCCGATCGACATCATCCGGCTCATGCGGGGTCTGACGCACGGCGGGTGGGACCCCACCGATCCCAAGAACGGCAACACGCACATCTATACGCTCGTCCTCGGTGCGCAGACGCTGCACGCGACGGGCTTCGGCATGGGACTCGTGTTCGACGGCCGTTGCGGCACGGGGGATCCCGAGCGCGACGAGGCGGTCATCGTCTACTACGGCGACGGGGCCTCCAGCCAGGGCGACGTGCACGAGGCGATGGTGTTCGCGGCCAGCTACCGGACCCCCGAGGTGTTCTTCCTGCAGAACAACCAGTGGGCGATCTCGGTGCCCGTCTCGACGCAGTCGCGCGTTCCGCTCGTGCGCCGCGGACACGGCTACGGCATCCCGAGCGTTCAGGTCGACGGCAACGACGTGCTGGCAAGCTATGCCGTCACCCGCACGGCGCTCGACGAGGCGCGCGGCGGCGATGGGCCCCGCACGATCGAGGCGATGACCTATCGCATGGGTGCACACACGACCAGCGACGACCCGACGAAGTACCGCACGTCCGAGCAGGAGCAGTCCTGGGCGAAGCGCGACCCGATCGCGCGGATGCGCGCCTACCTCGAAGGACGGGGTGCCTCGAGCGCGTTCTTCGCCGACGTCGACGCCGAGGCCGAGGCGACCGCGGAGGACATCCGGGTGCGCACGACCGAGCTCGGCGGCATCCCGAACGAGACCATGTTCGGGCACGTCTACAGCTCGCCGCATCCGCTCATCGACGAGCAGCGGGCATGGCTGGCCGACTATGAGGCATCGTTCGAGGAGGCCGGCGAGTGACGGACACCATGGCGTTCAGCCGCGCCCTCAACGCCGGGATGCGCGCTGCGCTCGCCGGCAGCGATCGCGTGCTGCTGATGGGCGAGGACATCGGGCCGCTCGGTGGGGTGTTCCGCGTCACCGAAGGGCTGCAGGCCGAGTTCGGCGACCGCCGTGTCATCGACACCCCGCTCGCCGAGTCGGGCATCGTCGGCACGGCGATCGGGCTCGCGATGGCGGGATTCCGCCCCGTGTGCGAGATCCAGTTCGACGGCTTCGTGTTCCCCGCGTTCGACCAGATCACGTCACAGCTGGCCAAGATGACGAACCGGCACGAGGGGGCGATCTCGTTCCCCGTCGTCATCCGCATTCCGTACGGCGGCCACATCGGCGCCGTCGAGCACCACCAGGAGAGCCCCGAGGCGTACTTCACGCACACGCCGGGGCTGCGGGTCGTGTGCCCGTCGACGCCGAACGACGCGTACTGGATGATCCAGGATGCGATCGACTCGCCGGATCCCGTGATCTTCCTCGAGCCGAAGGCGAAGTACTGGCAGAAGGGCGAGGTCGACACGATGACCCGCGCGCTGCCACTGCACGCATCGCGACTCGTGCGGCCCGGCACCGACGTCACGCTCGTCGGGCACGGTGCGATGGTGACGACGCTCTTGCAGGCGGCGGCCCTCGCCGAGTCCGAGGGCACGTCGTGCGAGGTCATCGATCTGCGGTCGCTGTCACCCATCGACTACGGCCCGATCCTGGATTCCGTGCGACGGACGGGCCGCATGGTCTACGCGCAGGAGGCGCCGGGCTTCACGTCGCTCGGCTCCGAAGTCGCCGCGACCGTCATGGAGCGCGCGTTCTATGCGCTCGAGGCCCCCGTGCTGCGGGTGTCGGGCTTTGACACGCCCTTCCCTCCCGCGAAGCTCGAGGCCACCTATCTGCCCGATGCCGACCGCATCCTCGAGGCCGTCGACCGCGCCCTCGCCTACTGACCGCCCACCGCAGGTTCGGAGAGGAATGAGTATGAGTGTGCAGACCTTCACACTGCCCGACGTCGGCGAGGGACTGACCGAGGCCGAGATCGTCTCGTGGCGCGTCGCGCCGGGCGACACGGTCGCCGTCAACGACGTCCTCGTCGAGATCGAGACGGCGAAGTCGCTCGTCGAGCTGCCCTCGCCCTTCGCCGGCACGGTCGGCGATCTGCTCGTGGCCGAGGGGGCGACGGTCGAGGTGGGCGCGTCCATCATCACGATCACGGATGCCGCCGCCCCGGCGGCGACCCCCGAGCCCGTCGCCGCCGAGGGCGCGGGCTCGGTCCTCGTCGGGTACGGGGCCGGCGGCGAGGTGAAGTCGCGGCGCAAGAAGCCCGCCGACCAGGCGAAGCGCATCGAGGCGTCGGTGGGCGTCGTCGCGAAGCCGCCGATCCGCAAGCTGGCCCGAGACCTGGGAATCGATCTGACGACCGTCACCCCGACCGGGCCTGCGGGCGAAGTGACCCGCGACGACGTCATGAGCCATGCGTCTCAGGCATCGGTGTTCCGCAACATCGCGACGCCCGAGCCCAGCGCCGTGCGCGAAGAGACGATCGCCGTCGACCACCCCGCCGGCGACGCCCGCGAAGAGACGATCGCGGTCAAGGGTGTCCGCAAGGCCACGGCATCCGGCATGGTCCGCTCGGCCTACACGGCCCCGCACGTGTCGGTGTGGACTGACGTCGACGCGACTCGCACGATGGAACTCGTCAAGAGGCTCAAGGCCTCACCGGACTTCGCCGACGTCAAGGTCTCGCCGCTGCTCATCATGGCGCGTGCCGTCGTCTGGGCCGTGCGGCGCACACCCATGGTCAATGCGGCGTGGGTCGATGTCGACGGCGGCGCCGAGATCCGCGTGCGCCACTACGTCAACCTCGGGATCGCCGCGGCGACCCCGAGGGGACTGCTCGTGCCCAACATCAAAGACGCGCAGGACCTCAGCCTGCGCCAGCTTGCCCGTGCGCTCGAGCAGCTCACCGCGACGGCGCGCGAGGGCCGCGCGACACCGGCCGACCAGCAGAACGGCACGATCACGATCACGAACATCGGCGTGTTCGGAATGGATGCCGGCACCCCGATCCTCAACCCCGGTGAGTCCGGCATCGTGGCGCTCGGCACGATCCGGCAGAAGCCGTGGGTCGTCGATGGCGAGGTCCGCCCGCGCTGGGTGACGACCGTCGCGGGGTCGTTCGACCACCGCGTCGTGGACGGCGACGGCATGTCGCGGTTCATCGCCGATGTCGCCGCGGTGCTGGAGGAGCCCGCGCTGCTCCTCGACTGAGCGACCGTGTTGAGAACGATTCTCATTAGCTGTACACTCGCCGAGTGACTTCGACGCGCCGCATTCTGACCGCTCTCGGCCTTGCCACGACCCTCGGCCTTGCCGGTTGCGCATCCGGTGCTCCCGCCGACGACGGCCGTGTCGCGGTCGTCGCCTCGACGAATGTCTACGGCCAGATCGTCGAAGCGATCGGCGGAGACGCCGTCAGCGTCGTGTCGATCGTGTCGTCGGCCGCGCAGGACCCGCACTCGTTCGAGGCGAGCGCGCGCGACCAGCTGTCCGTCTCGCGAGCCGACCTCGTCGTGATGAACGGCGGCGGGTACGACGCGTTCATGGACGCCCTCGTCGACGGGGCGGGTGGGGTCCGGCCCGTTGTGCCCGCCGTCGAATTCTCTGAGGCGACGCCCCCCGCCGACCACGGCGACCACGATCGCGACGACGACGACGACCACGACCACGACCACTCGGTCAATGAGCACGTCTGGTACGACCCGCACGTCGTCGCCCACCTGGCCGAGGCGATCTCGGTCGAGCTCAGCGCACTCGACCCCGACAACGCCGATATGTTCGCGACGAACCTGGCCGAGTTCACGAACGGCATCGATCAGATCGAGACGGCGCTCGATGAGATGTCGACCGAGTTCGGCGGCACCGAGATCTTCGTCACCGAGCCCATCTCGCAGTACCTCACCCAAGCGGCCGGTCTCGTCAACGTCGCACCCGACGACTTCACGCACGCCGTCGAAGACGGGCGCGATGTGCCGGCGGCGACACTTCTGACCGCGACGAAGCTCCTGGAGTCCGGCCAGGTCGCTGCCGTTATCGTCAACACGCAGACCGGCGGCGCCGAGACGACCGCGATCATCGACGACGCGACGGCACTGGGCATCCCCATCGTCGAGTTCAGCGAGACGCTGCCCGAGGGGCAGACGTACCTCGAGTGGATGCAGGCCAACGTCACGCTGCTGGGCGAGGCGCTGCGCGGATGACCCAGCCGCTCGTCATCCGCGACGCGTCGCTGCACCGAGGCGACCGCGAACTGTGGTCAGGGCTCGACCTCGACGTCGCGCCCGGCGAGCTCATCGCGGTGCTCGGCCCGAGCGGCACGGGCAAGACGACGCTGTTGCGGGCGATCCTGGGCCTCGAGCCGCTCAGCGGCGGTGAGATCGAGGTGCTCGGCCAGCGCGTGCACCGCCGCGGCAATCGCGGCGTGGGATACATCCCGCAGCAGCGTCCGCTGCCCCCCGAGACGCCACTGCGCGGTCGCGACCTCGTCGCCCTCGGCGTCGACGGGCACCGCTTCGGCCTGCCCCTCCCGCGGCGCGGTGATCGCGCGCGCATCGACGCGCTCGTCGACGCCGTCGGCGCACGCTCGTTCGCCGACCGCCCCGTCGGGCTGCTCTCGGGTGGTGAGCAGCAGCGACTCCGTGTCGGCCAGGCGCTCGCCGACGACCCGCGCCTGCTGCTGTGCGACGAGCCGCTGACGAGCCTCGACCTGGCGAACCAGCAAGAGGTCATCGGTCTCATCGACCGTCATCGCCGCGACACCGACGCCGCCGTGCTGCTGGTCACACACGACATCAACCCGCTGCTGGGCAAGGTCGATCGCATCCTCTACATCGCCAACGGCCGCTTCATGCTCGGCACACCCGGCGAGGTGCTGCGCTCCGACGTGCTCACCGACCTGTACGGCGCGCACGTGTTCGTGCTGCGTGCGGGCGACCGTCTCGTCGTCGTCGGCGCGCCCGACGCCGAGAGCGCGCATCACCACCACGACGGAGACCACGAATGACCTGGCCGGACATCGCCGACGCCATGTTCGGGGGCCTCGCGGACTACGCCGAGATCCTCGGCCTCGTGTCGAACTCGGTCATCGCCGGTGCCGTCCTCGGCCTCGTCGGCGGCCTCGTCGGCGTCTTCGTCATGCAGCGCGACATGGCGTTCGCCGTGCACGGCATCAGTGAGCTGTCGTTCGCGGGCGCCGCGGCGGCCCTCCTCATCGGCGTCGACGTCGTGACCGGGTCGATCGTCGGATCCGTCCTCGCCGCCGCGATCGTCGGCTGGCTCGGCGCCCGCGCACGGGATCGCAACTCGATCATCGGCGTGCTCATGCCGTTCGGGCTGGGTCTCGGCATCCTCTTCCTGTCGCTCTATGACGGGCGCAGCGCCAACCGCTTCAGCCTGCTGACGGGCCAGATCGTGTCGGTGCAGACCGGCGAGCTCGGCTGGCTCGTCGGCATCAGCCTCTTCGTGCTGGTCGGGATGCTGCTCATCTGGCGGCCCCTGCGCTTCGACTCGCTCGACCCGCAGTCCGCCGCGGCGCGCGGCGTTCCCACGACGGCGGTGTCACTCACCTTCATGCTGCTGCTCGGACTCATGGTCGCCGTCGCCGTGCACATCATCGGCGCCCTGCTCGTCATGGCGCTCCTGGTGACACCCGCCGCCGCCGCGATGCGCGTCGCGACGGGGCCCGTCGCCGTTCCCGTGCTCGCCGCGATCTTCGGCTTCGTCTCTGCCGTGGGTGGGATCCTGCTCGCGATCATGGGCACGCTCCCCGTGAGCCCGTACATCACGACGATCTCGTTCGTGATCTACCTCGCCTGCCGGTTCCGGGGCTCCCGGGCACCGCTCAGAGCCCGCGGGTAGAATCCCGGCATGGCCCAGCGCAACACGTGGCAGCGCGAGCGCGTGCGCGAAGCCCTCGCCGACACGCCGGGTTTCGTGAGCGCTCAGACGCTGCACGCGACCCTGCGCGAAGACAACACCGGCATCGGCCTCGCCACCGTCTACCGTGCTCTGGCGGGTCTCGCGGCGCAGGGCGAAGCCGATTCGCTGCAGAGCCCCGAGGGCGAGGCCCTCTACCGCGCGTGCACGACGACGGCGCACCACCACCACCTGATCTGCCGCTCCTGCGGGCTCACGGTCGAGATCGAGGCCTCCGACGTCGAGCAGTGGGCGCGCCGCACGGCCGAGAGTCACGGCTTCGCCGAGGCCGAGCACGTGGTCGACATCTTCGGACTGTGCGCGATGTGCGCGCGGACGCGGACGAGCGAGCGTGTCTCGGGCTGACTTCGCGCTGCGCCCCGACGGTCAGGCCGGCCGCCCGCGCGCAGCACGCCTCGTCGCCCCCATCGCCATCGGCGCCGCAATCGTCGTGGGTCTGTTCGCGATCGACCTCTTCGTGCCCGAGCTCTTCCCCGCGCGCCTGCCCGCCCGCGCGCAGGACGGACTGACCCTCGCGATCAGCGTGCTCATCGAGTCATTGCCGTTCGTCGCGCTCGGTGTCGTGCTGTCGATCGTCGTGCAGGTGTGGATCCCCCCGGGTGCCATCGAGCGATGGATGCCCCGGCGCGCCTGGGCTCGACGCGCGGTGCTGTCGCTGCTGGGCATGTTCGTGCCGGTCTGCGAGTGCGGCAACGTGCCGTTCGCCCGGGGCCTCATGATGCGCGGCTTCACGGTGCCCGAAACGCTCACGTTCCTCATCGCAGCGCCCATCGTCAACCCGATCGTCATCATCACGACGCACCAGGCGTTCGGCTTCTCCGACGGCATCCTCGTCATTCGGCTCGTCGGCGGGTTCCTCATCGCGAACCTGATCGGCTGGCTGTACTCGCGGCATCCGTCACCGGACGGCCTGCTCACGAGGCGCTTCCGCAGCACGTGCGCCCGCCAGCACGCGGCGCAGGGCACCGCCGCCCGCGGACGTCGGACCCTCAGCCAGTTCATCGTCGAACTGCGCGCCGTCATGCCCGCGCTCGTGATCGGATCGGCGCTCGCCGGCGCCGTGCAGGTGCTCATCCCTCGCGAGACGCTCCTGGCGATCGGATCGAACCCGGCCCTGTCGATCATCGCGATGATCGCCCTCGCAATGGTCGTGTCGATCTGCTCGAACGTCGACGCATTCTTCGCGCTGTCCTTCGCCTCGACCTTCACCCCGGGCTCGATCATCGCGTTCCTCCTCGTCGGTCCGCTCGTCGACGTCAAGATGCTCGCTCTGCTGCGCACGACGTTCACGACGCGCGCCCTCGCGGGGATCGTCGTCATCGTGGTGCTCGCCGCCTTCGCGATCGGCGCGGGGGTGAACCTCGTTGGCTGATCCGTCCCGCGCTCTCCTTACCCGGTGGCTCGGCGTCGGGCTCGCCGCGGTGCTCGCCGTCGTCACGATCACGCTCGCTGTGACCGGCAGGCTCGCGCTGTACATCAATCCGGATTCGGCGTGGTTCGCCGTCGGGATGGCCGTCGTCGTGCTGATCGGTGCGATCACGAGCTTCGCGCTGCCGCTCGGCGCGGAAGAAGACGATCACGATCACGGCGACGACCACGACCACGACCACCCGCGCACTCCTGTCGTGGGGCGCGCCGTCGTCGCCACGGGCGGCATCGCGGCGTCGGGCATCGTCCTGCTGACGCTCGTGCTGCCCCCGGCATCCCTCAGCGCCGAATTGGCGATGTCGCGTGACGTGGGGGCTCCGCCGCTGTTCGCGGGAGCAGACGCCGTCACGCTCGCGACGACGGGCGACACCTCGGAGTTCGGCGTCGGCGAGTGGGCGTCGGCGTTCGCGACCGCGACGAACCCGGATGCGTTCGACGGCGACCCCGTGACCCTCACGGGGTTCGTCACCCCCGGCGACGACGGCTTCGACCTGACGCGCCTCGTCATCACGCACTGCGTCATCGACGCGCAACCCGCCACCGTGCCCATCACGACGGACGCCGTGCCCGAAACGGGCCAGTGGGTCACGGTGACGGGAACCGTGCGCGCAACCGGCGACGGGCGCCTCGCCATCACGGCGAGCGACGTCGAGCCGATTGACGAGCCGAGCGACCCGTATGAGTACTGACACGCGTCGCGGTCGCGCACGCGCCAGGCGAAGCCGCGCGTTCCTGCTGTCGTTCGGCGTCGTCGTCGCCGCGCTCGCCGTGGTCGGCGTCGGGGCCGCGGCGATCGGCGTCGTGCAGGGCCCGCGCATCACCGACGTGCAGGTGGATCCGGCCGCCTCGGTGGCGGCATCCGGTTCGCGCATGATCGTGACGACGTCGCAGTCGCTCGCCGAGGTCGACCCCGACCAGGTCACCGTCGACCCCGAGACGCCGTTCGCCGTCGACACGTCGGGGCGAAGCGTCGGCGTGCGCTTCGGCCTGCCGCTGCGCGATGACACCGAGTACACCGTGACGATCGACGGCGTGCGCGGCCTCGGCGGCGGCCCCGACGCGACGATCGTCGAGACGTTCCGCACCTCGGCGCTCTCCGTCTACCTGCTGCAGCGCGGCGGGCCGAGCGACGACACGATCTTTCGCACCGACCTCGCCGGCGAGCAGGCCGAGCCGGTGTTCAGCCACCCCGCGATCCAGGACTTCCGCGCGACGGCGTCGCAGCTCGTCGTCTCGGTGCGCACCGAGGACGATCACCCCGCGCTGCTGGTCACCGACCTCGACGGCTCGGACGAGCGCGAACTGCCGCTCCCCGGCGACGACGGCGTCGTGACGAACCTGCAGGCGGCGGATCGCGGCGACCTGATCGGGTTCACGTATTCGGACGCCCTCCTCAGCGACACGGGGGGCCTCGAGAGCGCTCTGTTCACGGTCGCCGGCGACACGCCCGCCCGGATCGAGGTGCCCGGCACCGACGCGCGCATCGCGGACTGGCGGTTCGTCCCCGAGACCGACAGCATCCTGCTCCTGACCTTCGACGGGAACCTGCTGCTCACCGGCGCCGACGGCGGCGAGGCGACCTCGTTCGGCACCGCGATCGCGATCGACGGCGTCGCCGGAACCGAAGCGATCGTCGAGCGCCTCGAGGGCATGGTCGTCGTCGACCTCACCGACGGCACGGAGCAGCCGCTCGTCGCGCCCGAGCGTGAGCTCGGGCTTCTCGGCACGGCGCTGCCCGTTCCCGGCGGCGGCACGCTGCGCTCATCGGTCGTGCTCGACGAGGCGGGCACGCGGTCGCTCGGCACCTCTGTCGCCCTCGTCGACCCCGGCGGGGCGACCCGCATCATCGCCGACATCGGCCCCGCCGACGCGCTCATGCAGACGTGCGTCTCACCCAGCGGACGCTACGCCGCCCTGACGGTCGCCCCCGACGCTGTCGCCAACCCCTACGACCGCTATCTGCTGCCGCTGCCCGAGCGGCTCGAGACCCGCATCGTGCAGCTCGACGACGCCGCGCCGGTCGATTCGCTGCAGGGCTTCGCCATCTCCTGGTGCCGCGTGCCCGTCTCATGACCGACCGTTCGCACCCCGCGACGCGCGACGAGCTCGTCGACCTGCCGCTCGCCGTCGCGCCGCGCCTTCTCGGCGGCGTACTGCGCACCGTCGTCGACGGTGACGAGGTCGCGGTGCGCATCACCGAGGTCGAGGCCTACCACGGCCGCGGAACGGGCGAGGTGCCCGATCCCGGCTCGCACGCGCGGATGGGGCCTACGGCGCGCAACGCGACGATGTGGGGCGAGCCGGGGCACCTCTACGTCTACCTGAGCCACGGCATCCACTCGTGCGTGAACGTCGTGTGCGCACCCGACGGTCTCGCCGGCGGTGTGCTGCTGCGCGCAGGAGAAGTGATCGAGGGGGCGGATGCCGCATTCCGGCGGCGCCCCGCCGCGCGCGCCGCGCGCGACCTCGCCCGCGGTCCTGGCCGATTCGGCGACGCCGTGGGTCTGCGGCATCCGCGACACGACGGCATCGACGTCATCACGGGAGAACCGCTGAACGGCGCCGTCGCTCGGCTCTGGCTGCGCGACGAGCCCCTCACCGAGGCGGCGACGGGCCCTCGGGTCGGAGTGGCGGGCATCGCCGGGACGGCCGCATTCCCGTGGCGATTCTGGATCCCCGCCGACCCGACGGTGTCTGCATTCCGGTGGGGGCGCGGCGCGGCGGACGCCGCCGTGCTAGGCTGACTCTCTGTCTGCGCGCACTCCAGCACGCAGTACGTATCCTCACGAGGATGCAGACAAGGGATCTTGGGTGGCACCGTCCGGTGCCACGGTACTAAGGAGACATCACTATGGCAGCAGTGTGCCAGGTGACTGGAGCAGTTCCCGGCTTCGGTCACAACATCTCGCACTCGCACCGCCGGACGAAGCGCCGCTTCGACCCGAACGTGCAGAAGAAGACTTACTTCGTGGCTTCGCTTGGCCGCAAGATCACCCTCAACGTGTCCGCTAAGGGCATGAAGGTCATCGATGTGCGCGGTATCGAGTCGGTTGTGAAGGACCTGATCGCGAAGGGTGTGAAGCTCTGATGGCTAAGAAGTCTCAGGACGTCCGTCCGATCATCAAGCTGCGTTCGACCGCCGGCACGGGATACACCTACGTGACGCGCAAGAACCGCCGCAACAACCCCGACCGCATCGTGCTCAAGAAGTACGACCCTGTCGTGCGCAAGCACGTCGACTTCCGAGAGGAGCGCTGATCACATGGCCAAGAAGAGCAAGATCGCGCGCAACAAGCAGCGCCAGGCGGTCGTCGACCGCTACGCCACCAAGCGCGCCGAGTTGAAGAAGGCGCTCGTGTCGCCGACCTCGACCGACGAAGAGCGCGAAGCCGCCCGCCTGGGCCTTCAGAAGCTGCCGCGCAACGCGTCGCCCGTGCGTCTGCGTTCGCGCGACGTCATCGACGGCCGCCCGCGCGGAATGCTGACCAAGTTCGGCATCTCGCGTGTTCGCTTCCGCGACATGGCGCACCGTGGCGAGCTGCCCGGCGTGACCAAGTCGAGCTGGTAAGCATCACAGCATAAGAAAGGCCCGGAGTTCCCTCCGGGCCTTTCTGCTTTCCCGGCGGCACCGTGGTCCAATGGACGCGTGCCTGTCGACCCCTTCTTCGCCGAGCGACTCCGGGTGCACCGCCGCTACCTGATCGATCAGGCGCTCGGGTCGGCTCGCGCACGGCTGGCGGCGCTCTGGCCCTTCGCACGCACCGAGGTCCCGCCTCCATCCCCGAGCACGAAGACGCCGCTGAGTCCGCGTGAGCGTCACCGTCGTGCAGCCGTCGCGTGGGATCGCACCGAGCTTCGGACCGTGGGCACGCCCGGGCCCGATCTGCCGACGAGCGAGCACGGGGTCGCGGGTGAGCCTCCGTTCCGCGTGCGCGTGTACCGACCGCCGCTTGCTGAGACCCCCCTGCCGGCGGTCCTCGCCTTCTTCGGCGGGGCGTTCCGCATCGGAGGCATCGACTATCCCACGACGGATGCCGCGTTCCGCCGGCGCGCACACGATGCGGGCGTCATCATCGTCGCCGTCGACTACGCGCTGGCCCCCGAGCACCGTTACCCCGTGCAGGTCGAGCAGGCCTACGCGGCGCTGGAGTGGCTCTTCGCGCGCGCGGATGAGCTGGGCATCGAACGGGACCGGATCGGCCTCGCCGGAACCTCGGCGGGGGCGAACATCGCCGCGGCGCTGACGCTGGTCAACCGCAGCCGCGCCGCGCTGCCGCTGCGGCTGCAGCTGCTCGAAGTGCCCGTCACCGACCTCACGGGGCACCGCCTCGATCTGCGCGCGACTCGCGCGCTCGGCATCCCGAGCTTCCTCGCGCGGCGCGAACTGCGCTCGGTCGCGCGCACCTACCTGCGCACGGCGGGGGATGCCCGTGAACCGTACGCGTCGCCGCTGCGCGCGCCGTCGCACGCGGGGCTGCCGCCGGCGGTCATCCTCACCGCCGAGTACGACCCGCTGCGCGGCGACGGCGAGGCCTATGGCGCGGCGCTGCGCGCGGCCGGCGTCGATGCGAGCACGACCCGGTACCTCGGCGTCACGCATGACACAGCCATCTTCACGGGAGCCCTTCCGGCCGCCCGCCGCTGGCATGACGACGTCGTCTCGGCGCTTCGGCGCCTGCACGCCGGAGACCCCGTTTCGCATGCCACAGCGGCCGAAACAGTCACAGAAGAGCCCGACACGCCGCCACGAACGCCGAAAAGCGGTAGAAATCCGCGAGATTCCGCGGTTTCGTGACTATAGTCAAGGCGGTCGATCCGACCAGCCGGAAGGCGTTCGCCAACCGGTCCCAGCAATAGGGGCGGCGCTCACGCCGCCTTGGAGGACAACCCCATGGCTGACAAGTCCATCACCAAGACCGAACTCGTCGCGAGCATCGCCAGCGCGACCGGCCAGAGCCAGTCCGCCGTCTCGGGCATGCTTGACTCCCTCTTCTCGACCGTCTCCGAGGCCGTTGCCAAGGGCAGCAAGGTCTCGATCCCCGGTTGGATCTCGTTCGAGCGCGTCGAGACGTCGGCACGTACGGGCCGCAACCCGCAGACCGGCGAAGAGATCAAGATCCCCGCGGGCCAGCGCGTCAAGGTCACGGCCGGCTCGAAGCTCAAGGCAGCCGTCAAGTAACACCCGTCGAAGGGGGATGCCGAAGGCGGCATCCCCCTTCTGCGCGCCTAGGCTGGAGCCGTGACCCCCGCGCCCTCTTCTCCCGTCGCCGTTGCGCCTCCCGAAGCCGCAAGGCGACAGGGTCCACGCCGCACGCTGCGCTCGGTCGGCCCGGCGATCCTCGTCGTCGCCGCACTCCTCACCCTCACGTGGGCGCTCGCCTACGGGGGCGGTGCCGAGCCCCTCGCGATCGCCGACCCCGGGCCCATCGCCCGCTGGGGTCTTCCGATCGCGAAGCTCTTCGTCAACCTCTCGGCAGCGGGCGTCGTCGGTGTGCTCGTCACGGCGCTGTTCGCGCTGAAGGCGGGCGACCGGCCCTTCGACGTGGCGCTGGATGCGGCATCCGTCTCGGCCGCCGTGTTCACGGTCGCCGCCGGCGCGACCGGTTTCTTCACCTTCGTCGACGC
Source organism: Microbacterium sp. Y547 (assembly GCF_057669785.1). Lineage (NCBI taxonomy): Bacteria > Bacillati > Actinomycetota > Actinomycetes > Micrococcales > Microbacteriaceae > Microbacterium > Microbacterium sp. Y547. The sequence continues at coordinate 285,683 of NZ_JBYHFN010000004.1, forward strand.
GTTCAACCCGGCGATCAGCGCGAGCCCGGAGTTCGGCGCGCAGCTGGGACGCTTCCTCACCGAGACCGAAGTCGGCCGCACCTGGCTCATCACGACGGTCGCCGGCGCTCTGCTGACGGTGTTGACCTTCGCCGTCCGATCGTGGACGGCGACGCTCCTCGTCGCGGCACTGGCGATCGCGACCCTCGTGCCGATGGGCACGCAGGGGCACTCCGGCGAGGCGGCGTTCCACCACGAGGCGATGACGGCGCTCATCATCCACATCATCGCCGCCGCCGTATGGCTCGGCGGACTGATGCTCATGGTGTTCGTGCGGCCTCTCCTCGACCGCGACGGCGTCGCCACCGTGCTCGGCCGCTACTCGAGCATCGCGCTCGCGGCCTTCATCGTCGTGGCCGCGAGCGGCACGGTGCGCGCCATGATCGGCCTCGGCGAATGGTCGATGCTCGCCTCGGCGTATGGCGTCATCCTCATCGTCAAGGTCGTCGCACTCATCGCGATCGGCGCGCTCGGTGCCTGGTACCGCAAGCGACTGATCGGGCGCCTCCGCGAAGACGGCGCGTCGCGGCGCTTCTGGGGGCTCATCGTCTTCGAGCTCGCCCTCATGGGGATCGCGAGCGGTGCCGCAGCCGCCCTCGCGCGCACACCTCCGCCCGTCGACCCCGTCATTCCCGTCGTGCCGACGCCGGCGCAGATCCTCACTCTGGCGCCGCTGCCTCCCGAGCTCACCCCCGAGCGGTGGCTGACATCGTGGAACCCCGACCTGCTCTGGGCCTTCGCCGTGGCGTTCGGCCTCTTCTTCTACTGGGCGGGCGTGCGGCGCATGCACGTGCGCGGCGACCGCTGGCCGATCCTCCGATCGGTGTCGTGGACGCTCGGACTGCTGCTGCTGTTCTGGGTGACGGCAGGACCCATCAACGTCTACCAGGACTACCTGTTCAGCGTGCACATGATCGGGCACATGCTGCTGGGCATGGCGATCCCTCTGCTGCTCGTCGTGGGCGCCCCTGTGACCCTCGCGGCGCGGGCGATCCGCAAACGCGATGACGGCACGCGCGGCGGGCGCGAGTGGATCCTGTGGGCCGTGCACACGCCGGTCTCGCGGGTTTTGACGAACCCGTTCGTCGCCGCGGCCATCTTCGTCGTATCACTCTGGGCGTTCTACTACACCGACCTCTTCCGGTGGGCGCTCTACGACCACCTCGGCCACGAGTGGATGGTCGCGCACTTCCTCATCTCGGGCTACCTGTTCGCACTGACGCTGATCGGCATCGACCCCGTGCCGTGGCGCCTGCCGTACCCCGGCCGCCTGCTTCTACTCGTCGGCGTCATGGCGATGCACGCGTTCTTCGGCATCTCGATCATGATGCAGTCCGGGCTCATGGTCGCGGAGTGGTACGGCTCGATGGGCCGGGAGTGGGGCCCGACGCCGCTCGAGGATCAATACATCGGCGGGGGCGTGGCATGGTCGGTCGGTGAGATCCCGACGCTCATCCTCGCGATCACGGTCGCGATCCAGTGGTCGCGCTCCGACGCCCGCGCGCAGAAACGCAGCGACCGGCACGCCGACCGCACGGGCGACGCCGAGCTCGAGGAGTACAACGCGCAGCTCGCGCAGCTGGCCGAGCGTGACGCCCGCCGCAGCGTCAGGGAAGGCCAGGCCCGCCGACCGTGATCGTCGCGGTGCCGTCAGGCAGCACCGTGATGAGCGCCGTCAGCACGAACGGCACGTCTTCGCTCACGGAGCTGACCGACCCGTCGAAGAGCGAGCGGATGTCGACGTCGATGTGCGCCACCGCCTCGGTTTCGGGGATCACCCACGCCGCGCCGTCGGGAACGAGCGTGATGGTCGGCTGCGTCACGATCGACCACGTGGGCGCCGAGGCGATGCGCTCCTGCACGTAGAACCCGAAGGGGCATGCTGTCGGCTGCAGCACCTGCTGCGTCGCACAGGACGTGAGGAACTCCTCGACGCGCTGCTGCACGACGCCGATGAACTCTTCTGTGGGCTCGGCCTGCACGTCGACGGCGACGGCCGCGAACGGGCTGTCCGAGAGCACCCCGACGCCCGGGGTCGATGAGATCGCCGTGTCGACGGACACGGAGTAGAACGCCGGTGAGAACACCAGCAGCGACACCGGCGCGAGCGGGTCGGCATCGACGCCGTCGGGCGAGACCTGTCGCTTGTCGATCTCGAAGCCGTTGACTTCGAACGACATCGAACCGCGCACGACGAGGTCCATGACCGCGAGCGGGCTCTCGGCGAATCGCCACGTGGGGGCGAGGCCGATCGTGCCGTCACGCTCGATGGAGAAGGTCGTCTGCCCCTCGACGCCGCCCGCCCGGTATGTCACGGAGACGCGCGAGATGCCGTCCTGCTCCGTCTCGGACACCACGCCGACGTCGGTGAGGGTCGCGAGGGCTTCGCGGCGCAGCAGGGCGTCGGAGGCCGTTGCCGGAAGCCCCGCGGCCTCGAGCTGCGGGGTGTCGACCGCGACGCCGGGAATCCGCAGAGCCTCGGCCGCCTGGCCGTCGGCGAGCAGGCTCAGATACCGCTCGACGAACGCCGTCGGCGAATAGAACTCGCGGTGAAGCGATGCGACGCCGGCGGCGACGGCTCCGACCAGGAGCACGCCGACAAGGCCCAGCAGGGTGAGGTCGACCGCGAGTCCTCGACGGCTGGTGCGGGGCCGCCGCGCTCGGGTGCTCCCCGCCTCGTCATTCACCACTCCAGTCTAGGAAGCCTGCTTTCCCGTGCGGGCATCCGCGCCCGGATGAGCGGGGCCGGGCCGCACTGTGGTATCCGGTGGCTACCATGAATCGGTGACTACGCCGCCCCTTTCCGCCGAGCAAGAGGCGCTGTTCCGACTCATCGAAGACACGAACGAGCACGTGTTCGTGACCGGTCGCGCCGGCACGGGCAAGTCGACGCTCCTGCAGCACCTGGCGTGGAACACGTCGAAGCAGATCGCGGTGTGCGCTCCGACGGGCGTGGCGGCGCTCAACGTCGAGGGCCAGACGATCCACTCGCTCTTCCGGCTTCCGATCGGCCTGATCGGACCGAGTGACGAGAAGCAGACGGATGCCACGCGCAAGATCCTGAACGCCATCGAGACGCTCGTCATCGATGAGATCTCGATGGTCAACGCCGACCTGATGGATGCGATGGACCGCTCGCTGCGCATCGCGCGGGGGCGTCGGCACGAGCCGTTCGGCGGCGTGCAGATCGTGATGTTCGGCGACCCCTATCAGCTCGCTCCCGTGCCGCCGCGCGGAGACGAGCTGCGCTACGTGCGCGACCACTACCGGTCCTTCTGGTTCTTCGACGCGCACGTGTGGGCCGGTGAGGAGCCCGCGGCGGATGGGCTCATCGAGCTCGGTCGGCACGGTGCCGAACTGCACATCCGCGAGCTGGTCGACATCCATCGCCAGTCCGATGCCGGGTTCAAGGCGATGCTCAACGCCGTCCGTCACGGCGTTGTGACGGCCGACATCGCGCAGGTGCTCAACGACACGGGTGCGCGCACTCCGCCCGAGCCCAGTGACGGCGAGACGCCCATCATCACGCTCGCGACGCGCAACGACATCGTCAACAACATCAACCGGCGACACCTCGCCGAACTCCGGGGTCGCGAGCAGACGGCGCAGGCCGACGTGAGCGGCGACTTCGGCCGCGGTGAGGCCGGATACCCCGCCGATCCCGAGCTCAAGCTCAAGGTGGGCGCGCAGGTCATGTTCCTGCGCAACGACCGGGGTGCCTTCCCCGACCCGCCCCGCTGGGTCAACGGCACGATCGGCCGGGTCACCCGCATCGCCGGCGACACCGTACGCGTCGATGTCGACGGCGACGAGGTCGAGGTCGAGCCGGCAGTGTGGGAGAAGTACCGCTACGCCTACGACCCCGGTTCGAAGGCGCTCACGCGCGAGATCGTCGCGGAGTTCACCCAGTTCCCCCTGCGGCTGGCGTGGGCCGTGACGATCCACAAATCCCAGGGCAAGACCTACGATCGCGCGATCGTCGACCTCGGGTCGGGGGCGTTCGCTCCGGGACAGACCTACGTCGCGCTGTCCCGGCTGACCTCGCTCGAGGGTCTCTATCTCTCGCGACCACTGCGACCGAGCGACATCCGGGTTGACCCCGACGTCAGGCGCTTCATGGCGTCGGTGCGCCGCCAGGCGTCGGCGCTGCAGCTGCCGGGCCCCTGAGTTTCTGTCGTCAGGCGACCGCGGTCGCTGACTTCGCGGTGGCGAGGTCTTCGAACAGCTCGGTGTTGAAGCGGTAGGCCAGCAGCACCTCGTCGATGACACGCTCCTGCTCGGCGGCATCCCAGGGAGCCTGATTCATCTGCTCGCGATAGACGTCCTTGAAGGCCGCGGGGTCGGCGATGTCGTCGAAGACGTAGAAGCCGATGCCGTTCGTGCCGAAGCCGAAGCGTCGGGCCATGAGGCGACCGATGAACTGGCCGCCCGAGAGGTCGCCGAGGTAGCGCGTGTAGTGGTGTGCGACGAAACCGCCCGCCCACGTCGCGCCGACCTCATTGATGCGGTCGACGTAGCGCTTCGTGGCGGGGAGCGGTTCGATCTGGTCGCGCCAGTCGCTGCCGATCAGGAACTCGAGGTCGGCTTCGAGCGCGGGCAAGCGCGTCAGCTTGTCGCTGATGAAGACGGATGCGACGGGGTCGTTGCGCATCTGCGTCGCGGTGCGCTCGAGGGCCTCGTAGATGAACCAGTGCTGCACGACGAGGGCCGTGTAGTCCTCGCGGGTGCCGTCGCCCTTGAGCAGGTCGGCCATGAAGCCGGAGTGCTCGCTTCCCGAGTGTGCGCTCGTGGAGCGTTCCCAGAGTGTCTTCGAAAAGGGGATGACGTCGTTCATGCCGCTCAGTCTAGGGCGGTGAGGCGTGCCTAACCTACTTGGCGGAATCCGCCGGAGAGTCCCGTGTTTACGCGTGCGGACGCGGTTCGACGCCCAGGCGCTCGCACGCGGCGTCGTACAGGGCGACGATCTCGCGACGCACTTCGGCGCGCTCGGTGATGGCGCCTCCGGGCCACGGAACACGGAACGAGACCTCGGCGCCGTCGGCGAGGAGGGTGACCCACTCGCCCCCGTCGCCGTCGAACCCGGTCATGGTCGCCGAGGCGGGGTCACCGGCCGGTCCGAACGCGCGGGCGATGAGCAGGTTGTCGTCGCTGTGGTCGTCGTTCATGTGGTGGAGCACCGCAGTGCGCACGGAATCGTCGAAGGTGTGCGTCATGCGTCACAGCCTACGGACAGGCGTGACATCCTCGTGACCTGGGTGTGTTTGAATCTCTTGTCGGGGGTAGCCATGCGCGCAGTCAGGAAACCGCGCCGCGCCGCGGGTGCGGTCGCGGCAGCGCTCGTGCTCGCCGTCGCGTTCAGCGGCTGTTCCGCGCCCGAACCGAGGGTCGATCTTCCTGTCCAGGTCGAAGGCGCCTTCCCCGATGAGACTCAGCAGCAGCTGGACGACGCCGTCACTCACGCCATGGGCACGATCGGGGCGACGGGCGCCGTCGTCGGCGTGTGGGCGCCGTGGAGCGGCTCGTGGGTCGCCGGTGTCGGTACGCAGACGCCCGGCGGCGCGGCCGTCACGGCCGACATGCCCTTCCGCATCGGCCAGCTGACACGGCCTATGACGTGTGATCTGCTCTACAAGGCTGTCGATGACGGTGTCGTCGAGCTCGATGAACCCGTCTCGCGGTATGTCTCGGGTGTGCCCGACCTCAAGGACGTCACCCTCGAGCAGCTGTGCGACAGCACGTCGGGGATCGGCGTCTATGCGGGGCAGCTGCGACCGGTGTGGACGAGGAACCCGGAGCGCGTGTGGAACGCCCGCGAGCTGGCCAGCTACGGCCTCGGTCAGCCCCGTACGATCGAACCCGGCGAGAAGTACCTCAGCTCCGACGCCGGCTACGTGCTGCTCGGACTCGCGATGGAGCGCGCCATGGGTGCCTCGGGTCGCGCCCTACTGCAAGAGCACATCGCCGACCGGCTTGGTCTCACGGCCACCCGCCTGCCCGCGGGTGCCGCCGCTCCTGTCGCGGATGGCATGACAGGGCTCACCCTCGAGAAGGATGAAGCCGGCGCGTGGAAGTGCGCCGAGCCGGTCGACGTCTCGGCGATATCCGCGAGCATCGGGTTCACCGACGCGGGTGTCGTGTCGACGGTCGATGACATGCGTCAGTACGTTCAGTCCCTCGCGACGGGTGCGCTGCTGTCCGAGCAGCTCGCCGAGAAGCGGTTCGCCGACGCGAAGCCGCTCAACGATTCGTCGCCCTCGTGGCTCACGACAGCGGGCGGCGCCGTCATCGCCGGTTCGCTCATCGGCAACTACGGCTCGATGCCCGGCTACGCGACAGCGGCGTTCGCCGACCCCGAGACGGGCCTCACGGTCGTCGTATCGCTGAACAACTCCGTGCGCGGCGCGTCACCTGCGCTCTCGCTCGCGTGGGAGCTCGCCGCCATCGCTTCGAAGGCACCCGCGGCATCCGGTGAAACCGCGCCCGAGGCAGGGCTGCCCTGGACTCCCGAGCAGTACCGCGAGCAGCTTGCCGCCAAGGCCGTCTGCACACCCCCCGCCGAGTGACACTAGAGCCCGGCCGCGTCGGGCTCTAGTGTGGGTCCTACCCATGCACGGAGGGCGTGGTCGGCTCGCCGGCCACCGGTTCCCAGGCGGTCCCCAACGCCGCGGGAGCGGAGCACCCGCTGTGCGTCGCCACTGGGTTCGTCGAAGGCAGGCCGCGCCATGGCCCAGTCCATTCCATCACCGGATTGGAGTTCTCCGCGCGCGGTTGCGCTGCGTTGCGCCGCGCACGTCGTGCGTCCACGCTGGCTCGCCGCAGCGCTTATCGTCGTCGCCGCGGTGGTCGGCGTGCTCTTCATCGAGGTGGCCGAGCAGGATCTCGCCCTCCAGCGCGATGCGCTGATCGCCGAGACCGCTCTCGTCGAGGACACCGCCGCCGCCACCCGCCGAGCCAATGCCGTCGCGCGCGTGCGCGAAGCCGATTTGCGGGTGCAACTGGCTGAGCAGGGCAAGACGCTCGCATCGACGTCGGGGTTCTTGAAATGAGTTCGACGACTCGCCGGTCGCTCGTCGTGCTGACGGCGTGCGCCGTGGCCGTCATGGGGCTGCAACTTGCCGACCGCTCGGCCGTGCTGGGCGAGCGCGATGCCGCCGCGGCCGAGTTCGAGGCGGCACAGGCCGCACAGGACGATGCCCGCACCGCGGCCACCGTGCTGGCCGAGCGCGCCGGGGGCCTGCGGGCGACGTCGGCGACGTACGACGAGCTCATCGACGCGCGCAAGGGGTTCGTCGCGTCGCTCGAGAAGGCCGACGCCGCGATGTCGGCCGCCGACGGCAAGGTCGACACGGCGGCCGCGCGCGCCGGCATCCTGAAGCTGCAGCAGAAGGTGCTCGCCGAGCGCACCGATGTCGCCGTCGTCGCGCGGGCGCAGGCAGATGTCGACGAACACACTGCCGGCATCGTCAAGGCTGTCGAGGCGCACGACGTCGAGCAGGCGCGCCTCGCGGCTGAACGAGCCGCCGCCGCATCGCGCGGGTACTCCGGCGGCGGGGGATCAGGCGGCGGTTGGGGCGGGTCGGGCGGGTCGGGCGGTTCCGGTTCCGGCGGGACGTCGATGGGCGGCGGTGGTGCAGGCGCTGCCCCGGTTGCGGGCGGCTACGCGCGCGTGCGCGCCGCGCTCAACAACGTCGGCGGCGGTCACGTGCGGCTCGAGGAGTTCGCCGGGGCGTGCGGCGGCGCTGCAGCGGCTGCCTGCGCGTCGCCGGGGGTCATCAGGTTCACGCCGGGGCTGGCGAGCTGGTCGGACGGCCGCCTGTACTGGGCGATGGCCCATGAGCTCGCCCACGTGTACCAGTTCAACGTCTGGGGTCCGCTCGTCAGCTCGCCGGGGTACTCGTCGCTGTTCGGCAGCAACATCGAACTGCTCGCCAACTGCATGGCGGCGCAGCGCGGTTACGGCAGTGGCAACGTCTCCTGCTCGGGTGCGCAGCTGCAGTGGGCGGGCTCGATCTGGCGGGGCGTCGTACCGGGCTGAGCCGCGCTACGGCGCGTTCACGGGCAAATCCCAGGGGGCCCGCTTTCCCCGCTCTGCCGGGGGATCCTGCGCCCGGCGCACGGTGCCGTCGCGCCCGACTCGGGAGTCGTCCACGCGCGGCAGGCGTACCATGGAACACGTCATCCGATACCCCCCGGGGTATCTGCCATGTTCGGAGAATACGCAATGTGCAGAGCTGTGAAGTGCAAGACCTGTGGAAAGACGACCTGGGCGGGCTGTGGTCAGCACGTCGACGATGTGATGCGCGATGTCCCGCGGGCTGGCCGGTGCGCAGGCCATGCCGAGCAGGAGAACACCGGCGGGTTCTTTTCGCGGCTGTTCTCGCGCTGACCCCATGGCACGCAGAGGAGATGGGATGAGGATCGTCATCGTCGGTGGTGTCGCGGGCGGGATGTCGGCGGCTACGCGCCTGCGGCGCTTGAATGAGCGCGCCGAGATCGTGGTGTTCGAGCGCGGAGCCCACGTCTCGTTCGCGAACTGCGGCCTGCCGTACTACGTCGGAGGAGTCATCGAAGACCGGGATGCGCTCCTGCTTCAGACTCCCGAGTCTCTTGCGGCACGCTTTCGCCTCGACGTTCGCGTGAACCACGAAGTGATCGGGATCGACCGTGAGGGCAAAACCGTCCAGGTCAGCGCTCAGGGTGGTGCTCCCCGCGAGGAACCGTATGACGTTCTCGTTCTGGCCGGCGGCGCGACCGGCCTCGAGCCCGTTGCCGGACACGGCGTGCCGGTTCACGCGCTCCGGACCGTGGATGATGTCGATGCGATCACCGCCGTGCTCGACGGTGCCGCCGCCGAGCCGCGCGTCGTCGTCGTCGGCGCGGGTTTCATCGGGTTGGAAGCGGTCGAGAATCTCGTGCGCCGCGGCGCACGGGTCACTCTCGTGCAGCGTGGTCCCCGCCCTCTCTCACCGCTGGATCCCGAGATGGCGACACCGGTTCTCGACACGCTCGTCGGCCACGGCGTCGACGTGCGCCTCAACACCACGGTCACCTCGATCAGTCCAGGCACAGTGCATCTGGATGACGGGGCCACCGTCCCGGCAGATCTCGTCATCGAAGCACGCGGAGTGCGACCCGACACCGGCCTCGCGCGGAATGCCGGGCTGGCGATCGGCGCCACCGGCGGTATCGCCGTGAACGAGTTCCAGCGCACGAGCGATCCCTCGATCTACGCCGTCGGAGACGGCGTCGAGAAGGTCGACGCGGTCGACGAATCGGCGACCCTCGTGACCATGGCCGGGCTGGCGAACCGGCACGGCCGCACGGCGGCAGATGCCATCGCCGGAAGCACCGAACCCACCTGGCCCTCGCTCGGCACGGCGATCGTGGGCGTGCTCGGCCTCACTGTCGCGATGGTGGGCTGGAGCGAGACGCGACTGGCAGCCGCGGGCCGCCCGCACCGTGTGGTCCACACGCACCCGTCTTCGCACGCGGGCTACTACCCCGGTGCCGAGCAGATGTCGATGAAGCTTCTCGTCGACCCCGAGACAGACCACATCCTCGGCGCTCAGATCGTCGGCGGTGAAGGTGTCGACAAACGCATCGATGTCATCGCCACGGCGATGACCGGCGGCCTCACCGCCGCGCAGCTGTCACGCCTGGAGCTCGCCTATGCACCCCAGTATGGATCGGCCAAGGACCCCGTGAACATGCTCGGATACGTCGCCGACAACATCGCTTCCGGTCTGGTGCGCAGCGTGCAGTGGCACGAGCTGGAGCAGGCGCGCGGCGACGGCGCCGTCCTGATCGACGTGCGCTCGAGCGCGGAGTTCGAGCGAGGTGCGATCCCCGGAGCCCTCAACATCCCGCTGGACGACATCCGCTCACGGATGGGCGACGTTCCCGAGGCCCCCCTCATCGTGCACTGCCAGGTCGGGCAGCGCGGGCACACGGCGGCCCGACTGCTCAGCGAGTACGGGTATGACGTGCGTAACCTCGATGGCGGATACCGAACCTGGTTGGCGGGAACCGCCGCCGTCCAGCGGACGGATCTGCCGGCCCCCATACCCTCGTCCCTCACCCACGCCTAAAGGACTCTCATGGTGACATCAGCAGATTCCGGCGCCACTCCGGTCGAACCCCGGTCCGAGAGTCAGAAGAAGATCCTCAACCGGCTCCGCCGCGCACAGGGCCAGCTCGTCTCGGTCATTGCGGCTGTCGAGTCCGGCGCCGAGTGCCGCGATGTGGTGCTTCAGCTGGCGGCCGTCTCCAAGGCGCTGGACCGTGCCGGCTTCACGATCGTGTCCTCGGCGATGCGAGAGTGCATGACGACGACCGATGACAGCGCTGACCCCGTCACCGTCGAGGAACTCGAAAAGCTCTTCTTGAGCCTCGCCTGAGCCGCACAGGGTCGGGGCTCTGAAGCGGGGCCCACTCGCAAGCGGCTTCGTTTCGGACGGCATCAACGCCAAAGGCCCGAGCCGGCACCCGTCGTGCCATCTCGAGCCTTTCGAGGGGATGACGGGAATCGAACCCGCGCTATCAGCTTGGGAAGCTGAAGTTCTACCATTGAACTACATCCCCCTTGCGCCCGAAGGCGCGACGCCAGCATAACAAAAGCAGCGTGGGGGGCGGCGGGCGGAGCCTCTAGGCTGGTCGCGTGCTGCTCTCTGACCGTGACATCAAGCTCGAGCTCGGCGCCGGCCGTATCGGTCTGGACCCGTTCGAGCCCGGGATGGTTCAGCCGTCGAGTGTCGACGTGCGCTTGGACCGGTACTTCCGGCTGTTCGACAACCACAAGTACCCGTTCATCGACCCCGCCGAGGACCAGCCCGAGCTGACGCACCTCATCGAGACGGCGCCCGACGAACCGTTCATCCTGCACCCGGGCGAGTTCGTGCTGGGATCGACGTTCGAGCAGGTGACCCTTCCCGACGACGTCGCCGCGCGGCTCGAGGGCAAGTCTTCGCTCGGCCGGCTGGGCCTGCTGACGCACTCGACGGCGGGCTTCATCGACCCCGGTTTCTCGGGGCACGTCACCCTCGAGCTGTCCAATGTCGCGACGCTGCCGATCAAGCTGTGGCCCGGCATGAAGATCGGACAGCTGTGCTTCTTCCGGCTCTCCTCGCCGACCGAGAACCCCTACGGCACGGGGCCGTACAGCAACCGCTATCAGGGCCAGCGCGGACCCACGGCATCCCGATCGTTCTTCAATTTCCACCGCTCCGACGTCGCCACGACCGACGCCGGATCCCGCGGCGCCTGATCGGGCGAGCTCTGGGCAGGCCGGGCCCGCCTCGATAGCGCGGTCGGGTGACGAGCCAGCCCCCACCCCTAGCCGGTCCCTCCGAAGAGGCGGCGCGTCGGTTCCGCCCGGCGCCCTGGGTCATCTGGCTCGCCGCCGTCATCGTGGTCGCGTTCAGCGCGTTCGCGATCATCTTCCCGAATGCCGCAGAGTCGGTCTTCGGCGCGATTCAGACCACCGTCGTGAACACCTTCAGCTGGTACTACGTGCTGATCACGGCGTTCCTCGTCGCCTTCGCGCTCTTCCTCGGCTTCAGCAGATTCGGCGACATCACGCTCGGCCGCGACGACGATGATCCCGAGTTCTCGATGCTCGCCTGGTTCTCGCTGCTGTTCGCGGCCGGCATGGGCATCGGCCTCGTCTTCTACGGCGTGAGCGAGCCGCTCAGCCACTTCGTCGACCCGAAGCCGGGCGTCGCGGGCACCCCCGCGCAGCTCGCGCAGTCGGCGCTCACGCAGACCTACCTGCACTGGGGTGTGTAGGCGTGGGCCATCTACGTCGTCGTCGGGCTCGCCTGGCGTACGCGATCCACCGTCGAGGACGCCCCCTGTCGATCCGGTACGCGCTCGAACCGATCGTGGGCGCAAAGGTCAAGGGCGGATGGGGCCACCTGATCGACACCGTCGCCCTCGTCGGCACGCTGTTCGGCGTCGCGACATCGCTCGGCCTCGGTGTGCTGCAGATCGGCGCAGGTTCTCAATGCCGCCGGACTCATCGACGAGCCCGACGCCCTTCAGCGTGGTCATGCTGCTCATCTGCTGGGCGACGATCGTCGCCTTCCAACGGAGAGGCGGTGTTACAAACGCGCGCAGCGGCGCTTGTTCGTCGAGCAGATCGGAACGCACTACGGCCTCGAAGTCGAGGAGCCCAACGAGTCCGGCGTGCGACTGCCGTCGTGGCTGCGCCCGCGCGGACGCAGCACCGACTGAGCCCAGCCTCAGGTCACTCGATGACGGCCTGCGTGGTCTTGACCGGCAGCATGAGCAGCAGGCCCGCGAGCAGCACGAGCACGATGCCGAGGATGCCCAGACGCGTGTCGCCCGAGAGGGCGACGAACAGGGCGAAGAGCCCCGGCGCGAGGAAGGACACGGCGCGGCCCGTCGTCGCGTACAGGCCGAAGATCTCGCCCTCGCGGCCGGCGGGGGCGATGCGGGCGAGGAACGACCGGCTCGCGGCCTGGATCGGTCCGACGAAGGCGCACAGCACGAGACCCGCGATCCAGAACCCGATCTGGGCCGTCCCGATGAAGAGCACGGCGCTGCCGGCGAGCACGAGCCCCACGAGTGACACCATGATGACGGCTTTGGGGCCGAAGCGGTCGTCGAAGCGGCCGGCGAGGATCGTGAAGACGCCGGCGACGACGTTCGCCGCGACGGCGAAGTAGAGCACCTGCGACGACGAGAAGCCGAACACCTGCGCCGCGATGATCGCGCCGAACGTGAAGACGCCGGCCAGGCCGTCGCGGAAGACGGCGCTCGCGAGCAGGAACATCAGCACCTGGCGGTTGCCGTGCCAGAGCTTCGTGATGGTCGCCCACAGTACGGCGTAGGACCGGAAGAACCCGACGCGCGCCTGACCTTCGCGAGCGGGGACCTCGGGCACACGCAGCAGGACCGGAATCGCGAAGATCCCGAACCACACGGCCGACGCGACGATCGCGAGGCGGATGTTCATGCCGTTGTCGGTCGTGACGCCGAGGGGGCCCGGGCTGTCGACGAGACCGATGAAGAGCACGAGCAGCAGCACGAGCAGCGCGATGCCGCCGACGTAGCCCATGCCCCACCCGAAGCTCGAGACGCGCCCCATGTTCTGCTTCGTCGAGACCTGCACGAGCATGGCGTTGTAGTTGACGCCGGCGAACTCGAAGAAGACGTTGCCGATCGCGAGCAGTGTCGCACCGAGCACGAGGAAGGCGGGCGAACCCTCGACGAAGAACATCGCGGCCATCGCAGCGACGACGAGCATCGTGTTGATGCCGAGCCACAGTTTGCGCCGGCCCGTGCCGTCGGAACGCTGCCCCATGACCGGAGCGAGCGCCGCGATCAGGATGCCGGCGATCATGAGCGCGATGCCCACGAGCGAGGCGTTGTCGGCGAGGGCCCGCACAAGCGCGGGGTCCTTGGCGTCGCCGCCCGCGGCATCGAGGACGGCCGGGTCGACGAAGAGAGGCGAGGCGAGGTAGGTCGAAAAGACGAAGGTCGTCACGACGGCGTTGAAGGCGGCCGAGCCCCAATCCCACAGTGCCCATGCCACGACGCCTCGTGGGCGCGTCGTCTCGGTGGTGCCGACCGTCGCCGCAGCGACCTCGGCCTCGGGCGCGGGCTGATCGGGAAGCGACATGCCCGTCACGCTACCGGCCTCTGATCGTGAGGCGACATCCGCACGGCGAGACCGCGGAAACCCGCCATCGAGACCGGCCGTCGCCGCCGCGCGATCTGCGGGGTTGAGTCGGTCGGTATCAAGTTTGGGTTGACAGCCGCCGCGGGTCGGCAGTAAGGTTGAGTCAGTTCGGCTCAACCTCTGTGGCGGGCCGCCCACGAACTTCACCGACCATTGACCTCGGGTGGCTTTTGCCACCCAGACAGAAGGAGAACGCACATGGCACGAGCTGTGGGAATCGACCTCGGCACGACGAACTCCGTCGTCAGCGTCCTCGAGGGCGGCGAGCCGAAGGTCATCGCCAACGCCGAGGGCTTCCGCACGACGCCCTCCGTCGTCGCCTACACGAAAGACGGCGAGGTGCTCGTCGGCGAGACCGCGAAGCGCCAGGCCGTCACCAACGTCGACCGCACCGTCGCCTCGGTCAAGCGCCACATGGGCACCGACTGGGGCTTCGACGTCGACGGCAAGAAGTGGACGCCGCAGGAGATCTCCGCGCGCATCCTGCAGAAGCTCAAGCGAGACGCAGAGGAGTACCTCGGTGACAAGGTGACGGATGCCGTCATCACGGTGCCCGCCTACTTCAACGACGCCGAGCGCCAGGCCACGAAGGAGGCCGGCGAGATCGCGGGCCTCAACGTGCTCCGCATCATCAACGAGCCCACCGCGGCCGCGCTGGCCTACGGGCTCGACCGCGGCAAGGAGGACGAGCTCATCCTCGTCTTCGACCTCGGTGGCGGAACGTTCGACGTGTCGCTGCTCGAAGTGGGCAAGGACGACGACTTCTCGACGATCCAGGTGCGCGCGACCTCCGGTGACAACCGCCTCGGTGGCGACGACTGGGACCAGCGTCTCGTCGAGTACCTGATCAAGCAGTTCAAGGACACGACGGGCGTCGACGTCTCGGGCGACAAGATCGCCCTGCAGCGCCTCAAGGAGGCCGCGGAGCAGGCGAAGAAGGAGCTGTCGAGCTCGACGTCGACGAGCATCAACCTGCCGTACCTGTCGCTCACCGACAGCGGCCCAGTGTCGCTTTCCGAGACGATCACGCGCGCCAAGTTCGAGGACCTCACGAAGGACCTGCTCGACCGCACCAAGAAGCCCTTCGAGGACGTCATCCGCGAAGCCGGCATCAAGGTCGCCGACATCGACCACGTCGTCCTGGTGGGCGGTTCGACCCGCATGCCCGCGGTCGCCGAGCTGGTCAAGAAGGAGACGGGCAAGGACGCCAACAAGGGTGTGAACCCCGATGAGGTCGTCGCCGTGGGCGCCGCGCTCCAGGCCGGTGTCCTCAAGGGCGAGCGCAAGGACGTCCTGCTCATCGACGTGACCCCCCTGAGCCTCGGCATCGAGACGAAGGGCGGCATCATGACGAAGCTCATCGAGCGCAACACCGCAATTCCGACCAAGCGCAGCGAGACCTTCACGACCGCCGACGACAACCAGCCGTCGGTGGCGATCCAGGTCTTCCAGGGCGAGCGCGAGTTCACCCGTGACAACAAGCCGCTGGGCACGTTCGAGCTGACCGGCATCGCGCCGGCGCCCCGGGGCATCCCGCAGGTCGAGGTCACCTTCGACATCGACGCGAACGGCATCGTGCACGTGTCCGCCAAGGACAAGGGCACGGGCAAGGAGCAGTCGATGACGATCACGGGCGGCTCGTCGCTGCCCAAGGAAGACATCGACCGCATGGTGCGCGAGGCTGAGGAGCACGCCGCCGAGGACAAGAAGCGCCGCGAAGGCGCTGAGACCCGCAACCAGGCCGAGGCCCTGGCCTACCAGATCGAGAAGCTCATCTCGGAGAACGAGGACAAGATCCCCGCCGACGTGAAGGAATCGGTCCAGGCCGACATCACCGACCTGAAGTCGGCCCTCGCAGGCGACGACGACGACAAGGTCAAGCAGGCCTTCGACAAGCTCAGCCAGAGCCAGACGAAGCTCGGCGAAGCGATCTACGCGCAGAACTCGGATGCTGCCGCCGGCGGCGCGGCCGAAGACGGAGCCCAGGCACCCAGCGGTGCCGAGGAGGACGTCATCGACGCCGAAGTGGTCGACGACGAAGAGGACAAGAAGTAGAACTATGACGGACAAGGACTTCGAAGAGGTCCGTCCGGGCGACGAGGGGTCGGAGGCAAACGTCTCCGACCCCGCGTCGCACCAGGACGACCTGACGGTCGAGGACATCCTCGGCGCCGACCAGACGGACGACGCGCTCACGGCCGACGATGCGGTGGATCTTCCGCCCGAGGCGTCGGGTTACCTCGCCGACCTGAAACGGCTGACCGCCGAGTACGCCAACTACCGGCGCCGCACCGAAGAGCAGCGGCAGCTCGAGATCGAGCGAGCCAAGGGCGAGGCGGCCAAGAGCCTGCTGTCCGTGCTCGATGACCTCGACCGCGCTGAGAAGCACGGCGACCTCGAAGAGGGCACTGCCTTCGCCGTGATCGCCGAGAAGGTGCGCGCTGCGGTGGCCAAGCTGGGCGTCACCGCTCACGGCGCCGCCGGCGAGGTCTTCGACCCGCAGCAGCACGAAGCGATCTTCCAGGTTCCGACGCCGGGGCAGGCGACCCCGACGATCGTCGAGGTCGCCGAGGTGGGCTACCGCCTGGGCGATGTCGAACTGCGTCCTGCGAAGGTCGTGGTTGCCGTGGCGGCGGAATAGGCAGGGGCGTTCATGGCCAGTCAAGACTGGTTCGACAAGGACTTCTACAAGGTCCTCGGGGTCAGCAAGGACGTCTCTGACGCAGACCTGAAGAAGACGTATCGCAAGCTCGCGCGCAAGTATCACCCCGATTCGAATCAAGCGGACGCCGCGGCTGAAGCCAAGTTCAAAGAGATCAGCGAAGCGTATGCCGTGCTGTCGGACGCCGAGCAGCGCCAAGAGTACGACCAGATCCGCGCCATGGGCTCGGGCGCCCGCTTCACGGCGGGCGGCCAGGGCGCCGGCGGGTTCGAAGACGTCTTCTCGCAGTTCGGGCAGAGCCGCGGTGGTGGACGCTATGCCTCCGCCGCTGATTTCGACGACATCTTCTCCATGTTCGGGCAGCAGCAGGGCGCCGGGTTCGGCTCGGGCCGCTTCGGGCAGACGACGGGCGGATTCCGCGGCTACGGGGGTCCTACCAAGGGCGCCGACGTCACGGCACGCACGACCGTCGACTTCGTCACAGCGACGAAGGGCGAGACCATCTCGCTGCAGGGCGAAGACGGAAAGCCGTTCAAGGTCAAGATCCCCGCGGGGGTCTCAGACGGGCAGAAGATCCGACTGCGCGGGCGCGGACGACCGTCGCTCGACGGCGGCGAGCCCGGTGACATCGTCGTTCAGGTCGCGGTGCGCCCGCACCCCGTCTTCGAGCGGGACGGGCTGAACCTGCGCGTCAAGGTGCCCGTCACCTTCACCGAAGCAGCCCTCGGGGCCACCATCGAGGTGCCCACGCTCGGCGGCGACCCCGTCAAGCTGCGCGTCGCACCCGGCACTCCGTCGGGGCGCGTGCTGCGCGTCAAGGGACGCGGCGTTCAGACATCCAAGGGCACGGGCGACCTTCTCGCCGAGGTTCAGGTCGCCGTGCCGGCGCACCTCGACGACGCCGCGCGCGAGGCGCTCGAGCGGTTCCAGTCGCTCGAGCCGAAAGAGAACCCGCGGGCAGACCTCATGGCGAAGTCGCGCGGCTGACAGGGGGTGACCGATGATGTCTGACGATCTCGACGAAGATGCCCCCATCTTCGCGATCGCGGTGGCCGCCGAGTTGTCGGGCATGCACCCGCAGACACTGCGGCAGTACGACCGGCTCGGTCTGGTGACGCCCGCGCGCACGCAGGGTGGCTCGCGGCGGTACTCGCTGCGGCATATCGAGCAGCTCCGCGAGGTCGCACGTCTGTCGTGTGACGGCATCGGCCTGCCCGCGATCATGCGCATCCTCGAGCTCGAGCGTCGGGTTCGGGAACTGACGTCTCGCGTCTACGAGCTCGAGGAGCGCATGCAGTCCGAGCTCGAGCGCCGCCCCGGTGCGCGCGTCTTCGTGGCCGAATCGACCGGGGCCGTCGTGCCGCTGCGTCGCGGCACGCGCGTGCGCCGCTCGACCGGGCTCACCGTGTGGCGGCCTCGTCAGCTGGGGCGTGACAACGACGACGACTGATCCGCGGATGCCGCGACGAACGCGTCGTAGTCGGCGCGGGACAGCCTGGCGTAGGCGTTGGCCCACTCGAGCAGCGCCTCGCCGATGAGCCGTCCGTTGCCGATGTATCCCGACACCACCGCGGCGTTCGCCGATTGCGCATGCGCGCGAGCCAGCGTCGCGGCGCAGGCTTCGGCATAGACGCGGAAGGGCCGGTCCTCGAGCTGTTCGAGATCGAGGCCGCCCTTCATGTCGTGGAACTGGCGGACGTAGAAGTCGCCCGCGAACGCCCGCAGGTGTCCCAGGAACGGGTCGGAGGTCGCCTGCAGAATGCGCTGCATCGCGACGACGCGTCCGCCCTGGCCGTAGCGGTCGATGTGCTCGTGAGCGGCTGCCGGCTGCGAGATGCCGCCGTACTGCGCGAGCACACTCTGACCGGCTTGCTTGGCCTGCAGGATGAGCGAGCCGCCGTCGCCGTCCTGCAGGAGGATCAGGCTGCACACCGTCCCGACGCTGCCGACCCCCACCACCCGGCGGGCGAGGTCTGACACGGTGTAGTGCGTCATCAGCAGGCGGATGTCGATGTCGGCGCTCTCGGCGTATGCCCGGGCGTTCTCGTGCAGCCGGTCCCGTGCAGCGGCGCTCGCGTGCACCATGGTGGGGGGGCGCTCGAGGAACACCATGCGGCCGTCGGGCAGCGTTTCGGTCAGTTTCCGGGCGGCGCGCTCGCCCGTGCGCTTCTCGGCGTCGCGGATCGCCTCTTTGAGCACGAGCCGCGTCTCGCGGTCGGCGGCCGCCGCGACCGCACGCACGTCGAACTGCACGAAGTACCGGTCCAGCGGGCTCCGGGCGGAGTGGGCAGCCATCGCACGCGCATACGTGCGCACCGCGGCCAGGGTGGCATCCTGCACCACCGTCTCGTCCCGACTGGATGCCTGCCCGCCGATGACGATGCTGGCGACGAGACGCTTGACGTCCCATTCCCAGGGCGCCCATGCGGCTTCGTCGAAGTCGTTCAGGTCGAACACGAGCGTGCGCTGCGGTGACGCGAAGAACCCGAAGTTCGCCACATGGGCGTCGCCGCACGAGGGCACGAGGATGCCGCTGTGCGGGTCCCGCCCCAGATCGGCGGCCTGCAGGGCGGCGGTGCCGCGGTAGAACGCGAACGGACTCGCCGCCATCCGCTCGGTGCGCAGCGGCACGAGTTCGGGGATCCGTGTCGCGTTCTGGTCGTCGAGGATGCGCAGCGGGTCACGGCCCGTGGTCGTGAGCTGCGACAGCGTGCTGCGCGGCACGCGCGAGCGGACAGCGCGGCCCTCCGCGGTCCGGGCCGCCACCGTCGGCGGCAGGGTCCACGTCTCGGCGAACGGCGATGCGACCGGCGTTGTCATGCGTGCATTGTCTCGCAGGTCAGGACGGTCCCAGGCGCAAGACTCCCGGTGTCTCTCCGACGGGCAGATCTTCGCTGATGCGCACGCTCCTCGCGAGGTCGTCGACCGCCCCGATCACGGTGCCGAATCGCTCGCGGTCGGCGCACACGGCGGACACCGTCACGAAGTGCGTCCCGGTGTCCCACGTGTAGGTCGCGAACGGCGGCGTCCGCGGATCCGGGGGGAGGGGCATCGCCAGCTTCTCGCCTGCGCCGAGGTATGTGCCGCGGAACGTCTCGGTGTCGTCGTATTCCATCGGCATCATGGCTCGCGCCGTGCGCAGCTGCGGGGTGGCCTCCTGCACCTGTGCCATCACGACGACGAGCTCGGGGTCGGCCTTCCACACCCACACCAGGACGCGGCCCGCCGCCTTGCGCATGAGAAAGGGCGCCGCCTGGCTCATCGCCCACGCCGCCACGCCGCTGCCGGGGCGCTCGGCCCCCATGGCGCTGTTCGCTCGGGTCAGCAGCATCCGGATCGCGGCTTTGCGGTGTCGGCGTCCGCGCCAGCCGAGGGATTCCGTGACCGGAACCCACAGCGTCGCGTCGGCATCGGCGTGCAGTCGGGGCATGACTCCAGGGTAGGCGTGTTCCCCGGACCCTCGGAGGCGCTCAGGCTACAGTGGGAGCGGCGCGCGTCCTCCCCACTGCGTGCCGCTCCGCACTACAGACAGGCCGCATTCTTCGTGACCGAATCCGCGACGCCCGCCGACCATGCCGCCGACGCGCGGCCGCTGACGATCCTGATCGGCGCCGATACGTTCCTGCCGCACGTCAACGGCGCCGCCCGCTTCGCCGAGCGTCTCGCCGCGGGACTGGTCGAGCGCGGCCATGACGTACACGTCATGGCGCCGAGCGCCGGGCACCGCAACCACGGCACGTTCCGCGAGGTCATCGAGGGCGAGCAGATGACCCTGCACCGCCTGCCGTCGTGGCGCTGGCCCCCGCATGACTGGCTCACGTTCGTGCTGCCGTGGATGTCGAAGCGCTACGCGCGCCGTGTGCTCGACGAGGTGCGCCCCGACGTCGTGCACATCCAGTCGCACATCGTCGTGGGCCGGGGCCTGGCGCGCGAAGCCCGCAAGCGCGGCATCCCCGTCGTGGCGACGAACCACGTCATGGCCGAGAACATCCTCGACTTCACGACCCTGCCGCCGGTTCTCGACAAGATCGTGGTCAGGCTCGCATGGAACGACGCCAAGCGCACCTTCGGCATGACGCGCGCCGTCACGACGCCGACGCGGCGGGCGGCCGACTTCCTCGAGACGACGATCGACATCCGCGGCGTCGTGCCGATCAGCTGTGGTCTGGATGCCCGCAACTACACTCCCGATCTCACGCCTCGTGACGCGAACCGCATCGTGTTCGTCGGCCGGCTCACGAGCGAGAAGCAGATCGATGTCGTGCTGCGAGCGATCACCAAGCTCGATCCCGCGCTCGATGTGACGTTCGACATCGTCGGGAACGGCGATCAGCGCCGCAACCTCGAACAGCTCGCCAGCGAGCTGGGCCTCGCCGACCGGGTGACGTTCCACGGCTACACGACCGACGAAGAGCTGCGCGCCATCCTCAGCCGTGCGAGCGTCTTCGCCATCGCATCGATCGCCGAGCTGCAGTCGATCGCGACGATGGAGGCGATGGCGTCGGGACTGCCCATCGTCGGGGCGAACGCCGTCGCACTGCCGCACCTCGTGCACGACGGCGAGAACGGATATCTTTTCGAGCCGGGCGACGTCGACGACCTCGCGGCCAAGCTCACGAGCGTGCTGACGCAGTCGCCCGAAGAGCGCCTGCGCATGCAGCAGGCATCGCTCGACGGCGTGAAGATCCACGACATGCAGCGCACCCTCGACACGTTCGAGGCGCTGTACCGCGACGAGCCCCTGCCGGAGTGAGCCGCCCGTGCACGTCGTGATGTTCGGCGATCAGCACGTCGAGACTCTCGGCGGTGCGCAGGTGTCGATGCGGCTGCAGCGGAGGTTCCTCGAAAAGGCCGGCCACACCGTGACGCTGGTCGCACCGGCCAGGCACGGCCGTCGCGCGGCGCCGTTCGACACGGCCTATGTCGACGTGCCCTCGATTCCCATCACGCTCGATCGCGAGTACGCGATGTCGTGGCCCGGTCGGCGCACAGACGAGCGGGTGGATGCGGCGCTCGCGGGCCGCGCGCCCGTCGATGTCGTGCACGTGCAGGCTGATTTCTGGGGTGCGTTCATCGGATACCGCTTCGCGAAGCGGCACGGGCTCCCGGTCGTGCACACGATGCACAACCGCGTCGACGTGGGAATCGAAGCGACGGCCCCGTTCCCGGGGCTCGTGCTGAGCGCGCTGAACGCGTGGAGTCGCGTCGCGCTGGCCGAGCCGACACCGGGCCGCGACGGGTGGGCCTACCTGCGACGCCTCGCGCGCGGTGCCCGGGCGGTCACTGCTCCGTCTCAGCACTTCGCCGAGCGGCTTGAGCAGCACGGAGTCTTCGTCGACGTCGACGTCGTATGGAACGGCATCGACGACGACGTGCTCGACGACGTGCTCGCCGCCGCCCCTGCGGTGCGCGAACCGGGCCCGGCGCGGTTCGTGTGGCTCGGGCGCATGAGTCCCGAGAAGCGCCTGCTGCCGTTCCTCGAGGCCCTCGCGCGGTCCGGCGTGCGTGCCGAGGTCGAGATCATCGGCGGGGGTGGGCAGCTCGCCGCGGCCCGTCGGACCGTCGAGCGGCTTCGGCCCGCAGCATCCGTCGTCTTCTCGGGCCGGATGCCGTATGCCCAGACCCTCCGCCGCATCCAAGCCGCCGACGCCGTGGTGCAGACCTCGATCGGCTTCGAGACGCAGGGCATGACGATCTTCGAGGCGGCGTCGCTCGGCACGCCGTCGATCGTGAGCGACACCGACCTCGCGCGCGAGCTCGGCCGGGGGTTCTGGGCCGTCGGTGGTGACGTCGATGCGCCCCCCGCGGTGGCCGACGCATCGGTCGACGCACTTGCCTCGGCGCTGCAGCAGGCGGTGCGGGACATCGCTGCGGGGTCGGCGGTGCAGCCGGATCCGGGGATCCGTGAGCGCTTCCGTCAGTCGTCGCGCACGGCTGCGATGGTCGAGGTGTACGACCGCGCGCGCGCGTCCACGGCCTGACACCCCGCCGCGTCCGGGTCAGCCGGACACTTCGTCGCGCACGCGGCGATGGTCTCGCTGTGCCCGCGCGCCGGTGGGCGGCGGCGCAGACCCTTGCCGCGATGGAGCCCCCTGCGCTAAACTTGAGTCAACTCGGCTCAACCTTTGAGCCCTCAGGCCTCAGGAGCTCCCATGAACGCACAGCCCCAGCCCGGGCAGGACGACCAGCAGAGTGCCCTCGAGCAGTTCGGGATCAACCTCACCGACCGAGCCCGCCAGGGCAAGCTCGACCCCGTCATCGGGCGAGACAGCGAGATCCGCCGCGTCAGCCAGGTGCTGACCCGCCGCACCAAGAACAACCCCGTCCTGATCGGCGAACCCGGCGTCGGCAAGACGGCCGTCGTCGAAGGTCTCGCCCAGCGCATCGTCGCGGGCGATGTCGCCGAGTCGCTCAAGGGCAAAGAACTCATCAGCCTCGACATGTCCGCCCTCGTCGCCGGCGCGATGTACCGCGGTCAGTTCGAAGAGCGACTCAAGAACGTGCTCAAAGAGATCACCGAGTCCGAAGGCCAGGTGATCACCTTCATCGATGAGCTGCACGTGCTCATGGGTGCGGGTGGCGGCGAGGGCTCGGTGGCGGCATCCAACATGCTCAAGCCCATGCTCGCGCGCGGCGAGCTGCGCCTCATCGGCGCGACGACGCTCAACGAGTACCGCGAGTTCATCGAGAAGGATGCCGCGCTTGAGCGCCGCTTCCAGCAGGTGTACGTCGGCGAGCCCAGTGTCGAAGACACGATCGCGATCCTTCGCGGGCTCAAGGAGCGCTACGAAGCCCACCACAAGGTGGCGATCGCCGACGGCGCGCTGGTGGCTGCGGCATCCCTGTCGAATCGCTACATCCCCTCGCGCCAGCTGCCCGACAAGGCGATCGACCTCATCGACGAAGCCGCGTCGCGGCTGCGCATGGAGATCGACTCGGCACCGCTCGTGATCGACGAGCTGCGGCGGCACGTCGACCGGCTCAAGCTCGAAGAGATGGCACTCAAGCGCGAGAAGGACGACGCGTCGAAAGAGCGCCTCGCGACACTGCGCGAAACGCTCAAGACCGAACAAGGCCGTCTCGCCGAGCTGCAGAACCGCTGGGAGCAGGAGCGCGCATCGCTCAACCTCGTCGGTGACCTCAAGACCCAGCTGGATGCCGCCCGCATCGAAGCCGATCGCGCGCAGCGCGAGGGCAACCTCGAACGGGCGTCACGGCTGCTCTATGCCGACATCCCCGCGCTCGAGCGCAAGCTCATGGACGCAGAGAAGGCCGAGAGCAGCGACGACCGGATGGTCGGTGACCAGGTGACCGATGAGGACATCGCCAAAGTCATCGCCGCGTGGACCGGCATCCCCGTCGGGCGCCTGCTGCAGGGCGAGACCGAGAAGCTGCTTCACCTCGAGAGCGAGCTGGGCAAGCGGATCATCGGGCAGAAGGACGCCGTCAAGACCGTCTCCGATGCCGTGCGCCGCTCGCGCGCCGGCATCAGCGACCCGCAGCGTCCGACCGGCTCGTTCCTGTTCCTCGGCCCGACCGGCGTCGGCAAGACCGAGCTCGCCAAAGCGCTCGCCGAGTTCCTCTTCGACGACGAGCACGCCATGGTGCGCATCGACATGTCGGAGTACGGCGAGAAGCACTCGGTCTCCCGCCTCGTCGGTGCCCCTCCGGGGTACGTCGGCTACGAGCAGGGCGGGCAGCTGACCGAGGCCGTGCGACGGCGTCCGTACTCGGTCGTTCTTCTCGACGAGGTCGAGAAGGCGCATCCCGAAGTGTTCGACGTGCTGCTACAGGTCATGGACGACGGGCGCCTCACCGACGGCCAGGGCCGGACGGTCGACTTCACGAACGTCATCCTGATCCTGACGTCGAACCTCGGCTCACCGATCCTGATCGACCCGACCCTGACGACCGAGCAGAAGCGCGAGCAGGTGCTGGCGCTCGTGCGCCAGACGTTCCGCCCGGAGTTCGTCAACCGGCTCGACGACACCGTCGTGTTCCACGCTCTCACCGAGGACGACCTCGCGCAGATCGTCGAACTGTCCGTCGATGCGCTGCAACGCCGCCTCAAGGACCGTCGCCTGACACTCGCTGTGACGCCGGATGCCCGCGCGTGGCTGGCCGAACGCGGATACGACCCGTTGTTCGGGGCGCGGCCGCTGCGCCGGCTCATCCAGTCCGAGATCCAGGACCGCCTCGCGATGGCGATCCTCGGCGGGGGCATCCACGACGGCGACGCCGTGCGCGTCGATGTCGCCGCCGACGGAGCGACGCTCGTGCTCACGAGCGAGCGCATGCCCCCGATGGACGAGGAGATCGTCGACGCCGAGCTGATCGAGGACTGACCGCGATAGCCGATACGGTCGGGGGATGCACATCGCAACCTCCGGCCGTTTCGTCTTCGTCGCGCAGTGGATTCTCGCGCTCCTCCTGCCCCTGTTCGTCATCGTGGGGCGAGGGATCGTCGGCTCGCCGCTGGGCTGGATGATGGTGATCGGCGTCTGGTTCGGCCTCTTCGGGATCATCGCGCTGTACGTGCCGCCCGTTCTGACGCTGTTCGACCGTGAGGTGCGCGCCGCGAAGGCCACGCGCACGGTCTACACCGCGGCGACGTGGGTGCTGTGGGCAGCGCTCGTCGTGTTCGCGGTCACTCTCGTCGACGGCGGCGACGACGGCGAAGTGGGCTCGGCGCTCACGGTGTGGACAGGCGGCGCCCTGTCGGATGACGCATCCAACGTCATCGCCCTCATGGCCGTACTCGTCGGCTTCGTGGCCCTGATCGTCGCGTTCGCGGCGGCGATCGCCGGTATCGTCCGCGCCCGCCGTAAGGTCGGCTGACCCCACACAGGGCGCTGCCTGCGCGCTCGCGGCGAGAGCGCGTGGACGTGAGAGTATCGAGCGTGAGCGTCATACGAGGACTGTGGGGATCATCCCACCCCGGGCCGACGCTCGTCGTGACCGCCCTCGCGCTCGCCCTCGGTCTCGCGGTCTCGCTCGACCTGTGGCGACTCGCGCTGCTGACGATCGCCGTGTTCGCGGGGCAGCTGTCGATCGGCATCTCGAACGACGCGTTCGACGCGGGCCGTGATCGCGCCGTCGGCCGTACCGACAAACCCCTCGCGCGCGGCGACGTGAGCCTTCGCACCGCGTGGATCGCGGCATGGGGCACCCTCGCGA
Source organism: Microbacterium sp. Y547 (assembly GCF_057669785.1). Lineage (NCBI taxonomy): Bacteria > Bacillati > Actinomycetota > Actinomycetes > Micrococcales > Microbacteriaceae > Microbacterium > Microbacterium sp. Y547. Next base: position 311,263 of record NZ_JBYHFN010000004.1, read on the forward strand.
TCGCACTCGCGCTGTCCGACATCCTCGATTGGCGGATGCTGGCAGCGCACGCTCTTCTGCTGGGATCGGGCTGGTCGTACAACGCGGGGCTCAAGGCCACCGCCGTCTCGGTCGTGCCCTTCATGGTGAGCTTCGGCGTCTTCCCCTCGCTCGCGCCGCTCTCGGCGGCCGACCCGGCCTTCGCCGCGGGATGGGCGTGGATCGCCGGGGCCGCCTTCGGCGTCGCCGTGCATCTCACGAACGTGCTGCCCGACCTCGATGACGATGCGCGCACGGGCGTGCGGGGTCTGCCGCACCGGATCGGCCCGCGGTGGTCTGCCGTCATCGCGGCCGTCGCCGTGAGCGGAGGGGCCCTCGCCGTGCTGCTCGGCCCGGCCGCGGGAGACCCGGCGGCCATAACGCCGCTGTCGTGGGTGTTCTTCGCGGGAGTGCTCCTCGTCGCGGTCGCCACGGTGGTCCGCGCGGTCATCAGGCCCCCGGCGCGCATCCTCTTCCGCCTCGTCATGCTCGCGGCGCTCCTGCTCGCGGCGCAGCTCGTCGCCTCGGGATCGGCGCTGTCGGGCTGAACCGGCGGAGCGCCTCAGCCGAAGGACCGCGCGTCGCGGTCCAACCCCATCGCGTACGCCCGCGCGAGCGCGGGCCGCAGTGGCGGCGCGAGCATCGCACGCACCCCGACGCGTCGCACAGCGTCGCCGCGACCGAGCGATCTGCCGACCGCCGTGTTCACGGCGGCGAGCCGTGCGGCCGTGCGGGCGGATGCCACGCGCCGACGTTCCCACCGGGCGAGGTCGGCGTCGGGCGCGACCCCCGCGTGCACCCACTCCGCCAGGAGCGGCGCGAGCGTGGCCGCGTCGAGGAAGCCGAGATTCATGCCCTGACCGCCGATGGGGCTCACTTCGTGGGCGGCGTCGCCGATGACGAACACCCGCCCGTTGCGCAGCCGCGGAGCGACGAAGCGCCGCACGCCGAAGCCCGTCGCCGTGGCGATGCCCGACGGGTCGAGGCCGCGCGCCGCCACCGCTGCCCGCAGGCGAGCGAGACGGGCCGCGGGCTCCGGGTCGGCGTCGGCCGCGTCCGACGCGACGAAACGGCGTTGCCCACCGGGCAGCGGGAACGACTCGAGCACTCCGCCCGCGTCGAGGTGCACGACGGCGACATCCGACGATCCGGGGGCGACGGCGTCTGCCATGACGTACCGGTCAGGGTACGCGTGCACGCGCGTGGCGGTCTGGCGCAGGACGAGGTCGCGACCGCCGGCACCCGTCGCGACGACGACGATCCGAGGCTCTCGCTCGACGGTGCGGTCACCGGCGCTCGCACGGACGATCACCCGGTCATCGCACGGGCGCACCGCGGTCACGTGCGTGCCCCGCGCAGGCGTCGGGGTGCGCGCAGCGAGTGCGCCTTCGGTCGCCGACTGCGGAAGCGTCGCGACGAACGGGAACCGCGTCGACATCCGATCGAAGCGCACGATGCCGAGAAGGCGTTCGCCCGAGCGGGCCTCGCCGCGCGTCACCCGTGTCGCCTCGCTGAGCAGACGTTCCGTGACACCGCTCGCCTCGAGCGCCGCCAGCGCGGGCGAATGCACGCCGATCGCCCGCGAGCCCCCCGCCGCCGACGGACGTCGATCGAGCACTTCGACCTCGACGCCGTGGCGGGTGAGCTCACCGGCGAGCAGGAGACCGACCGGGCCCGCGCCGACGACGACGACGTCAGGCACGCTCGCCGCCGACGGCGAGCAAGCGGAATGCGGCGGGTTCGGTGACGTGCCACGGTGCGCCCAGCGCGCGCTGCAACTCTGCGCGCGTGTAGCTGCGCCGGATCGAGCGCAGCCCGTCGGTGCGCAGGAACGTGCCGCGCGCGAGCGGAGTGATGCCGACGGCGAACAGGCCGTACGCGCGCCGGCTGCGGGCGATGTCGGAGTGCAGGACGATGCCCGATGAGAGCGCGAGGGAGTCCTCGGCGAAGCGGGGCAGCTCGTCGTCTGACAGGTGGTGCAGCACGTGGTTCGAGAGCACGGCATCGAAGCGCTCGTCGGCACGACGCAGGTCATCAGACGTCGCCTGCACGTGCACGATGCCCGGTGTGGGAAGGGATGCGTCGAGGGCACGGGGGTCTGGATCGGCACCCACCCACTCGACGCTCAGTCCATCGGCGCGGGCCAGCCCGTCCAGACGCCGGAGGAGGTCGCCACCACCCGAGCCCAGATCGAGCACGCGGGCGGGGCGGTCGAGCTGCCGAAGAAAAGGTCGCAGACGGTCGCGGTAGACACGCCCCCACCCCGAGATGAGCCGGTTCACCACGGCGAAGCGCGCGTATGTCGCCGCGAGCAACTGCGGATCGCACGCCGGGTCGTCCATGAGCTCGCGGACATGCCGGTCCCGCCGACGCAGATCCACGGGGGCGTCCGCCGTCATCCGGCCACCGTCTCGAGGTCGCGGGCCGTCGTCGGAACGGGCACTCGTGCCGCACGCCGCACGAGGCGGGCCGCCTCGACCGTGAGCCCCGGCCCGAAGGCCATCGCGCCGATCCGCGCGCCGTCGGCGGTGTGCTGCGACCACAGTTCGTCCAGGACGAAGAGGATCGTCGAGCTCGACATGTTGCCGTAACGGCGCAGCACGTCGCGCGACGCCTGAAGCGCGTCAGTCGGCGCGCCGAGCGCCTCTTCGACGCGATCGAGGATGCTGCGCCCACCCGGATGCACGGCCCACACATCGATGCCGTGCGAGGTCAGCAGCACAGGAAGCGACGAGCGCGCGTGTGCGCCGACGAGGCGGGGCACCTGCGCCGTCAGGGTCATCTCGAACCCGGTGTCGCCGATCGTCCACTGCATCTCCTTCTCGCCGTCCGGCAGCAGCTGGGTCTGGAACCCGTCGAGTTCGAGGCGCTCAGCACTCTCGTATGCCGGGTCGGCCGTCACGATCGCGGCCGCGGCGCCGTCGGCGAAGACCGAGGCGGCGACGATCTGCTCGGGATCGGACGAACTGCGCAGGTGCAGTGAACACAGCTCGGCGGTCGCCACCAGCACGACCGCGGTGGGGTCGCTCGCTGCGATGTGTCCTGCCAGGCGAAGAGCGGGTACGGCGGCAGCGCACCCGACGAAGCCGAGGTGGTAGCGCTGCACTCCCGCGTCGAGCGACAGGTCGCGCACGAGCTCGACGTCGGGTCCGGGCGCGTAGAGACCGGTGCACGAGACCGTCACGACATGTGTGATCGCGCGCGCCTCGATCCCTGCTCGCGCGATCGCGGCACCGGATGCGGCGGCGAACAGGGGGGGAGCGCTGCGCCGGTACTCGTCGTTGCGCGCACCCGTCGGAGGAGCCAGAAGCACGCCGTCCTCGCTCACGACCGGAAGGTGTGTGGCGGGCTGACCCGCGAGATCGGGAAGCACCGTGCGGCGCGACTCGATGGCGGATGCGCCGAACGCGGCGTGGATGAGGCGCCGCGCACGGCGGTCGATGCCGGGCTGGCTCGCGAACAGGTCGCGCACGGCATCCTGCGCGAGAGACGTCGGGGGAACGGCAGTGCCGATGGACAGGACGCTCGGGCGCATGGTTCACGATAAACCGCGCGAAGCCGCTGGCGCGCGGTCTGGCGCGGGGTGAACGGGACGTCTATTGTGGCGGGCCGAGACGGCGGGGTCCCCCCACCATCTCGGCCCGTCGATGCCGCCGTACGGGTCAGCCGCGCAGGGCCTCGGTGAGCTTGACGCGAGCGCCCATGCGCAGGAGCGAGTTCTGGTAGATCTTCGCTCCGACGAGGATCGCCGCGACGCACGTCACGAGCAGGATCGCGAGCGAGAGCAGCGGCTCCCACCACTCGGCCTGGCCCAGGAACATCCGCATCGGCATGCCCACCGGCGCGGAGAACGGCACGTACGACATGACCGACAGCACGGCGGGGTTGTTCCAGAAGAAGATCACGAGGAAGTACGGACCCATGATGAGGAACATCAGCGGCGTCGTGGTCGAGCCGATGTCCTCCTGGCGCGACACCATCGCCGCCGCCGCCGCGAACAGCGCGGCGAGCAGAACGAACCCGAAGAGGAAGAAGATGGCGAACCAGGCGATCGGTGCGCCGAGCCCCCGCAGCAACTCGGTCTGCCCTGTGACCGTCAGTCCCACGACCGCTATCGCCGCCAGGATCAGCAGCTGCGCCATCGCGAGGATCGTGTTGCCGATGACCTTGCCCGCCAGAAGCGCGCGCACCGGGATCGCCGAGATGAGCAGCTCGACGACGCGCGTCTGCTTCTCTTCGACGACGGACTGGGCGATCGTCGCGCCGAACAGCTGCGCCGAGAACAGGAAGATGATCCCGAAGCCGATCGCGGCGATGTATCCGAGGAAGTTGGGCGCGTTCTCGGGATCGAGCAGTTCGACCGGCGGCGGCACCGACAGGCCGAGCAGGAGCGTCGACGACACGTCATTCTCGGCGAGCACGACGAACCCGACCGGCGACGACGAGTCACCCACGAGGGCGACATCGACATCGCCCGCGCGCACCAGCTCTTCGGCGGCGGCTCGATCCGCGACCTCGGTGATGTCGAGGCCCGTCGTCGGCGGCACATACGGCTGCGCATCGGCGGTCACGGCGACGGGAGTCCCCCCGCCGCTGCTCGCCGCGAAGCCTGCCCACAGCACAGCGGCCAGCGCGATGGCGAAGAGGATCGCGAACGAGATGAGGAACGACTTGCTGCGCAGCTTCGAGCCGATCTCACGCTCGGCGACGAGCCACGTGCTCTGCGCGAAGCTCGGCGCGGTGACGGCGGGCGTCCGGCGGGCGTGGGTCTGCGTGGTCACTGGATGACCTCCTTGAAGATCTGGGCGAGAGACGGATGCTGCGGGGCGAAGCTCGCGACGTCGCCCTGGGCGACGGCGCGGCGCAGAACCCGCTGCGCGGTCTCATCGGAGTCGGCGTCGAACACGGCATACCCGCCGTCGAAGTCGAGCACCTCGACGCCCGGCTCGTCGCGCAGCCAGCCCGCGTCGCCGGTAGAGACGAGCTCGAAGCGGCGCGTGGAGTATTCGGCGCGCAGAGCGTCGCGGGCGCCCGACGCACGGATCGCTCCGCCGGCGATGATGACGAGGTCGTCGCACAGCCGCTCGACCACGTCGAGCTGGTGCGACGAGAAGAGCACCGAAGCTCCGGCGGCGGCCCGCTGCTGCAGCACGTTCGCGACGACATCGACGGCAAGCGGATCCAGGCCCGAGAACGGCTCGTCGAGGATCAGCACCTTCGGGTCGTGCACGAGCGCCGCCGCGATCTGGGCGCGCTGCTGATTTCCGAGCGAGAGCGTCTCGACGTTGTCATGGAGGCGCTCGCCGAGTCCCAGCTCCTCGAGCAGGGACTGCGCGCGGGCGGCGGCATCCGTCTTCGAGAAGCCGTGCAGGCGCGCGAGGTACACGATGTGCTCGAGCACTTTCATCTTCGGATAGAGCCCGCGCTCTTCGGGCATGTAGCCGAAGGAGCGACGGTCGGATGCCGTGACATCGACGCCGTCGAGCGTCACGGTGCCGTCGTCCTTCGAGAGCACGCCGAGGATGATGCGCATCGTCGTGGTCTTGCCGGCGCCGTTGCCGCCGACGAACCCCGTGAGCCGGCCCGGCCGCACGTCGAACGTGATGTCGTCGAGCACACGGCGCGCGCCGTAGCTCTTGGTGATGCCGCTGAGGCTCAGCATGATCCGCCTTTCGGTCTTCGGACGGGATCAACGCTACGGATCGGTCGCGCGGCCGTCCTCCCCCGAGGGGCGGGTGTTGAGGCTCCCCCCGAGGGAGGAGTCGGCACCCCTCTTCATGCGCGGGAATAGAACGCGGTCGATCCCCGGTTGGCTCTGGGGAACGTCCACGGTGGTCCCCACGGGGATCCCCATTCTTTTTCACGGAGGAATCACGCAATGACCGATCGGACCATCGGCTACATCGTCGGCAGCATCTCATCGACCTCGATCAACCGGCGCCTCGCCAAGGCGCTGGAGCGGCTGGCTCCCGAGGGCACGACGCTCGTCGAGATCCCGATCGCGGATCTGCCGTTCTACTCGCCCGACCACGACGCGGACTTCCCGCAGGTCGCGCGGGACTACAAGCAGGCGATCGCCGACGTGGACGGCGTCATCATCGTCACGCCCGAGTACAGCCGTTCGATCCCCGGCGTCCTCAAGAACGCGCTCGACTGGTCGGCGCGCCCGTGGGGCCAGGCCTCGTTCGACGGCAAGCCGACGGCCGTCATCGGCACGTCGGCCGGCGGTATCGCGACCGCCGCTGCGCAGCAGCACCTGAAGGCGATCCTGAGCCACTACAACGCTCCGACGCTCGGCCAGCCCGAGGGCTACGTCCAGTCGCTTCCGGGCCTGTTCACCGATGACGGCGAGGTCACGAACGACCAGACCGCCGAGTTCCTCGTGGGCTACCTCGAGGCGTTCAACGCCCTCATCGACCGCTACGCGCGCGTCGCCGTCGCCGCCTGACCGCGTCGCGAGACTGACTGACTGATCGGTCGCGAGTCGGCATCGTCGGGCGGAGTCGGCGGGGTTCCCCGCTGTCTCGCCGTCGGGTGCCGCCTTGCGGCCGATCGTCGTCGGAGCGGCCGATCTCAGGTCAGACCGTGCCGGTGGGCGTAGACGACCGCGGCGACCCGATCGCGCGCGCCGAGCTTCTGCAGCACGTTCGAGACGTGCGTCTTGACGGTCGCCTCGCCGATGTAGAGCTGCGCGGCGATCTCGGCGTTGCTCATCGCCCGCGCGACGAGCCGCAGCACCTCGGCTTCGCGCTCGGTGAGTCCCTCTGCGAGCGCGTCGTGCGCGGGTGCCTCGGCCGCGGCCGGTGCGGGAGTCGCCGCGAAGCGCTCGATCACCCGCTTCGTCACCTCGGGGGCGAGCAGCGCATCGCCGGCGGCGGCGACGCGGACGGCCGAGACGAGCTCTTCGGGGCCGGCGTTCTTGAGTAGGAACCCGCTCGCACCGGCGCCGAGCGCCGCGAACAGGTAATCGTCGCGGTCGAACGTCGTCACGATCACGACGGCGGCGCCAACGGCGGCATCCGCGACGATGCGCCGCGTCGCCTCGAGCCCGTCCATCGTGGGCATCTGCACGTCCATGCAGATGACGTCGGGGCGAAGAGCGGATGCCGCAGCCACGGCCTCGACGCCGTCTGCGGCCTCACCGACGATGCGGATCCCGCCCGCGGCCTCCAAGATCATCCGGAATCCCGCCCGCATGACGGCGTGGTCATCGACCAGCAGCACGCCGATCATGCGAGGACACCCGTCGGCACGTGCGCCCGCACGAGGAATCCGCCGCGATTTCGGGGCCCGTATTCGAGCGTGCCGCCCGAGGCCGCGGCGCGCTCGCGCATGCCGACGAGTCCGAGGCCCGGCGCGATGAGGCCCGAACCCCGCCCCGTGTTGGCGATCTCGAGCTCGACTGAGCCGTGTGCGTACCGCAGGCGCACGTCGGCGGTGGCATCCGGTCCGGCGTGACGCCGGGCATTCGTGAGCGCTTCCTGCGTGATGCGGTAGAGGTTGACCTGCGTCACGTCGGGCAGGGGGACGGGGTCGCCGACGACCGTGAGGGTCGTTGTGAGTCCGTTCTCGTTCGCGTGTGCGACGAGGGCGGGGATCGCGTCGATGCGCAGGGTCGAGGCGTCGGGGGTGTCGCCGGCCGACGTGCGCAGCGTCTCGAGCAGATGCCGCAGCTCTCCCAGCGCCGAGCGGGAGGATTCCTCGACGGTCACGAGGGCGGTGCGGGTGGCGTCGGGATCCCGGTCGAGAACGGCGCGCGCCGCGCCCGCCTGCACGCCCATCGCCGAGACGTGGTGCGCGACGACATCGTGCAGCTCTCGAGCGATGCGCACGCGATCGAGGGCGACGGCCTGGGCGGCGGTGACTTCGCGCTCGGCTTCGAGTTCGCGCGTGCGCTCCTCGAGCGCCGTCCGTTCGAGTGCCGAGGCGTACGCCCGATCGCCCATGTAGTACGCGCCGCCGAAGAAGGCGACGTTGATGAGCAGCTGCATGAGCATGAAGGCGACGAACGGCGAGAACAGCCCCACGCGCGACAGGCCCTCATCGCCGGGGGCGATCGCGGCCTGGAACATCGTCACGAGCAGCCACACGAACATCGCGACGATGACAACGACACGCACGACGGTCGCCCGGCGCCGGTTGTCGACCCACGCGCCCACGGTGTACATCGCGATGAAGACGGCGACGTTGCCGACGTAGAGTTCGGGGATCTGCACCGTCACGCCGACGAAGAAGACGAGCGCGACGACGAGAGCCACGATCTCGGGAAAGCGCCGGCGCAGCGCGAGGGGCGCGGTCAGTGCGAGGGCGTAGAGGATGCCCCACGCGAGGTGCGGCGAGTCGGTCCCGTAGACCCCGGCGACCGAGCCGAGAGCCATGCTGAGGATGCCGGCGACGAGAAGCCCGCCGGCGAGCCAGACGTCGTGGCGGAGCCCCTCGGGGGTCACCGGCGTGCGCTGAACGGGCGCCGTGGCGCCGGGGAGGGCGTGGTCGGGCATCCTTCCACCGTACGGGGGAGGACGACGCGCGACATCCGCCGCGCGACGGAGTTCCTGCTTGCTCTTGACAGGTCTTGTTTTTTCTTACGAGCATGATGGTCTTGCTCGAGCGCTACGCCGAGACTTCCCGCGTCGGATCCCGTCGTCGTCACGGCGGCCTGAAACGGAGTCCATCATGACCGGACGCATCACGATCGACCTCTTCACGACGCTCGACGGCGTCGCTCAAGCGCCGGGCGGTCCCAACGAGGATCCGTCGAACGGATTCCCCTTCGGCGGCTGGCAGGCCCCCATCGACGACGCCGTCATCGACGAGCGCGTGGGCGCCGGGATCGCCAGCATGGACGCACTCGTGCTGGGACGGCGCACGTACGACATCTTCGCCGATTACTGGCCGAAGCACCGTGACAACCCCATCGGCCGCCGATTCGCAGAGATCCCGAAGTACGTCGCCTCACGCCGCGGCGTCGACCTGACGTGGGCGGGATCGTCGCTGCTCGGACCGGATGCCCCCGCAGCCGTCGCGGCGCTGCGTGAGCGCCACGACGATATCCACGTCATCGGCAGCATCGACTTCGTGCAGTCCCTCCTGGCCGCCGAGGCGTACGACGAGCTCAAGCTCTGGGTGCATCCCGTCGTGCTCGGGCAGGGCAAGAAGGTCTTCCCCGAGGGGGTGGCTCCCGCGGCCCTGCGCCTCATCGCTCCGCCGACGACGGGCGGCGCGGTCGTCGAACTGCGTTACGCCCCGGCCGGCCGGCCCGCCACGGGCGACATGACCGGCTGAACCGCGGGCGACTAGAAGATCATCGGACGGTCGTCGTCGTCCGGGCCCGTGAGGTCGAGGTCGACCACGACCGGCACGTGATCGCTCGGCGCCTCGCCCTTGCGCTCGTCGCGGTGGATGGATGCCCCGGCCACAGCCTCGGCCAGCTGGTGCGAGCCCAGGATGAAATCGATCCGCATGCCCTGATTGCGGGGGAACCGCAGCTGCTTGTAGTCCCAGTAGGTGAAGCCCGTCGGCACGAGCGGACGCACGACGTCCTGCACGCCGGCGGCCTCAATCGCGGCGAACGCCTCGCGCTCCGGCGGTGAAACGTGCGTCGAGAACCCCTGCACGATCTCGGGCACGCCGTTGTCGGCATCGGTCGGGGCGATGTTGAAGTCGCCGACGAGGGCGAGAGCGAGATCGGGGTCGCGGGTCAGCGCGTCACGTGTGTAACCGGCGAGCTGGGCCAGCCAGTCGAGCTTGTAGTAGTAATGCGGGTCGCCGAGCGAACGGCCGTTGGGAACATACAGGCTCCACACCTCGACCCCGCTGATCGTCGCGCCGATCGCGCGCGCCTCTTGCGGTGCATCCGGTCCCTCGTAGCCCTTCTCGAAGCCGGGCATCCCCGGAAACGAGGTGCGCACGTTCTCGATCGGCTCGCGGCTCGCGATCGCGACGCCGTTCCATTGCGAGAAGCCGTGCGCCTCGACGTGGAATCCGGCCTCTTCGAACGCCGCGAACGGGAACTGCTCGACCTTGCACTTGATCTCCTGCATCGCCAGGACATCGATGTGCTCGCGTACGGCGAAGTCGACGATCCGGTCGACGCGAGCACGGATGGAGTTCACGTTCCAGGTGGCCAGGCGCATGCGGTCCAGCCTAGGACGAGCGGTTCTCTAGACTCTCATCCATGACCGTCGCGTCCACGCCCGAGCTCGAAGCCGATCGCCAGTACCTCATCGCCCTCATCGAAGATGAAGCCGTCTTCCACGGCGACTTCACGCTCTCCAGCGGCAAGAAGGCGACCTACTACGTCGACATGCGCAAGCTCACGCTGGACCACCGCGCCGCGCCGTCGATCGGTCGCATCATGCTCGACCTGCTGCGCGATGTCGACGGGATCGTCGCCGTCGGCGGGCTGACGCTCGGCGCCGACCCGATCGCGAACGCCATCATGCACGAATCCGTGCGCACCCCTCGTCCGCTGGACGCCTTCGTCGTACGCAAGGAGCCCAAGGACCACGGCCGAGGCCGCCAGATCGAGGGTGCCGACATCGTGGGCAAGCGCGTCGTCGTCGTCGAAGACACCTCGACGACGGGGCAGTCGGCGCTCAAAGCCGTCGAGGCGCTGCGCCGCGAGGGTGCGGAGCCCGTCGCCGTCGCCGTCATCGTCGACCGCAAGACCGGGGCTCAGGCCGCGATCGAAGCCGAGGGCCTCACCTGGCTCGCCGCCGTCGACCTCGACGACCTGGGGCTCGAACCGCAGTAGCCCGGCAGGGCCACACCGAGCTGGCGCGTCGCGAAGGCGTGCGTCAGGCCGCACGCAACCGTCGGGGCGCCCCGGGTCGACACCGCTCGACGATCGAGGGGCCCGGGACGGTTCACTCTTGTGAGCGGAGCTCGTCCCCTGGCAGAGTAGGACGGCCCGCTCTGAATCGGTTCATTTCCGCCGCACCAGAGATCCTGCATGGGCCATGACGCCCAGATCAATGACGATCGGAACTCGAATGTCTTCAGCCACAGCCGCCCACGAACCCCGTGGAAGCAGCGCGGTCAGCATCCCCGGGCGACGCCCTCGAACACGGCCGATCCTCGCGGTTTCGCTGGCAACGGCCCTGAGTGTCGGCTTGGTGTTCACCGCTGGTGTCCCCGCATCGCGGGCGGTCGACGACGGTGTGGCTGTCGTGGACCTCAGAGTCAACAACACGGTCGCCCCGCTCGGAATCGACGACCCGACGCCGAGATTGTCGTGGAAGACCACGTCGACCGAGAAGGCCACCGCACAAACGAGCTATCGGGTTCTCGTCTCGTCGTCGGCCCAACGATCCGCCGATCTTGACGGCGACGTCTGGGACACCGGTGTCGTCGAAGGCGATCAGTCGACAGAGCTCGAATACGGTGGCCCCGAGCTGAGTGACGCCACCCGCTATCACTGGCGTGTGCTCGTGCAGACCGAGCACGACTCTGCCGGCGAATGGAGTGAACCGAGCTGGTTCGAGACGGGCATCGGCAGCGCCGGCTGGAGCGCGTCGGAGTGGATCTCGGTGCCGACGCCCGACGACGACGGCGAACGCACGCCGCTGACGTTGGCAGACACCCACTGGGTCTGGTACCCGGATGGAACCCCGCCCACGGCGCCCGAAGGCAGCCGCTACTTTCGGGCCGCGCTCGAGCCCGAGGCCGGGAAGACGGCGGTCTCCGCCGACATCCTGCTCACGGCAGACAACAAGTACAAGCTCTACCTGAACGGTTCTCTGCTCGGACAGAGCGCTCCGGCTGACCACACGTGGAGGTCAGCGCAGCGGTTCACCGTCCCGCTCGATGCCGGCCCGAACGTCGTTGCCGTCGAGGCGTACAACTCGTGGGAGGCCGCCGGCGTGGGCATCAAGTCACCGGCCGGGATCATCGCCAACGTCCGCATCAACTACAGCGACGGCACCTCGTCGCTGATCCAGACCGGCAAGAGTGCGAGCTGGGTGTCGCACCACGAGGAGCTCAGCGGATGGGCGTCACCGGGATTCGATGACACAGCCTGGGTTCCGGTCGTGTCGCATGGCGTCTACGGCACTGGTCCGTGGGGTGGGAACGTGGTCGCCGATCCGGTCAGCGCTGCAGCTTCTCCGATCGCGGGGTCCTCGTGGATCTGGTACCCGGATGGATTCGCACCGGCGGCGCCGAGCGGAGCGCGCTACTTCCGCTACGACTTCGAGGTGAACCCGGGTCTCGAACTGCTCTCGGCGGAACTCATCATGACGGCCGACGACAAATACACCGCCTACCTCGACGGTGCCGTCGTCGCGCGTTCTTCAGAGTCCTCCGAGGCCTGGCGCGAAGCCAAGGTCTCGTCACTCAACACTCTCCGGCCGGGAACGAACACGCTCGCCGTGCGGGCCGAGAATCGAAACTTCGCCTCGGGCGCGATGTCGCCCGCCGGCCTGCTGGGAACGATTCGCCTGACATACCTGGGCGGAACCGTCGAACTCATCCGCACGAGCGCGGATTGGCTGACCAGCGCCACACTGCAGAGCGACTGGTCGACGTACGGATTCGACGACTCGGACTGGACGAATGCTGTCGTGCACGCGCCATACGGTTCCGGTGATTGGGGGAACAACGTCGTCGTGACCGAAGCGGGCGACGGCGCCCCCCTCCTGCGCAACGAGTTCTCGGTCGGGCGCGAGATCGCGAACGCTCGTCTCTACGTGGCGGCGGGCGGAATCGTGGATGCGCGACTCAACGGCGCGCAGGTCGGTGATGAGGTCCTCTCCGTGAGCCACACCGACTACGGCAAGACGGTGCACTACGTCACCCACGACATCACAGATCAGCTCGATCAGGGTGACAACGCACTCCTGTTCGAGCTCGGGCGCGGCTTCTACTCCATGCAGACGCAGAACTCCTGGGGCTGGGAGCGCGCCCCCTGGGTGCAGGACTCGCCTACGGTTCGCGCGCTCGTGCGCGTCGAGTACCGTGACGGCAGTGTGGAGGAGTTCGGTACCGACAGCACGAATTGGCGTGCTGCTGAGGGACCGACCACGTACGACTCCCTCTACGAGGGCGACTTCTATGACGCCCGTCTCGAAGTGCCGGGGGTCGACCGTGCCGGCTTCGACGACGCTGCGTGGAAGAGCGCCGGCGCGGTGGAAGGACCCGTCGGTGAACTCACCGCTCGCGTGCAGCCGCCCATCCGGGTCGCCGACACGCTGAAGCCCTCAGCGGTCTCCGAACCCTCGCCCGGCGTGTACATCGCGCACTTCGACCAGCAGATCGCCGGATGGGCGACCATCACCGTCAACGGTGAAGCGGGCGACGAGGTTCAGTTGCGCTACGGCGAACGCCTTAACGCCGACGGCAGCATCAACTCTGCGACCGGATTCACGGGTGGTGCGTTCCAGACCGACCGGTACACGTTGAAGGGAGGCGGCCAAGAGACGTGGGAACCCAAGTTCTCTTACAAGGGCTTCAAGTACATCGAGATCGTCGGCTGGCCGGGCGGCCGGGCTCCGACCGTCGATGACATCTCGGCCCGCTGGCTTCACACCGACGTCGAGACGATCTCGACGTTCGAGAGCTCGGAACCGCTCTTCAACTCGATACACGACGGCGTCGTGCTGACGATGTTGAACAACTTCCACCACATCCCGACGGACACGCCCACGTATGAGAAGAACGGCTGGACGGGTGACGCGCAAGTGGGCGCGGAGATGTTCCTGTGGAACTTCGACAGTCACAGCTTCTTGACCAAGTGGATGCGCGATGTCAGTGATTCACGCCTGGCGACCGGCCGCCCGGCAGCGATCGCGCCGGACCCGAACTGGGGCTCCGCCTACGACATCTCGCCCACGTGGAACGCCGCGTACGTGCTGATCCCCTGGTGGGTCTACGAGTACACCGGTGATCTGAGCATCATCGAGGAGCACTATGAGGGCATGCTCGACTATGTCGAGCTCGAGCACTCGATCTCGGTCGGGCATATTTCGGACAGCTTCCTGGGGGACTACATGTCGCCCGACAATGTCGCCAACCCGCCGGAGGATCTGAAGGTCGCGGCCACCGCGTACGTCTACGAGATGACGAATGTCGTCGCCGAGATGGCCGATGTGCTGAACAAGCCCGATGACGCTGCGCGCCTTCGAGAAGAGGCGGCCCGCATCAAGGACGCCTTCAATGCCGCGTACTTCGATGCCGCAGCGCAGGTGTACCGCGATGCGGTCGCGGGCTATCGGCAGACGCACAACGTCCTCGCCGTCGAGTTCGGACTCGCGCCGGAGGGGCAGGAACAGGCCGTGGTCGACAACCTGGCGCGTGACATTCGTGTCGTGCGCAACGACCACCTGTGGACGGGCGTCCTGGGTACCAAGTACCTGCTCCCCCTGCTCACCGAGTACGGTCACGGCGACCTCGCATACACGGTGGCAACCCAGCGTGACTATCCGAGCTGGGGTCGCTGGTTCGACTCGGCAGAGGGTTCGACGACGATGTGGGAGGCGTGGGATGACTACCGCTCACGCAACCACTACTTCCTGGGGACGATCGATGACTGGTTCGCCCAGGATCTCGCAGGAATCACTCCGCTCGAACCGGGATTCAAGGAGATCTCCATCGCCCCGCAAGCCGTGGGCGAACTCACGAGCGCGTCAGGGTCGACCGTCACGCCCTATGGCACCGTCTCCTCCTCGTGGTCCAAAGACGAGCAGAAGTTCGTGCTCGATGTCGAAGTTCCCGTGGGCACGACGGCTCTCACGTCGATTCCCGTGGCAGAGGGTCACGTCGTGACAGTCGATGGGGTTCCCGCCGAGCGTGCAGAAGGCGTGGAGATGATCGGCGTCGACGACGGGCGGGCCCAGTTGCGCCTTCAGTCCGGTGCCTACTCGCTGGTCGCTGCCGAGCCGCTCCCCGGTGTGACGGCGTCGGCGACTCCGCGCACGCTCGCGGGCAAGCAGGTCGTCTCCGTGACCGTGACCAATGACGAGGATGTCGCGGTGGATCTCGTCGTGACCTCCGAATTCGGCGGCAAGACGTTCACGGGCGTTGCACCGGGGGCGACGGTGAGCGTGTCGTTCAACACCCGTGCGACCTCGATCGCCGCCGGTGAGGTTTCGATCACGGTGTCGGCGATCATCGACGGGGTCCCGGTCACGGCCGTCAAGACGGCGTCGTACGGAGCCCGGCCGCCCGCGGACTGAGCCTCATCTCGAACAAGACGGTGTCTCCAGGGCGGTCGCCGTGGGGGCACCGTCCTGGGAGGCCGTCCATCGATCTCAGTCCTCGTCGTCGCGACCGCGCCACCACTGCCAGATGAACGCGATGAGGGTGCCCACAAGCACGATGCCGCTCGTCACGAAGAGCAGCGACTGCTCGAACTCGTTCACCGCTCAGAGGTTCTCGGGCAGGTCGGATTCGATCGGCTCTGCCGGAAGCAGATCCGCGACCGAGCCGAGCACTTCGTCGGGGCGGAAGGGGAACCGCTGGATCGCGAGCGGGTCGCTGATCCCCGTGAGCACGAGCACGGTGTGAAGGCCCGCCTCGATGCCGGCGACGATGTCGGTGTCCATGCGGTCGCCGATCATCCCGGTCGTCTCGGAGTGCGCCCCGATCCGGTTCAGCGCCGAGCGGAACATCATGGGGTTCGGCTTGCCGACGACGTACGGCTCCATGCCGGTCGCCTTCGTGATGAGCGCTGAGATGGCCCCGGTCGCCGGCAGGACGCCGTCGATCGAGGGGCCCGTGGCATCCGGATTCGTCGAGATGAAGCGGGACCCCGCCCCGATCAGCCGGATGGCCTTCGTGATCGCCTCGAACGAGTAATGCCGGGTCTCGCCGACGACGACGTAATCCGGCGCCGTCTCGGTCATGATGAATCCGACCTCGTGCAGCGCCGTGGTGAGGCCTGCTTCGCCGATGACGAAGGCCGTGCCGCCGGGCATCTGCCCGCGCAGGAAGTCTGCGGTCGCGAGCGCCGAGGTCCAGATCGCCGCCTCGGGAACGATGAGACCCGATGCCCGCAGCCGGGCGGACAGGTCGCGCGGCGTGAAGATGGAGTTGTTCGTCAGGACGAGGAACGGCGTGCCGGTGTCGCGCCAGTGCTCGAGCAATTCCGCCGCCCCGGGGATGGGCGTGTTCTCGTGGACGAGAACGCCGTCCATGTCGGTCAGCCAGCATTCGATGTCGGCGCGCGTGCGCATGCGGTCAGCCTATCCCGGCCGGATGCCGGCCGTCCCGGCATCCGTCCCGCGCGTCCGACACGGGCGACCGAGCGCGCGGCGTAGGGTCGGATCGTGCCGTCTTGGAGTCTTCCCGATCTGACCGGCCGCACGTATCTCGTCACGGGGGCCAACGCCGGTCTCGGCTACTTCTCGTCCGAGCACCTCGTGCGTGCCGGTGCCCGTGTGCTCATGACGGGTCGGAGCCCGAACCGCCTTGCCGCCGCGCGGGCGGCGCTGCACCGTCGCATCCCCGATCTGCCGGCCGACCGTGTCGAGACGATGCTGCTCGATACGAGCAACTACGGTTCGGTGCGCGCCGCTGCGGCGAGCGTGCGCGGCCGAGGCCGGCTCGACGGCGTGCTGCTCAACGCCGGCATGGTGCGCCCTCCGACTCGCCGCGAAACGACGACCGACGGGCACGAGCGCGTGCTGGCGACGAACGTTCTCGGCCACTTCGCGCTCGGTGGCGCGCTGCTGTCGACCCTCGCCGGCACGGCGGGGCGCATGGTCTGGGTGGGCAGCGTGTCGACGTCACTGTGGCCCTACAACCCCGTCGATCCCCACCTCGTCGAGGGCTACACTGCGTGGCGCGCGTACGTGCAGTCCAAGGTGGCCGCGACCTCGCTCGGGCTCGAGGCCGATCGCCGACTGCGCGAGGCGGGCGTGTCGGTGTCGAGCGTCGTCGCCCACCCCGGCTATTCGACGAGCGGGCGCTCGCCGGGCATCGTGGGCGTCAACGAGCCCAGCCGCATGGCGCGGTTCACCGACAACCTGCAGACGCCCATCACGCAGTCCAAAGAGGCTGGTGCACTGCCGCTCGTGCATGCCCTGGCCGCCGATGGCCTCGAGGGCGGGTCGTTCTGGGGCCCGCGCTACGTCATGCACGGCACGCCGCGGCGAGCTCGGCCCTCGCGGCTCGGGCGCGACCCCGAACTCGGCGCGCAGCTGTGGGAAGTCGCCGAAGACGCGACGGGCGTGCGCTGGGCGTTCGAGCGAGCCGCGCAGAACCGCCGCTGAGCTCAGGCGCTCAGCCAGACCGCGTCGCCGCTGCCCTCGGGAAGAGTGACCTCGCCGTGCGCGAAGCGCAGCGTGACGGCGTCGACGACCGTGACCCGCGCCCCGACCTCGACTCCGGCCGACTCCACGGCGCGCAGCAACCCCGGGTTCCGGTCGCTCACGCGCAGCACGTGCCCGGCGTGCCCGGGCGCCGCGGTGGACAGCAGGACGAAGGGCGTCCGCTGGACGCGGCCCTGGGCGTCGGGGATCGCATCGCCGTGCGGGTCGAACCGCGGCCGGCCGAGTCGCTGGTCGATGCGCTCGAGCAGCCGGTCGCTCACGGCGTGCTCGAGGATCTCGGCTTCGTCGTGCACTTCGTCCCACGCGTAGCCGAACTCCTGCACGAGCCACGTCTCGATCAGCCGGTGGCGACGGATGATGGCTGCGGCGCGACGCAGGCCATTGGCCGTGAGTGCGATGGGTCCGTAGGGGCGGTGTGCGACGAGCCCCTGCGCGGCGAGCTTCTGCACCATCTCGGTCACGCTCGAGGGGGCGAGCCCCAGCTCGGCCGCGAGCTGCGACGGAGTGATGCGGGCATCCTGCCACTCGGTGTGGTGGTAGATCGTCTTGAGGTAGTCGTCGACGACGGGAGAGGCCACGGGTTCAGCGTACCCGCCGGGTAGCCTGGGCCGGTGACCGACCCCGCCGACCCGGCCGACCCCGCCGACCCCGCCGAGCCCGCTGTGCTGCACGGTGTCGGGCCCTGGCCGGGGGAGTGGCCCGACGACCCGCGCTACGACCGCGATCTGCTCGCGCACGGCGATCGACGCAACGTCGTCGACTCCTACCGGTACTGGACGATGGATGCGATCGTCGCCGACCTCGACACGCGCCGCCACCGGTTCCACGTCGCGATCGAGAACTGGCAGCACGACATGAACATCGGCTCGATCGTGCGCAGCGCCAATGCCTTTCTCGCCGCCGAGGTGCACATCGTCGGCAAGCGCCGGTGGAACCGCCGCGGGGCCATGGTCACCGACCGCTACCAGCACGTGCGGCACCACGAGGACATCGCCGCCTTCGCCGCGTGGGCCGCCGACGAGGCGCTGCCCATCGTCGCGATCGACAACGTGCCCGGGTCGGTGCCGCTGCCCGACGCCGAGCTGCCTGAGCGGTGCGTGCTCCTCTTCGGGCAGGAAGGCCCCGGGCTGTCGGCAGAGGCGGTCGAAGCTGCGACCGGCGTCGTCGAGATCCAGCAGTACGGCTCGACCCGCTCGATCAACGCCAGCGCGGCAGCCGCCGTCGTCATGTACGAGTGGTGCCGCCGCTGGGCGTGAGGGCCCGTCCGGGGTGACCCGGGATCACGACCCGGCCGTCAGCCACGCCGGCCCGCGCACGCGCCACGCCAGGGTCGCCAGTCGGGCGAGCATGTAGACGCCGAAGAACGCGACGCCCAGCCACGCGAGTCCGGCCGCGCCGGTCGGCTGCAGCGCCGCGATCAGCACGAGGGCCGGCAAGAACGGCACGAGATTGACCACGCCCGCGATCGCGAGGTACTTCGCGTCGCCCGCCCCGATGAGCACGCCGTCGAGCACGAAAACAACGCCGCAGATCGGCTGTGCGACGGCGAGCACGAGCAGCGCCGGCATGACGAGGGCGGCCACGGCGGGGTCGCCCGTGAAGATGAGTCCCATCACCCCCGACAGCGCCGCCACGACCGCCCCGACCAGCACGCCGAACCACGCGCCCCACGCGAGCGTGCGCGCGAGGACGCGCCGCACATACGATTCATCGCCCATGCCCAGCCCTTTGCCGATCAGGGCCTGCGCCGCGATCGCGAGGGCATCCAGAGCGAACGCCGTGGTGGAGAAGAGCGTGAAGACGACCTGCCACCCCGCAAGCTCGGCGGTGCCGAGCCCCGTCGCGACCGCGACAGTGGCAAGCAGCGCGACGCGCAGCGACACCGTGCGCAGGAACAGCCATCCGCCCGAGCGCGCCGAACCGCGCACTCCGGCGCGCTGCGGACGCAGGGATGCCGCGTGCCGCCGCGCGACGCGACCTACGACGACGGCGAACGCGGCCACCATCCCCCACTGTGCGACAACGGTGCCGGCCGCCGAACCGGCGATCCCCCATCCGAAGCCATAGATGAAGAGCCAGTTCAGGAGCGCGTTCGCGGCGAAGCCGAGGCCCGCGATCCACAGCGGCGTCACGGTGTCCTGCAATCCCCGCAGGAGCCCCGTCGCGGCGAAGACGACGAGCATGGCAGGCAGTCCCCACATCGACAGTCCGAGATAGATCTGGGCCTGCTCTGCCACCTCGGGCGTCGCACCGAACAGCGAGACGAGCAGGGGTGTCGCAAACCATCCCGACACGGCGAGCACCGCCCCGAGCCCGAGCGCGAGCCACATCCCGTCGATGCCGACCGAGACGGCCGATCCGTGGTCGCCCGCGCCGAACCGGCGCGCCACGGCCGGTGTCGTCGCGTAGGCGAGGAACACCATGAGCCCCACGATCGTCTGCAGCACCGCGCCGGCGATGCCCAGGCCCGCGAGGGGAACGATGCCGAGGTGCCCGATCATTGCCGCGTCGACGATGAGGAACAGCGGCTCGGCGACGAGGGCGCCGAGGGCCGGGACCGCGAGGCGCAGGATGTCGCGGTTCAATCCGCGCATGGGGGGCATGCTCCGATGCTACGAGTGAACGTCCTCCGCCTCCGTCTGCCCCCGGGCGCCTATCCTGGTTCGCATGACCGAAGCTCTCCCGTCCGGTATCGCTCTCGACGAACTCAGCGCGGACATCCGCCCTCAGGACGACCTTTTCCGTCACGTCAACGGCTCGTGGATCGACCGCACCGACATCCCCGAGGACAAGGCGAGGTGGGGGTCGTTCCACCTCATCGCCGAGCAGGCCGAGAAGCACGTGCGCGAGATCGTCGAAGAATCGCAGGATGCCGCAGAGGGCACCGAGGCGCGAAAGATCGGCGACCTCTACACGAGCTTCATGGACGTCGATCGGATCGCCGAGCGTGGCGCAGAACCGCTGCGCGATCAGCTCACCAAGATCGACGCGATCGACTCGATCCCGAGCCTCTTGCGGGTCGTCGGCGAACTCGAGCGCGAGGGAGTCGCCGGGATCTTCCACCTCTACATCGAGCCCGACCCGGGCAACCCGCAGCGCTATGTCGCCTTCTTCATGCAGGGCGGGCTGTCGCTTCCCGACGAGAGCTACTACCGCCTCGACAGCTTCGAAGAAACGCGCGCCGCGTTCCGCGCGCACGTGCACCGCATCCTCGATCTCGCCGGCGTCGCCGACGCCGAGGCATCCGCTGATCGCATCTTCGCGCTCGAGACCGAACTCGCGACCCACCACTGGGACAACGTGAAGAGCCGCGACGCCGTCGCGACCTACAACCTCATGACGTGGGACGACGTGCAGAGCCTCGTCGGGGTGGATCTGTCGCCGTGGCGCGACGGTGTCGCGCCGGCGCACGGCGATGCGTTCGCCGAGATCAACGTCTACCAGCCGAGCTTCCTCGAAGGTCTCGGCGGGCTGCTCGCCCCGGAGCGCCTCGAGGATTGGAAGGCCTGGCTGCGGTTCGCCGTCGTGCACGGATCGGCGGCGTTCTTGTCCGACGAGTTCGTCGACGAGAACTTCTCGTTCTACGGCACCCAGCTCACCGGCGTGCCGGTCATCCGCGAACGGTGGAAGCGCGGCGTCGGCCTCGCTGAAGCGGCGATGGGCGAGGCGATCGGCCGGGTCTACGTCGAGCGGTATTTCCCGCCCGCCGCGAAGGTCGCGATGGACGAGCTCGTCGCGAACCTCGTCGAGGCCTACCGGCAGTCGATCGTCGCGCTGGAGTGGATGAGCCCGGAGACGCGCGAGAGGGCCCTGGCCAAGCTCGACGCGTTCACGCCGAAGATCGGCTACCCCGTGAAGTGGAAGGACTACGACGCTCTCGAGATCGACCCGACCGACCTCATCGGCAACGTCCGGCGCGCGAACGTGCACGAGCACGACCGGCAGCTCAGCAAGGTCGGGCAGCCGATCGACCGCGACGAGTGGTACATGACGCCGCAGACGGTCAATGCGTACTACAACCCGCTCATGAACGAGATCGTCTTCCCCGCTGCGATCCTGCAGTACCCGTTCTTCGACGCCGAGCGCGACGCGGCCGCGAACTACGGCGGCATCGGGGCCGTCATCGGGCACGAGATCGGCCACGGCTTCGACGACCAGGGCAGCCGCTTCGACGGCGACGGATCGCTGCGGGACTGGTGGACCGATGAAGACCGGGCGGCGTTCGAGGAGCGCACAGCCTCGCTCATCGCCCAGTACGACGGGCTCACTCCGACGGGCATCTCCGAGGACTACACGGTCAACGGCGCGCTCACGATCGGCGAGAACATCGGCGACCTCGGCGGCCTCGGCATCGCCCTCAAGGCGTATGCGCTGTCGCTGGGTGCCGATTCGGTCGGTGACCCGGTCGAAGCCCCCGAGATCGACGGGCTCACCGGCATCCAGCGTGTGCTGCTGTCATGGGCGCAGATCTGGCAGCAGAAGAGCAGGGATGCCGAGACGATCCGGCTGCTCACGATCGACCCGCACTCGCCGAACGAGTTCCGGTGCAATCAGATCGTGCGCAATCTCGACGCGTTCTACGACGCGTTCGGCGTCACCGAGAGCGATGCGCTGTGGCTTCCGAAGGATCAGCGCGTCACGATCTGGTGACCGCAGGGCCCCGGGCCTAGAAGACGATCGTGTGGTTCCCGTGGCGGATCACGCGGTCCTGCGCGTGCCAGAGCACGGCGCGCGAGAGCACCTGGCGCTCGACGTCGGCTCCGCGGCGCGCGAGCTCGGCGACGCCGTCGGCGTGCGTCACGCGCACGGTGTCCTGGTCGATGATGGGCCCTTCATCGAGGTCTTCCGTGACGTAGTGGCTCGTCGCGCCGATGAGTTTGACGCCGCGCTCCTTCGCCTTCTTGTACGGCTCGGCGCCGATGAAGGCGGGCAGGAAGGAGTGGTGGATGTTGATGACGGGCACACCGAGCTGGGCGAGGAAGTCGCTCGAGAGGATCTGCATGTAGCGCGCCAGCACGATGAAGTCGACGTTGCCGACGAGCAGCTTGAGGATCTCGGCCTCAGCCGCGCTCTTGTCCGGGCCCGGCGCCGAGGGCACATGGAAGAACGGCACGCCGAACGAGCGCACGTCCTCGGCCGCGGTCGTGTGGTTCGAGATGACCATCGGGATCGAGACGGGCAGGTCCCCGCGGCGGTGCCGCCACAGCAGGTCGAGCAGGCAGTGGTCCTGCTTCGAGGCGAGGATCGCCATGCGCTTGGGCACGGACTGGTCGGTGAGCGACCACTCCAGGTCGAACCCGCCGAGCGTCGTCGCGAGGTCGGCCTCGATCTCGGGCAGGGCGGCGTCGAGTCCCGGGCGGTGGAAGACGACGCGCTGGAAGTACGCTCCGCCCGTCGGGTCGTCCGAGTACTGGTCGAGGGCGACGATGTTCCCCCGGTTGCGCGTGATGAGCGCAGAGACGGCGGCGACGATCCCCGGCTGGTCGCTGCCGTGCACGATGAGGCAAGCGTGTTCGGGAAGGAGCTGCGGTGAAGACGGCGCGGACATCCCTCGATTCTGCCCTCAGTTGACGGATGCCGCGTCCACGGACGCGGATTCGGGGCGAGTCAGCGAAGCGACGGATGCCGCTCGTGCGCGTCGGGACGGGACGGGATGAACACCGCGATGCCCAATGCGACGACGGCGGCGGCGCCGCCGAGCACGAACGACAGCTGGAAGCCCTCGGGTGTCGGCATCGAAACGCCTTCGAACGGTCGGGACGAGGTCGCGAGGACGGCTCCGGTCACTGCCGCCGCGACGCTCGTGCCGAGTGAACGGAACAGCGCGTTGAGGCCGTTCGAGGCGCCCGTCTCGCTCTGCGGCACGGAGCGCATGATGAGCATGGGCATCGCGGCGTAGCCGAAGCCGATGCCGACGCCGATGAGCAGGTTCGCGATGAGCAGGTGCCAGACCTCGGCCGACAACAGCAGGGTGAACCCGTAGGCCGCGATGAGTGCGGTCGATCCCATGACGAGCAGTGCCTTCGGGCCGATCGTGCCCGCCAGGCGTCCCGAGACCGGCGAGAGCACCATCATCACCAGGCCCGACGGCATGATGATGAGACTCGCCGCCAGAAGCGACAGCCCGAAGCCGCCTGCTCCCACGGGGAGCTCGAGCATCTGCGGGTAGCTCACGTTCGAGGAGAAGAGCGCGAATCCGAGCGCGACCGAGGCGAGGTTCGTCAGCAGCACGGCGGGACGACCCGCGATGCGCAGGTCGAGCAGAGGCTCGTCGATGCGCAGCTCGTACCAGCCCCACAGAAGGAGCACGACGACGCCTCCGATGCCGCATACGAGGGTGGCCGGTGCGGCCCAGCCCCATTCGTTGCCGCGCGAGACGGCGAGCAGGATGCCGACCAGGCCGACAGCGAGGCCCGCGGCGCCGATGTAGTCGAAGCGACCCGCGGTGCGCAGGACACTGACGGGCACGATCCACAGCACGAGCACGAAGACGAGCACGCCGAGTGCCGCAGAGACCCAGAACAGCAGGTGCCAGTCGGTGTACTCGGTCACGAGGGCACTGATCGGGAGCCCGATCGCGCCGCCCACGCCGAGCGTCGCACTGATGAGCGCCACGGCCCCGGCGACGCGGTCCGCCCGCAGCACGTCACGCAGGATCGATATGCCCAGCGGGATGACACCGGTCATCGCGCCCTGCAGCGTGCGGCCGACGATCACCCCGACGATGTCGGTCGACAGCGCCGCGACGGCAGACCCGGCGACCATCACCGCGACGAGCACGAGCAGGATCCGACGCTTGCCGTACATGTCGCCCAGGCGCCCCGCGATGGGCGTGATGACGGCGGCGGCGAGGAGCGTCGAGGTGACGACCCACGCGGTGTCCTCGCGGCTCGCGTCGAGCAGTTCGGGCAGCTTCGACTGGATCGGGACGACGAGCGTGAACATGAACGACGAGGCGAGCCCGGCCACCGCCAGGACCGCGATGATGGCGGCCTGTGACGGCATCCGGGTGAGTCTTCTGCGTGCGTTCTCGTCCCGGTTCATTACGACTCAGGCTATCGGCACTCGCGGGTGCCTCGGCCCGAAAGGGCTACGCGCCCTTCTCTCGGTCGGGTTCTTCGTACGGGTTGCCCGGTCGCACGACGGCGTCGTCGCGCACGTCGATCCGCGTGACACCCTCACGGTGGGTCACGTCGATCCGTGGCGCTGCGTCGGCCTCGACGGCGTTCGGCGCCGCGAGCAGCTGGTCGCGGCGCTTCTCTTCGTCGGTCATGCCCGTCTCATCCGTTCCCATGGCCGCTCCTTCCGATGCGTCGAGAGTACGGGCGCCCGGCGGCGGGCAGGACGGGGTTGCCGTGGCGCGACGCGTGCGCTACTTCGCCGTCCCGGTCGCGCGGCGTATCAGCCGACGGCTCAGTCGCTCCTCTCTCTCGAAACCCGCGTCATGCAACGCGGCCCGCGCGGTCTCTGGATCGAGTGAAAGGAGAAGGCGATGAGGGAGTCCCTGGTGCGCGAAGTGCTCGAACAGCTCGTGCGGACCATCACGAGTGGGCGCGGGCAGGGCAGGGCGCCGCGCCTGCCGCGGGCGCTGCGCCCGCACACGGCGCGATCGACCTACCGCCCCGTGACCGACGTCGAGGTCATCCGCCGTCTGGCGGCCCGGCCGGGTCTACCCTGATCGCATGCCCACCGCGACACCGGCGGCGTGCGCCCCGGCGGGTCGATCGCGCGCGATCGGCACGACGGGCCCGCGCCATCGGGTCCGGCACGTCGGCGCGCAGCGCACGGTCCGGCGGATCGCACGGATGCTGCCCGTCTGCGTCGTCGCGCTCGCCGCGTGTGCGCCGAGCGCGGAGCCCGCGATCACCGACGGCCTCGAGGTCGCCGTGGTGCAGTCACGCTCCGACGTCGCCGATCGCCACGCGCAGGTGCGCGTGCGCAACATCACCGACGCCTCCGTCGACATCGGTGCCGTCGAAGTCGTCGACGCACGCTTCGCCGAACCCGCGACGCGCACCGATCCGGCCCGGATCACGACCGTGCGGCCGGGAGCGACGGTCGACATCCGCGTCGCGCTGCCCGACATGGACTGCGCCTCGCCGTCGGGCGACCCCCGCGTGCGACTGGAACTCGCGGGCATGGCCGTCGAGGCTTCGGCCTCCGATCCGCTCGACGTCATCGCGCCGCTCCACGAGCGCGAGTGCCGCGCCGCGCGGCTCGCGGCCGCGGCCGACGTCGCGTTCGCGTCCTTCGTGCCCTCGCTGCCCCCGGAGCCTGCCGTGCTCGAACTCGAGGTCGTGCCGACGGGTCGCGCCGAGGCGATCATCGCGGGGGTTCAGCCGACGAACCTGCTGCGCTTCGACAGCGTGGCCGCCGGTGAGACTCTGCCGCTCGACATCATGACCGAGGACGGGCCCGTCGCGGTCCCCCTGCCTGTCGTGCCCCTGCGCTGCGATCCGCACGCCGTGCAGGAGGACAAACGAGGCACGGTCTTCACTCTCGTGGTCGACCTCGACGGCGAGCCAGGAGAGATCGAGCTCGCGGCGCCTGCCGACCTGCGCGCTCGCATCCTGACGTGGGTCAGCCGGTGGTGCGCCGGATGAGCGGCGCCGAACGCTAGGCTCGGCGCCGTGACGCTTCCCCCGCAACCTCCGCCCCCGCCCGTCTACGGCGCGGGGCCGCAGCCGATGAGCCCCTCCGACGAGAAGATGTGGGCGGTGCTCGTGCACCTCGGCGGAGCGCTCGTGAGCATCCTCGTGCCCCTCATCGGCTACCTCGTGCTGAAGGATCGGGGGCCCTTCGTGCGCTCGCACACCGCGACGGCGCTCAACTTCCAGCTCACGGTGCTCATCGCCTACGTCGTCGGCGGCGTGCTGACCATCGTGCTCGTTGGGATCTTCATCCTGATCGCCGCGATGATCGTGAACATCGTCTTCGCGATCATCGCGGCTGTGAAGGCCGGCCGCGGGGAGTGGTACCAGTACCCCCTCGCGATCCGCTTCGTCAGCTGAGCGGCCTGCCGCTGCGCGGCTAGACTCGACGGATGCCGCGCTGTGCGGCATCCGCGCCCTCTTCGCGCCCTCCCCACCCGACCATTGGAGCCACCGTGGCCGAGCAGTCCCGTCTCGACAAAGTCATCGCCCTCGCCCGTCACCGCGGGTTCGTCTTCCAGGCGGGTGAGATCTACGGGGGGTCCCGATCGGCCTGGGACTACGGCCCCCTCGGCACGGAGCTCAAAGAGAACGTGCGCCGCCAGTGGTGGCAGTCGTTCGTGCGTGGTCGCGGCGACATGGTGGGACTGGATTCGTCGATCATCCTCCCCAAGCGCGTATGGGAGGCCTCAGGCCACGTCGCGACCTTCACCGACCCTCTCGTCGAGTGCCTGCAGTGCCACAAGCGCTTCCGTGCCGACAACCTCCTGGAGGACTTCGAGGAGCGCAAGGGTCGCGTCGCCGAGAACGGCCTCGCCGACGTGCCGTGCCCGAACTGCGGAAACAAGGGCCAGTGGACCGAGCCGAGGGCATTCTCCGGCCTGGTCAAGTCGTACCTCGGCGTCGTCGACGATGAGACCGGCCTGCACTACCTGCGCCCCGAGACCGCCCAGGGAATCTTCGTCAACTTCGGGAACGTGCTGACGGCGAGCCGCAAGAAGCCCCCGTTCGGTGTGGGCCAGGTGGGCAAGGCGTTCCGCAACGAGATCACGCCGGGCAACTTCATCTTCCGCACGCGTGAGTTCGAGCAGATGGAGATCGAGTTCTTCACACCGCCCGCCGAGGCCGGCGAGTGGTTCGACCACTGGGTCGAGGCGTGCTGGGACTGGTTCATCGACCTCGGCATCGACGCCGACAACATGCGCCGCTTCGACGTTCCCACCGAGGAGCGCGCGCACTACTCGGCCGGCACGATCGACGTCGAGTACCGCTTCGGCTTCGCCGGCAAGGAATGGGGCGAGCTCATGGGCATCGCCAACCGCACCGACTATGACCTGAAGAGCCACACCGAGGCGTCGGGGCAGAGCCTGACGTTCTTCGACCAGGCCTCGGGCGAGCGGTACACCCCGTTCGTCATCGAGCCCTCGTTCGGCCTGACCCGCGCCATGATGGCGTTCCTCGTCGACGCGTACCACGAAGAAGAGGTGCCCAACGCGAAGGGCGGCACCGACAGCCGCACCGTGCTCAAGCTCGACCCGCGCCTGGCTCCCGTCAAGGTCGCCGTGCTGCCGCTCTCGCGCAACGAGCGGCTGTCGCCCCTTGCTCGTGGCCTGGCCGACGACCTGCGCGCGCACGGCTGGAACATCGACTTCGACGACGCCGGCGCGATCGGCCGACGCTACCGCCGCCAGGACGAGATCGGCACGCCGTTCTGTGTCACCGTCGACTTCGACTCCCTCGACGACAACGCCGTCACGGTCCGCGACCGCGACACGATGTCGCAGGAGCGTCTGCCGATCGAAGGGCTCGCAGACTTCCTGGCTGAGCGACTCAAGGGCGCCTGACGCATCCGCCGCTCACGGGTGGCGATGGTCCAGGTGCGCCCGGTTCAGGTGGCCTCGCGGGCGGCGGCCTTCATCGCGCGCTTGTGCTCGCGCACCTTGGTGAGCG
This sequence comes from Microbacterium sp. Y547, assembly GCF_057669785.1. Lineage (NCBI taxonomy): Bacteria > Bacillati > Actinomycetota > Actinomycetes > Micrococcales > Microbacteriaceae > Microbacterium > Microbacterium sp. Y547. Next base: position 339,149 of record NZ_JBYHFN010000004.1, read on the forward strand.
ATTCGGGCGAGACGATATCGGCGACGCTGCGGTACGACCCCTCTTCGCCATAGGGGGCCGATGCCTCACGCCAGCCGTCGCCCGTGAACCCGTACTGCTTGCCCAGCAGTGCGAGGAAGATCTTGGCCTTCTGGTCGCCGAAGCCCGGCAACGCCTTCAGGCGCTTGAGCACGGTCGCCCCGTCGGGTGCATCCCGCGTCCAGATGGCCGCGGCATCCCCGCCCCAATCCGCTTCGACAGCTGCGCACAGCGCCTGCACCCGCGCAGCCATCGAACCGGGGAACCGGTGCACGGCGGGCGTCTTGCGGAAGACCTCGACGAACGCGTCAGGATCGTAGGCGGCGAGGGTGCCCGCCTCGACCGCGCCGGCGCGCTCCTGGATCTTCAACGGCCCCGCGAACGCCGTCTCCATCGCGATCTGCTGGTCCAGCAGCATCCCGATGAGCAGGGCAAGCGGATTGATGGTGAGCAGATCGTCGGCACGGTCGTCGCCCGTGATGTGCAGCGTCATGCCCCTCAGTCTCGCACCGGCCCGGTCGGCTCGTGGCGCGGGGTGCGAGGATGGACGGCGTGAACGACGCCGCGCCCCTCGAGAACCTCGCCGCGCACGCCCGGGAGACCCATGTCGTCGTGGTCGGAGCCGGCATCGCAGGCCTCGTCGCGGCGTACGAATGCGCCAAGGTCGGCCTCGCCGTCACGGTGCTCGAGGCCCGTGAGGCGCCCGGTGGCGCCGTGCGCTCCGGCACGGTGGGCGAGACCGAGCTCGATCTCGGTGCAGACGGCTACGCGACGGCGGGAGGTCACGTGCGCGCACTCGTCGATGAGCTGGGCCTCACCGACCGTGTGCGCGCCGAGGCGCCGACGACACCGTGGGTCGCCGGTCTCGCGGGCGGTGCCGCACCCCTGCCCCCCGAGAACGTGCTCGGCATCCCCGCCAACGCGTGGGATCCCGCCGTGCGCCGCATCATCGGGTGGCGCGGCGCGTGGCGCGCGTACCTCGACCGGCTGCGCCCGCCGCTCACGATCGGCCAGCAGCGCAACCTCGACACGCTCGTGCGCGGCCGGATGGGTCCCCGCGTCGTCGAACGCCTCGTGGCGCCGCTGACCGCCGGTCGGCACGGACTCGCCCCCGACGATGTCGATGTCGAGGTGGCTGCTCCGGGCCTCAACACGGCGCTCACGCGCACGGGCTCGCTCTCGGGCGCCGTGGCCCAGCTGCGCGGCATGGCGCCGGAAGGGCCCGCGTACGAGACGATCGACGGCGGGATGCGGGTGCTCGTCGCCGCCCTCGCGGAGCGACTCGCCGAGCTCGGCGCCGAGCTGCGGACCGAGACCGAGGTCGCCCGCCTCGACCGCGTGCCCGGAGCCGGGTGGGTCGTCGTGTGCGCAGGCGACGACGAGACCCGCATCGACGCCGACGTCGTGCTCGTCGCGACAGAGGAGCACGCAGCCCGTGGCCTGCTCGCGCCCCACGTCAGCGGGCTGGGCGCTGCCGAGCCGAGGTCGGCCGACGTAGTAACGCTCGTGCTCGACGGCACGCCCGATCCCGCTCGCGCCGCCGTCTATCCCGTGCCCGGCGCGCACGCCGCGTCGTCGGCCGTCGACATCACGGCACGCTGGCCGTCGGTCGCAGCCTCTGTGGGTGCCGGCACCCGTGTGGTGCGTGTGACGCTGCCCGCGGGGCCCGCCGACGAGGAGGGCGCGATCGCAGCGGCCACCCGCGACGCGTCCGCCCTCTTCGGTCTTGCGGACCCCGTCGTGAAGGCGGGGCGACGCGAGCGCTTCGACATGGCGCCGCCCCGGTCTGCGCGCGGCCGGCTTGATGAGGTGCAGCGGGCGCGCACCGACGTGCACGCCCGTGAGGGGCTCGCCGTCGTCGGGGCATGGGTTTCGGGCAGCGGGCTCGCGCAGGTCGTCCCCGACGCCGTCGCCGAGGCGGAACGCGTGCGACGGCGCGCTCTGTTCGGCAATGAACCGCTGCAGTGAACGTGACACGGCGCCGGTTGTCAAGGGTGGATACCCGAAGAGGAATACGGGACTACCCTGGTCACGTCAGCTGGCGCACCACCCAACGTGAGGAGACCCCATGAGGGGCAAGACAGGACTCGTCGTCGGACTCGCCGTGGGCTACGTGCTCGGAACGCGCGCGGGTCGCGAGCGATACGAGCAGATCAAGACACAGTGGCTCAAGGTGTGGCACACCGACCCCGTACAGAAGCAGGTCGAGAAGGTGAGCACGTTCGCGAAGGAAGCCGCCACGGCGCTGCCCAGCACGCTGTGGGCTTCCGCCGTCAAGGTGACCAAGGCCGCCTCGTCCGAGGGCACGCCGCGTGAGAAGGTCGACAAGGCAGTCGCCGCCGGCAAGGAGAGCGCCGAGGATGTCGCCAAGACGGTGAAGGCCTCGGCCAAGACCGCGAAGAAGGCCGCCGATGACGCCGTCGATGACGCTGCGAATGACACGTCGGGGAGCGGCGGGGCCTGAGATGACGACGCCCCGAGGATTCCGGGATCGCGCCGACGACAGCCTTCTGACGCTGCTCGGCGAGATTCCCGAGCTCATCCGCAACCTGGTGGTCGCCGAGATCGACGCCGGCAAGGCGTGGGTGCGGCGCACCGCGAAGGACGCGGGGATCGGCGCCGGCTGGTTGGCCGCCGCTCTGTTCTTCCTGTTCTGGACCGTTCCCGCGCTCTCCGCGTTCGTGATCATCGGCTTGTCGTCGTGGTGGCCCGCGTGGCTGTCGGCGCTCGTCGTCTTCGGCGCGATGCTCTTGATCGCGATCGTCTGCGCGCTGCTCGGCATCCTGCGCTTCAAGAAGATCTCAGCGTCCAAGAACCCCGTCCAGGCCATCAGCGAAGACATCAAGGAGGTGCGCGATGAGCTCTAAGGTGCCCGTGCCGGTGCCGCGCACCGGAGTTCCGATCGGAATCGATGACCCCGTCGAGAAGGCTCGTGCTGAGCTGAAAGCCGCTCTCGCGGCGATCGAGGTCAAGGCGAATCTGCCGCGCCGCATGAGCGAGGTGACCGAGCGCAACGTCGCTGCCGGCCGCGCGTTCGCGCGTCGCAACCCCGGCGCGGCCACAGCGGCAGTCTTCGCGGGAGCGGTCGTGGTCGGCGCTGCGGTGTGGGGGCTGGTGCGCCTTTACACGCGCTGAGCGGACATTGCGGGCGGCGAACTCGGCCCCCGCCCCCGTCCGAGGGGTATGCTCAGGGTCAGGCAGTGCAATGGTGCGGATGCTGCTGGCCGCGCGAACCCGACTGAATCGCGCGTCGGCTGCCTCGACGACTGGGTGGCCGATCGAGTCCCACGAAAGTCGATCAACCCCATGAACACACCCACATCGTCTGTTCCCGACAAGCCCCTCGCGGGCTGGCGCGTGCTCGTTCCGCGCGGTGGCCCCTGGGGCGACGGCGTCGCGGCGACCCTGCGCCGACAGGGAGCGACGCCCGTCATCGCACCGCTCATCAACTTCGCCCCGACGAACGACCCCGCGGGTCTCGAACAGGCGCTCGCCGACCTCGCTGCGGGCCGGTTCGACTGGCTGACGGTCACCAGCGCGACGACGGTCGATGTGCTGTACGCGTTCCGCGCCACGATCCCTGCCAAGACGAAGGTCGCCGCTGTCGGTGAGACGACGGCCGCGGCGCTGACCGCGGTCGGCTACAAGGTCGACCTGATTCCCGACGAGGACAACTCGGCAGCCGGGCTCGCCGGTCAGCTCATCGCGCTGGAACCCGAGCCCCGCGAAATCCTGACGCTGCGCAGCGAACTGGCCAAGCCCATGCTGACGCGCATGCTCACCGACGCGGGGCACGATGTGCGCAGCGTCGTAGCCTATCGAACCGTCGGCGTTCCCGTGACCGAACGCATCGCCCACGATGTCGAGTCCGGCCGCATCAACGCGATCCTCGTCACGAGCGGCTCGGTCGCCGAGCAGGTGCACGAGCAGTTCCCCGACCTGCCGGTCACGACCGTCATCGCCGCGATCGGCCCCCGGACGGCGAAGGACGCCCGTCGCGCGGGCCTCGCCGTCGACATCGTGGCCGACACGCAGACCGTCGACGCGCTGATCGACGCCGTCGCCCGGTTCCCCCTTCCGCACGCAGCCGACGAGGTCGCGCCGCGCACGGGCCTCTTCCGTGCGATCGTCCGCGATCACGACTGAGTTCCGCACGTGAGCGAGAGCCCGCGCGTCGTCGTCCTCGCGGGCGGCGTGGGCGGTGCGCGCTTCACGCTCGGCGTGCGCGCAGCCCTGCAGCGCCGTGGCGCAGCCCCCGCGACCGTCGTGGTCAATACGGGCGATGATCTGTGGCTGTCGGGCGTCCGTCTGCAGCCGGACATCGACTCGATCATGTATGCGCTCGCAGGAGTCAACGACACGGGCCGAGGGTGGGGTCGCGCGGGTGACACCGAGCGGGTCAACGCCGAGTTGCAGGAGTGGGGCGCGGGATGGCCGTGGTTCACCCTCGGCGACCTCGACCTCGGCACCCATCTCGCGCGCACGGGGTGGCTGCGTGACGGGCTCACCCCCACCGGCGTGCTCGAACGCATGTCGACGCGGTGGGACCTCGGGGCGACCCTGCTGCCCATGACCGACGCCGAGGTCGATACCCACGTCGTCCTGGCTGACGGTGCACGGATGCACTTCCAGGAGTGGTGGACCCGCCACCGTGCGGCGCTGACGCCCGCCGCGTTCGAGAACCCGGGCATCGATGATGCCCGGCCGGCCCCCGGCGTCATCGAGGCCATCCAGGCGGCCGACGTCGTGCTGCTGGCGCCCTCGAACCCCGTCGTCTCGCTGGGACCGATCCTCGCCGTACCGGGCATCCGCGAGGCTCTGCGTGAGACGCCGGCCGCTGTCGTCGGAGTGTCGCCCATCATCGGCGGACGCGTCGTGCGGGGCATGGCCGACATCTGCCTCACGGCGATCGGTGTCGAGACCTCGGCACCCTCCGTCGCGGAGCATTACGGTGCGCGCTCGGCCGGCGGCATCCTGGACTCGTGGCTGCTGGCCGAAGAGGATGCGGCACACGCCGGCGTCGTCGACGCCCTCGGGGTGCGCGCCGTCGTCGCCCCGCTGTGGATGACCGATGCCTCAGCCTCGTCCGAGATCGTCGACGCGGCCCTTTCCGTCGCCGGTCTCTGACGCGCGGTTCGCCCTTACGACCCCACGATCGCCGCCGTGCGGGGGCCGAGTCCCAGCCCGCGCGCGGCGTGCAGCTGCTCGGCGGTGTCGACGTCGCGGCGCAGGGTCGAGGCCGCATCCACCTCGAGCGGTGTGCAGCCGAGCTCGACGTGGCGCGCGAACGAGTCGTCGCCGAAGGCCGAGCTCCACGGAACCCCCGCCGCTGCGGTCACGAGCGTCGAGCCGGTGCCCTCGCCGTCGGCGACGACGCCGCGATCCACGGACGCCGCCAGCGCGAGCGCTGCCGCGAGGTCGTCGGGGCGGAGGGCAGGCAGGTCGCCCAGGAGCGCCGCCCGTGGCAGGTGCGGAACCGCGGTCATGCCCGTCGCGATCGCCGCGTTCAGCCCGCGGGGCTCACCCTCGGGCACGAACAGCAGGTGCGCGATGTCGAGTGCTCCGAGGACGAGGCCCCCGTCATCGCCGACGACGACGACGCGCTCGACAGCCGGGCAGGCCGCGGCCGCAGCGATCGTGTCGAGGGCTATCGCGCGGGCGAGCGCCACCCGGTCGACCCCGGGGACGGCGAGTCGGGACTTCCCGCGCGCGGGATCTTTGACCGGGATGACGACGGCCCAGCGGGTCGTCACGCTCCGAGGCGGGCGCGCAGCCGCGGCAGGATCTCAGCGCCGTACGTGCGCAGGAACTTCTCCTGGTCGTGCCCCGGGTCGTGGAAGACGAGGTGCCGGAAGCCCAGTTCGTGGTACTTCAGGATCTGCTCGACGTGCTCGTCGGGATCCGTCGAGACGATGAAGCGGGATGCCGCGCGCTCGATCGGCAGCGCGTCGCCGCGGCGCTGCATCTCGATGGGGTCGTGGATGCCCATCTTCTCTTCGGCGGAGAGCGCGAGCGGTGCCCAGAAGCGCGTCTTCTCGAGGGCCGTCTGCCGGTCGGGGTCGTACGAGACCTTGACCTCCATGAGGGTGTCGATCGAGTCGGCCGAGCGCCCCTCCTTCTCGAGGCCCTCGTGAAGAGCGGGCAGGAGCTTGTCGGCGTACAGCGCCGGGTCCTTGCCGCTGGTCGTGATGAAGCCGTCGGCGATGCGCCCGGCCAAGCGTGTGGCTGCGGGGCCGGCTGCGCCGATGTAGATCGGCACGGCCTGGTCGGGTGCCGGACGGTCGTACACCGTCGCGTCCTTGACCGAGTAGTAGGTGCCCTCGAACGTGACGCGCTCGTCGGACCACAGGGCCTCGATGAGGGCGATGGCCTCCTTCAGACGCTGGAATCGTTCGGGGGACTCGGGCCACTCCATGCCCAGGGTCACTTCGTTGAGCGCTTCACCCGTGCCGACACCGAGCACGATGCGGCCCGGGTACATCACGCCGAGGCTCGCGAACGCCTGCGCGATGACGGCGGGGTGATAGCGGAAGGTCGGTGTCAGCACCGACGTGCCCAGCATGACGCGCGACGTCTTGGCTCCCATCGCGCCCAGCACGGGCAGAACGGCGGGGGCGTGGCCGCCCTCATGCATCCAGGGCTGGAAGTGGTCCGAGACGAAGACCGAGTCGAAGCCGACCTCTTCGGCGAGGACGGCGAGATCCACCAGTTCGGAGGGCCCGAACTGCTCTGCCGATGCCTTGTATCCGAAACGCAGGGGGACTTCCTGGGCGGTGCGAAGTGTCATACGTGGCCTCTCTTGACGGGGGCGGGAAGGAACTCCGAGCCGTCCGCGGCGGCGAGCCGCTCACGGAAGGCGGCGACGGTCCCGGGCCACAGCAGTGTGAGCCGGCCGGAGCGTTCGTCGACGTACCAGTTGCGGCATCCGCCTGCGATCCATGGGGTGGATGCCGCGCGCCGATCGATCTCGGCGCTGTAGGCGCGCTCGGCGTCGGGATCGACGCGCAAGACCCCGTCACGCGATGCCAGGACGCGGGCCGCGTAGGCGGCCTGCTCCTCGAGCATGAGGACCGACGAGGAGTGCCCGAGCGAGGCGTTGGGACCGTTGAGCACGAAGAGGTTGGGGAACCCGCTCACGACCGTCGAGCCGAACGACGTCATGCCCGCCGACCAGTGCTCCGCGAGGGTTCCGTCTTCGCCCCATACGAACTCCGCATAGGGCTGGCGCGTCGAGGCGAAGCCGGTGGCGAGCACGATGGCGTCGACCTCGTGCCGCGCGCCGCTCGCGGCGACGAGCGTCGACTCGCGCACCGAGGCGAGCGCCGACGGCTCGAGTCGCACGCGGTCCGACGCGACGGCGGGGTAGAACTCGTCCGAGAGCAGCACCCGCTTGCACCCGAAGGCGTATCGGGGTGTCAACGCATCGCGCAGCGCGGGGTCGTTCACCTGCGCCTCGAGGTGGGCGGTCGCGGTCCCGGCGGCGGCGGTCGCGGCATCCGGATCGCCCGAGCGCGACGCGAAGCGTGCTTCGCCCTCGACGTCGAGAGCCTCCCGCAGACGGGCTAGTTCATCGGGGTGTGCCGCGAAGCGGGCGCGTTCGGCGTCGGTGTAGGGATGCGCTCCGCGCGGCACGATCCACGCGGGCGTGCGCTGGAAGAGCGTCACCTCGGCGATCTTGGCGAGCTCGGGGACGAGCTGGACGGCCGACGCTCCCGTGCCCACGACGGCGACGCGGCGGCCGGTCAGGTCGGCGGCGTGGTCCCAGCGCGAGGAGTGGAAGAGCGGACCGGGGAACGTCTCGAGTCCGGGGATCTCGGGGATCCTCGGCTCGGTGAGGCGCCCGCACGCCAGCACGAGCGCATCGGCTTCGATGACGCCGGGGTGTGAGCCGCCCACGTCGAGGCGCCAGGTCTGGGTCTCGTCGTGCCACGCGGCGCCGAGCAGCGGGGATTCGAAGCGCGGCCGGATGCCCTCGACCTCGGCGACATGCTCGAGGTAGGTGCGGATCTCGTCACCACGCGCGTACAGCCCCGACCAGTCCGGGTTGGGGTGCGCGGCGAAGCCGTACAGGTGGCTCGGCACGTCGCATGCGACGCCCGGGTAGGTGTTGTCGCGCCATGTGCCGCCGAGAGAGGCCGCCCGCTCGAGCACGACGAAGGAGTCGATGCCTCTGCGGCGCAGCTCCATCGCCATCGCGAGTCCGGCGAACCCGGACCCGACGATCGCGACCTCGACGCGCGTCATCACCCGTCCTCGCTCGGCACCGCAGCGTGCCGCGGGGTCGGTGTGCCGTACTCCGTCGTGCGCAGGCGGAAGGGCCGGAACAGGCGAGCCGCGAGCCGCGACGCGGTCGCCACGGGCAGTTCGAGCCCGAACTCGATCCCCGCCTCGGGTTTGACGCGACCGTCGAAGAGCGTGCCGCCGAGGTCGTTGCCCCCCGCGCGCAGCAGTTCGGCGGCGGTGTCCAGCCCGACCCGCGTCCAGGGGATCTGCACGTGCGGGATGCTGCCGCTCAAGAGCAGCCGCGACACCGCGACCATGGCGCGATGCTCGTCGAGAGGAGCACGTCCGGCGACGAGGGGCACCCCGCCCGCGTGACCGGGCAGGGGGATCGGTACGAACTCGCTGAACCCGCCGCCGGCGCCGGCCGCATTGGCGGCCTCCTGCAGGCGCCGCAGCGAGCGCAGATGGGCGATGCGCTCGGCGGCTGTCTCGACGTGCCCGTAGAAGAGCACGCTCGTCGAGCGGAAGCCGGCTCGGTGGGCGGCCACGATACCCTCGGTCCACGTGTCTATCGCGAGGTCACGGGGCGCGATGAGGGCGCGCACGCGCTCGCTGAGCACTTTGACCCCGGTGCCGGGGACCGTGCCGACGCCGGCCTCGCGCATCGCCGCGAGCGCGGCGTCGAGCCCGAGGCCCGTGCGATCGGCCAGGTCGCGCACATCCTGCGGTCGGAAGGCGTGCAGGTGCAGCCCGGGGGCCGCGCGCACGATGGCGCGCGCGAGGTCGAGGTAGGCGCCGGGGTCTTCGCTCGGCGAGACGAGGCCCTGCACGCAGATCTCGGTCGCGCCGAGGTCCCACGCATCGGCGGCGATCGCGGCGGCATCGGCGAGATCGAACTCGTCCGGAGCGTCGGAGCCACCGCGCCGGAAGCCCGACGACGTCAGATTGCGGTTCACGACGAGAGTGACCGCTTCGCCCACCGTGTATCGCCGCACGTCGTCGGCCGTCGCCGTGAGGGCGTCGAGCCCGTCTCCGGACACCTCGAGCAGCAGCGTCCAGTCGTCGTCATCGAGCGAGAGGGGGTCGGATGCCGCGGCCTCGGCGAGCCGCCGCGCGACCCCGGCCCGCGACCCGGTCGTCGAACCGCCACCGCCCACCGGCCGTGGGGTGTCGGTCACCGACCCGAGGTCCGCTTCGCGCGCGAGCCCCGTTTCGGGATCCGCGAGCGCCGCGACGGCGTCCCGCATCTCGGGCGCGAGCCAGGTCTCGGGGCTGCGCACATACTCGGGGTGCGCCGTCAGGCGCTCGCGCAGGGTGAAGCCGAGCGATGCCGTGTGCTCGGCGAGCTCGTCGATGTGCGGCCACGGGCGCTCGGGGTTGACGTGGTCGGCGGTGAGCGGCGAGACGCCGCCCCAGTCGTCGGCGCCCGCGCGCACGAGCAACGCGAACTCCTCGCGGTCGGACAGGTTCGGCGGCACCTGGACGCGCATCGCGGGGCCCATCACGAGCCGGGCGACCGCGACCGAGGCGACGTACTCGAGCAGCGCGGCATCCGCAGCGCCCTGCATCGCGGTGCGGGGCTTCGCGCGGAAGTTCTGCACGATGACCTCTTGCACGTGTCCGTGCCGTTCGTGCGCGTCGCGCAGGGCGATGAGCGATTCGGCGCGGTCGCGCACGGTCTCGCCGATGCCGACGAGGATGCCGGTCGTGAACGGCACACGCGCCCGCCCGGCGTCGTCGATGACGGTGAGGCGCAGTTCGGGGTCTTTGTCGGGCGAGCCGAAATGCACCTGTCCGGGCTCTTCGAACAGGCGCCGCGACGTCGTCTCGAGCATCATGCCCATCGACGGCGACACGGGGCGCAGTGTCGCGAACTCGTCGGGCGTCATGACCCCGGGGTTGGCGTGCGCGAGCAGTCCCGTCTCGGCTGTCACGAGGCGCGCCATGGCGGCGACGTAGTCGATCGTCGACGCATAGCCGTGCTCGTCGAGCCATGCGCGCGCCTCGGGCCAGCGGTCTTCGGGGCGGTCGCCGAGGGTGAGGAGCGCCTCTTTGCAGCCGAGGGCAGCCCCCTGCCGGGCGACCGAGAGCACCTGCTGGGGCGACATGTAGGCGGGCTTGTTCTTCTTCAGCAGCTGCCCCGGTGTGTCGACGAAGACGCAGTAGTGGCAGCGGTCACGGCACAGGGTCGTGAGCGGGATGAAGACCTTGCGCGAGTAGGTGATGACGCCCGGTCGACCGGCATCGGCGCCGCCGGCATCGCGCATCGCGCCGGCGAGGGCGAGCAGTCGCTCGAAGTCGTCGCCCGTCGCACCGAGCAGCGTCTCGGCATCGTCGGCGACGACGCGCGCGCCTGCCGCGACGCGGTCCAGAACCGCGGCGGCATCGGCCCGCCTGGCGGGCGCCGGATCGAGCAGGGTCACCGTCCCAGTCTGGCACCGCCCCGCACACCGGGCGTCACGGATCGTTGCTTCACCGTAAGCAAACGATCCGGGCTCCCCAGGCCCGGCGCTGGCAGACTGGGGCTATGGTGACGCTTCTTCTGGACTCGACGCGGCTCGAGGTCGCACTGTCGGGAACCGAGCGCGCGCTGGCATTGCGCAAAGGCAACGTGCTCGTCGAGCGGTCCGAGATCGCCAAGGTGCAGCTCACCGATGACGCGTGGACGTGGTTGCGCGGCGTGCCGTCGCCCGGCACGCATGTGCGCGGTGTGATCGCGATGGGCACCTGGAAGTCAGCGGGCGGATCCGACTTCGTCCTCGTGCGACGACGGCGTCCCAGTGTGGTGATCGACCTCGACGGGCACCCCGAGTTCGCGCGTATCGTGCTGACGACGCGTCACGGGCTCGCGCTCGTGCAGGCGCTGCAGCTCGATGACGTCTCGGCCGTGCCGGCCGACGTCGTCGACATCGCGACCGGCGCGATCCCGATCGCCGAGACGCCGGTCAGCTGACGTCGCGCCGCCAGCTCGTGGCATACGCGAGGACGAGCAGCACGACGGCGTAGCCCAGCAGCACGAGGCCCCCGGCCCACCACTGCATGCCCGCCGAGTCGACGGCGGCGACCGCGAAGACGCTCGCTCCGACGAGGGCGTCGCTTGCCGCCCCGGGCAGGAACTGGATGACGTCGGACAGGCCCTCGACGAAGGATGCCGCCGCCCGGCCGACCGGTTCGAGGAACTGCGTGAACACCAGGACGCCGACGATGGCGCCCACCTGGTTGCGCACGAGCGCCCCGACTCCGATGCCGACGATCACCCAGAGGACGTACGCGAGCAGCATCCGCCCCAGCATCGCCCAGGTCTCCGGCGACCCCAGATCGGTGTCGAGGCCGAAGGCGGCGAGGAACGCCGCGCCCGGGCCGACCGAGGCGACGATGCCCAGCACGCCGTACAGCAGCCCCAGTGCGATGCCCACGAGCACCTTGGCCGAGAGCACCGTGCCGCGCTGCGGCGTCGCGAGGAAGGTGGGGGTGAGTGTCTTGTGGCGGAACTCCGCCGTCACGATGAGCGTGCCGATCAGGAGCGGGAAGACGTACCCGACGGTCGTCGCCGTGCTGTAGAGCGTGGCGGACAGCCCATCAGCCGGCAGCATCGCCTCGCCGGGGAGGTTTCCCGATGCGGTCGCGGCGAACACGCCGCCGAGGACGGCGGCCGTGAAACCGACGTACACGACGAGGATGATCGCGAGGATCCACCACATCGACGTCGTGAACTGCTTCGTGGTCTCGGACCGGGCTGCAGCGGCGAGGCTCATCGCGGGTCACCTCCCTCGTGGCCAGGCGCGTCGACGGCATCGGCCGCCCGATCGTCACGCGCGCTGAGGCCCGTCGCAGCCGAATGCACGCGCTGACCGCTCACGAGCTCGAGGAAGACCTCTTCGAGCGCGGGGCCCCGACGCTCCAGCGAGGACAGCGCGATTCCCGCATCCGCCGCGATCCGGCCGATGTCTGCGGGATCGAGCCCGCGCACCGTGAGGCCCGAGCGGAGCACGTCGTACGCCACACCCGCCGCGTCGAGGGCTTCTGTCAGCCGCGCGCGCTCGGGTGCGTCCACGACCGTGGCGTACTCGGTCGCATCGGCGAGGTCTTCGAGCCTGCCCTGGAAGACCAGGCGGCCCTGCGAGATGACCAGGAGTGCGTCGACGGTCTGCTGCACTTCGCTGAGCAGATGCGACGAGACGAGCACCGTGCGCCCTTCCGCGGCGAGCTGCTGAAGGAACCCGCGGATCCAGCGGATGCCCTCGGGGTCGAGTCCGTTCGTCGGCTCGTCGAGCACGAGCACGCCCGGGTCGCCGAGCAGGGCGGTGGCAAGCCCCAGACGCTGGCGCATGCCGAGGGAGTATCCGCCGACCTTGCGCCCCGCGGCATCCGCGAGGCCCACGAGCCCCAGGACGTCATCGACCCGCGCGTCATCGAGGCCCGCCGCGCGGGCGTAGACGCGCAGGTGGTTCGCCGCCGTGCGGCCGGGGTGGAAGCTCGAGGCTTCGAGCACCGCGCCGACCGTGCGCAGGGGGTGGTCGAGCTTGGCGTACGGCGTGCCGCCGATCGTGGCGACGCCCTCCGTCGCTCGCACGAGCCCCAGAAGGATCCGCAGCGTCGTCGTCTTGCCCGCGCCGTTCGGCCCGAGGAACCCGGTGACCCGGCCGGGTTCGACACGTGCCGTCAGCCCCGCGACCGCGGAGATCGCGCCGAAGCGCTTCGAGACACGGTCGAACTCGACCACGTGTCCTTCGGGCATGTCGAGACCCCTCGTCGTGTGAACCGTGCCCCCCTATCCTGGCCGAAAACCGCCCCGATCGCTGTCTGCCACGTGGGCGGTGGACACTCCCGGGGCGGACGGTAGCCTTGCGGGCGTGACCGATGCCTCTGAACCCCAGGTCCTCGTCCGCGCCGAAGCGGGCCTCGGCCGCCTCACGCTCAACCGGCCGCGCGCCATCAACGCGCTCGATCTCGGCATGGTCCGAGACCTCGCCGCGGCCCTGGACTCCTGGCAGGACGACCACGACGTCGACATCGTGCTGATCGACGGCGCGGGCGATCGGGGCCTGTGCGCCGGCGGCGACGTGCGCGGTCTCGCGGCGCAGATCCGGCAGGGCGACGCCGAGGCGGCGGGGGTGTTCTTCCGTGAGGAGTATGCGCTCAACGCGCGTATCGCCGAGTACCCGAAGCCCGTCGTCGTCTTCGCCGACGGCGTGACGATGGGCGGCGGGATCGGTCTGGCAGGCCACGCGGCCGTGCGTATCGTCACCGAGCGCTCCAAGCTCGCGATGCCCGAGACGCGGATCGGCTTCACTCCCGACGTGGGCGGCACGTGGCTGCTCGCTCGCGCCCCGGGCCGGATCGGTGAGTACCTCGGGCTCACGGGGGCGACGATGGATGCCGCCGATGCCGTCTACGCCGGCTTCGCCGACCACGTCGTCGCGAGTGAACGCCTCGATGACGTGCGCCACGCGCTGCAGACGCGCGCCGACCCCGCGACCCCGACAGAGATCGTCCTGCTCTTCGACGAGACCCCCGCCCCCTCGCGCCTCGAGGCCTCTCGCGCGTGGATCGACGACGCGTTCTCGGCCGACAGTGTCGCCGAGATCGTCGAGCGGCTGCGGGCCCGCCCCGAGAGCGATGCGCACGCGGCCGCCGAGGTGCTGGGCGAGCTGTCGCCGACAGGGCTCGCCGTGACGCTCGCATCCGTGCGCGCGGCCCGCGCAGCGTCGGGCCTGCGCGAAGTGCTGGCGCAGGAGTACGGGCTCGTGATGTGGTTCGCCCACACGCAGCCCGACCTGCTCGAGGGCATCCGTGCACAGCTGGTCGACAAAGACCGTTCGCCGCACTGGTCACCGCCGACGATCGACGAGCTCGCACCGGATCTCGGAGAGAAAGCCCTCGGATACGAGCCGCGCACGCCTCTGTGGGCATGACGACCCGACGCCGCGCCGTGTCGATCGGGGTTGCGATCGACGGGTTCTTCTTCGTCTTCGCGGGTCTCGCCGCGGTCTGGCTGGCATACCTCAGCCTGACCGAGACGTTCCACGTCGGCTGGTGGGGCGTGCTGTTCGCCGTGCTGTTCTGGCTGCTGCTGGCCTACCTCGTGCTGCCGCGGCTGCACCGCATCCTCACCACGATCTATGTGCCGGACTACTTCATCGGGCGCGCGCGCACGAGCGACGGACTGCTCGGCGACCCCGTCAACCTCGCCTTCCTCGGCGAAGGTGAGCAGATCGAACGGGCGATGCGGGCGGCCGGCTGGACGAAGGCCGACCCCGTCACCCTCGCATCGTCGGTGAACATCGTCACCTCGACGCTGCGACGGCGCAGCTACCACGAAGCACCCGTCAGCCCGCTGTTCCTGTTCGGGCGGCAGCAGGACTTCGCGTATCAGCAAGAGGTCGACGGCAATCCGGCCCAGCGGCACCACGTGCGCTTCTGGAGGTGTCCCGACGGCTGGCTGCTGCCGGGCGGCCGCCGGGTCGACTGGCTCGCGGCGGGAACGTTCGACACGAGCGTCGGGCTGTCGCTGTTCACCCTGCAGATCACGCACCGCATCGACGCGGACACCGACGTCGAGCGCGACCACATCGTGCAGACCGTGACCGGGGCCGATCCCCGTGTCACCGTCGACGTGATCCGGGACTTCTCGACGGGCTATCACTCGCGCAACGGCGGCGGCGACAGCATCCGCACCGACGGCGACCTGCCGATCATCGATGTGCGCGCCATCGCGGAGGTGACGACATGACCGAGATGCCACACAAGCGCCCCGCCTTCGAACCGGCCTCGCGTCTGCTCGTGCCCACCGGGTACGACCCCGGCATGCGCCGACCCGCCCCGATCGTGGCCGGGTTCGTGCTGGTGATCCTGCGTGTGATCGCCGGGGCGGTCCTGCTGTTGGGCATCGCGTTCGGCTGGGACTGGCTCATGCTGCCCGACGCCGACGAGCTCGCGTCGATGCGCGAGGACTCCGTGACCGGCCAGAGGGTCATCGCGCTCATCGTGGGAGTGGGTGCGCTCACTCTGCTGCTGGATCTGACGTTCGGCGTGCTGGTCTTTCGCGGGCGCAACGTCGCCCGCATCATCGTCATGCTCGTCTCGGTCATCTCGATCACGTCGTCGTTCGTCGCGTGGTGGGCGCAGGGTCAGGACATCACGCTGCGCACGACCTTCGTGTCGCTGAGCCTGGACATCCTGATCCTGCTGGCGCTGTCCAGCCGCGGTGCCGCCGCCTATGCGCGTCGCACCGAACGACGCTGAAGGCGACGTGGCATAACCTGTAAGCCGCCGCGGCCGCGGCATCCGCTCGGGAGGGTGCGTGTTCGACAGTCCACTCTCGGCGTCGGCCTACGACGTGCTCGCCGTCGCTCCCGATGCCGACGATGAGACGCTGCGCCGCGCCTATCGCCTGCGTCTGCGCCAGACGCACCCCGACACGGGAGGCGATGCGACCGTCTTCGTGCAGGTGCAGCGTGCGTGGGAGCTCGTCGGCACGAGTGACGCGCGGGCGGCGTACGACCGCGGTCACGGGTTCGGCGCGCACGCTGCGCCGGATTTCACGCAGGATGCCGCGGGGTGGCGGCCGCCGCGACCGACCGCCGACACGCGGCCCCGCGCCCGGTCGCACGGTCACCCCGGCGGGTGGAACCGCGAGCGCTATCTGCAGCTGATGCGCGAGTGGGTCGGACGCGGGGTCGAACTGGACGATCCCTACGACCCCGCCCTCGTGCGCTCAGCGCCCCACCACGTGCGCGAGCTCCTCGCCGATGCGCTCGCCGAAGAGGCGACGGCCCGCATCGTCGCCGATCTCGGCATGGGCTACACCGTCTGGCACGACGTGCGCGCGGCCGGCCGCAGCGACGCACCCGACGCCAAGATCGACCACATCGTGCTCGGCCCGAGCGGGCTTTACTCCGTGCAGTCGATCGACACGGGCGCGCCGGTGCGACTGCGCCGCGGCGAGCTCATCGGCGACGGCGTCACCGGGGCGCCGATTGCGACTCTCGTCGCCCGCACCCGCGTCGTGGCGCGCGCCGCGGGCGTGCGGTTCCGAGGGGCGATCGTCGTGCTGCCCGACGACGATGTCGCCCACCCCATCGACGAGCTCGGCAAGGTGCGCGGCACGCCCGTCGCGATCGTGTCGCGCAGCGCGCTGACGACGATCCTTCGTCGCGGCATCGCCGGTGCACGACCGATGGGCGGCACCGAGGTCTTCGACGTGCGCACGCGTCTTCAGCAGACGGTGCGCTTCGCCTGATCGATCAGCGGGTCAGTCCGAACAGCTCGAGCGGGTGCGTCAGCCGCCACCAGGCGTCCGGGTCTTCGATGTCTTCGGCCAGACGCAGCGGCACAGCGGCTTGGTCGAGCGGCCCGACAGCCGACAGTTCGCCCACGGTGTCACCCTTCGCACGTGCCTCGCCGAGGTCGAACGTGGTCGACACGTCAGCGGCACTGCCGTTCCACAGCACGACGGTGGCATCCTCGGCCGTCACGATGGGGGAGTTCGCGCCCCACGCCGTCGTCACCCGCCCCACGGTCGCGCCCGCCGTCACCGACGGGCGCGGCTGCAGTTCGGCCTCGAGCTGAGCGTAGAGAGCACGTGAGACGTCGACGCGCGCTTCGCCGTCGGGCTGTCCGAGGACCGACGCGTAGACGCGCACGCGGGTGTCGCCGACCATGATGTCCTTCGCCGTCAGCAGGTTCCAGGTGTCCAGCGTGCCCGTCTTGAGGCCGATGACGCCGGGGTCCTCGAGCATGCGGTTCGTGTTCTCGACGACGCCCACGCCGGGAAGGTCGACGGAGCGCTTCGCGACGATCTCGGCGATCACCGGGTGGGCGAGGGCCTTCTGCGCGAGGGTCAGCAGGGCCGCCGGCGTGGCGACGTTGCGCGGATCCAGTCCCGTCGGCTCGACGACCTCGATGCCCTCGATACCGTGCGTGCGCAGCCAGCCGTTCGCCGCTGTGGCGAAGACGTCGTCGGTGGGCCACAGCGTCGTGGCGAGGCGATCGGCGTAGTTGTTGCCGGAGCCGATGAGCATGCCCTCGAGCATCTGGTACTGCGTCAGAGAGGCGCCGACGGGAACGTCGAGCGCCGATTCGCCGTTGGCCCGGTACTGCCAGTAGCGGGCGCGGTCAAAGCCGGTGAACTGGTATTCCGGTCCGGCCTCGCCCAGCGCGAGCGGCATCTCTTCGAGAACCACGAGCGCCGTGACGACCTTGGTGATGCTCGCGATGCTGACCTGCTCGGGCATCGACGCGAGCTGTGTGTCGAAGCCCTCGACCGCGACGGCGGCCGCGCCCACCTCAGGCCACGGCAGAGCGGCCTCGGCTGCGGCGACGGGCTGCACGCCGATCGCCTCGACCGTCGGTGCGACGGCGTGCAACGGCCACAGCAGCGTCGTGGCGGCGTAGGCGCCGACGATGAGTGTCACGAGTGAAGCCGGGATGAGCACACTGGCACGCAGCGGCGACCGCCGCGGGGCGCGCGCGAGCAGGTCCGGCCCAGCCTCGGTGACAGCCGACGACGTGCCGAGAGCGGCCGGGTCGACCCAGGTCAGCGCGCGACCGCCGACGGTGGGCCCCGTGCTCGTGCCCGCCGATGCGCGGGAGGGCAGGGCGACCTCGGTCGTCGTCTCGGCGACCACGAGAGCGGCGTCGGGCTCGAGCGTCGCCGTCACCGACCGGTTCGCCGCCTGCTTGCGCAGCGCGCGTCGCGTCGGGGGCGGGGTGATGTCGGGTGTCACCCGCCTACGGTACAACGCAGGTCACACGGATATACTCATCGGCACAACCACGGGAGTCCGGTGAGCCGGGCTGAGAGGAAGCGATCCACGCTTCGACCGTCGAACCTGATCCGGATCATGCCGGCGCAGGGAGGAGCATCCGATGCCTACAGCCACGTCCGCATCCACCCGGTCGACGACCGTCCGCAGCCTGCGGTGGAGAGTCGTCGACATCGTCGTCGCCAGCGTCATCGGCGTCGCGGCGGGACTCATCTTCCTGCTGTGGAACATCGGCTATCTGGGTCCCAAGACCCTGCTCGAACCGCTCGCGCCGGGCATCCAGGGCCTGCTCGACGGTCCGTGGCTCTTCGCCGGCGTGCTCGGAGCGCTCATCATCCGCAAGCCGGGCGCCGCGATCTACACCGAGACCCTCGCCGCTGTCGTGTCGGCGCTCGTCGGCAATACGTGGGGCGGGTTCCTCACGATCGAGGCCGGTCTCGTGCAGGGACTCGGCGCCGAGCTGATCTTCCTGCTCTTCTTCTACAAGCGCTGGTCGCTCCCCGTCGCGGTGCTGGCGGGCGCGGGCGCCGCGCTGGCCGGCGGGATCAACAACCTGCTCCTGTGGTATCCCGGAGCGGATGTGACCTTCACCGTCGTCTACATGATCAGCACACTCATCTCGGGGGCGGTCATCGCCGGTGCGCTGTCCTGGGTGCTCGCGAGGGGCCTCGCGGCGACCGGCGCGCTCGACCGCTTCGCGTCCGGGCGCGCCGCCCGCGTGCGCGTCTAGCCGTGCCGGGCACCGCATCGCGGCCCGCTGTCGTCGAAGCGCGCGGGTGGGGGTGGCGTCACGCGTCCCGTCACGCGTGGGCCGTGCGCGGCGCGACCTTCCGCATCGAGCCCGGCGAGCGCGTGCTGCTGCTCGGCGCGTCGGGCTCGGGAAAGTCGACGCTGCTGCATGGACTGGCGGGAGTGCTCGGCGGCGAGGAGGAGGGGGAGTCCGAGGGTGAGCTGCTCCTCGACGGCGTGCCCGCTGCAGCGACCCGAGGGCGGGCCGGTCTCGTGCTGCAAGACCCGGATTCGCAGGTCATCCTCGCCCGTGTCGGCGACGACGTGGCGTTCGGCTGCGAGAACCTCGGCATCGAGCGCCACGAGATCTGGCGGCGCGTAGCGAGTTCGCTCGACGCGGTCGGACTCGACGTGGCGCTGGATCGGCCGACGAAGCAGCTGTCCGGCGGCCAGAAGCAGCGGCTCGCGCTCGCCGGGGCCCTCGCGATGAGGCCGGGACTCATGCTGCTGGACGAGCCCACGGCCAACCTCGACCCCGACGGGGTCGCCGAAGTGCGCACGGCCGTCGCGGCGATGCTCGACGCGCACGATGCGACCCTCGTCGTCGTCGAGCACCGGGTCGCGGTGTGGCTGCCGTTCGTGACACGCGTCATCGTGCTGGGTGCGGGCGGCGTCGTGGCTGACGGGCCGGTCGACGACGTGCTGCGCGGGCGCGCCGTCGAGCTCGCCGCCGGTGGCGTCTGGGTTCCGGGGCACCCGCCCGCTCATCCGCCCGCGCCCGCTCGCCCCGCCGGCGCCGTGCTGCTCGAGGCGCGGGAGCTCGCCGTCCAGCGCGTCCGCGGACGCGCCGTCGCGACGGGCCTCGAGGTCGAGGTGCGCGCCGGCGCGGCCCTGGCCGTCACGGGCCCCAACGGTGCGGGGAAGTCCACGCTCGGGCTCACCCTCGCGGGCCTCCTGTCCCCGGCATCCGGATCCCTGCGTGCGCACCCGCTCCTCGCGGGCGACGCGGGCGACTCGCCCATCCGCTGGTCGTCGCGGCAGCTGCTGACGCGCATCGGCACGGTCTTCCAAGACCCTGAGCACCAGCTGCTCGGGCGCACCGTGCGCGGCGAGCTCGAGATCGGCCCGCGCGCTCTGGGCCTTGCCGAAGACGAGATCTCGCGCCGCGTCGATGAGCTGCTCGAGCGGCTGCGCCTCGCGCGTCTCGCGGAGGCGAATCCGTACACGCTGTCCGGCGGCGAGAAGCGCCGGCTCACGGTCGCCGCGGCGCTCGCGACGGCGCCTCGGGTGCTCGTGCTCGATGAGCCGACGTTCGGACAGGATGCGCGCACGTGGGCCGAGCTCATCGCTCTGCTGGCTCGCCTGCGCGACGAAGGCTCGGCGATCATCACGATCACGCACGACCTCGACGTCGTCGAGGCGCTGCATGCTGATCAGTTGCGGATGCGCCGCCCCGACCCGGATGCCCGGGGGTCGCGGCCATGACCCTGCTCGACACGCAGGCCCGCACAGGTGCCGTCGCCCGCCTCAACCCCGTCGCGAAGCTCGGCGCGAGCGCGCTCATCGCGATCCCGCTCGTGCTGACCCTCGACCCCGTCTCGGCGGCGGTCGCCCTGCTGCTCGAGTGCCTGCTGCTGCCGTTCGCCGGACTGCGCTGGCGGGAGTTCTGGATGCGGACGTGGCCGGTCTGGCTCGCTGCGCCCCTCACCGCCGTCACGATCGCGCTCTACGGCGAGACGTCAGGCCAGATCTACGTCGAGTGGTTCGTCGTGCGGATCAGCGACGGCTCGCTCGAGCTCGCCTTCGCGACGCTACTGCGTGTCTTGGCGATCGCGCTGCCGTCCGTCGTGCTGTTCGTCACTGTCGACCCCACCGACCTCGCCGACGGCCTTGCGCAGATCGTGCGGCTCCCCGCACGATTCGTGCTCGGGGCACTCGCGGGCCTGCGGATGGTCGGACTCTTCCTCGACGACTGGCGTGCCCTCGAGCTGGCCCGCAGGGCGCGCGGCGTGGCCGACCGCGGCCGCACCCGGCGGTTCCTGGGCATGGCCTTCGCACTGCTCGTGCTCTCGATCCGCCGGGGCACGAAGCTGGCCACGGCGATGGAGGCCCGCGGATTCGGGGCGCCTACGCGGCGCACGTGGGCGCGCGAGTCCCGCTTCGGACTGTGCGAGTGGGCGCTCATGGGGATCGGTCTCGCGATCGCTCTCATCGCGATCGGCGCGGCGCTGTGGGCGGGCACGTGGAACTTCATCCTCGGCCCGTCGTGATCACTCGGCGAGGAGCACCTTGCGCAGGATGACGGCCTGGTTGTGCTGTGGGTCGTGCGCTCCGAACAGCAGCGTGCAGACCGGATGCTGCAGCAGCTCTGCCCGCAGCGCGCGGACAGCGGGGTTGCCGGCGAGCTCGGTGCGGTAGGCCGACACGAAGTCCTCCCACGGCAGGCCGCCGTGGTGGAAGGCCTCCCGCAGGGCGGCGGAGGGGGCGACGTCCTTCGCCCACATGTCCAGCGCCGCGCGCTCCTTCGAGACGCCGCGGGGCCACACCCGATCCACGAGCACACGGAAGCCGTCGCCCGGTTCTGCGTCTGCGTAGATGCGCTTGAGCTGCAGCTGCATGCTCCCATCCAACACCTTTCGCGCCGAGAGGGCACGGCTTCGCCCATAGGCTGGATGCGATGTCGCGGCGGACGCCGCTCGGTTCGAAGGAGAGCACATGAATCTGACCGGAGCTTCGGCACTCGTCACGGGCGGCGCCAGCGGGCTGGGTCTGGCGACCGCGCGCCGCCTCGCCGCCGAAGGCGCAGCCGTCACGATCGTCGACCTGCCCAGCTCGGCCGGAGCCGACGTCGCGGCCGAACTCGGAGGGTCCTTCGCGCCCGCCGATGTCACGTCGCCCGAGCAGGTCGCCGCGGCCGTCGAGACCGCGTCGGCGGCCGGCCCCCTGCGGGTCGTCATCAACTGCGCAGGCATCGCGCCGCCCGCCAAGGTGCTCGACCGTGAGGGCAACCCGACGCCGCTCGAGACCTTCGAGAAGATCGTGCGCGTCAACCTCATCGGCACGTACAACGTCATCGCGCAGGCCTCTGCCGCGATCGTTCGGACCGAGCCCACCGACGAGGGGAGCCGGGGCGTCATCGTCAACACGGCATCCGTCGCGGCATTCGACGGCCAGATCGGCCAGCCGGGGTATTCGGCCTCGAAGGGCGGGGTGCACGCGATGACCCTGCCGGTCGCGCGCGAACTCGCGCGCCATGGCATCCGAGTCGTGACGATCGCCCCCGGGATCATGGAAACGCCCATGCTCCTGGGCCTGCCGCAGGCGGCTCAGGACTCCCTCGGGCAGCAGGTCCCGTACCCGTCTCGCCTCGGGCGGCCGGACGAGTACGCGCGCCTGGTCATGGCGATCATCGACAACGAGTACCTCAACGGCGAGACGATCCGCCTCGACGGGTCGATCCGGATGGCACCCAAATGAGCGGTGTCGTGCTGCGGATCGATGACGGCCTCGCGCGCATCACGCTGAACCGCCCCGACCGCCTGAACGCCTTCGACGCCGAGATGGCCCACGGGTGGGCCGAGGTGACAGCCGAGGCAACGTCGCGCTCCGATGTCGGGGCGATCCTCCTCGAGGGGGCCGGTCGCTCGTTCTGCGCGGGCGGCGACGTGCTCGCGATGGCGAAGGAGGTCTTCACGGGCGGCGACATCGCCGACCTCGCGGGCGTCATCAATCGCGGCATCCTCGCGCTCGTCGAGTCCTCGGTTCCCGTTGTCGCCGCGGCGCACGGCACGACCGCGGGCGGGGGTCTCGGGATCCTGATGACGAGCGACTACGCCGTCGTCGGCCAAGACTCGAAGATCGGCAGTCTGTACGCCAATATCGGGCTCACCCCCGACCTGTCCGTCACGACGCAGCTCGCGCGCGCCGTGGGCGAGCGCCGCGCCCTGCAGCTCGTTCTGCAGGACCGGCTGCTCTCGGCGCAGGAAGCGCTCGAGTGGGGCCTCGTGGCCGAGGTCGTCGAGCCTGACCGGGTCGGAGCACGCGCCGAGGAGATCGCGCGGTTCTGGCTGAACGGGGCGTACCGCGCGTACGGCGAGGCGAAGCGCCTCGTCCGCTCGCAGCCCGGCCGCACCGATGCCGAGCAGCTGGCCGAAGAGGCACGCACGATCGGCGCGGCGCTGGACACCGCCGAAGCGCAGGCCCGCGTCGCGGCGTTCGCCGCACGCTCCCGACAGAAGGGGACCCCTTGACCACGACGCCTTCCGCCGGACGACTCGCCGGCAAGACGATCCTGATGTCGGGTGGCAGCCGCGGCATCGGCCTTGCGATCGCGCTGCGCGCGGCGCGCGAGGGGGCGAACGTCGCGCTGCTGGCGAAGACCGACACGCCGCATCCGAAGCTCGAGGGCACCGTGCACACGGCGGCCGAGGCGATCCGTGCGGCCGGCGGGCAGGCGCTGCCCATCGTGGGCGACGTGCGCAACGACGACGACGTCACCGAGGCGGTCCTCACGACGCAGGGCGAGTTCGGGGGCATCGACATCGTCGTCAACAACGCCTCGGTCATCGACCTGTCGCGCTCGCTCGACCTGTCGGCGAAGAAGTACGACCTCATGCAGGACGTCAACGTGCGCGGCACCTTCATGCTGTCGCGGGCGGCGGTTCCGATCCTGAAAGACGCCCCGAACCCGCACATCATCTCGCTCTCGCCGCCCCTCAACCTCACACCGCAGTGGCTCGGTGCGCACACGGGGTACACGCTCGCGAAGTACGGCATGACGATGGCGACGCTGGGCATCGCGGCGGAATTCGCCGAGTTCGGCATCGCGGCGAACACGCTGTGGCCGCGCACGACGATCGCGACGGCAGCCGTGCAGTTCGCGCTCGGCGGTGACGAGATGATGAGGGTCAGCCGCACGCCCGAGATCTATGCCGACGCGGCGTTCGAGGTCATGCTGCAGCCCGCACGCTCGTACACGGGCCAGACGCTCATCGTCGAAGACGTGCTCGAGGCGGCCGGTGTGACGGACTTCGCGGGCTACGCCGCCGTGCCGGGCACCCCTGATTCGGCGCTCTTCCCCGACATCTTCCTGTAGCGGGAATCCGCGTCCGGGCGCCCCGCCGCCGGCGACCTCAGTCCAGCAGGCCGAGTGTGCGGAAGGCGTTCCAGACGCCGTCCGCGCGCACGGTCGTCGTGATGTGGTCGGCGAGGGCCTTCAGCGTCGGCTCGGCGTTGCCCATCGCGACCGCCGTGCCGCACACCTCGAACATCTCGACGTCGTTCCAGCTGTCGCCGATGCCGACGGCGTCGGCGGCGTCGAGCCCGAGGTGCTCGAGCACCGTCCGGATGGCGGACCCCTTGTTCGTGCCGAGCAGCGCGATCTCGCCGCTCGTCACGCCGGTCCGCGGCATGCTGCCGTTCACGACGTGGAACTCGTCGCCGAGCTCGTCGTCGAGCACCCGCACGGCATCGTCGTCGCCACTGACGAAGACGGCCTTGGTGATCTCGTGGGGCGGGGCATCCGCGACGTCGCGGTACGTCCGGTTGCCGACGCCGGCCAGCGAATCCTCCGGCTCGTCGGTCTGGGCGGCCCCCGCCTCTCGCGCGCGCTCGCGGACGAGCGCCAGCATCCCGGAGCTTGCGAACACCTCGTCGTCGGTCTGAAGGAAGTAGTGCATCCTGTGCGCGTGGAACGACCGCACGAGCCGCGAGACGGATGCCGCGGGCAGAAGCTGCGACAGGATCCGCTCACTCCCGACGTGGGCGGTCGCCCCGCCGTTGGTGATGGCGCCGTCGAAGCCGATCGCCCGGACGGTGGGGTGCAGGTCGCCCCGGGCGCGCCCCGTGCACAGGTAGACGAGGTGTCCGCGCTCGCGGGCGCTCCGGATCGCGGCGGCGGTCGAGGGGGCGACGTACTCGTCGTGGTCGATGATCGTTCCGTCGACGTCGATGAACACGATGCGGTCGGTGCTCTGAGAAGTCACCCCTCCATTGTCCCCCGCCAGCCCGCAGCCGCTCCGGGGGTTGACCGCGACGGTCGACCGGCGTCCAGGTGCGTCGCCTACGCTCGAAGGATGACGACTCAGCCGCCTGTGCGTGCCACGACCCCGCGGGACACGCCCGTGCGCTCGACGACACCGCGAGAAACGACGCCACAGGTGCGCCCGCGCACCGAGGGGTGGACGCAGAAGAAGGACGCCGAGGGTCGGCCGCTGCTGCAGTTCGCCTCGCCGAAGCGCGGCAAGCCGCCCGTGCACCTGGCCGACCTCACTCCCGAGCAGCGTGTCGAGAAGGTCATCGAGCTCGGCCTGCCGGGTTTCCGTGCCAAGCAGCTCGAGAAGCACTACTTCACCCACTTCACACACGACCCCGCCGAGATGACCGACCTGCCGGCATCCGGGCGCGAAGAGCTCGTACACGGAATGCTGCCGCCGCTGCTCACCGAAGTGCGCCGCCTGCAGACCGACCGTGGCGACACGGTCAAGTTCCTGTGGAAGCTGCACGACGGTGCCCTGGTCGAATCCGTCCTCATGCGCTACCCCGGCCGCATCACGCTGTGCGTGTCGAGCCAGGCCGGCTGCGGCATGAACTGCCCGTTCTGCGCGACCGGCCAGGCCGGCCTCACCCGCAACATGTCGGCCGCCGAGATCATCGAGCAGATCGTGCGGGCGAACCGGGTCATCCGCGACGGCCAGCTCGGGCCGCGAGAGCACCCCGACGAGCGGGTCACCAACATCGTCTTCATGGGGATGGGCGAGCCCCTCGCCAACTACGCCCGGGTCATGCAGGCCGTGCGCGTCATGGTCGACAAGAAGCACGGACTCGGCATGAGTGCGCGCGGAATCACAATCTCGACCGTCGGCCTCGTTCCCGCCATCCGCAAGCTCACCGACGAGGACATCCCAGTGACCTTCGCGCTGTCGCTGCACGCGCCCGACGACGAGCTCCGCGACGAGCTCATCCCCGTCAATTCCCGCTGGAAGGTCGACGAAGCACTCGACGCCGCACGCGGCTACTTCGAACGGACGGGTCGCCGCGTGTCGATCGAGTACGCCCTCATCAAAGACATGAACGACCACGGCTGGCGTGCAGACCTGCTCGGCGACAAGCTCAACGAGCGCGGCCGCGGCTGGGTGCACGTCAACCCCATCCCGCTGAACCCGACTCCCGGCTCGGTGTGGACGTCGTCGACCCGCGCCGCGCAGCAGGAGTTCGTGCGCCGGCTCGAGGCGAAGGGCATTCCCACGACGCTGCGCGACACTCGGGGCAAAGAGATCGACGGTGCCTGCGGACAGCTCGTCGCGACCGAGGAAGACGCGACGATCGCCGCCGCCACACCCGCCGAGGAGTGACCAGACACCGCGCGCTCGCCGGTGACGGCGGCGTGCGGGAGCGCTCTTCCCGGAACGCTATGATTCTGCTGTGCGCGCCCTCCCCCCGACGCGACGCGCGCCCGTCGTGGTCGCGCTCGCGCTCGCCCTCGCAGCCTTCGTCGTCGGCATCCGCTGGATCGCCCCCGATGCGATTCCGCTGCCGGATGCCGGTCAGGATTTCCTCACGCTCGGCATGAGCGTCGTGATCGAGTCCGTCCCGTTCGTGATGCTCGGGATCATCCTCTCGGTCGTCGTCCAGGTCTGGCTGCCCGCGGGCATCCTGATTCGCTGGCTGCCGCGCAACGGGATCCTGCGGCGCGCCTTCATCTCGCTGTTCGGCATGTTCTTCCCCGTGTGCGAGTGCGGCAATGTGCCGCTGGCGCGAGGGTTCATCCTGCGCGGATTCACCGTCGCGGAGTCGATCACGTTCCTCGTGGCCGCCCCGATTCTCAACCCCGTCACGATCATCACGACGCATCAGGCCTTCGGCTGGGACGACCACATCCTCGTCGCCCGGCTCGTGGGCGGATTCCTCATCGCGAATCTCCTGGGGTGGCTGTTCAGCAGGCACCCGAACCCCGAGCAGCTGCTCACAACGTCGTTCCAAGCGGTCTGCGCGACTGACCAGGACACGCACGGGGGATCCCGCTGGGCACGGAGCATCGAGATATTCATCCGCGAGACGAGCAGCATCATGCCGGTGCTGCTCATCGGGTCCTTCATCGCCGCGGCGATCCAGGTGTTCGTCCCCCGTGATGTCCTCGTCGCCGTGGGATCCGACCCCGTCCTGTCGATCTTCGCGATGATCCTCCTCGCCCTGATCGTGTCGGTCTGCTCGAACGTCGACGCCTTCTTCGTCCTGGGGTTCGCCGGGACGTTCCTGCCGGGAGCGATCGCCGCCTTCTTGATCTTCGGCCCGATCATCGACGTGAAGATGATCGCCCTCATGCGCACGACCTTCACGACGCGCACGATCGTCACCATCGCCGCGGTGACCACCCTGGTCAGTGTCGGCATCGGGCTGGTGATCAACCTTGTCGCCTGATGCGCCCCGCTCCGAGCGCGCTTACCGGCGGGCGCTGTGGGTCATCGTGGGTTCGCTCGGGGCCTTCGCCGTTGTGGCCGGCGCGCTCAACGTCGTCGCCCCCCTTCGGGTCACCGGGGCGTCGGTTGCTCCCGAGGCGCTCGTGTCGTTCTCTCGGCAGAGTGTCGTCATCGACACGAACCGGCAGCTGTCCGAAGTCGCAGACGCCGATGTGCGCGTGGATCCACCCGTCTCGGCGAGCGCCCGCGTCGCCGCGGACAAGGTCGCCGTGGACTTCGCCGAGCGGCTGGACTACGACACCGATTACACCGTCACCGTGGATGCCACGGCCCGGGACGGTCGCCAGGCGGTCCTGACGACGCGCTTTCGCACCCCGCCGGCGCAGATGTATCTGTTGAGCGAGATCGGCGAGGGTGGCGAGCAGGACATCCTGCGGGCCACGCTCGGCGACGAGGAACCCGAATCGGTATACCGCGCGAGCGGGATCACCGCGTACGCGGTCTCTGCGGGCACCCTCGCCGTGGCCCGCGCCGACCGCACCGGGAACGTGCTCGAAGTCGTGCCGAGCGGCGGCGGAGGCGTCAGCGAATTGCGCCTTCCGGGCGAGGGGACGATCACGGACATCGCCCTGTCCAGTGACGGCGGGACCGTCGGCTACCTCTTCACGTCCGTCGCGTCGGATGCCTTCCGCCAATCGCGCGCGCTCGTGGTGCAGATGGTGGATCCGGATTCCGAGCCACAGTATGTCACCGACCTCGAGGGCGAGATCCCGAGCGTGGATCGCTGGAGTTTTCTTCCACAGCGAGGCGACGTGATCGCGCATCTGATGAGCGGCGATCTGATCGCCGCGAACCCGTTGGCAGGCACAGACCCCACTCCGCTCGGCCGCGCCGCGGTGCTCTACGGAGCCTCTGACGATGTGCGGCGCACGGTGATCGACCCGGGCGACGGGGTGCTGAGCTATTTCGATCTCGTCGATGGCAGCACCCGCCCCGCGCCGTCGTCGCTGGAGGGCATCGGGGACAGGACCCATGTCTCGAAGGTCGATGTCATCCCTGACACCGATCTGCTGTTGGAGTGGCGACTGATCTTCGACGGCGCCGCGGCCGCGCCGCGTGAGGTGCTGCGCGAGGTCGATGACGCGGGAACGGCGCGCACCGTGTTCGATGCGTCGGAGGACGGTGCGGCGCTCGTGGCCACCTCACTGTCCCCGAACGGCGAGTACGTCGCCGTCGAGGTGCTGCCCGCGCGCACGCATATCGTCGAACGCGCGACGGGTCGCATCGTCACGACCTGGGAGGGAAGAGGGGCGCGATGGTGAACGCAGATATCACCCACGACCACGACGACCACGACGCCCACGCGGAGACGAGTCTCCCGGCGCTCGTCACGCGCTGGCATGGCGTCGTGCTCAGCCTGGTGCTGGCGACGATCACGATCGTCCTCGGCGTGACCGGTCAGCTCGGCCTGTACATCCATCCCCGCTACTTCGTCTTCACCATCGTGCTCGCCGTGGCCGCACTGCTCTTCGTTGCCGGTGCGCTCGTATGGCGAGGGCACCTGCACGAGGACCGTCGGCCGACTGCGCGGGGGATCGCCACGACAATCGGCACGCTGGTGACCACCGGCGCCCTCACGGCCGCGATGGTCGTCGTGCCGCCGGCGAGCCTCTCCGCATCGAGTGCATCACAGCGCTCGATGAGCGGGGACGGTGCGCCCATCGTCTTCGACGGATCCGCATCGATGGACCTCATCAGCACCGGTTCGGCTGATCTGCTCAGTCTCGGTGACTGGGCGACGCTGATGGCCCGCCAGACCGATGCCGGCTACTTCGCCGGCATGACCGCCACGGTGTCGGGCTTCGTCATGCCCGCCGAGAACAAGGCTGACGTTTTCCTGCTCTCTCGCTTCAAAGTCACGTGCTGCACGGTGGATGCCCAGCCCGTCAGTGTGCCGGTGCGCCTCGAGGGCTGGGCCGAGGAGTTCCCGGTCGACGGGTGGGTCGAGGCCACCGTGCGCTTCGTGCCCGCCGACGAGGACGGCGCCGGAGTCGTCTTGGACCCGGTCGAGATCCAGCAGATCGATGAACCCGCGGAGCCCTACGAATACTGACCCTCGATAGACGAGGCCACCGACAGAGATGCCCCGGACCGCTGGTCCGGGGCATCTCTGTCGGTGTGCGCTGTTACGACGCCGTGAGCGAGGCGAGCAGTTCGCGCCGCTGGCGCTGCTCGACGGGGTCGGGAACGGGCAGGGACGCCAGCAGGCGCTGCGTGTAGGCAGCCTTCGGCGCGTGCAGGATCTGCGCGTTCGGTCCCTCGTCCACGAGCTTGCCGCGATGAAGCACGCCGATGCGATCGGCGAGCAGGTCGACGACGGCGAGGTCGTGGCTGATGAACAGCGCCGCGAACTTGTACTCGCGCTGCAGCTCGGTGAACAGGTCCAGCACGCGGGCCTGCACCGATACGTCCAGGGCAGACGTCGGCTCGTCGGCGATCAGCAGCTCGGGCTCGAGCGCGAGTCCGCGGGCCAGGCTCGCGCGCTGACGCTGTCCTCCGGACAGCTCGTGCGGGTAGCGATCACCGTAGGCACGCGGCAGCTGCACGGCCTCGAGGAGCTCGTCGACACGTGCACGCGCGGCTTCGGGGTTGCGTGCACGACCGTGGATGACCAGCGGCTCGGCGACGCACTCGGCGATCGTCAGCAGCGGGTTGAAGCTGGACGCCGGGTCCTGGAAGACGAACCCGATCCGGCTGCGCAGCGGCTTGAACGTGCGCTCGCGGACGCGGTACATCTCGGTGCCGAGCACCTTGAGCGAGCCGCCCGTGATCTTGGTCAGACCGCCGATCGCGCGACCGGTGGTCGTCTTGCCCGAGCCGGACTCGCCGACGAGACCGAGCACTTCACCGGGACGGATCTCGAACGAGATACCGTCCACGGCCACGAACGGGGGCTTGCCCATCCGCCCCGGGAACTCGATGCGCATGTCCTTGGCCACGACGACCGGTTCGGCGGCGGGGTCGGGCACGAAGCGCTCGCGCTCGCTGACCTCAGCGGGACGGATGCGGGGGACGGCGGCCAGGAGCTTCTTGGTGTAGTCGGCCTTCGGCGCGGTGAAGAGCTCATGGACCGTCGCCTGCTCGACGACATCGCCCTGGTACATCACCACGACGCGGTCGGCGAGGTCGGCGACGACACCCATGTTGTGGGTGATGAGCACGATCCCCGTGTTGAACTCGTCGCGGCAGCGGCGCAGCAGGTCGAGGATCTCAGCCTGCACGGTCACATCGAGCGCCGTCGTGGGCTCGTCGGCGACGATGAGTCCGGGATCGAGCACGAGCGCCATCGCGATCACGACGCGCTGCTTCTGCCCGCCCGAGAACTGGTGCGGGTAGTAGTCGACGCGGGTTTCCGGGTCGGGGATGCCGACGCGGCGCAGGATGTCGATCGCCTGGCGGCGCGCTTCCTTCGAGCTCATCCGCGTGTGTGCGCGGAGTCCCTCGATGATCTGCCACCCCACCGTGTAGACGGGGTTGAGCGCGGTCGAGGGCTCCTGGAAGACCATC
The DNA here is from genome assembly GCF_057669785.1 of Microbacterium sp. Y547. Taxonomy (NCBI): domain Bacteria; kingdom Bacillati; phylum Actinomycetota; class Actinomycetes; order Micrococcales; family Microbacteriaceae; genus Microbacterium; species Microbacterium sp. Y547. The sequence goes on from NZ_JBYHFN010000004.1 coordinate 369,870, forward strand.
GCCACATCGGTGCCGCGGACGCTGCGCAGGGTCTGTTTGTTGGCGCCGAGGATCTCGGTGTGCGAGGACCCGTCTTTGCTCGTGAGCACGACCGCTCCGTGAGCCGTCGCCGTCTCGGGCAGCAGCCCCAGGATCGTCTTGGCAGTGACCGACTTGCCCGAGCCCGACTCGCCGACGATCGCGACGACCTCGCCGCGCGCGACCGTCAGTGAGACATCATTGACGGCCTTGACGGCGCCCGCGTCCGTGGCGAACGAGACGCCCAGGTTGGTGATGTCGACGACGCTGTTGCTCACGAGCGTTCTCCGATTCCGTGGTTTTCGAACGATTCGCCGTCTTCGAGACCCTTGAGGCCGCCGGGGCCTGCCGTGAGCGGGCCACCGGGGACGACCGAGGTCTCGGCGACGAGGCCGGCGGCCTTCGCGACGCGGCGACGGCCGCGAAGACGCGGGTCGGCCAAGTCGTTGAGGCTCTCACCGACCAGGGTGATGCCCAGGACGACGAGCACGATGGCAAGACCCGGGAAGAGGGCCGTCCACCAGATGCCGCTCGTGACGTCGGACATCGCCTTGTTGAGGTCGTAACCCCACTCGGAGGCTGCCGTCGGCTCGATGCCGAACCCGAGGAAGCCGAGGCCCGCGAGGGTCAGGATCGCCTCGGACGAGTTCAGCGTGATGATCAGCGGCAGCGTGCGGGTTGCGTTGCGCAGCACGTGACGGAACATGATGCGACGGTTCGACGCGCCGAGCATCTTGGCCGACTCGACGTACGCCTCCGCTTTGATCCGGACGGTTTCTGCGCGGATGACCCGGAAGTACTGCGGGATGAAGACGACCGTGATCGAGATCGCCGCCGCCATCACACCGCCGATGAGGCTCGACTGCCCGCCCGAGATCACGATCGACATGACGATCGCGAGAAGGAGCGAGGGGAACGCGTAGATGGCGTCGCAGACGACGACCAGGACGCGGTCGACCCAGCCGCCGAGATACCCGGAGACGAGTCCGAGGAGCACCCCGATGAAGATCGACAGCGCTACGGCGACGACGATCACCAGGAGTGCGGTCTGGGCGCCCCAGATGACGCGCGACAGCACGTCGTAACCGCCGACGGTCGTTCCGAGCAGGTGTTCGCCGGACGGCGGCTGCTGTGCACCGAAGACGCCGTCTTCGCCGCGGCGCTGGTTGAAGCTGAACGGCGAGATGTACGGAGCCAGCAGTGCCGTCAGGATGAAGATGAACGTGATGACGAGGCCCGCGATGAGCATGCCGCGCTGGAGTCCGACGGACTGGCGCAGCTGGTGCACCACCGGCAGGCGGCTCAGGAGCGACTGCTTCTGACGGGGCGGGAGGGGAACGGTGGTGGTCATCGTCATGTCAGTACCTCACTCGCGGGTCGATGATCGCCGCGACGATGTCGACGAGGAAGTTGGTGAGCGCGACGATCACCGCGAGCAGCACGACGATGCCCTGCACGGCGACGAAGTCGCGTGATTGGAGGAACTGGGCGAGCATGAACCCGAGCCCCTTCCACTCGAACGTCGTCTCGGTGAGGACAGCGCCACCCAGCAGGAGCGCGATCTGCATGCCGATGACGGTGATGATCGGGATGAGCGCCGGCCGGAACGCATGCTTGCGCACGAGGCGGAGCTCGCTCACGCCGCGCGAGCGAGCGGCATCCACGTAATCGGTGGACAGCGTGCCGATCATGTTGGTGCGCACGAGGCGGAGGAAGACGCCGGCCGTGAGCAGGCCGAGCGCGATCGCCGGGAGGACAGCGTGTGAGAGCACGTCGGCGATGACGGCCGGATTGCCCGTGCGGAAGGCGTCGATCGTGTAGAAGCCCGAGGAGTCATCCAAGCGCATCATCTGCAGTTCCGCCCCCGTGGAGGCCCGGCCGGCGACCGGGAGCCACTTCAGCCACACGGCGAAGACGAGCTTGAGCAGGAGACCCGAGAAGAAGACGGGAGTGGCGTAGAAGAGGATCGCCGACACGCGCAAGACGGCGTCCTGACCGCGGTCGCGGTAGTACGCGGCCACGGCGCCGAGCGGGACGCCCACGATCAGCGCCACGATGACGGAGAAGAAGACGAGCTCGAACGTCGCCGGACCGTAGGTGACCAGCACCTCGGCCACGGGGCGGTTCGTGGTCAGCGTCGTTCCGAGGTCGAAGCGCAGCAGCTGACCGAGGTACTCGAAGTACTGCTGCCATAGCGGCCGGTCATAGCCGGCAGCTGCGATCAGTTCAGCGAGTTTGTCTGGGGGGAGACGTCCGCCCTGAGCGGCGGTGATGGGGTCACCGGTCGTGCGCATGAGCACGAACACCAGGGTGACGAGGATGAAGATCGTGGGGAAGATCAGCAGGAAGCGGATCAGGATATAGCGCCACAGGCTGCCACCGGAGGAACGTGTCTTCTTCTGGCGTGTGCTCCGTGGAGACGCCGGCGCCTCTTGCGGGGTTGCCGTCGTGGTCATGGGGTCGGATCCTCGGGTCGGATGGGGCTGGCAAGAAAATAAGGAGGTGGTCCGACGTGGTCGGACCACCTCCTCTCAGACTGAACGCGGAGCGATCAGCCCTTGGTGATAACGCCGTAGCGGAACTTGAACGTCGGGTCGAGAGTGTTCTCGACGCCCGACACGTCCGTGCCCGTCACTGCGTTCTGAGCGAACGCGATGTAGGGGAGCGTGGACAGTTCGCCCGCGACGACTTCCTGGATCTCCTCGATGAGCGCAAGACGCTCGTCGAAGTCGATCGTCGAGCCCTGCTGCTTGAGCAGCGCGTCGACGTCGGCGTTCGAGTAGTGGTTCGCGAGGAAGTTCTCCGTGGCGAAGAACGGCGTCAGGTAGTTGTCAGGGTCAGCGTAGTCCGGGAACCAGCCGAGCTGGTAGATCGGGTACGCGTCCGCGACGCGGTCTTTCGAGTAGGTGACCCACTCGGTGGACTGGATGTTCGTCGTGAACAGACCGCTCGAGTCCAGGCTGTCCTTGATGACGGCGTACTCGTCACCCGACGAGGGGCCGTAACGCTCAGCGACGTACTGGATGTTGAGCTCGACGGGCGTCGCGACACCAGCGGCCTCGAGGACTGCCGTGGCCTTGTCGACGTCGGGCGCACCGTTGCCGTCGCCGTACGCGTCGCGCAGCGACACGGTGGCGCCGGGGACACCCTCGGGCAGGTACGAGTACAGGGGCTCAACGGTGCCCTTGTAGACCTGCTCGGCGATGGCGTCACGGTCGATCACGTTGGCGATGGCCTGACGGACGGCGAGAGCCTTCGCCGGGTCAGCCTCGGGCGTGGTGGCGCCGTAGGGCATCGTGTTGAAGTTGAAGACGAGGTAGCGGATCTCTCCACCCGGGCCGTCGACGACCTTGACGTTGTCGTTGCCGCGGAGGTCGTCGATGTCGGTGGCCGACAGCGTACGGTTCGCGACGTCGATGTTGCCTTCCTGGACGTCGAGCTTCAGGTTCGAGGCGTCGGTGTAGTACTTGACGTTGACCTCAGAGGTCAGCGGCGCACCGAGGAGGCCGTTGTAGCTGTCGTTCGCCTTGTACGAGATCAGGTTGTTGAAGTCGTAGCTCTCGATGACGTACTGACCGGCGAACGGCTGGGCCGCGACGATCTCGTCGTCCGAAAGCGCCTCATCGGCCGGGAAGACCTCTTCGTCGACGATCGGGCCGGCGGGGCTCGAAAGCACCTGGGGCCAGGTCTGGTCGTTCTCGGACGTGAGCGTGAAGACGACCGTCAGGTCATCCGGGGCCTCAACCGACTCGAGCGCGCCGAGCAGGTAGGACGGGCCGGTCTCGGACGCGATCGCCAGCTGGCGGTCGAACGAGAACTTGACGTCGGACGACGTCAGCTCGTTGCCGTTGGCGAAGGTCAGGCCCTCCTTGAGGGTGACCGTGTACTCGTTCGGCGCCGTGAACTCGGCCGACTCTGCGATGTCGGGCTTGACCTCGGCGTCGCCGGGGACCGAGTTCATGAGGAACGGGTAGATCTGGTTCATGACCGTGAAGGACCCGTTGTCGTAGGCGTTCGCGGGGTCGAGGGCCGTCACCTGCTCGGTCGTACCGATGGTGATGGCCTCACCGCCCGTGTTGCCCTCGTCGGTGCCATCGGGCGTCGATCCACCGGCGCATCCGGCGAGAACGAGGGCAAATGCCGCCGCTCCACCGAGGCCGATGACGATGCGACGACCAGTAGTCGTAGCGGTTGCCATGCTTCTCCTGTCTGCAAGGGTTCAGCGCTGAAGGACGAGACCACAGAAGCAGCCTCGCGCGCTGTGTGACGTATCAGTCCTATCACAGCGATTTCTCGCGGTTTCGGACGTATGCGGAACCGTAACATCGCGCTCCGGAGGGGTTGCGCGCGAACGGATGCTGTTAACGCATAATAACCGCGAAACGACGCGGGACTTGCCGGTAGATGCGGCACTCATCACTCTTTCCGAAGAGTACAGTCCACTTTTCCCGATTCCCAGGGGCCCTGAGTGCGTGACATGCTACAAGTCACACGTGTGTGCCTTTCTGGGGGTAACGCTGCCCACGGGTGCGGAGGCGCACGCACCAAGAATCAGAGGAGTGATCTCTTGACATCACCACGCCGAATGCGTTCGCGCAGCTGGCGCGCAGGGCTTGCCGCCACGGCCGCCCTCAGTGTCGTCATGACCGGCGCCATCGCCGGCCAGGCAGCCACTGCAGCGCCCGCCGACCCGATCATCGACCCGTCGGTGCTCGAGCCGGTCGACCCGCAGAATTGGGTCAACATGGACGACATGACGACGGAGGACTACGTTCCCGTTCCGAACACCGACTGGGCGAACGACACCGAAGGCAGCCTGACGACCTTCAACGGTGCCATCGTTCTGCTCGACTTCACGGACCAGCCGTTCGTCGTGACGCAGGAGCCTGAGTCCGACGCGTTCAAGAACCCGACCGCGGGCTTCGAACCGGTCGCTCGTGAGGACGTGCCGCAGTTCTACCTCGACCTGCTCAACAAGCCGAGCGAGCTGAACAACGGTCAGACGCTCAACGACTACTGGATGGAGCAGTCCGGCGGCCGCATCAGCGTCCAGATGGAGGCCTTCGGCCCCTACCAGATGCCGGGCAAGATCCACGAGTACGGCCTGAACGACAGCTTCAACCGCCCGAACGCTGCGTTCTGCCCGCAGGGCGACACCTGCAACAAGGTCATCCGCACCGACGCGAACCGTCTGTGGTCTGCTGACCTCGAGGTCGCCGACCCGCTGACGCAGTTCGACCAGGTCTTCTACATCACGGCCGGCCAGGACGAGTCCTCGACGTGGGAAGAGTTCGGTCAGATGATGTTCGCCACGCCCGAAGACGTGCCGGACGCGTTCGGCCCGCCCCGTGACGAGAACGGCTTCGCGCCGGATCAGAACGGCAACAACATGGCCAACTGGGCCAAGACGCGCTACATCCCTTGGACGTCGTGGAAGGCAGCGATCAGCCACTGGCCGAACGCCAACTTCCCGACCGCGACCCGCGCCGGCAACTCGACGCAGGCCGAGTCCTCGGGTATGGGAACGTTCGCGCACGAGTTCGCGCACATCCTCGAGATCGCGGACAACTACGGAAACCCGTACGGCACGGATGCCGCTGACGGCGGACCGCTGCGCGACACCTCCGGTCCGTTCGACATCATGGCCCGCGGTTCGTTCAACGGCCCCGGTGGCACGCACACGCGCTGGCACATCCCCTCGGTGCAGGGTGGCTCCGCCCCCGCCGGCGTTGCTCTGCGCAACCGTCTGAACCTCGGCATCATCGGCGAAGACAACGTGCTGCAGACCTCGACGACCGAGATCGCCGCCAAGGGCTCGATCACGGCGAACATCCTCAGCCGCGCCGTCATGCAGGAGAACCGCCTCACGGGCATCAACCTCGCGCTCGACGGTGGCGACAAGTCCACCGGCACGTGCACGCGCCGCGCGCAGTGGGACTGCGACGGTGGTGGCTTCAACCACTACACGCTCGAGGTCATCGACCGCATGGGCACGGACTCGTACCAGCCCGACGCCGGTGTCATGATCGCCAAGACGAAGGTTGCCGACCGCAACCCGTTCCTCTGGACGATCGACGCCAACCCGCAGGACATCGACACGCTCGACTACATCCGTGGCGACGGTGTGCCGGTTCCGATCACGCGCGGTGACCAGCGCCAGCTGAACGACGCCCTCTTCCACGCCGGGGTCAACTCCGGCTCGGAGTACGAGTACGTCGACGAACTCAACGGACTGCACTTCTACATCGAAGAGATGCGCCGCGACGAGACCGGCCTCCTCGAGTACGACGTGGCCGTTCGCTCGATCGGCAACGCCGGTCCGCAGCAGCGTGGCGTGAGCCTCGCGCAGCCGGCCATCACGGCGGGCAAGGAAGCCGTCGAGCAGGGTCAGATCGCACAGTGCGTCGTGCCGCTCACCAACACGGGCGCCGCTGTCGAGGATGCCGCTGCCAACAGCGACATCTACCGCATCTCGACGACGGTCGCGGGTGAGGGCTGGAACGCTCACACCCCGAGCGCCATCGTGACGGCAACGGCAGGCGAGACGGTCGACGTGCCGGTCTACGTCTACCGCGACGGCGAGGGCACCAACGGCGCCCGCGTCTCGGTCACGGCGACGTCTGAGAACAACCCGGCGGCGACGTCGACGATCGAGTGCGTCGTCGACACGCAGCGTCCCGAGACGAACCTCGTCTCGCCGTCGTACGTCGGCCCGCACGACGAGCTCTCCATCGAGCTCGCGTCGACCGATGACACCGGTGTTGCCACCATCACCGCGAACGTCTACCAGGGCAGCACGCTCATCAAGAGCACGTCCTCGGCTGCGGGCGGCGCCACCTCGGCGACGCACACGGCCACGGTCGCCCTCGCGGACGGTGCGTACACGCTCCGTTACAACGCGCGGGACATCGCGGGCAACGCGTCCGCGACGAAGACGTTCGACTTCACCATCGGTGACGCCGTGACGGCAGAGACGACCGCTCGCACCCTCGCGGGCAAGGTCTACCTGTCGGTGTCGGCGACGAACAACGCGACGGTGCCTGCGGACATCGAGATCACCACTGCCTACGGCTCCAAGACGTTCACGAACGTCGCCCCGGGCAAGACGGTCTCGGTCTCGGTGAACTCGCGACTGGCTTCGGTCCCGGCTGGAGAGGCGACGGTCACCTCGACCCTCGACTTCGACGGTCAGGTCGTGGTCAAGACGGCCACGGCTCCGTACGCCGCTTACCCGGCGGGCTGATAGCCCTCCTGCCGCTCCGGGGTGGGGCTTCCCACCCCGGAGCGGCACCCGCGTGGCTGCCCTGCGCCGCCCCAAGCAACAGATCTCTATCCGAAGAAGCCGCCCCTCAGCCGAGGGTCGGAATCCGCTCAAAAAAGAGGAAACAACCCGCAATGAAGAACATGACTGCCACCCGTGTGGGCGCGATGGCATTCGGCACGCTGCTGCTGGCTTCGGCCGGTGCTGCTGTCGCCACCGCTGACGAGGTCGTTGACAACGGCTCGGTGAACATCAACGTCGAGGTCACCGACCGTTACCCCTCGGGCGTGCTCGCGATGAGCGTTGCCGCGAACGAGACCTCGCTCACCGAGCAGGACTCCGGCGACCCGATGGTCCGCGAGTTCACGGGCGTGCTGCCCACCGTGACCGTCACCGACACGCGCTCTGTCGTTCCCACCACCCCCTGGTACGTGATGGGCACCGCCAGCGCCTTCACCTCCGGCACGAGCAGCATCGGTGCGGAGTTCCTCGGCTGGTCGCCGCAGACCGCTCAGGACACCGACGGTGCCGTCTCCGTCGGTGGCGACGTCGAGGGCGTCCTGGACGAGGGCCCCGGCCTGGTCGACCAGGAACTGCTCTACATGAACACCGACCAGGAAGGCACCTACGACCAGGGCTCCTGGGACGCCACCGCCGACCTGACCCTCAAGGTCGCAGCCACCGCTGCCGCCACGGGCAGCTACACCTCGGTGATGACGCTCTCGCTCTTCGAGTAAACCTTCACACGCGAGAGGCCGTGCCCCACGGGTGCGGCCTCTCCGCGTGGATCCGATGACACCCTGAATGACGGAGGCACGAAGGAACGATGGTGATGAGACGAACGACGGCCACGATCGTGGGGGCCCTCATGGTGCTTCCCCTGCTGGCGGCATGCTCCGGCGGCGCCGGGGATGGTGCCCCTGATCGGCCCCTGCAGATCGCCGTCGGCGACGGTTCGCTGCGGGCGGTGGGCGATGACTGCGCAGGCACCGGTGCGTATCGGCACATCCACGCTGGTGCCGAGGTCGTGCTGACGGATGCCTCCGGCGACGAGGCGTTCCGAGCCACGCTCACGCCCGGGGTTGCCAAGGAGGCGAGCGACATCGACTTCGAGGGGACGCCGCGCATCCCCACGATCTGCATCTTCTCCCTCGACGCCGGAAACCTCGCCGGCGATGCGACCTACGATGTCGTGGTCGCCGAGAAGTCCTACGGCTCCTTCACATACCTCCCCGACGCCGAGGGAATCCCCACGATCCTCATCCCCGAACCCGCCATGAAGGGCACGCAATGAAGCGCCGATTGACAGTCCTCGCCGCCGGTGCAACACTCGCGCTCGCACTCACCGGCTGCACCGCCGCATCGACGCTCGGCGGCGCCGACGCGCTCCCCGAGGGCACCGGATCATCGCAGGCGACGGTCGCCGAGGCTGTGCCCGCGCCGTCGTTCACCGCCGAGCTCGCCGACGGCGCCGAGGTCGACTCTGCCGACCTGTTCACGGGGCGAGTCACGCTCGTGCAGTTCATGGCGAGCTGGTGCACGCAGTGCGTCGGCCAGGCCGAGCTGCTCACCGAGGCGGCCGAAGAGCACGGCGATGACGTGCACGTCGTCTTCGTGTCGTCTGACAAGGACGACGAAGCGCTGCAGGAGTTCCTGCGCGACAACGCCGATGACGTGCCCGTCGTGATGGACCGCGACGGCCAGCTCTTCCACCGCTACGCCGTCGTCGAGCCGCCCGTGACGGCGGTCCTCGACTCTGCCGGCGGGATCGTGCGCATGTGGCCCGGTGGTGCGACCGCCGAGCAGCTCGACGACGAACTCGCCGCGCTCCTCGAATAGGGGCTCAGCGCCCGTTCTTCGGAGCCACCGACACATCGATGCGCTCCTGTGCGCCGAGCGATGACCATTCGCTCGCGATGCCCTTAGCGGCGTGCTCCGACGCCCGCACGGCTCGCTCGTCGGCCCACGCGTTGAGCACGTGCCCGGAATGGCCGCGCACGTGCTCGAGGACGACATCGGGCAGGCCCGCCGCGCGGCGGGCGTCGCGCGCCACGATGAGCTGCTCGAGCAGGTCGATGTTCTTCGTCGGTGCCCCGCTCGAGGTCTTCCAGCCGCGGCGCCGGTGCCCGTCCATCCACTTCTCGTATGTGTCGATCGCGTAGCGGGAGTCGGCCTGCACGATGAGGTGGGCGACGTCGCGGTGGTCGTCGATGGCCTTGAGCAGGCCCATCAGCTCGCCGATGTTGTTCGTGCCGACCGGCAGCGACCCGGCGGCCCACTCGCCGTCTTCGCCGACCCACGCCCATCCGGCGGGTCCGGGATTGCCTTTGCAGGCGCCGTCGGTGGCCACGGTGTAGGGGGATGCGTCGGTCACCGAGCAAGGCTACCCGGCCGCGGCGGACGGCCGGCACCTCGCGGGCACCCCAGACGCAGTTTGTATACGCTCGGTGCCGCGAAGGGAGGCGTTATTGGCTCCTGAAGCGGTTTGTGTATACGCTAGCGGGAGGAAAGGGGGCGCCGATGCGAGCCAGTGACCGCGCGTACGCCACTCTTCTCGACGAGATCCAGTCGGGTGTCCTCGCCCCGGGAACCGTCCTCGGTGAAGTCGAACAGGCCGCCCGCCTCGGCGTCAGCCGCACGCCGCTGCGTGAAGCGCTCGGGCGCCTCGTGGCAGACGGGCTCGTCGCGCAGCAGTCGCCCCGCGTCACGGTCGTCACCGACGTCGACGCCGACGACATCCTCGAGCTGTTCGAGGTGCGGCGCGCGCTCGAAGAGACCGCCGCGCGCCTGGCCGCCCGGCGCGGAGATTCCGCCACCTTCGCCGCCCTCGCCGACGAATTCTCGCACGCCAGCCTGCGCGCCGAAGACGGCCGCGAGGCCTATTACGCGCTCATCCGGCGCTTCGACGAGGCGCTGGACGCCTCGGTCGCCAACGACTACCTGACCTCCGCGCTCCGGACGATTCGCACGCACCTCGTGCGCGTCCGACGGCTCGCGCGGGACAACCCGGCGAGGCTCGCGGCATCCGTCGACGAGCACCGCCTGATCGCATCGGCGATCGCCACGGGCGACGCCGAACTCGCTGCGCATGCGACGCACGTGCACCTGCACAATGCGCTCGCGACCATCCTCGATGCTTCGATCGGCACGACGACCGCGGGGATACCCGTCATCTCGGTCGCCGAATCGGGCTGAGCATCGCGTTCCTGAAAGGCACATCATGACCGTCACCCACCACCTCCGCGTCCACCGCAGCGATGAGAACCTCGCGCGCGAGGACCAGCTGGCTTGGCACATCGCCGAGGTCGCGGCCGACCCCGTCGCCGTCGACGACGACGTCGTCGACATGATCATCAACCGTGTCATCGACAACGCCGCGGTCGCCGCTGCATCGCTCACCCGTCGCCCCGTGAGCGCGGCCCGCCAGCAGGCGCTGGACCACGCCGTCTCGGTCTCGGGTGACGGCGCGACCGTCTTCGGGTGCTCGCTGGACCGTCGCACGTCGCCCGAGTGGGCGGCGTGGGCCAACGGCGTCGCCGTGCGTGAGCTCGACTACCACGACACCTTCCTCGCGGCCGACTACTCGCACCCCGGCGACAACATCCCGCCGATCGTCGCCGTCGCCCAGCACGTCGGCTCCGACGGCGCCGCGCTCGTGCGCGCCCTCGCGACCGGCTACGAGGTGCAGATCGACCTCGTGCGCGCCATCTGCCTGCACAAGCACAAGATCGACCACGTCGCCCACCTCGGCCCGTCGGCCGCCGCCGGCATCGGCACCCTGCTCGACCTCGACGTCGAGACCATCTATCAGGCCGTCGGCCAGGCGCTGCACACGACGACGGCGACCCGCCAGTCCCGCAAGGGCGAGATCTCGACGTGGAAGGCGCACGCCCCCGCGTTCGCCGGCAAGCTCGCGATCGAGGCCGTCGACCGCGCGATGCGCGGCGAGACCTCGCCGTCGCCGATCTACGAAGGCGAAGACGGCGTCGTCGCCTGGATGCTCGACGGACCCGACGCGTCGTACGACGTGCCGCTCCCGGCTCCGGGCGAGTCCAAGCGCGGCATCCTCGATTCGTACACGAAGGAGCACTCGGCCGAGTACCAGGCGCAGGCGTGGATCGACCTCGCGCGCAAGCTGAACGGCGAGCACCCCGAGGCGACCGACCCCGCCAACGTCGAGTCCATCGTGCTGCACACGTCGCACCACACGCACTACGTCATCGGCTCGGGCGCCAACGACCCGCAGAAGTACGACCCGACCGCGTCGCGCGAGACGCTCGACCACTCCATCCCGTACATCTTCGCCGTCGCCCTTCAGGACGGCGGATGGCACCACGTCGACTCGTACGCTCCCGAGCGCGCGGGCCGCGAGGACACCGTGGCGCTGTGGCACAAGATCACGACGGCCGAGGATGCCGAGTGGACGCGTCGCTACCACTCGGAGGACCCCAACGAGAAGGCCTTCGGCGGCCGCGTCGTCATCACGTTGACCGACGGGACCGTGATCGAGGACGAAATCGCCGTCGCCGACGCGCACCCCCTCGGCGCGCGCCCGTTCGCCCGCGCCGATTACGTCCGCAAGTTCCGGATCCTGGCCGAGCCCGTGCTCGAAGAGGCCGAGATCGAGCGCTTCCTGGCGCTGGCTGAGCGTCTGCCCGAGCTCACGCCCGAAGAGGTGCGCCAGCTCACGATCGTCGCCAAGCCCGGCGTGCTGGCATCGGCTCCCGCCCCCAAGGGCCTCTTCTGATGCTGTACTCCACCGTCTCGCCCGCCGAGAAGCGCCGGGCGTTCCGCGAGCGGCTCGCGACGGGGGAGCTGCTGCGCTTTCCCGGGTCGTTCAACCCGCTCAGCGCGCGACTCATCGAGCGCAAGGGCTTCGAGGGCGTCTACATCTCGGGTGCCGTGCTCTCGGCTGACCTCGGCCTGCCCGACATCGGGCTGACGACGCTGACCGAGGTCGCCGCGCGCGGTCAGCAGATCGCGCGCATGACCGACCTCCCGGCCATCATCGACGCCGACACCGGCTTCGGCGAGCCGATGAACGTCGCCCGCACGATCCAGACGCTCGAGGACGCCGGCATCGCCGGCGCCCACATCGAGGACCAGATCAACCCCAAGCGCTGCGGTCACCTCGACGGCAAGTCGGTCGTCGATCAGGACACGGCGATCAAGCGCATCCGGGCCGCCGCCGACGCGCGACGCGACCCGAACTTCCTCATCATGGCGCGCACCGACATCGCAGCGGTCGACGGGGTGCAGGCCGCCGTCGACCGCGCGAAGGCGCTCGTCGACGCGGGAGCCGACGCGATCTTCCCCGAGGCGATGCGCTCGCTCGAGGAGTTCGCGGCGGTCCGTGCCGCGGTCGACGTGCCCATCCTCGCCAACATGACGGAGTTCGGAAAGTCCGACCTCTTCTCGGTCGACCAGCTGCGCGATGTCGGAGTCAACATCGTGATCTGGCCGGTGTCACTGCTGCGTATCGCGATGGGTGCGGCGTCACGCGCTCTCGATACGCTCACCGATGAGGGGCACCTCACGTCGAAGCTCGGCGAGATGCAGCACCGCGCCGACCTGTACGAGCTGATCGACTACGAGCAGTACAACCACTTCGACACGAGCGTCTTCAACTTCCAGATCGAAAAGGACTGACATGACCGACATCAAGAAGGGCCTCGCCGGCGTCGTCGTGGACTACACGGCCGTGTCGAAGGTGAACCCCGAGACCAACTCGCTGCTGTACCGCGGGTACCCCGTGCAGGAGCTCGCGGCGACCCAGTCGTTCGAGGCGGTCTCCTACCTCCTGTGGCACGGCGAGCTGCCGACCGATGCCCAGCTCGCTGACCTGCGGGCCGTCGAGCGCGAGCACCGCGCCCTGCACCCCGACGTGCGCGCCGTCATCGACCGTGTGCCGCTGGATGCTCACCCCATGGACGAGGTGCGTACCGCGGTCAGCCTCATCGGCGCGCGCGACCTCGCCGGCTCGGGCTCGGTGCTCGATGCCTCGGGCAATCCCGACGAGAACCTCGCGCGCAGCATCCGGCTGTTCGCGTCTCTTCCGGCGATCGTCGCGTACGGTCAGCGTCGCCGTCGCGGGCAGGAGCCCGTGCCGCCGCGCGATGACCTGGACTACGCCGCGAACTTCCTCTGGATGACGTTCGGCGAAGACGTCGACGATGTCGTCATCGACGCCTTCAACCGCTCGATGATCCTGTACGCCGAGCACTCGTTCAACGCCTCGACGTTCACGGGCCGCGTCATCGCTTCGACGCTGTCCGACCTGTATTCGGCCGTCGTCGGCGCGATCGGTGCGCTCAAGGGTCCGCTGCACGGCGGGGCCAACGAGGCGGTGCTGCACATCTTCGACGAGATCGGCGATGCCGGGAACGTCGAGGAGTGGCTCGAGACGGCGCTGGCGGAGAAGCGCAAGATCATGGGCTTCGGCCACCGCGTCTACAAACGCGGCGACTCGCGTGTGCCGACGATGAAGGCCGCCCTCGACACGCTCGTCGAGCACTACGACCGTCCCGATGTCGCGGCGCTGTACGACGCCCTCGAGTCCGAGTTCGTCGCACGCAAGGGCATCTACCCGAACCTCGACTACCCGTCGGGGCCGGCCTACAACCTGATGGGCTTCGACACGCTGACCTTCACGCCGCTGTTCGTCGCGGCGCGGGTCACCGGGTGGACCGCGCACATCCTCGAGCAGCTCGCCTCGAATGCGCTCATCCGCCCGCTGTCCGAGTACAACGGACCCGACGAGCGCCACATCGAGGGCTACGTTCCGGATGAGGCGATGGTGGCCGCCGCCGAGCGTGCAGAGGAGTCCGCGGGGTGACGCGCGAGAAGATCGTCATCGTCGGCGGCGCGCGCACGCCCATCGGGTCGTTCGGCGGCTCGCTGAAGGATGTCGACGCGTACGAGCTCGGGGCGGCCGCCGTCACCGAGGCGCTGGCTCGATCGGGCGTCGACGGGTCCGACGTCGGCGAAGTCGTCATGGGCAACATCTCGCAGGTCGGTCCGGATGCCTACAACGCGCGCCGCGTGGCGCTCGCGGCGGGGCTCTCGCCGCGCGTGCCCGCTTTCAACGTCAACCGGCTGTGCGGGTCGGGCCTGCAGGCGATCTGGTCGGGCGCACAGGCGCTGCTGTGGGGCGGGGTCGACGTCGTCGTCGCCGGCGGCAACGAGGCGATGTCGCGGACCCCGTTCCTCGACTTCACCGCCCGCGGCAACGGCCGGCTCGGCGATCGCAAGCTGCTCGATGGCACGCTGGCGATCCTGACCGATCCGTTCAGCAAGGAGCACATGGGTGTCACGGCCGAGAACGTCGCCGACAAGTACGGCGTCTCGCGCGTCGAACAGGACGAGTTCGCGCTCGAATCGCAGCGCCGGGCATATGCCGCGCGCGCGGTGTTCGCCGAAGAGATCGTCGCCGTGTCCTCGGGGGGCCGGCGGCCCGTCGAGGTGTCAACCGACGAGCACCCCCGCCCCGACACGACCCTCGAGGTGCTCGCGGGGCTGCGCCCGGCGTTCCGCGAGGGCGGGTCGGTCACGGCCGGCAACGCGTCGGGCATCAACGACGGCGCGGCGGCGACCGTGCTCATGCGCGCGTCGGACGTCCGTGAGCGCGGCTTGTCGGGGCTCGCGACCATCGAGGCCGTCGCCACGGCCGGCAACGAGCCCGAGCTGATGGGCTATGCGCCCGTCTTCGCGCTTGCGCGCCTGTGGGAGCAGACCGGGCTGACGCCCGCCGACGTCGACGTCATCGAGCTCAACGAGGCGTTCGCGTCGCAGGCCATCGCGGTGACCCGTGACGCAGGTCTGGATGCGGCGAAAGTCAACCCGTACGGCGGCGCGATCGCGCTCGGACACCCGGTCGGTGCGACGGGTGCGATCCTCACGGTGCGGGCCGCGCTGGATCTGCAGCGACGCGACCTCGAGTACGCCGTCGTCACGATGTGCATCGGCGGCGGGCAGGCGCTCGCGGCGCTCATCAAGAGGTGGGACGGGTAGAGCCGTGTGACCCCGTGAGGCTCGGCATCACCCTGATCTCGTTGCCGAGCCTCGCGGGACCGGTGGTCCGTGCGTGTCAGGCCGACCAGTGCATCCCGCCATCGACGCTGAACATGTCGCCCGTGATGTACGAAGCAGGGCCGGACGCGAGGAACGCGACGAGCGCCGCGGCTTCGTCGGGCGTCCCGAAGCGACCGGCGGGGATGCGGCGGGCGATGAACTCTTCCTTCGCAGCGCCGTCGGGCATCGCGCGGCGCACCTGCTCGCTGTCGATGCGGCCGGGCGCGATGCAGTTGACGGTGACGCCGTCGGCCGCCACGTCGCGCGACAGGGCTTTGGACCAGAGGATGCACGCGGCGACGGCTGCCTGCGCCGCGGAGACCACGAGGGGTTCGAGCAGACCCACGAAGTTGACGACGCGGCCGCGCCCGCTCGTGCGCAGCATCGGGAGGACGGCTTCGGTGAGGCGCCGCTTCGAGTGGAAGTTCAGTTCGAACTGACGCTGCCAGATCTCCTCGGTGAGCACGGTGCCGGGCTGTTCGGCCGCGCCTGCAACGTTCACGAGCACGTCGAGTCGGCCGAAGTGCTGGCGCGTGGTGGTCGCGACCGCGGTGGCAGAACCCGGTTCGATGAGATCCGCCTCGACGATGAGGGGCCGGTGGCCCCCGGATCGCTCGATCTCATCTGCGAGCTCACGCAGGGCATCGCCGCGCCGAGCGCAGAGGGCGAGGTGGGCGCCCTCCGCCGCGAGAAGGGTCGCTGTCGCGCGGCCGATGCCCGCGCTCGCGCCCGTCACGAGCGCGATCGAATCGTTCAGCTGCAGATCCACGGATACCCCCTACCGAGGAGGCTAATGGTCCGTCTCGCCCCTGTCGAGCAAGCGCTTGATGAAGTACATCCCAATGCTTGACATGCCCGGGGCGCGGTGGCATACACTGGGCTCGTTGACATCGAAGTCAAGCGAGCGCTTGATTCAGAACATGATCCGAAACGGCGCACACGAAAGAGGGCCTTCGTGCAACTCCTGATTCAGCAGCTGATGAATGGCCTGGCGCTCGGGTCGATCTACGCCCTCTTCGCCATCGGCTTCTCTCTGATCCTGGCACGCATGGGCATCCTGAATGTCGCTCACGGAACGTTCGCGACGTGGGGCGCCCTTTCTTCGTACTGGCTCGTCGCCGAAGTCGGCGTGAACTTCTGGGTCGCGCTGCTCGCGGGCGTCCTCTTCGCCGGTATTCTCGGCGTGGCATCCGATGTTCTGGCCTTCGAGCCGCTGCGCAAGCGCAAAGCGGGCACGTTCGCCCCCATCATCGCGAGTATCGGCATATGGATCGTTCTCCTCGCTGCCGCCGAGGCGTTCGCGGGTCCGTCGGCCACGAGCTACCCCGCCGGGTCGGTGCAGACCGAGGCGTTCCGCATCGGCGGCTTCGTGATCCTCCCGGCTCAGCTGTACAGCGTCATCGCACTCATCGTCGTCGTGACCGGCGTCCACATGCTTCTGACGCGCACGCGCTTCGGCGCCGCCGTCCGCGCGGTCTCCGCCGACACCCCCTCGGCGACGATCGTGGGCGTCAACTCGCGCAACACGCTCATCGCGGTGGCCTTCCTCGCCGGCGCGATCGCCGGTCTTGCGGGCGTCCTCGCGGCACTCTCCGACAACAACGTCTCGTTCAGCCTCGGTGAGGCGCTGCTGCTCAAGGGCTTCGCCGCCGTCGTCGTCGGCGGGTGGGGCGACATCCGCGGCGCCGCGATCGCGGGCCTGGCGATCGGCGTCCTCGAGGTCATGAGCGCCCAGTACATTTCGTCCGGATTCCGCGACGCCATCACCTTCGGAATCCTGCTGCTGGTGCTCGTCGCGTGGCCCCGGGGCATCTTCCGCGAACGTCAATTCGTCCGAGCCTGACTGGGAGCCCGACTTGTGAGTATTACAGCCTGGTTGACCACCCTGCAGTTCGCGGGGGTCAGCGCCCTCTTCGCCCTCGCCATCTATGCGTCGCTCTGGACCGGTGTCCTGAGTCTCGCTCCGGTGTTCTTCGGCGCCTTCACCGCTTTCACCTTCGCCTATCTCGTCGGTTCGATGGGGCTTCCCGCCGTCGTGGCATTCGTCCTGTGCATCTTCGTCGGCGCGGTCGTCGGTGCGATCACGGCGCTCCTTCTCATCAGACTCGACAGCCATTACCTCGCGATGGCCACGATCGCCATGGTGCTGATCGGTCGCGTCATCATCCTGAACGTGCCCGAACTGACCGGCGGTGCGACGGGAACCCGCGTGCCGGGCGAGCTCGGCTCTTGGCTGTGGCTCATCGGCGTGCTCGTCGTCGCCGGCTTCGTCATGTGGCGCCTCGGCGCGTCGCGGTTCGGCCTCGCCGCAGACGCCGTGCGCGAAGATCCTGCCGTCGCAGAGACGCTCGGGATCTCACCGCGCCGCGTGCAGTTCATCGGCATGGTCATCTCGGGCGCCCTCGGCGGCGCGGCCGGGGTTCTGCAGGCGAGCTTCCTGCAGTACATCGGCCCCGACACCTTCTATACGCACCTCGGCTTCGTGAGTCTTGCCGCTGTCGTCCTCGGCGGCGCGTTCTACTGGCTCGGCCCGATCGTCGGCGCGATCGTCTTCACGATCCTCCCCGAGCTGCTGCGCGGACCGATGGGCGACTTCGACCGGGTCGTGACCGGCATTCTTCTCGTCGTCATCATCATCTACCTGCCCCGCGGCCTGGTCGACATGCGACGGATGCGACTGCTGCGAGCGCGTTGGGAAAGTCGTAGGGCCAAGAAGCCCGACGCCGGGTCCGCACAGTCGAACTCGCAGGAGCAGATCACGGCAGGGGCGACGTCATGACCGATCCGCAGCACCCGCTCGCGCCGGGCGAAGAGCTCGCCGTCGACATCGTCGACCTGACCAAAACCTTCGGTGGACTCAAGGCCGTCGCCGACGTCACGATCAAGGTGCCCAAGCAGCGCGTGCACGGGATCCTCGGCCCCAACGGCGCCGGCAAGACGACCGTGCTCAACATGATCAGCGGCTTCGTGCGCGCCGACGCAGGGCACGTGAAAGTCTTCGGTGACGACGTCACCCACATGCAGCCGTTCAACATCGCGCGACTCGGTGTCGCGCGCACCTACCAGAACATCCGGCTGTTCCCCGGGCTGAGTGTCATCGAGACGGTCATCGCGGGTGCCTACATGCAGCGCTCCTCGACGATCGCTGGAGCGATCCTGATGAGCCCCGCCGAGCGTCGCGAGCGCAAGGCGGTGCGCGAGCGCGCCGCCGAGCTGCTCGACATGGTGGGGTGCACAGCCCCGCACTCGACGCTGGCTGAGACGCTCTCCTACGGCGACCAGCGCCGCGTTGAGATCGCCCGCGCCCTCGCGACCAGTCCGCGGATCCTGCTGCTGGACGAACCGACGGCCGGAATGAACGACGCCGAGTCCGAACAGGTGGGCCAATTGCTGGTCCGGCTGAAGGAGCTCGGCCACACCCTCATCCTGATCGAGCACAACATGCGCCTGGTCGAGGAGTTCTGCGAGTCCGTCTCGGTCATGAACTCCGGCGTGCTGCTCGCCGAGGGGGCACCGACCTGGTGTCTCGAACAGGACGACGTGAAGGAGGCCTACTTTGGCAAACGATCCGATGCTGCGCGTATCGCGACTCTCCGCCGGGTACGGCGCGATTCCGGCGGTTCGTGAGGTCGACATCGAGGTCGCTCAGGGCACGCTCGTCGCTCTGATCGGCTCGAACGGCGCAGGCAAGACGACGACGCTCAACACGATCGCTGGGCTGCACAAGCAGTCCAGCGGCACCGTGACCGTCGGGGGCAAGAACATCACAGGGTGGCCGTGCCATCGCGTCGTCCGCTCGGGTGTCGCGCTGGTCGCTGAGGGACGCCGCGTCGCCCCGCCGCTGACGGTGCTCGAGAACCTCGAGCTGTCCTCGTTCAGCGGCCGCGGCACACGCGCCGAGCGCAAGGACGAGTTGGACCGCGTCTTCGAGCTCTTTCCTCGCCTGGCCGAGCGTCGCAACCAGTTCGCCGCCTCACTGAGCGGTGGCGAGCAGCAGATGCTCGCGTTCGGTCGCGCTCTCATGACGATGCCGCAGGTGCTGCTGCTCGACGAGCCGTCGATGGGGCTCGCCCCCTCGATCGTCGACATCCTCTTCCAGACCATCGAGACGCTGCACCGCAGCGGCTCGACGATCCTGCTCGTGGAGCAGAACGCAGAGCTCGCCCTCGAGGTGAGCGACGAGGTCTACGTCATGCAGCGCGGCCGGATCGTCTCGCACGGAACACCCGACGAGGTGCGCGGCAGCTCCGAGGTGATGGCGGCCCTGTTCGGTTGATCCGGCCGCATGCGGCTCAGAGACAAGGAATGTGAATCAATGACCGACATCAGTCTGGACGGCCGCGTGGCGATCGTCACGGGAGCAGCCCGCGGTCTCGGCCGCGAGCACGCACTGGCCCTCGCCTCGCGGGGCGCGACGGTCGTCGTGAACGACCGCGGCGGGGCGCTCGACGGCAGCGCCGGGACGTCACCGGCACAGGAGGTCGTCGACGAGATCGTCGCCGCGGGGGGCGCCGCGATCGCCGACACGAACGACGTCAGCACACTCGAGGGCGCGACGAAGATCGTCGAGCTCGCGACATCGACGTACGGTCGCCTCGACATCCTCATCAACAACGCCGGCATCCTGCGCGACAAGTCGTTCGCGAAGATGACCGAGGACGAGTGGAACCCCGTCCTGGCCGTGCACCTGGGCGGAACCGCCTGGATGAGCAAGGCGGCGTGGCCCGTCATGGTCGCGCAGGGGCATGGTCGCATCGTCAACACGACGTCGGCGGCGGGTCTCTTCGGCAACTTCGGCCAGGCCAACTACGGTGCGGCCAAGGCGGCGATCTGGGGCGTCACGAAGACGCTCGCGATCGAAGGCGCTCGCCATGGCATCCAGGTCAACGCGATCGAACCGGGCGCGCGCACCCGCATGACCGAGAACCTGCTCGGCGAGTTCGCCGACCGGCTCGACCCGAGCCTCGTCGCGCCCGTCGTGGTGTGGCTGAGCGCGGACGAGTGCACGACGACGGGTGAGGCCTACAACGTCGGTGGCGGAAGGGTCGCGCGCGTCGTGATCGCCCAGACGCCCGGGTACTTCTCCCGATCGCTGAGCCCTGAGGAGCTCCGCGACAACTGGGACGCGCTCAACGACGTCTCGAATGCGCAGGTCATGGAGACGTTCCAGCAGGAGTTCGAGCTGCTCGTCGGGATGCTGAGCACCGAGGCTTCCGCAGACGCCTGACGCCCGCCCACCGCGCCCGCTGCCCGTGAGGTCAGCGGGCGCGGTGCGTTGCGGCGGGGTCCTGGTCGCCGCGCTCGCCGTTCGCGAAGATGCCTCGCGGATAGGCGTCGAGGCCGCGATCGTCGAGGAAGTCGATGTCGTGCACGAATGTCCGCTCGCTGATCCGCCACTCGCCATCTCGCAGCGTGAAGACGTCGAGGTAGCGCCCGTGCAGGTGCTCGACCCGTCGACCGTCGTCGCCGACGATCTCGTGCAGCGCGAGTACGTCGGACTCGACGGCGACCTCGTCAGGGGCGCGCCAGTCGAACGTCGACGGTCCGAGCAGATGCACCGTCGAGCGCGTGCGCGCGACCAGACGCGCAAGCGCGCCCGGGAGATCCGCCGCGGCGACGCCGTCCCACGTGCCGTGGTGGTCCACGCCGTCCGGGTGGTACGAGCGCACCGCTCGCGCGGCGTCGCCGCGGTCGACACCGCGGCAGTACTCCACCAGGGCGCGGCGGATCGCGTCTTCCGCGAGGAGTCGCTCCACGCTCGAGACGATGGCCATGATGGTCAGAGGCCGACGATCTCGGCGAATCGCCTCATGTCGCGCTCGTAGTTCTCGTCGCCGATCCGGGGTGAGACGACGACCTCGTCGATGCCGAGCCGCATCACCTGGTCGATGTAGGCGCGGTCGTTCTCCCAGTCCTGCTCGGTCTTTCCCTTGCTGCGCCTGCCGACCTTGAGCGACAGCTCCGACATGTTCCTGCCCGCGGCATCCATGAGCGTCGACAGACGCTCGATGAAGACCTCGATGTCCTCGGGTGTTCGGCTGTAGCCTGCCCACCCGTCACCGAACTCGACGATGCGCCGCAGGGACGCGTCGCTGTTGCCGCCCACGATGATGGGCAGGCGCGGCTGCGCGGGCTTGGGGAAGCAGTACAGGGGAGGGAAGTCCACGAACTCGCCCGAGAAGCTCGTGAGCTCCTCCGGCGACCAGAGCGCCCGCATCGCGGCGAGGTACTCGTCCATACGGGCCCCTCTGCGGCCGAACGGCACGTCGAGGGCGGAGTACTCCTCTTCGGACCACCCCACGCCGACGCCGAACTCGAAGCGGCCGTCGCTCAGCTGATCGACACTGGCCACCTGTCGCGCGGTGATGATGGGGTTACGCTGCGGCACGACGAAGACATACGTGCCGATGCGAAGGGTCTTCGTGGCAGCAGCGATGCTCGAGGCCAGCACGAGCGGGTCGATGACTCCCAGCATCCGGTGCACTTCTTCGGCACCGCCGGATTCATACGGATACTGCGACGTGTATTCGGGGAAGAACACGACGTGCTCGGGCAGCCACACGGAGTTGTAGCCGATCTCTTCGATCAGCTGGGCGGCGTCGGTGGCCCAGGATCCCGAACGGGTCCCCGTGCCGGTGAAGATCTCGCTGATGCCGAGTTTCATGCGTCCACCTTCGTCTGTTCGATTCGCTCTGCGAGCTGTTCCTTCAAAACGTGCTTCATCACCTTCATGCCGGCGTTGCGCGGCAGTTGGTCGACGATGAAGACGTGCACCGGCTTCTTGTAGCCGGCGAGCTGTCCGCGCGCGAACGCGCGAATGTCGTCCTCCGTCACGGTCGACCCATCCGCGAGCACGAGCGCGCACGAGACCGCTTCGCCCCATTTCTCGTCGGGCAGGCCGAAGACGGCGGCGTCGAGGATGTCGTCCATGAGCAGCAGCACCCGCTCGACCTCGGCGGCGTAGACGTTCGCGCCGCCGCTCAGGATGAGGTCCTGCCCGCGGCCCGTGAGGTAGTAGTAATCGTCCTCGTCGCGGTAGCCGAGGTCGCCCGTGAAGTACTCGCCATCGCTCAGGACGGCCGCTGTCTTCTCCGGGGCGTTGTGGTATCCCGAGAACATCGTGTCGGCCGAGATCACGAGTTCGCCGATCTCACCAGGTCCGAGCGTGTTGCGGTCGGCATCGACGACCCGCATCGACGATGTCGGCAGGGGGCGCCCGACGGACTCGAAGATGCGCTCGGGGCCGCCCGTTCGGTAATCGCTGCGGTTGGTGATCGTGATGGGCCCGATCACCTCGGTCATGCCGTAGGTCTCGACGAGGCGATCGCCGATGACGCCGACGAGCTTCTGGGCGAACTCGGGAGGAAGCGGTCCTCCCGAGTGCAGGACGGTCTGCAGCGTGTCGAGGACGCGCGGGTGCAGGTGGATCGCCTCGAGCAGCCCCGGGATCAGGGGAGTGAGGCCCAGCGCGAACGTCGATCCGCGCTCGACGATGTGCCGCCCGAGCTCGTCCGGCGTCACGCCGGGGACGAACGAGACCGTGCCTCCGGTGTAGAAGTGCGGGAAGATGACGCCCCACAGCCCCGAGACGAACGACCACCCGCCCGCGAAGGCCGCGTGACCCCGCAGGGGGAGGCGGTAGGCGAACGGCACGAGCTTGATGCAGTTCACGACGGCGCGGTGGCTCACGAGCACGCCCTTGGGGAACCCGGTCGTGCCACTGGTGTATCCGATGAGCGCCGTGTCCTCGGGCTCCGCAGTGATCGGCAGGGGGTCGGCGGATGCCGCTGCGAGAGCTTCATCGAACGACTCGGCGCCCTCCGGGGGGACATCGCCGGTGGCCAGCCACGCACGCAGCTGCGCGTGGCAGCTCACACCCGCGGCGGTCTCGGACGCTGTGTCGGTGTGGATGAGTGCGACGGCTCCGGAATCCGAGAGGACGTAGTCGACCTCGGCCGACGTGAGCCGATCGTTGACGTGCACCGTCGTGTAGCCGCCGAGTGCCAGGCCCACGTACACCTCGAGCGACTCGACGCGGTTGCCCAGCAGCGCGGCGACGGGGGAGCCGGCGGTGATGCCACGGTCCCGGAGCGCGTGCGCGAGCCGCCAGCCGCGCTCGATCACTTCGCCGAACGTCCTCTGCTGTCCGCACGATTCGATCGCGACGTTGTGGGTGAAGCGGTGACCAGCGTGGGCGAAGAGCTCACCGAGAGTGGCACTCATGCGAATTCCTTGAGGTCGAACAGGCGGATGGCGTTGTCGGCGAGAAAGAAACCCAGTTCCTCCTCGGACAAGACGGGGGCGGAACCCTCGTAGGGCGACGCGAGATCGCGCACTTGCGCGATCCAATTCTCGAGGTCGGCACCGTCGGGATCGTGCTTGGTGCCGCGCATGATGTCGGACCCGAACACGA
Organism: Microbacterium sp. Y547; assembly: GCF_057669785.1. Taxonomy (NCBI): domain Bacteria; kingdom Bacillati; phylum Actinomycetota; class Actinomycetes; order Micrococcales; family Microbacteriaceae; genus Microbacterium; species Microbacterium sp. Y547. Next base: position 393,632 of record NZ_JBYHFN010000004.1, read on the forward strand.
GGCGGTGGGCGCCGAGCTGGTCGCGCATCAGCTTGATACGGTGCCGGAACTCGCGGTAATCCCGGGTGGCGACACGCTGCCAGAGCGACAGCTCGAGGTACGCGTGCTGCCAGCCCGTCGCGCAGTCCAGGGCTTCGGCCCACCACGCTTCGATGCCCGCGTGAGCGAATGAGACACGCAGTGTCGGGTGATTGGCGAGCACGGCTGCAACGGCGCCGGGCCGGGAGCGGATGACCTGCAGCGGGTCGCCGCCGAGCGGGCTGCAGTGGATGACAGCGGGAAGGTCGCGCTCGACAAGAGCCTGGAAGACCCAGTCGAACGCCGGGTCGGTGAGGTCCCAGCCGGCGGCGGGGTAGAGCTTCACTCCGCGGCAGTGTGGATGGGACACGACCTCGTCGAAGAGGGTGTGGGCATCGGGATGCCGCGGGTCGATGCCCGCCGCGAAGAACAGACGCCCCTCGCGCTCGGTGCACAGCTGCTCGTAGCGCGCGTTGAGCTGCGCCGTCGGAAGGTGCTCGCCGGCCGGAGCGCCGACGATCGTCCAGTCGACCACGGGGACGAGTCCGGCCGCGACACCGGCGCGGTCGAACGCGCGGATCGTGAGTTCGGCATCCGGGTCGCTCTGCCCCGAGGCCACGTGGGGCAGGATGTCCTGCGGGTCGCGCTCGGGAAGCCGGCGCCCCGCGCCCTGCCGCGCCCACGCCAGTCGGAGGCCCTCGGGCAGCCACGATGCGTCCCACACGTGCATGTGGGCGTCGATGACGAGGTCGTCCGCCACGGTCAGGCCTTTCCGAGGATGTGCACGCTGGAGGCGGCCGTGAGCCAGTCGACGACGCCGCCCCCGATCTGCACGAGGGCTCGGTCGGTCTTGTCCAGCTGCAGCTCGCCCGCTTCGCCGCGCAGCTGTGCGACGACGTCGTGCACCTGCGCGAGGCCGCTCGCACCGAGCGCGTGGCCTCGGCCGACCAGGCCGCCCGAGCGGTTGACGGGCAGCGCGCCACCCGCCGCCGTCACGCCCTCCATCGCCCACCGCTGTTCGTCACCGGGCGCACACAGGCCGGTGTCGGTCCAGGCCATCAGCTCGTAGGCGACCGACGCGTCGTGCACCTCGGCGAGGTCGATGTCGTCGGGGCCGAGGCCGGCCTGCTCGTAGGCGGCGATCGCCGACGCCTCGACGGCGTTGGGCGCGTCCGGCTCGTCGCGCGGAGGCCGCGTCGCCATCCGTGAGGCGAGGATCGGCACCGAGCGGGCGGCTTTCACGACGTCGGGCCGACTCGTCACGACGACGGCGGCGGCGCCGTCGCTCACGGGCGAACTCATCAGCACGGTGAGGGGCTCGACGACGACTCGCGCGTTGAGGACGTCTTCGGGGCTCCCCCCGAACCGGCGGTGCGCGAAGGGATTGAGTCGGGCTGCTTCGAGTGAGCGAGACGTGACCCGCGCGAGTCCCTCCATCGTGACGCCTCGGTCATCGAACAGCGCGGAGGCGAGTTTCGCTTGACGGTCGACGAACGGGCTGCGTTCCTGACCCGCACCCTCGCCGGTGGCGAATCCCTGCTCGACGTCCATACCGGCGGCGTACGCGCTGAACGTGCGCTGCTTGTCCTCGTGGTTCGCCTTCTCGACGCCGAGCGCGAGCACGGTGTCGTACATGCCCGAGGCGACGGCCATCCACGCGAGGTGCAGCGCATTGCCGCCCGACGCGCACGCGTTCTCGACGTTGTGGATCGGGATGCCGGCGAGCCCGAGCGGGTACACCGTGACCTCGCCGCGGATGCACTCCTGGCCCGTGATGAGACCGGCCAGCGCGTTCGAGAAGAACAGCGCCTGCACGTCCTTCACGCCGATCTGCGCGTCGGCGAGGGCAGCCTCGACGGCGACGCGGGCCATGTCTTTCATCGAGAGATCGAGGAACTTCCCGAACGGGTGCATTCCGACGCCGCTCACGACGACTTGACTGTTCACGCTGACTCCTTTGTCTTCACGTCTGACATCACCGCGGCGGGATCGGCCACGCGGCGCTCACGCCGCCGTCGACGATCAGGCTCTGGCCCGTGATGTATCCGGCGTCGTCGCTGGCGAGAAAGCTCACCGCGGATGCCGCTTCTTCCGGCGTGCCCTCGCGCCGCATCGGCACGACGGCGGCGCGAGCGTTCGATGCGTCGGCGCCGAACTCGCGTCTCACGAGCGCGGAATCGATGTTGCCGAGCACGACCGCATTGGCTCGGATGCCGCGGTCGGCGTAGCGGACGGCGACATGGCGCATGACGGCGAGCTGCGCGGCCTTGGTCGCCTCGTACGACAGCGAGCGGCGGCTGCTCAGCATGCCGGCTGTGGACCCGACGAACACGAAGGCCCCGCGCTGCTGGTCGAGCATCGTGGGGAGGGCTTCCTGAGCGGTGATCCAGTGCGAACGGACGTTCACGTCATCGGCGAACTCCCAGTCCTCGAGCGACTGAACCTTGAGCGGCTCGCGCCCTGACACGCCGACGTTGCACACGACGATGTCGAGGCTCCCGGTGAGGCCGGCGGCGGCGCGTACAGCGGCTCGGCACGATTCCGGGTCTGCGGCATCCACTTCGACGGCGAGGCCCTGGCCGGTGAGATTCTCGACGGTCGTCTCGGCGCGTTCGAGCACCTTGTCGCCGACGACGACGGTCGCACCTTCGGCGCTCAAGCGCATCGCGATCGCGCGGCCGTTGCCGATCGCGATCTTCTCGCCGGGGCGAGCGGGACCGTCGCTGCCTCCGCCGAGCACATAGGCGACGCGGCCCGCGAGCCGACCGGCGGTCATTGGTCGGCCCCTCTCGGAGGGCGGCTCATCGGCATCATCGTCAGTCCTTCTCGGCGTCGTCGGCGGTGATCCGACTGTAGAGCAAGTGCTTGATCTACGCAACGCGTATGAAGGGTCGAAAGGGTTGCGAATCCGCGGAATCCTGTGGTTTTCTCATAGTCAATCAAGCGATTGCTCAACAAAGGAGTGACGATGGAATCCGCCCCGACACGCACGCTCGACGTCGCTCTTGCCTTCATGAGCGCGCTCGACGCGAACGATGCCGAAGCCGTGCGGTCGTGGATGGCCCCGGGCGCGACCTGGTGGGTCGACACGGGACTCGATCGGGCAAGCGGCGTGTTCGGCGTCGACCCGGGCGACGCGCGCGGCTGGCCGCTGCACGGTGAGATGGACGCGCAGGTCAAGTGCGACGGCCTCGCAGGGGTTCGCGAGCGCTTTCCCGGCGGCGTGCGGCAGATCGTGCGCCGTTCGTTCGCGCGCGGGCCCTTCGCCGTGCTCGAGGTCGCAGGCGACGGCCTCTACCGGGGGGAGCGCCCGTACCGCAATCGGTACTGCTTCGTCATCGAGGTCGGCGACGGGCTCGTGCTGTCTGTGCGGGAGTATCTCGACACGCGGCACGCAGCCGACGTCTTCGACGGTCGGCACCTCGATCGGCGGTCCGAGGCCGCGCACCTCCCTGCGGTCGTGCTCGATCCGCGAGGCGCCCCCGGACGCGCAGCGCTCGCCCTCCTCGATGCGATCTCGGCGGGAGACCAGGACGGCTTCTTCGCGCTGTTCACGCCCGATGCCACGTGGTGGGCCGACGGCGGCGCGGACCGCCGCTGGTCCGACGTCGAGGGCCACGTCGACCGTGACCCCGACATGCTCGTCGTCGGTCGCGTGCTCGTCTCGCAGCGCGGCGAGCGAATCTCGCAGCTGCAGGCGGCGTACGTCGACGGCTTGCGGGTGCGTGCGCACCGACTCATCGAAGATGATGCCGGCACGGGGCTCGTGTGCGTCGAGGCGATCGGCGAGGGCGTGCGCCTCGACAACGGGCGTCGCTACCAGAACCGGTACGCGTTCGTGCTGTCGGTGCGCGGCGACGGGCTCATCGACGAGGTGCGCGAGTACTGCGACACGCAGCACGCATTCGATGTCTACGAGCTGCCGCTGTGAGGTGTGCTCAGTCGACCGCAGCGCGCAGGTAGCGCTCGAATCGTTCCGGCAGGACGTCGGAGTCGGCCGTGCTGGCACCGGCCGTGCGCACCTTGCGGGCAGCGATCCGCCAGCGCTCCCCGTCGTCGACGAGCTCGTCTTCGTAGCATCCCCAGATGTGGAAGTGCACGTCGCCCGTGTCGTGGAACGCGTAGACGTAGCTGATCGTCGAGGCGCTGTGCTCATCAAGACGCAGGTAGGCGATCGTCGACACGTGGTGGCTCGTCGCGATGTACTTGCCCGTCGCCGTGACGAAGAGCGCTCGGAGCGCCTCGCGGCCTGTCGTCACGTTGCCGTGCCCGTAGTCGAACGTGGCATCGGCCGTGAAGAGGTCGGCGAGCAGGTCGATGTCGCGGCGATCGACACCGCGGCTGTATGCGTGCAGGGTGTCCGCGATCTCAGCGCGGGCGACCAGGTCTGCGGCGGTGAGTCTTGTCATCGTGTCCCTTCCGAGGGGGCGTCGTGGAAGCGCGCGAGGATTTCGCGCAGGCGATCGGGATCGTCGACAGGCCAGCCGTAGTAGGACGAGATCCGGTCCACGCGTCCGCCGAAGCGCGCACGGCAGAGATCGGGCATCTCGTCCGGCGTTCCCGTCAGTGCGATCGCGTCGAAGAGGGGCGCATCGATGAGGTCGGCCATCTCGGCCCAGCGGCCTTCGCGGGACAGGCGCTGAAGCTCGGGTTGCAGAGCGTCGTAGCCGACGCTCTCGAGCACCGCCGAATAGGCCGGCGTCGAGGCGTAGAAAGCGATCTGCTCACGAGTCTTGCGCGCGGTTTCGGCGATCTGCTCCTCGGTGTCGCCCATCACGAGGAAGAGCGGCACATACAGCTCGAGCGACTCGCGCGTGCGCCCCGACGCGGTGAGCCCGCGTTCGACGGCGGGCAGGGTCACGCCATCGAGATAGGCGGTCGTGGTCATGCCGTGCAGCAGCAGTCCGTCGCAGAGCTCGGCGCCGAGGGCGGTCATGCGCTCGCCGACCGCCGCGACCATGAGCGGAATGCGGTACTCGTGGTGCGGTGGTGTGAAGACCGGCGTCATGAGTGTGTGCTGGTAGACGTCGCCCCGATAGTCCAGCTTCGATCCGTCGCGCCACGACGTGAAGATCGCCTCGAGGGCGAGCAGGTAATCGCGCATCCGCGCGATCGGCGCCGACCACGGCATCGAGAACCGACGCTCGATGTGCGGCTTGATCTGGCTGCCGAGGCCCAGAATGAACCGCCCCTTCGATGTCGCGGCAAGATCCCAGGCGGCGTATGCCGTCGACATCGGGTTGCGGGCGAACGCGACGGCGATCGCCGTCCCCACGGTGAGCCGAGAGGTCTGCAGAAGGGCCGCCTGAGACTGCAGGAACGAATCGGTCACGCTTTCGCTGGCCCAGACGGCATCGAATCCCTGGCGCTCCGCGGCAGACGCGATCGGGCCGCATTCGGCTCCCGTCGCACCGATCATGCCCATGTCGATCTTCATCGCGCGTCCTTCGGAAGGTTGAGGACCCGCTCGCCGACGGCGTTCTTCAGGATCTCGTCGGTGCCGCCGCCCACGCGCAGACCCGGCAGTCCGAGCGTGAGCTCGGACCAGGCGTATGTGCCCCAGGCGCCCGTGTCGGCGACGTGCGCCGCGCCGAGGATGTCGGCGGAGATGTCGCTGATCTGCGCGAGCAGATCGGTCGTGAGGAGCTTCGTCAGGGCCAGCTCGGGCCCGGGCGTGCCGTCGGATCCGAGCATGCGTTCGGTCGTGAGTCGGGCTGCCCACGCGCGCACGACGACGTCGGCGACGGCGTCGCGGGTGCGCTCGTCGAGCGGCGTCGACGAGGTGCGGGCCAGATCCACGAGTCGATCGACGAGCGTCGCGTCGACGCCCACTTCGCGGCCGATCGCGGAGCGCTCGTTGAGGAGCGACGTCACGACGACCGACCAGCCCCCGTTGACGTCGCCCACGCGTGCGCTGTCGGGAACGAAGACGTCGGTCAAGAACACCTCGTCGAACGACGCGCCTCCGGTCAGCTGGCGGATGGGGCGGATCTCCACACCCGGCGCGCGCATGTCGACGAGGAACGTCGTGAGGCCGGCATGCTTCGACGTCGACGGATCGGTCCGGGCGATGCACAGGCCGAGGTCGCTGAAGTGGGCGCCGGAGCTCCACACCTTCTGGCCCGAGATGAGCCAGCCGTCGCCGGAGCGCTCCGCGCGTGTCGACAGACCTGCGAGGTCGGATCCGGCACCTGGTTCGCTGTAGAGCTGACACGCGATGACGTCGGCAGCGCGCAGGCGGGGGAGCAGGTCGTCACGCTGGGCGTCGGTGCCGTGCGCGAGCAGGGTCGGAGACAGCGTCGAGACGCTGAAGCGCAGGTACCCGTCGTCGGGCAGGACGTACTCGCTTTCGATGTCGCGCAGCAGCGCGCCGAACGACGACGGAAGCTCGCGTCCGCCGTGCTGCTTCGGGCCATCGACCCAGGCGAGGCCGCAGTCGGCCAGGTACGCACGGTAGCGGCGCAGCTCGGCCAGCTCTTCCGCTTCGCCCTCCGACCGTTCCGCGACGACCGACACCCGGTCATCGGCAGGGCCTGCAGAGGCATCGGTCTGTCGGCGCTCGGTGAACGCGTCGAGTGCCGCGGTGACCTCTTCTCGGAACTGCGCCTCGCTCACGCTCGTCATCGTCCTCCTTTGGCCGACCCGTTCCGACATCGGTTGCGTCGGCGGTGACTGACTTCGTACACTAGCAAAGCAAGTGCTTGATTTAAACTGTCAGTCGCCGAGAGGACGTGTCGTGATCGGCATCGAGACCTACAGTGCCTACGTGCCCGCCCCGCGGCTCGACCTGTCCGACGCGGCTCGCGTGCTCGGCATCCGTGCGAAGGGCGCTCGGCCCGTCGCCTCTTACGACGAGGACACCACGACGATGGCAGTCGAGGCCACTCGCCGCGCCTTGAAAGACGCAACGGGTGTCGAAACGCTGTGGTTCGCGACGAGTCGCCCCGCCTACGAAGAGAAGTCCAACGCTTCCACCGTGGCGGTCGCGTCCGGTCTCGGCGAGCACGTCGCAGCCTTCGACGTCGGCGGCGCGCTGCGCGGCGGTGCAGGCGCCTTGCGCGCGGGACTGGCGTCGGGTTCCTCGGTCGTCTCAATGAGTGACATCCGTTACGGACTCCCCGCGTCGGCCGACGAGTCGGCGGGCGCTGACGGAGCCGCCGCCTTCGTGATCGGACCGGATCCCCTCGCCGAGCTCATCGGGCAGGCCTCTGTCACGAGCGAGTTCCTCGACCGCTGGCGCGAGCCTGGTTCGGCTCGCACGCGCACATGGGAAGAGCGCTTCGCCGTCGATGAATACGTCCCGCTCATGGAAGGCGCGCTCACCGAGGCGCTCGAACGTGCGGGCATGGACCGCGATCAGGTCGATCACGTCGTCGTCAGCACTCCCCACGCCCGTGCCGCGGGTGTCGTGCGTCGCGGGTTCCACCCCGAGCAGCTCGCGGCGAGCGACGCCTGCGGATTCGGGTACGTCGGTGCGGCCGACTTCGCGGTGCGGCTCGCTGCCGTCCTCGACGCGGCGACGCCGGGGCAGAGCGTGCTCGTCGTGCACGGTGCGGACGGAGCCGACGCCTTCGTCTTTCGCATGACGGCGAAGCACGCACCGCGTGACTCGGGTGTCGCGGGGGCGATGTCGAGTGGCTACCCAATCGGCTACGGCGAGTTCCTGTCCTGGCGGGGGCTGCTTCCGCGCGAACCCGCCCGTCGGCCTGACGTGCGTCCCCCCGTGCCTCCGGCGGCACGTCGCACCGCGGCGTGGAAGTTCGGCTTCGTCGCCGGCGAGTGCACCTCGTGCGGCTACCGCAACATGCCGCCGCGCCGGGTATGCCTGAAGTGCTCGGCCACAGACGGCTTCACACCGGTCTCGATGGTCGACGTGCCGGGTCGCGTCGCGACCTTCACCGACGACTGGCTCTCCGAATCCATCCAACTGCCCGCCAAGGTCGTCGCGGTCGACTTCGAGGGCGGCGGCCGATTCGAGTGCGAGATGACGGATGCCGTCGGTCGCTCGTTCAAGATCGGCGATCAGGTCCGCCCGACGTTCCGCCTCGCGAACGTCGGCGCCAACGGCGTACGCAACTATGTGTGGAAGGTCCGCCCGCACGACGAGGAGGTCGGCTGATGGGAACGCATGCGCTGAAGAACCCGGTGGCGATCGTCGGGATGGCGTGCACCGCCTTCGGCGAGCACTGGGATCGCGGGGTCGACGACCTCCTGGTTGAAGCGACCCATGGCGCGCTCGCGTCCGCGGGTGGCCTCGACGTGCAGGACGTCGACGCTTTCTGGCTCGGCTCGATGGTGTCCGGGGTGTCCGGCCTCACGCTCACGCGACCGCTGAACATCTCGCACAAGCCCGTCACACGCGTGGAGAACATGTGCGCCACCGGTTCGGAGACCTTCCGGAACGCGTGCTTCGCGGTGTCATCGGGCGCCTATGACATCGTCATGGCGGTCGGCGGCGAGAAGCTGAAGGACGCCGGCTACTCGGGTCTCGAGATGCCGAGCGTTCCCAACGACGGGACCCCCGCCGTGCTCAGCGCACCGGCCATGTACTCGATGATCGTCCCCGCCTACGCGCGTCGGTACGGTGTCTCGGAAGAGCAGATCAAAGAGGCGATGACGCATATCGCGTGGAAGAACCACGCGAACGGCGCGCTCAATCCTCGTGCTCAGTTCCGCAAGGTCGTCTCGAAGGAGACGATCGCCGCGGCCCCTGCGCTGGCGGGCAACCTCAGCGTGTTCGACTGCTCGGGGGTGGCCGACGGCGCCGCGGCCGCCGTCATCGTGCGAGCGGAGGATGCCTACAAGTACACCGACCGCCCCCTCTTTATCCACGCACTCGCCCACGACGCGGGGTCCGGAACGGGCCGCTTCGACAGCGACTACGACTACTCCGACCTCTCCGAGGCGGCGGTGTCGGCGCAGCGGGCGTATGCCCAGGCGGGCATTACCGACCCGGCATCCCAGATCTCGCTCGCCGAAGTGCACGACTGCTTCACGCCGACCGAGCTCGTGCTGATGGAGGAGCTCGGATTCTCGGAACGCGGCCGTGCGTGGAGCGACGTGCTCGAGGGGCGTTATGACCGCGACGGCGCACTGCCGGTCAACGTCGACGGCGGGCTCAAGAGCTTCGGGCACCCCGTGGGCGCGAGCGGCCTGCGGATGATGTACGAGATGTGGCTGCAGTTCCGCGGCGAGGCAGGCGAACGCCAGATCGCCGACCCCCGGTACGGGCTCATCCAGAACCAGGGCGGGAGCCCCGGCGACCTTGTGAGTCTCGTGACGATCGTGTCGGGTCAGCCGTGATGTTCCGCGCGGCTCATGCGGTCTGCGGGCACCGCTTCGGTAGTATTCCCCCGAAGCCGGAGCAGTCCCAGAGGGGGAACCCACAGTGACAACCACCACCCGGCGCAGGTCCGCGGGCTCTCCCGCAGGGGTCGCGCGCAAAGAGGTCATCCTGCGCGCCGCCGCGAAGGTCTTCGCGAGCAACGGCTTCTCGTCGGCGACCGTCCGCGATGTCGCCGACGAAGCCGACATGCTCTCGGGCAGTCTCTATTACTACTTCGACTCCAAGGAATCGATCGTCGAGCAGGTGCTCGTGGAGTACCTCGACAAGCAGATCCGCGCGTACGAGCGCGCCATCGAAGAGACCGAGGGCGCGGTGCCACGGCTTGAGAAGCTGCTCGCCGAAGCTCTGCGCGGCACGGTGACGCACCGTGAGCACCTCACCATCCTGCAGAACGACTGGCAGTACGTGCGGCCGATGGCCGAGATCCACGAGCGCCAGGCTCAGATCGAGAAGATCTGGCTGCGCACGATTCAAGAAGGCATCGACGGGGGTTCGCTGCGCAGCGACATCGACGCACGCATGGTCTACCGGACGATCATGGGTGCCGTCCAGGCCGTGATCCGCTGGTTCGATCCGCGTGGCAGCGCGAGCATCGACGACATCATCGCCATTCAAACCGCGATCCTGCTCGAGGGCGTCCGCGCACCGAGCTGATCTCCCGGCCGAACGGCCCACCCCTGTCCTGGGGAAAGCAAGCGCTTGTTCAACGAAGAGGAGCCTTCCGGTGTTCGCACCCCTCAGTCCCGAGATCAGTCCCGTGTTCGCGCGGTTCATGGACGAACGCAGCCCGTGGGAGGTCAGCCGCACGAACGGTGACGGGCGCCCGCCCCTGTGGAGCGCTCTCGTCGAGGAGGTCGGCGCAGCGAGCTTGCTCGTCGATGACGACTTCGGCGGTCAGGGCGCCTCGATGACCGAGCTGGCCGCTGCCGTCGCCGAGGCCGCACGGGTGGGGTGGTCGGGACCTCTCACGGCGACCGCGGGCAGCGCCGTGTGGCTCCTGCGGCTCATCGATCCGCAGGACGAGTCCGGCGTGCAGCGGGCGATCGCCGAAGAAGGCCTCGTCGCGGTCGTCGCGTTCCACGAAGACGATCACGGTGCATCGCTCGACGTCGAGACCCGCGCCGGCGGCGTGGGCGAGGGCTGCCGTGTTTCCGGCCGCAAGACCTTCGTCGACAGCGGAATGCATGCCCAGGCGTTCCTCGTGCCCGCGATCGATGCCGACGGTCGCGCATCCGTGGTCGTCGTCGACGCGGACGCCCCGGGTCTGCGCCGCACCGCGATGGACTCGGTTGACCCGGGGCGGGGGCTTGCGACGCTCGACCTCATCGATGCCCCGGCGAGGATCCTCTCGACCGGTGATCCTGTGACCGGCGCGCTCGCCGAGGCGTGGCGGGTCGGAGCGCTCCTCACGAGTGTCGACTTGCTCTCCTCCGGGCTGCGCGCCTTCGCGCTCGCGCGGGACTACTCGCTCGTGCGGGAGCAGTTCGGTCGCACGATCGCGTCGTTCCAGAGCATCAAGCACAAGCTCGTCGACATGTACGGCGACCTGCAGACCGCCTACAGCGCCGTCGCGACCGCCGTCGCGACCGATCCCTCCGACGAGGGGTGGCGCTTCGCGGTGTCAGCGGCCAAGGCCCGGGCCGGCGACGCCGCGATGCAGGTGCTGCGCGAATCGATCCAAGTGCACGGCGGTATCGGCTTCACATGGGAGCACGAGGTCTCCCACCACTTCCGTCGCGTCGTCGCGTCGCGCGCGCTCTACGGCACGCCGACGGCGCATCGCGCGATCGTTGCCAGCCTGAGCGGGCTCTGACCGCCGTTCCGCCCCGGTGCGCCCGCACCCTCACCCGCCAATGGAGGCGACCATGCCGCTTGACCCCTCCCGTCTCGGCTTCCGCACGGAGCCGGAGATCGTTCGCTGGAGCACCCGCGAATCGCTGCTCTACGCCCTCTCCGTCGGGGCGGGGCAGGCTGATCCCGCCGAGGAGCTCGCCTTCACGACGGAGAACACCGACGGCACGCCCCAGCAGGTGATCCCTAGCTTCGCGGTCGTGCTCGGGTTCGTCGGCGGCATGCCCGACGTCGGCACCTACGACCCGACGCGCGCCGTGCAGGCCGAGCAGTCGTTCGAGGTCTCGGGTCCGCTGCCGGCGGAGGGGCGCGCGCGCGTCACGACGACGATCACCGAGATGTGGGACAAAGACCCGCACGCGATCGTCTGGACCGAGACCGAACTGCGAGACGAAGCGAGCGACGCGCTCCTTGCTCGCAGCCGGACGGGCGCGTTCCTCGGCGGTGCCGGCGGCTTCGGCGGCGAGCGGGGACCGAGTGCGGTGTGGTCGGCACCCGACGTGCCGCCCGATGTCGACGTGCCGTTCACTCCTCGCCGTGATCAAGCCCTGCTCTACCGGCTGACCGGCGACCGCAACCCGCTGCACTCTGACCCGTCGTTCGCCGCCCGCGGGGGGTTCGAACGACCCATCCTGCACGGCATGTGCACATACGGATTCGCCGCTCGGCTCATTGTGAACGAGCTCTGCGGCGGAGACGTCGCACCGTTCCGTGCGATGTCCGGCCGCTTCGTGCGTCCTGTCCTGCCCGGAGATCCGCTCCGTCTGCGCGCGTGGAGCACGGCGGAGGGTGCCGCGTTCCAGGTGCTCACGAGCCAGGACGAGCTCGTCATCGATCGCGGTGAAGTGACTCTCGTCCCCGCGGCGACGGCGGGGCCTGAAAAGAAAGAGGTGCAGTCATGACACATCGGATGCGCACTGCTGCGGTTCTCGTCGCGGGCGCCCTGGCGCTCTCCGGCTGCGCCGCCGACGACGGCGGAGGGGCTGCGGGCGAGGCGACCGTGTACAAGGTCTCGGCGCCCCTCGTGCAGTCCGGGCCCGGCGCGTTCGCCGGCATCCCGGTCTCTCAGGGCATCGAGCTGGCGATCGACGAGATCAACGAGTCCGGCTTCCTCGGTGACGGGTCGACGATCGAGCTCGAGTTCTTCGACACGGCCGGCGACCCCGCGAAAGCGATCGCGGGGTACAAAGAGGCCGAAGCATCCGGCGCCGTCGGCGTGCTCTGCTGCACGCTCGGCGGCGAAGCCGGGGCGCTGCTGCCGCTTCTGCAAGAGGGCGCGACGCCGGGCGTCGTCACCGTCTCGATCCTCGACGGGCTCGCCGATCCGCCGCACTTGTTCCGGCCGTTCGAGGTGCCGTCGAGCCCGGGTGGCGTATACGACCAGTTCCTCGACGCCGTCTTCGGCGGCGGTGAGTACGCGACCGCGGTCATGGTCGTCAACAGCGACAACGACGCGATGGTCCAGGATGCCGCTGTCTACGCCGAAGGCCTGCAGCGCAACGACGTCGAACTGCAGCGGACGGTCGAGGTGCCGGTCGCTGAGACGTCGTACATCGGTCCGGCGACGCAGATCATCGCTCTCGACCCCGATGTCGTCGTGGCGAGCACGATCGGCTCGTCGACCGCGAATCTCGCCAAGGCTCTGCGTGAACTGGGGTACGACAAGCCCATCGTCTCCAACGTCGGCGCCGACAGTCGCGCGGCCTACGACGCGTCGGCCGGTGCCATGGCCGGCACCATCTTCCCGACGCCGTTCCAGGCCCTCTATCCCCTCAATGACCTTGCGGCCGACTTCGCCGCCGCATATGAGGAGTCCTACGGCACCGCGCCCGACATGTTCGCTGCGCAGGGTTACACAGCGGCCTGGCTTCTTGCCACGGGCATCCGCGATGCAGGAAGCGAGGACCCCGTCGCGGTCGGCGAGGCCCTCGCTGCGATCTCCGAGCAGGAGAGTGTGTACGGTTCGCTCACCTACGACGGGGGTCAAGCGGCAGTCGCAGAGCCGGCGCTGCAACTGGTCTGGGGCGCCGACGGGGCGCTCTCCCGGCTCGGCGAGTGAGTCCCGCGGTCGGGTTCGAGTCGTTCCCGCCCGACCGCGGCTTGACCGTTGCGCCTTCCGGTCCGCTATGTCAAAATCAAGTGCTTGCTTCACATTCACGAATAACCCGAAGAAGGGACGATGATGTCTCCCACCACTACCCCCCGCCGACTGCGGACGCGAGCCGCGATCGCCACGATCGCCGCCGCCGCACTGATCGGGCTCGCCGGCTGTGCTTCCGGCGAGCAGGCCGCCGACGACGGCACGGCCACCGAGTACATCGTCGGTTTCCCGGCGATCCTGTCCGGCCCGGCTGCCTTCGCTGGTGTCCCGATCGCCGACGGAGCGAAGCTCGCCGTCAAGGAGATCAACGAGAGCGGATTCCTCGGTGAGGGATCCACGATCGACCTCCGCATCGACGACATCAAGGGCGACCCGGCGCAGGCCATCGCGATCTTCAACCAGTACGCGGCTGACGGTGCTTCGGGCATCCTCTGCTGTGGCTTGTCCTCCGAGGCCGGCGCGCTGGCCCCCGTCATCGAAGACGCGCAGACCCCTGCAATCGTCACCTCTGCGATCCTCGCAGGACTCGCGAACCCGCCGTACGTCTACCGCCCCGTCATCCTGCCCGCCGAAGAGGGCGGCATGTACGACCAGTTCGTTGACGCCGTCGTTCCCGGTGAGGGCATCGAAACCGCCGTCATCGTCGTGACGGCGGACAACGACGGCATGGTCGGCGACTCGAAGGTGTGGGCGGCTGCTCTCGAGCGCAACGGCGTCGAGATCCTCAAGACGATCGAAACGTCGGGGGCAGACACGAACTACACGCAGGCCGCGACCGAGATCGAGGCGCTCGACCCCGACGCCGTCATCGGATCGACGCTCGGCACCCCGACGGCGCTCCTGGCGAAGTCGATGCGCGAGCGGGGCTATGACAAGCCGCTCCTGACCACGTACGGCGTCGACAGCGAAGAGCTCTTCACGACGTCTGGTGGCGGACTCGAGGGCACGATCTTCATGTCGCCCTTCCACGCAGGCTTCAACACCAACGACACGGCCCTCTCGTTCGTCAAGTCCTACGAGGCCGAGTACGGCGAGGTCCCCGACATGTACGGTGCGCAGGGCTACACCGCCATGTGGCTGATGGCCGAGGGCATCAAGGCCGCCGGCAGCTCCGACCCGCAGAAGGTCGCCGAAGCACTCGAGAAGATCACGGAGCAGGACTCGGTCTACGGTCCGCTGACGTACACCGGTGGCCAGGCGAGCCTCGACGCTCCGGGTCTCTACCTCGAGTGGACCGGTGACGGAACGCTCGTGGACTGGAACAGCTGACAGTGACGACGGGGATGTCGCCGGACACCGGTGTCGCGTGCAGTTTCCGACTCGATGGCGGCGTCTCGCTCGCTGATGCCCTCCGGGCGGCGGTCCGTGCAGCAGAAGACTGCGCGGTCGCCTCCTGGTGGGCACCGGGGGATCGCGAGGTTCTCGCCGACCGGTCGTACGAGCCGACGCTCGGACTCCACGTCGTCGCCGGCGCGAGCAGCGCTCTGCGGCTCGTGGTCTCCGGCGACATCCCCTCCCTCTACAGCGCGCCGGTGCGGGCGAAGCAGATCGCCACGCTCGACTGGTTCAGCGGAGGCAGGGTCGAGCATGGCATCGACCTCGCACCGCCGCCGGCCGCGCTGATCGATGACAGTCGGCCCGGCGCCGAGGATCAGCTCGGGCAGGTCATCGATCAGACGGCCGCGATGCACGCGCTCTGGACGAAGCGCCGCGCGAGCTCCTCCCGTCCGCACATCTCCTTCGACGGCGCCATCTCGCTGCCCAAGCCTGCGGGGGATCGCATTCCCCTCACGCACCTGCGGGCGACGACCGCCGATCGGCTGGAGCGGTACGTCGCGGTGAACGGTGCACCGCAGGGGTGGACGGTGTGGTCGGCCCATGTCGACGACGTGGCTTCGGCCCGAGCAGTCCTCGACGATGTCCTCGGTCATGCGGCGGACGATGTCCGGCTGACGTGGGTTGTGTCCGCGTCGCAACGGCCGGACCGCGCAACAGCGGCAGCGCTGGGCGTCGACGAGCTCGTGTCGTACTTCGGCAGCATCCCGACGCCCGGTGACATCGAGAAGGCGGTGGCCTGACATGGTCGCACTGACGACGACCGGCCGGCCGATGCAAATCGGACTGGTCGACCTCTTCGACGGGTCGCCTGAGCGCGACCCCGGATTCATCCGCGCTTTCGCGCAGACAGCCGAGGACCTGAACTTCACCGGGATCTGGCTGCCCGAGCACATCCTCTTCTTCGATCAGTACACCTCCGCCTACCCGTACCCCGCTGCGCCATCGGCGACGAATCCCGACACCGCCGAAGTGCACAACAAGACGGTCGACGGCAAGCCGCGCGTCGAAGCCTCGGCAGATCAGGGGCTTCTCGATGTCTTCCAGACCGCCGTGCATGTCTGCCAGGCCACGACACGGCTCCGTTTCGGAACCTCGGTCATGCTGCTGCCGTTGCGCAATCCCCGCATGATCGTGCGCGAACTCAAGACGGTCGGCGAACTCACGGGCGATCGCTTCGATCTCGGCGTCGGCGTCGGCTGGTCGTCGGAGGAGCTCGAAGCGTGCGAGACCGACTTCACGACGCGGGGAAAGCGCTGCGAGCAGATGATGATCGACATGCAGCGTGAGTGGCACGACGAGGACCTCTTCCCCGCTTCGACGGCGCCGTTCCCGCGCATGCTGGTCGGCGGCCACTCGCCGGCGGCGATCCGTCGTGCGGCGCAGGTCGCGACCGGGTGGTACCCGTGGAACCTCACGATGCCGGAGTTCGCGCAGCATTACGCGACGTACAGCGAACGGGTGCGCGCGAGCGGCCGCGACCTCGCCGACCAGCAGGTCGTCGCAGGACTGCGATTCAGCGGCGACATCGATGCTCTTCCCGCGATCGTCGAGGGCTACGCACGCCTCGGCGCAGACGCCGTGAACATCTCCCTGCGCACCGACACCCGAACCTTCGCCGATCAGCTTTCGGCGGTATCCGAGACCCTGGAGCTCGCAGCATGACCGCAGACGACGACGCCGGCATCGCCGACTTCCGACGTGAGGTGCGTACGTGGCTCACCGAGCACGTGCCCGCCGAACCGCTCGAGCCGTGGACCGAGCGCGAGGGATTCGATCAGCACCGCGAATGGGAGCGCGTGCTCTTCGAGGGTGGTTACGCCGCCATCGATTGGCCGGCGCAGTACGGCGGGAGGGATGCGGGCCTGCGACGCTCGATCGTCTTCGGCGAGGAGTACTACCGGGCCGGCGCCCCCGAGCGGATCAACATGGGCGGTCTCTACCTGCTCGGGCCGGTCCTGATGCAGCACGGGACACCCGAGCAGTGCGCGCGGTGGATCCCCGACATCCTCAGCTGCCGGACGATCTGGTGTCAGGGATTCAGCGAGCCGGAGTCAGGGTCGGATCTCGCGTCGCTGCGCACACGGGCAGATCGCGACGGCGACGACTTCGTCGTCAACGGGCAGAAGATCTGGACCTCGATGGGCGGGTTCGCCGATTGGATCTTCGCTCTCGTGCGCACCGACTCCGGCGCCGCGCGCAAGCACGACGGCATCACGTTCCTCTGCATCGACCTGCGATCGCCGGGGGTCGAGGTGCGGCCGCTCACGATGGTCGACGGCACGCAGGGTTTCGCGGAGATCTTCTTCACCGATGTTCGGGTGCCCGTCGACAACGTCGTGGGTGAGATCGGGGGCGGGTGGGCCGTCGCGATGTCGACGCTCGGCTTCGAGCGCGGTGCGGTGTTCGGCGACCACGCCAAATACACCAAGGACGTCGAGAACCTCGCGCGGCTCGTGCGTGCGCGGGGTGCCGAAGACGACGGCGCCGTGCTCGACGAGCTGGGGCGCGTCCTTGTCGAGACCGAGGTGTACCGCTCGAACGTCTACCGGCTCGCGAAGCTTGCCGAGGCAGGCGTCGATCTCACCGCGACGGCGAGCATCAACAAGATCTTCTGGACCGAGATGCAGTTCGACATCTTCGACGCGGGGCTGCGGCTGCTCGACGAAGACGCGGCGGTGGTCGGTGACCCCGCAGCCGTTCCCGACGCCGACGAGCGCACTCGCCGCGCCTGGGCGGACTGGCATCACCGCTACTGGTACGCCCGTGCTGCCATGATCTTCGGCGGCACGAACGAGATCCAGCGCAACATCATCAGCGAGCGCGTGCTCGGACTGCCCATGGAGAGCCGGAGATGATCGATACCGTCCTCGACCCCGACCACCGCGAGCTCCTCGAGCTCAGCGAGTCCATCCTCGACCGCGCGTGCACCGTCGAGCATCTGCGCGTGCTCCTCGACCGCGGCCAGGCACACACCGATGAACTCTGGGCGAAGCTCGCCGATGCGGGGCTCCTGTCGGCGCTCATCGACGACGAGCACGGGGGACTCGGCCTCGACACCGCCTTCCTCTCGGGCGTGCTGTTCGCCTTCGGTCGGCACGCCGTGCCCGAGCCCTTCCTCGAGACCGCGGTGGTGGCGGCATCCGTTCTCGGCGATTCGCCATGGTCGGATGCCGGCACCTGGCTCGAGAAGATCGCCGCGGGCGAAGCGATCGTCGCCCTGCGACTCGACAGCGCCGCGCACGTCGCTTTCGCACACGACGCCGACCTGCTGATCGAGATCGGGGCCGACGACTCGGTGCGTGCCTTCACGGCTGAGCAGTTCACGGTGACGGATGCCGCCGCGCTCGACCCGCTGCGTCCGCTCGGCATCGTCCAGACGGACGGCCCCGGCGTCGATCTCGCGGTGCCGGCCGAGCGTGTGCGTCGTGCTCGTGCCCTCGCCGTCGCGGGTGCTGCATGCCTTCTCGCGGGCGCGGCCCGTCGCCTCCTGGATATCACCGTGGAGTACGTCGGGATGCGGAAGCAATTCGATCGTCCCGTCGGATCCTTCCAGGCTGTGAAGCACAAGATCGCCGATGTCGCGGTCCGCGTCGACATGGCGACATCGGCGGCGTTGTCGGCGTTCGACGACGTGGACGCCCCCGATGCGATGCGCCGCGCCGCTGCCGCGAAGGCCTATGCCGGCGACGCGGGGCAGGCCGCGAATGTGCAGAGCCTGCAGCTGCACGGGGGTATCGGCTTCACCTGGGAGTACGAGCTTCAGATCTGGCTCAAGCGCGTCATGAGTCTGTCGGCTGCGTACGGCACCACCCGACAGCTGCGCCGGGGTCTCGCGCGCCAGTTGCTGGCCGAACTGGACGAGGCATGACCGAGCTGGGCTTCTGGCGCCTCGCCGCAGCAGAGCCGGGCGGGCGTGCCGTCGTCTGTGCCGATGGGCGTGTCGTCTCGAGAGGCGAGCTCCTGTCGCTCAACAACGGCATCGCGCGCCTGCTGCGCGAGAGCGGGGCGCAGCGCGGGGACCGGGTCGTCGGGGTCGTCTCCAACGAGCCGCTCGCGCTGGCGCTGGCCCTGGCCTGCCAGCAGTCCGGCGTCTACTACGTGCCCGTCAACACCGCTCTCACTGCGCACGAGATCGCGTACATCATCGGCGATGCGGCCCCTGTCGCCCTGTTCACGTCGTCGGCCTACGCCGATGTCGTCGCCTCGGCGGTGGCAGAGAGCCGGCTCGACCCGCACGTCTGCTTCTCGTTCGGTGCCGACGCCGGGTTCCGTGACCTCTCGGCGGTGCTCGAAGGGCTCCCCGACAGCACGCCGCCGGAGCGTTCCCCGGGAGCATTCCTCGGGTACACCTCAGGGACGACCGGGCGCCCCAAGGGCGTCGCCCGTGCGCTCGCGAGCGGTGATCCCGACGATGTGTTCGCCGCCGGCGCCCAGTGGCAGCTCGGCATGTTCGGCATCACGCCGCTCGACGAGGGCATCCACCTGGTCACTTCTCCCCTCAGCCACACGGCGGTCAGCGGGCTCGCGGTGACCTCGCTTCACTTCGGCCATGCCGTCGTCCTGATGGAGCGCTTCGACGCCGAGACGGCGCTGCGGCTCATCGAGGAGGAGCGAGTCACGACGACCCACATGGTGCCGACGCAGCTGCACCGGCTGCTGCGCCTGCCCGACGACATTCGGGCGCGTTACGACGTGAGCTCGATGCGAAACCTCGTACACGGCGCGGGGCCGTGCCCCGAAAGCGTGAAGCGCGCGATCATCGAGTGGTTCGGCCCCGTCGTGTGGGAGTACTACGGCGCGACCGAAGCGGCGGGCACGGCGATCAGCAGCGACGAGTGGCTCGAACGCCCGGGGAGCGTCGGTCGTCCCCAGCCCGGAGCCGATGTCCAGATCCTCGACGACGCCCGCGAGCCGGTGCCGGCCGGCGAATCCGGTGCCGTATTCCTTCGCATGGGGGCACACGCCTTCGTCTATCGGGGAGACCCCGACAAGACCGACGCCACGCGGCACGGCGACTACGTGACCGTCGGCGACATCGGCTGCCTCGATGAGGCCGGGTACCTCTTTCTGCACGCCCGCGTGTCCGAAGTGATCGTCTCGGGAGGGGTCAACATCTACCCCGCCGAGATCGAGGCGGCCCTCCTCGAGCACCCCGACGTGCGCGATGCCGGAGTCGTCGGCCTCCCCGACGCGGAGTGGGGTGAGAAGGTCTGCGCCGTCGTCGAGGCCGTGCCGGGCTCAGCTCTCGCCACCGCTGCGGCCGATGCCACCGAGGCCGTTCTGCAGTTCCTCACGACGCGGCTCGCCCGCTACAAGGTGCCGCGTCGGCTCGATGTCGTCGCCGCCCTGCCGCGCGGCGAGAACGGCAAGCTGCGCAAGCACCTCATCCCCGACCTGATCGCGAAGTGACTTCATGAAACCCGTCGCCACCCCGACCCCCGATACGCAGGCCTGGTTCGATGCGATCGACCAGGGCCGCCTCACGGTGCCGCGTTGTCTCTCGTGCGCGTCGTTCTTCCTCTATCCCCGAAGCTCCTGCCCCCGCTGCGGCCGCCGTGGGGTCGAACTCGTCGACGCTGCCGGCACCGGTCGGCTGCTGTCGTTCGTCGTCAACCACCGTGGACCTCAGGGCTTCGACCCCCCGTACGCCCTCGGCATCATCGAACTCGCCGAAGGCCCCCGCATGTTCGCCGGCATCATCGCCGAGCAGGCGGAAGCGCTGTCCGTCGGCGCCGCGGTGCGTGCCGTCTTCGAGGAACGCGGCGATCGTCGCGTCGTGTACTTCCAGCCCGAAGGGACCACGGTATGAACCTGCGCGGCGCTGTCGCGATCGTCGGCGCGTCCGAGACGACCGATCTCGGACGCATTCCCGACAAGTCGGCGATCGAACTGCACGTGGATGCTGCGCTGAACGCCCTGGCGGACTGCGGGCTCACTCCCGCCGATGTCGATGGTGTCGCTTCGGCGGGCGAGATGCCGAACGACGTGGCCGACTACCTCGGCATCGTCCCGCAGTACCTCGACGGCACGAACGTCGGCGGGTCGTCCTTCATGCTCCACGTGAGGCACGCGATGGCTGCCATCGCATCGGGGCTGTGCGAGACCGTGCTCGTGACGCACGGCGAGTCCGGGCGCTCCCGCATCGGGATGCTGCCCTGGGCTCCCGCACCGCAGTCGCCCATGGGCCAGTTCGAGGTGCCCTACGGCCCGGTCGGGGCGCCTTCGCTCTTTCCCATCGGTGTCCGCGAGTACATGGCGACCTACGGGATGACGCGTGAGCAACTGGCACTCGTGCCGGTGATCCAGCGCGAGTGGGCCGCGATGAACCCTCGCGCGAAGCTGCGCGACCCGATCACGGTCGAGGACGTCTTCGCGTCACCGGTCATCGCCGATCCCGTGCATCTGCTGCACTGCTGCCTGGTCACCGACGGCGGGGGAGCCCTCGTGCTCACGTCGGCCGAACGGGCGCGCGATCTCGCGGCCACGCCCGTATACGTTCTGGGCGCCGGCGAGTCGAGTGAATCATCGACCGTCGCCGGGCTCGAGAGCCTGACGTCATCGCGCGCGATCCGGGTGGGCGGCGAACGCGCCTTCGCTCAGGCCGGCGTGCGGCACGACGAGGTGGATCACCTGATGATCTACGACGCTTTCGCGCACGTCCCGCTCTATGGTCTCGAGGACCTGGGCTTCGTCGGCCGCGGTGAAGCCCCCGGGTTCGTGGCTGACCGCAACACCGCTCCGGGTGGGCGCCTGCCGCTCAACACCAACGGCGGAGGGCTTTCGTACACGCACACCGGCATGTACGGCATGTTCGCGATTCAGGAGTCGGTGCGACAGATCCGCGGCACGGCGCCCGCTCAGGTCGAGGGCGTCGACGTCAGCGTCGCGACGGGTGTAGGCGGCATGTTCATGAGCTCGGGCACGCTCGTCCTCGGCAGCGCCGCGACGCTGTAGCCGCTCAGCTGAGGACCGAGCCGTGGGCGAGGTCGGCGACCCACGAGGCGAAGCGCCACCCGTCGGGCGTGCGGGCGAACTCGCCGGTGTAGGTGCCGACGACGATGTGGTTGCCATCTTCACGGCGATAGAACGCGGTGCCCGTGAAGACCCCCGTCGCGGTGTCACCGGCGACTCGAACGTCGCTGTTGGTGAACGTGTGCAGAATCCAGGGCATCGAGGTCTGCAGGCGCACGAACTGGGCCCGCACCTCGTCGCGCCCGCGACACGGGGGGCGCCGGGGGTTGATGCTGTAGACCCCGTCGGCTGTCCACAGGTCAGCCAGAGCGTCGGGGTCGGCATGGCTCGGGCCCGCCCACCCGCCGTCGCACAGGGTGTGGTACCGAGCGACCAGCTGCTCGAGCGCACGCACGTCCTCGAGTTCGCGCACCCGAGCCGCGAGAGACCGGAGGTCCTCCCGCGCGTCGCTCACGGGGCCTCCTCAGGAAGGCACCGCACAAGCGCCGTGCGCACGGCGCGGCAGACGAGCACGCCCTCCTGATTGCGGCCACGGTGCTCGAGCGTCACGATCCCCTGACCCGGACGCGATGACGACAGCCGTTTGTCGCCGATCTCGGTCTCGCAGTACAGCGTGTCGCCGATGAAGACGGGAGCGGGAAAATCGATCCCTTGAAAGCCGAGGTTCGCGATCGTCGTCTTCATCGTGACGTCCGGCCCTCCGATACTGCACACGATCGAGAGCGTCAGCATGCTGTTGACCAGCCGCTGGCCGAACTCGGACTCGGCGGCCGCGACGGCATCCATGTGCATCGGCTGGCTGTTGAGGGTCATGCTGGAGAAGAACACATTGTCCGCCTCGGTGATCGTGCGGCCCGGGTCGTGCCGGTAGACGTCGCCCGTGATCATCTCTTCGTAATAGCGGCCGCGCCGCGTGTGCACCGTCATTTGCGGTCTCCTTCTGCAGGGGTTCTCAGGCCTCGGTCGAACCGAGGGCCTGCACGACGCGCGACGTCGACCGTCGCCCGAGCTTCTCCGACATCCACCGGCTCGTCTCGGCGAGACGCGCGACGTCGACGCCGCTCGTGATCCCGAGGCCGTCGAGCATCCAGACGAGGTCCTCGGTTGCCAGGTTGCCGGCCGCGCCCGGAGCGTAAGGGCAGCCGCCGAGGCCGCCGGCGGACGCGTCGAACGTGCGGATGCCGGCCTGGAGCGCGGCATACGAGTTGGCGAGCGCCTGCCCGTAGGTGTCGTGGAAATGCACGGCCAGGTCGTCGGTGGCCAGACCGGCGTCCTGGAAGGCTCCGATCAGATCGTGCACGCGACCGGGCGTGGCAAGGCCCAGCGTGTCGCCGATCGACAGCTGGGACGCGCCGAGGTCGAACAGCCGGCGGCCGACGTCGACGACCTGAGCAACGGGCACGTCGCCCTCCCAGGGGTCACCGAAGCACATCGACACGTATGCCCGCACGTCCATGCCGGCAGAGCGCGCGCGAGAGACCGTGGGGGCGAACATCTCGAACTGCTCGTGGACAGACCGGTTCAGGTTCTTCTGCGCGAACGACTCCGTCGCGCTGCCGAAGATCGCGATGTGCTCGACGCCGGCGGCGATCGCCCGATCGAGACCCCGCTCGTTGGGCACGAGGACAGGAAGCTCGACGTCGCTCGCGAGGTCGAGCCCCGCGAGAACGTCTTCAGCGTCGGCGAGCTGCGGCACCCAGCGCGGGTGCACGAAGCTCGTCGCCTCGATCGTGGTGAGGCCAGCGGCTGCGAGTCGGTGGATGAACTCGATCTTGTCGTCGGTCGTCACGACTGCGGACTCGTTCTGCAGCCCGTCGCGTGCGCCGACTTCGTAGATGACCACGGAAGCGGGGAGTGTCGTCATGCGTGTTCCTTCGTCTCGTCGTCAGATGTGCGACCGCACGATCGCGACCGGTTCCCCGAGCAGCTGCGGGTAATAGCGGGCGACATGATCGACCATCGCCTGAAGGTGGGTGTGCATCGCCGCCGCCGCACCCTCGGCGTCGCCGGCGATGATGGCGCGGAGGATCTTGCGGTGCGCGGCCTCGGCGAGGCTCAGCGAGTGTGCGGGGTACCGCACCCCGGCGTCGTGACCGTCGGCGATCATGCTGAGGATGTCCCACATGAGCGCCAGCAGACGGTTGTCGGCGACCTCGGCGATCAGGCTGTGGAACTCGCGATTGCGCACCCGCCACTCTTCGCCGCCCTCATCGAGTCCTTCGAGTGCGTCGTTCGCCCGCTGCAGACGCTCGGCGTCCTCGGGTGTGCAGCGCGCGGCGGCGGATGCGGCGAGGGTGGGCTCGATCAGCAGTCGCGCCTCGAGGATCTCGCGCAGGCCGATGTCGCTCGTACGCATCAGCACCGACAGTGGTCGGGCGATCGTCTCGCGCCGGGGGTGGGCGACGAAGGCGCCCCCGCCGGACCCGACCCGCGTCTGGACGATGCCCTCGGCCTCGAGGATGCGCAGCGCTTCTCGGATCGACGCGCGACCGGCTTGATACTGCGTCGCCATGTCCGCCTCGACCGGGAGCCGGTCGCCCGGTCGCAGGTTCGCGCTCACGATGCCGTCCGAGATCGCCTCGGCGAGCACGACGGGCTTGCGGGGGCGTGCGCGGCGCGCGGTGTGTTCGGGCGACTCGGACATCGTCAGTACGAGCGCGGCAGGCCGAGGGCGTGCTCGGAGATGTAGTTGAGCACCATCTGCTGCGGCACGGGAACGCTCTTCATGAGGCGCGCCTCGGCCCAGTACCGTCCGAGGTCGTACTCCTTCGCATAGGCATAGCCGCCGAGGGTCTGCATGGCGCAGTCGGCGGCGAAGAAGGCGGCGTCCGAGGCGAGGAACTTCGCTGCGTTGGCCTGTTCGCCGCAGGGCAGTCCCTGGTCGTAGCGCCACGACGCCTCGCGCACAGCGAGCTCAGCGGCCTTGAGTCGCATGTGGGCTTCGGCGAGCGGGAACGAGATGCCCTGGTTCTTGCCGATCGGGCGGCCGAACACGACGCGTTCCTTCGCGTACTTCGTCGCCTGCGCCAGCGCAGCCCGGCCGATGCCGACTGCTTCGCCGGCGATCAGGATGCGCTCGGGGTTCAAGCCGTCGAGCAGGTAGGTGAAGCCGCGGCCTTCTTCGCCGAGCAGGTCACTCGCGGGCACGCGCAGTCCGTCGAAGCGCACTTCGCACGACCCGACGGCGTTGCGCACCATCTTGTCGATCTCGGTCACCTGAACGCCCGGTGCCTTCAGATCGGCGAAGAAGAGGCTCATCCCGCGGGTGCGCTTGTCGACCTGGTCGAGCGGGGTCGTGCGGGTGAGGAGCAGGACCCGGTCCGCGATGTGCGCCTTCGTGATCCATACCTTCTGGCCATGCACGACGTACTCGTCGCCGTCTCGCACGGCGCGCGTCGTGATGGACGTCGTGTCCGTGCCGGCGTCGGGCTCGGTGACGCCGAAGGCGACGTGCATCTCGCCCGAGGCGACGAGAGGCAGGTAGGTCTCCTTCATCTCCTGCGAACCATGCTTGGCGACGGGGTTCATCCCGAAGATGGAGAGATGCAGGGCGCTCGCGCCGTTCATGGCGGCACCCGAGGCAGCGACTTCTTCGAGCACGATGGATGCCTCGGTGATGCCGCCGCCCCCGCCGCCGAACTCCTCGGGGATCGAGATCCCGACCCAGCCCGCTTCGGCCATCGCGTTGTAGAAGTCCCAGGGGAACTCGTGCTGGTCATCGCATCGGCGCCAGTACTCCGGGCCGAACCCATCGCAGATACCTCGGACGGCCTTGCGGATGTCGCGCAGGTGTTCGGGTTCTTCGAAGTCCACGGGATCTCCTCGTTGAAATATGCGGATATTAAGTCCAGAGACATTGTAGTGATGCTGTCAACGGCGGCGTCAAGCCTCTAATATTCGGATATATGAATGCCCTGCAGCTTGAGTACGTGACCGCTGACGCAGCTGTCAGCGACCTCGTTTCCGGAACACGACTGGTCGCGGGGAACGCCTGCGGAACCCCGCTGACGCTGTTGCGTGCCCTCGGGAGGCGGGCCGCCGACGCGGGCGCGGTGACCCTCACGCTCGGCCTCACGATGGGGGATCCGCACCTGCGGCCGGCCGTCGCCGCGGGCGCCCTGAAGGTGCGCAGCTGGCATGTGCACGGCGAGATCCGGGCGATGCGCCGAGAGGGCCTCGTCGAGTATGCGCCGCTCCGTCTCGTCGACGTGCCGCGACTCGTCCTCGCCGAGGCGGACGTCGCCCTCATCCGCGTGAGCCGCCCCGACGCCGAGGGCTTCTGCAATGTCGGTCCCTCTGCGAGCTACACGCGTGAGGCTGCGGCGTTGGCGGGCCTGGTCATCGCCGAGATCGCCGACGATGTGCCGCGTACTCGGGGGGACACCCGCATCCACGTCTCCGAGATCGACCGCTTCGTCGAGTCCGACGTGCCGATGCCGGTCACCGAGATGACACCTCCGACCCCCGCCGCCTCCGCCGTAGCCCGGCACGTCGCCGGGATCATCGCCGACGGATCCACGGTGCAACTGGGGATCGGCGCGATCGGCGACGCCGTCGCCACCGAGTTGTCCCGCGTGGGCGGCGAGCGCTCGCTCCGGCTGCACGGCATGATCTCCGATCCGACGCGCCCGCTCATCGAGGCGATCCACGCAGCCGGCGGCCCGCCCGTGCAGACGGTCGAGATCCTCGGTTCTCGCGAACTCATGGAGTGGGCCGACGACAATCCCGCGATCGAGATGCACGATTCGCAGCGCATCCACCACCCCGTGGCGATCGCCGCCATCTCGTCGTTCGTCTCGGTGAACTCCGCCGTCGCGGTCGACCTGTCGGGTCAGGTGGTGTCCGAGACCGTCCGAGGCGGCGTCATCTCGGGGGTGGGCGGCAGCGCCGACTTCGCCGAGGGCGCGCACCTCTCGCCGGGCGGTATGCGCATCATCGCGCTCGCCGCCACGACGGCGCGCGGTCACTCGACGATCGTGGCAGCACACGGGGCGGGAGACCTCATCACGGCACCGCACCACAGCGTCGATGCCGTCGTGACCGAGCACGGCGTCGCCCGGCTGCGCGGTGCGTCGCAACGGGAGCGCCGCGAAGCCCTCATCGCGGTGGCCGCGCCCGAGCATCGCGCCGAGCTCGAGGCATCCGCCTAGCAGCGGCACATCCTCGCCCCGGGGTCAGCGGCTCGCGCCGACGGAGGCGTGTTCGACGTCGAAGCTCGGGTAGCCGTTCTCGGACTCCTCGGTGAGACGCCGACGGAAGCGGGGCCCCCCGCCGAGATAGACCATCGCGCGCGGCGCGTCGTCGCGATCGAGGTTCTTGTTGTGTCCGTTGAACCAGGAGCGCGTCTTGGACATGAGCATCTTCGCGTTGATGTCGTGCACGTGCTCGGTCCATTCGGCTTCCGCCTCGGCGCGCGCTTCGACGCGCACGATGCCGTCGGCTTCGATGACGCGGATGAAGCCCGTCATCCAGTTCACGACGTCCTCGATGCCGCGCGGGAAGTTCGCCGACGCCGAGCCTGACTGCGGGCCCGCGAGGATGAACAGGTTCGGGAAGCCCGTGACCTGCACGCCGAAGCATGTGATCGGACCGGCGGCCCACTTGTCGCGCAGGCGCAGCCCGTCTGCACCGACGATGTCGATCTTGTCGAACGGCCCCGTCACGGCGTCGAATCCCGTCGCGTAGATGATGACGTCGACGTCGATCGGCTGCCGGCCCGAGGTCTCGCCGAAGCGGATGCCGCGGGGTGTGATCTCGGTGATGGGCGTCGCCTTGAGATCGACGAGCTCGACGTTGTCGCGGTTGAAGACCTCGTAGTAGCCGGACTCCCCGGCGACGCGCTTCGTGCCGAAGCCGTGATCCTTCGGGATCAGGATCTCGGCGATGCGCGGATCCTGCACGCGCTCGCGGATGCGTTCGGCGATGAACTCCGACAGCTCGGCGTTGGGCTCTTCCTTCATCATCGTGTCGCGGTAGTTGCCCATGTACATGCCGGCACCCGACCCGTTGTACAGCTCGTGCCAGCGCGCGAGGCGCTCCTCGCGGGTGACGTCCGTGCTGAGTTCGCGGCTCGGCCGGTGGATGAACCCCGCGGGTGTTTCGCTGCACCACTGGAAGATCTCGTCGTAGCGCGAGCGCAAGTCGGCCATTTCTTCGGGCGAGATGGGGCTGTTCCCCAGCGGAGCGCCCCAGTTGGCGCCGCGCTGCATGACGTACAGCTGGTCCACGTGCGGGGCGATGTCCGTGATCACCTGGACACCGCTCGCTCCCGTGCCGATGACGGCGACGCGCTTGCCGGTGACATCGAGGTCTTCGGGCCAGTCGAACGTGTGGACGGCGACGCCCTCGAACGTGTCCATGCCGTCGATGCGGGGATAGGTCGGAGCCGAGAGGATGCCGATCGCCGAGAGGAGGAACCGGGCCTTGATCGTGCGGCCGTCGGCGAAGCCGACGGCCCAGAGCAGCTCGTCTTCGAGCCACTGCATCGAGACGACCGACAAGTTGTAGCGGATGTGGGGTCGCAGATCGAACTTGTCTGCGAAGTAGTTGAGGTACGAGAGGGTCTCGGGCTGGGCGGCGAAGCGCTCGGACCAGTCCCACTCCTCGAGCATCTCCTTCGAGAACGAGTACTGGTAGGTGTACGACTCCGAGTCGAAGCGGCAGCCGGGGTAGCGGTTCTTGAACCACGTGCCGCCGAGGTCGGCGTTGGCGTCCACGAGCAGGACATCGACGTCCATGTCGACGAGCTTCTGCAGCTGGCAGAGTCCGCAGACGCCCGCGCCGACGATCAAGTACTCGACGAAGTCGGGCATCGTCGCGGCATCCTTCGCACGGTTCATGTGTCCTCCATAAATCAAGCGCTTGCTCAAATGTTAGCATGGGTGCGCCGCGGACAACGGTCGTTCTCCGGCTGCGCTATCCCAGGAGGCCGCGATGATCGCCAACCTGCCCGTGCTCAAGACCTTCGTGGCCGTCATGGACCATGGATCCGTCGTCGGGGCAGCTCGCGCGCTCGGCTACTCGGCCGCCGCGGTCTCCCGCCAGATGAGCTGGTTGCAGCGGAGCTTGGGCGTGAGGCTGTTCGTGCCGGATGGGCGGTCGATCAAGCCGACGCCCGCCGCGCGCGAATTCGCCGAGCACTGTCGCGAGATCGTCGAAGAGGTCAGGCGCTTCGAAGCGTATGCCCGTGACTTCGCAGCGGGGCATGTGACGTCACCTCGGTGATGACAGGCCCCCCGCCTAGTTATTAGGTCTTCCATGTAAAGTGATCACCGTGCCGCAGTCGGCACGTGATCTGCTGCCGAATCGACTCACAACGTCTCCTTCGGCTGTGCAGGAAGGAGACGTCGATGTCCACCACGAGCATGGCGAGCACGCTCACCGCCGACGAGCGCGAGGCGATCCTCGACGCCGTACGCGAATTCGCGCAGGCTGAACTCGCTCCGCACGCCCTGGACTGGGATGAGCGGTCCCACTTTCCGCGCGACGTGCTGCACCGCGCCGGTGAGCTCGGCCTCGGCGGCATCTACGTGAGCGAAGACGTCGGTGGCGCTGGCCTCGGCCGCGCCGAAGCGGTCGAGATCTTCGAGGCCCTCGCGTACGGCGACCCGACGATGGCCGCCTACATGACGATCCACAACATGGTCGCCTGGATGATCGACACTTACGGCGACGACGCCCAGCGCACCGAATGGCTGCCGCGCCTGACGACGATGGGCGACCTCGGCGCGTACTGCCTCACCGAGCCAGGAGCGGGCTCCGACGCTGCCGCGATCACGACGAGCGCCATCCGCGACGGCGACGAGTTCGTGCTGACGGGCGTCAAGCAGTTCATCTCGGGTGCGGGCGAGGCATCCGTCTATGTCGTTATGGCGCGTACCGACCCTTCGACGAGCTCAGGCAGCGCGGGAGCGCGCGGAATCACCGCCTTCCTCGTGCCGGGCGACGCGGCCGGACTGTCGTTCGGCGCCACCGAGAAGAAGATGGGCTGGAAGGCGCAGCCGACGCGCCAGGTCATCCTCGATGAGGTGCGCGTCCCCGCCGCGAACGTGCTCGGCGGCGAGAGTCACGGCTTCCGCATCGCGATGTCGGCCCTCAACGGCGGCCGCATCAACATCGCGGCCTGCTCACTCGGCGGAGCCCAGTGGGCGCTCGACCAGGCGATCCGCTACGTCAAGGAGCGCTTCACGTTCGGCGAGCCCATCGCCGAGAAGCAGAGCATCAAGTTCGCCCTCGCTGACATGGCCACCGAGCTGCGCGCCGCGCGCGCCCTCGTACGCGATGCCGCAGCCGCCATCGACGCCCACGCTCCCGACGTGGCCATGCAGTGTGCCATGGCCAAGCGCTACGCGACGGATGCCGGCTTCGACATCGCCAACCGCGCTCTCCAGCTGCACGGAGGCTACGGCTACCTGCAGGATTACGGCATCGAGAAGGTCGTGCGTGACCTGCGCGTGCACCAGATCCTCGAGGGCACGAACGAGATCATGCGCGTCATCATCGGGCGCGAGGTGCTGCGCTAGCAGCGGGAGGCGTCAGGTGTCGCCGCTGAGGATGCGGGCGACCGCGCGGTCGAGATCGTCTTCGCCCTGCAGGAGGCGGATCCCCTCCATCACCTCGAGCAGAGGCTCCTGCATCATCGCGAGCACATCGAGGTTCTCATCGACCGCGTTGAGCATGAACACGAGCCCGCCCGCGATGCCGACGGTCCGGATGCTTCCCGCGACGCCGTCGCCCGGAGCCCCGCCGACGTCGGAGAGTCGAATCGTCGCGGCGGACTGCACGACTTCGCCGAACGGGACCGAGGTGTGCTTGGTGACCTGCACCGGTGTGGGCGAATCCAGCCCGAGCACCGCGAGGTCGGCGACGGGGGGCGTCTCGGAGTCCTGCTCGAAGACGCTGAGGTAGGCGACTCCCATGCCTCGTCCGTCAAGCGGCGCGAACCACAGCGCCTGATCGACCTGCGGCGGCCTCTCGGACGCGACGCTCAGTGCCATCGCCTCGAACACGGCGCGCTGCTCGGCGTCATCGGGCACGGCGGCGGCCGCGAGATCAGCGGCCCAGGCCGCGGCATCCGCCCACTGCAGATAGGGGAACCCGGGGGGCACTCCCAGCCAGTCGTTCTCGTTGAGGTCGATGATGTACTCGGTCATGTGCGCTGCCCCCACGCGAAGGTTCCGATGATGCCGTGACCGAGGCTTTCGAGTGCGTGGGCGAACTCGCTGTCGCGGTCTTCGGCGAGCATCGTGATGGCGAAGAGCAGGTGCAGACCCGCCGTGGCCTCGGCGGCGTCGTCGGGGCGGGGGATGACGTAGTGGATCGTCGTCGAGCCGGCCTCGTCAGACCCCTCGAGCGTGTCCTGGCGATCGATCCACCGGTACCACCGCGTGCCGTCGACGTCGACGGGCTCGGGCGTTTGGCCCGTCGCGAGCCCCGAGACGGCGCGGTCCAGCGTCGAACCGGCCGTGACCTGCACGGGGACGACCGTGAGAGACGCGGGCACGGTGAGGTCGTTCGGCACGGCGACGGGCAGGTGCACCCCGACCGCACGCCGACGGCGCAGGCCTTCGAACATGCGATGGACGTGCTGGCGGATGGCCATCACGACGTCGGCGCGGCCGACGTCACGCGCACCCGCGGTGGCCAGCTCGGTGAGGGCCTTCTCGCTCTCGATATCGGGCCGGAACTCCTGCCACCCCGGGGGGAACAGCATCGAGAAGCCGATGCCGCGTGCACCCTGATCGCTCACAGCTCTCGTCCCGTCATGCCCGCTGCCGCGCGCCGCGCGGCGACATCGGCAAGATCGGATTCGAGTGTCTCGCGGTGTCGGCGGCTGTTCCGCGCGCGGCGGCGGAGGGCAACGGCCTCTTCGAAGAACGGGTCCTCCGGCTCTTCGGGCACGGGGGAGGGGCGCAGGGTCACGCGCCGGATGATGAGCGCGATGAGCGCGACCACGACGACGGGGATCGCGAGCCAGTGCCAGCCGATCGTGCGGTCGCCGTCCGTGAACGGGCTCGGCTCGGTGTAGGTCAGCGCGAAGAAGACCGGCAGCAGCAGGAAGACCGTCGCGGTGTACAGGATCGTGTTGCTCACGAGCGGCGCGTGCCGTTTGTCGACGAGTGGCCAGATGAGGACCGCCGTGACGAGCGGCAGGAAGCCCACCGTGATCGTGAGCCACGAGGGAAGCGGGATGAGGGGGAACGCGACGTCCGATTCCCACGCCCTCGATCCGCTCTGCAGATCGGGGATGCCCGAAGCGAGGAAGTTCACCACGGTGATGATGATGAACAGCAGCGAGGCGAGTAGGCCGATCGACATCGGCAGCCACACGAGCCCGAGGCGCTTCTCGCGGCGTCGGTCCGCGTCGTCGACGAACTCATACGCGAACTGCCGGGACCGCGGGCTCATTGCGCGAATGCTCCTCGGAACGAGTTGAATCGCTCCGACACGCTCGAGCCGATGAAGTCGCTGTTCGCGATCCATGTGCCGGCGAACTCGAAACGGCTCGCGATCTGCGCGGCCGACGAGGGCGCCATGCCCGCGACAGACCCGCTGCGCGCCCACGCGGCCGCGGCGTTGCCGACCGTGCCCTCGTTGCGCAAGAGGAAGTTCGAGAAGCTCGTGACCGAGTTGTGCCCGCCGCGGAAGGCGTTCATGATCGGGCGGTCGACGAAGAAGTCGCGCATCGAGAATCGGCCGAGCAGGCTGTTGCTGCGCACCCACGACCGCGTGCCGTACCAGGCGTTCTGCGTGGCGTTCCACGTGTTCTGGCCCGCCGCACCGACCCGCGAGAAGACTCCGCCCGACATCGGCGCGTAGCCGAACCGGGGGAACGTCGAGCGCACCGACTGACGCAGCACGGCGCGACCGGTCGAGAACAGCGCCGACGTGCCCCGGAGCCCCGCGAGGCCGCCGCGCATCCCCTGGATGAGGGGTCTCGCGAACGGGATGATGCCGACGATCGACATCGTGAGGTCGAGCCAGTTGCCGCGGCCCTTGGCGAACTTCAACGCGTTGATCGTGAGCATGACAAGGCCGATGACCGCGCCGATCGCGGCGATCGCGAGGGCGATCGGCCCCGTCACGAACAGCGCGACCACGGCCAGCCCGACGGCGATCCAGCCGAGCACGGGCAGCAGGTCCTCGCCCCACGCGTCGTTGTTGTCGGCGGCGTCGAAGGCGTCCTCGATGCCGTTCACCGCTTCGTCGTAGGCGCCGGACCACGTCGAGAACGACCGGTCGAAGCTGCCCCACAGCGATTCGAGCGTGCCCTCGGCGGTCTCGGTCGCCGACCGCGCTGTTGTCTGGTCCGTCAGCGCCTGCTGCTTCTGAGCGTCGGTGACGTCGGCCTCCCACGGCATCTGGAACGCGTGATCGCGCACCCGAGACTCGGCTTCGCGCTCTTCGTGGCGCTTGGTCTGCACCGTCTGATGCGCCGACTCGATCTTCGGGATGAGCGGGTGGATCGCGTCCTGCGCCGTCTCGAGCTTGCCGGCGTAGGTCGTCAACGCGGTGCCGGTGCGGCTGTAGCGCGTCGCCGCCTTGGTGAGCTCGGGATGCGTTTCCCCGGCGACCTCGCGGACGGCATCGACGGACTCGGCGATCTGCCGCGTGCCCTCGCTGATCCTGCGCAGCTGCGTCGCAGTGCTCCGCATGGCGCGTGCGGCATCCTTCAGGTCGTTTCCGTACCGGTCGATGTCGGACGGAGTGCCTTCGAGGCGGCGCAGCACATTGTGCTGTGGTGAGGTGAGAGTCACGGGTGTGCGTCCTTACCGTGGCTGATGAAGCGCGGGATCGTTGTCGGCTCCGTTGGACTGCATCGCGGCGGCGGCCTCGGCATCCCAATTGCGCCAGCCGTCGATGATGTCCTGCAGGTGCTTGCGGATCTGATCGAGGTTCTCTTTCAGATCGTCGCGGGTGTTGTTCCAGTCGTTCTCGAAGTCGGCGGCGCGTCCGCGCAGCGACCCGCGACCGTCCGGTCGGCCGATGGCGTCTTGGATGCCGCGGGACACCGTCGTCGCCTCGTCGAACTCCGCGATCGAGGCGTCGAGCCCGGCGACGACCTCGTCGAGCTCCTGCATGTTCAGATAGATGTCGGGCACAACCGGCCTCCTTCCGTGCGCGTCGCCGACTCGGCGATCAGTTGCCGGCGAGTGCCTGGTCGGTGTCCTTGATGGCCTGCATCATCTTGCGCAGCGACTCGCCCATGTCGCTGATGCCCTCGATGGCCTTCTCGAGACCCGTCGTGAGCTCGTTGTAGCCCTCGCCGAACTTGCCCGAGGCGTGCTCGGTCTTGAAGTCGTCGCCCAGCAGGCGATCGACGTCGGCCTTGAGGCGACGAAGCACGTCACCGATCTCTTCGCGACCGGTCTCGAGCTTGCCCGCCATCGCGTCCATCTCGCCATAGGAAGCCTTGAAGTCAGCCATCATCCACCCCTTCGTGTGTGCGCCGGGAGTCCCCCGGTCGACACACAGGCTAACCGAGGCCGCGCCGTGCTCCCTATGGGGAGGAATACCCACCTGCCCATCTCGTGCGACATGATCGAACGAGGACATCCGATGGAGGACCCCCCATGAGCGAGTACGAAACGATCCTCGTCGAGACGCGCGGCCGCGTCGGCTGGATCACCCTGAACCGCCCCGAAGCGCTCAATGCGCTCAACACGCAGGTGTGCCGTGAGGTCGTCGCCGCGGCCTCCGCCTTCGATGCCGACAGCGGCATCGGGGCGATCGTGCTGACGGGCTCGGAGCGCGCATTCGCGGCGGGCGCGGACATCAAAGAGATGGAGTCGATGTCCGGACTCGACATCCTGATCGGCGACCACTTCGGCGGCTGGGCAGACTTCGCCGCCGTCCGCACGCCCGTCATCGCCGCCGTCTCGGGCTTCGCGCTCGGCGGGGGCTGCGAACTCGCGATGATGTGCGACATCATCCTCGCCGCCGACACCGCGAAGTTCGGTCAGCCCGAGATCAACCTCGGCGTCATCCCCGGTATGGGCGGGTCGCAGCGGCTCCAGCGCGCCGTCGGCTATTACAAAGCGGCCGACCTCATCCTCTCGGGGCGCATGATGGGTGCCGACGAGGCCGAGCGCTCCGGCCTCGCCTCGCGCGTCGTGCCCGCCGCCGACCTGCTCGACGAAGCGTCGAAGCTGGCGGAGACCATCGCGTCGAAGTCGCTGCCGTCGCTGTACGCGGCGAAGTCCGTGCTGGATGCGGCGCTGGAGACGCCGCTCGCCGAGGGCCTGCGTCTGGAGAAGCACGTCTTCTCGTCGCTGTTCGACACCGACGACCAGCGCGAAGGCATGTCGGCGTTCCGCGAGAAGCGCGCGCCGGAGTTCCGGCACCGCTGACCCGCGGGTCGGCTCACAGGGGGTCGGGAAGCGGCCGAGGATCGGTGAAGTCGCCCGACGCCTTGCGCAGCCGGGCGATGATGCGCACGAGTTCGGCCGTGTCGTCGTCGCCGAGGCCGGGGCTCTCGAAGACCGAGGTGTTCAGCGCAGCCGTCGCACGCTCGACGAGTTCGCGCCCGGTTCCGGTGAGCACGAGCATCGCGGCGCGGCCGTCCTCGGGGTGGGGCTCGCGCTCGGCGAAGCCGTCGCGCACGAGCCGGTCGACGGTGTTCGTGACGCTCGTCGGGTGCACTTGCAATCTCGCGATCGCGCTGGCCATCGGCATCCGTCCTTCACGGGTGAAGGCGAGCAGCCGCAGCATCTCGTAGCGCGCGAAGGACAGCCCGAAGGGCTTGAGCGTCGTGTGGATGCGCGCCAGCATGAGCTGCTGCGCGCGCATGATGCTCGTGACGGCGGACATTCCGGCGGCGGCATCCGTCCACCCGTGCGAGATCCACTGACGCTTGGCTTCAGCGATGGGATCGACCGGCAACGGTCCGCGTCTGGCCATGGGTGTCCTCCTGAGTCCACGGTACCGGTCGGGCGGATCATCCCCGGAATTCGCCTCAATGTATACACACGGTCGGGTTATGCGGCGGGATCCCCGCAGATCGCCCTCGATTGGATACGCAGATAAACCGCAGATAGACTCGGCGCAGGTGTGAGGAGTGTGTTCGATGAAGATCGTCGTCCTGGTCAAGGAAGTACCGGACACCTATGGTGACCGCAAGCTGAGTCTTGAGACGGGCTTGGCAGATCGTGCCGCGTCCGAGGCTGTTCTCGATGAGATCGGTGAGCGCTCGCTCGAGGTGGCCCTGTCGTACGCCGATAAGAATGCGGACACCGAGGTCGTGGTGCTGTCGATGGCGCCCCAGTCGGCGCAGGCGACCGTGCGCAAGGGACTCGCGATGGGCGCGGCCTCTGCCGTGCAGGTCATCGACGAAGAGCTGCTCGGCGCCGACATGGTCCTGACGGCTGAGGTCCTCGCCGCGGCGCTCAAGAAGATCGGGTTCGACCTGGTCATCGCGGGCAACCAGTCGACGGACGGTTCGGGAGGCATGGTGCCGGCGATGATCGCCGAGATGCTCGATGCTCCGGCCGCACTGAACCTCTCGTCGGTCGAGATCGGCGACGGCTCGGTGTCGGGCGTTCGTGCGACGGATGCCGGCACGGTCGACGTCTCCGCGACGTTCCCGGCGGTCATCTCGATCACCGAGGCGCTGCCGGACGCGCGGTTCCCCAACTTCAAGGGCATCATGGCGGCGAAGAAGAAGCCGTTCGAGACGCTGTCGCTGGCTGACCTCGGTATCGAGGCGCTCGCCGCAGACGCGTCGCGGTCGATCGTGGTCGGCCTGAGTGAGAAGCCGCCGCGTGAAGCGGGGGTCAAGATCGTCGATGAGGGCGATGCGGGCGAGAAGCTCGCGGAATTCCTCGTGCAGAACCGACTGGTGTGAGGAACTGAGATGGCGTTTGCTGCGGATTCGATTCTGGTCTTCCTCGACACGATGCCCTCGGGCGAGCTGGCGAAGTCGTCGGCGGGACTGCTCGGCGCGGCGTCTGAGGTGGGAACGCCCGTCGCGCTGGTGATCGGCGACGAGAAGCTCGCGCAGGATGCCGCTGCGCTCGGTGCGGCATCGGTGCTCGTGGCATCCGGTGACCGGGTCGACGCGCTCACGGCGGCTGCCGCTCGCGTGCAGCCCGATGCCGTTCTGCTGTCGCACTCGGTCGAGGGCCGTGAGGCGGCGGCGCGATTCGCAGCCCGCACCCGCTCCGGGATCGCCGCCGATGCCGTCGGCGTCGGTCGCGACGATGAGGGCGTCGTGGCGCGGCACTCCGTGTACGGCGGTGCGTACAACGTGGATTCGGCCGTGACCTTCGGAGCACCCGTCATCACGATCCGCCAGGGCGCCGTGGACACGCGCGCCGAGGCGGTCGCTTCGCCGACGGTCGAGACGCTCGAGGTTGCGGCATCCGGCCGTGCGTCGGCGACGTTCGGCGACCTGCAGGAAGCGGTCGTGGCGTCGTCCCGCCCCGAACTGCGCGGTGCGGCCAAGGTCGTCTCGGGTGGTCGTGGCCTGGGGTCGGCAGAGAAGTTCGAGCTCGTGAACGACCTCGCCGATGCGCTCGGCGCCGCCGTGGGCGCGTCCCGCGCAGCGGTGGATGCGGGCTACGTGCCGCAGTCGTTCCAGGTGGGCCAGACCGGTGTGTCGGTCGCGCCGCAGCTCTATGTCGCTCTGGGCATCTCGGGTGCGATCCAGCACAAGGCGGGCATGCAGACGGCCAAGACGATCGTCGCGATCAACAAAGACGGCGACGCCCCCATCTTCGAGATCGCCGATTTCGGCGTCGTGGGCGACCTGTTCACGGTCGTTCCGCAGCTGATCGCCGCCCTCGAGGCGAAGAAGAAGGCGTAACCCGTGGCGACTTTCGGGCGCACGATTCGTCGTGGGCTTCCGCGGCGGCCCGGCGGAGACCCCTGGCCTCCCGCCGGCGAAGCGCCGGTAGAGGGCGGCTCCCCGGCTGCGGCGCCGACGGCCGACGTGGCGCCCGCTGCCGCCGCCGCTCCCGCGGTCGCCGAAGAGCGCGCGGTGACGCGGGACGTCGCCGCGGCCTCGGCCTCGGCTCCGGCGCCCGAGACTGAGTTGCCGCAATCTGCTGCTTCGGATGCTGCCGACGAGCGTTCTGCGGCACATGAACCAGCGTCCGCGGCTGCCGCGACGCCCGTGGCCTCTGCTGCGCGCTCCGTGCGCCGTGGACTGCCGCGCGTCGCCGGCGGCGAGCCGTGGCCCCCGGCATCCTTCGCCGCAGCAGGCGCCGCCGCTGCCCCCGCCGCCTCCGCGGCACCGGCCGCCGCCCCGGCGCCGACCACCCCTGCTACAGGCGCCGCCGCCCCGGCCGCGACCGACAAGCCGTCGGCGGCGGAATCGCCGGCGCCGGCAGCACCGAGCGCGGCCGCTCCGGCTGCGGCAGCGAGCCCGTCGGCATCCGGCGCCACCTCGCACGCCGTGCGGCGCGGATTGCCGCGCGTAGCAGGCGGAGACCCCTGGCCCCCCGCGGACTACACCGCCGTCACCACAGTGGAAGCGCCTCAGGCCACGCCGCCCGAGAACACGGCGGCCGAGACCACCGCGCCCGATACCGCCGCGCCGGCACCTGTCGGTGATGTCGTGCCCGCGGCATCCGTTCGCGATGTCTCGGTGCCGCTGCCCTTCACCCGCACGGTGTGGCAGGGCGCCGCGGCGCAGGAGTTCGAGCGTCAGCGCCGCTCGGGTGTCGTCGCGACGGCTCCCGAGCCCGAGCGCATCGGAGCGTTCACCCGCGGTCAGTGGGCCGGTGCGGTGCTCGTCGCCGGCGCCGGTCTGCTCTTCGCCGCCGGAATGGCCGTCGTCGCCGTGCGGTGGCTGCTCTCACTCGAACCGCTGCAGGACTTCCTCGCCGCCTACCCCGGCGAGTACCACCTGCCCGAGGGCGCGCCGGTCGGGTTCCCCGCCTGGCTGGGGTGGCAGCACTTCTTCAACGTCTTCCTCATCGTGCTGATCATCCGGTCGGGTCTGCGGGTGCGCACCGAGAAGCGTCCGACCGCCTTCTGGTCGCCGCGCACGAACAGCAAGCGCAAGATCAGCCTGAGCCTGTGGTTTCACCAGTCGCTCGACATCCTGTGGGTCGTCAACGGCGTCGTCTTCGTCGTGCTGCTGTTCGTCTCGGGGCAGTGGATGCGGATCATCCCGACGAGCTGGGAAGTCTTCCCCAACGCCCTCTCGGCCATCCTGCAGTACATCTCGCTCGACTGGCCGACCGAAAACGGGTGGGTCAACTACAACAGCGTGCAGCAGCTGGCGTACTTCACGACCGTGTTCATCGCTGCGCCGCTGGCCATCATCACGGGCGTCCGCATGTCGGGCATCTGGCCCAAGAAGGCCAAGACCCTCAACCGGCTCTACCCGGTCGAGTGGGCGCGTGCCGTGCACTTCCCGGTGATGCTGTACTTCGTCGTGTTCATCGCGATCCACGTCTTCCTCGTGTTCGCGACGGGAGCCCTGCGCAACCTGAACCACATGTATGCGGCACTGGGGTCGACGGACCCCAACGCCTATGCCGAGAATTGGACCGGGTTCTGGTTCTTCGTCGCCTCGATGGCTGTCATCGCGATCGCCTGGGTCGCCGCGCGCCCGCTCGTCCTGGCCCCGATCGCGCGCCTGTTCGGCAAGGTCAGCTCGCGCTGATGGCCGCCGACGCGCTGCCGATCAGGGCGGTGACGAGCGCGCTCACAACACGGATCCTCGCGCCCAACGCGGGGCCGATGACGCTCAACGGCACGAACACGTACGTCCTGCGCGCTCCCGGCGCCACGGGCGCCGTCGTGGTCGACCCGGGTCCGCTCGATGACGACCACCTCGCACGGATCACGGCCGAGGGTCCTGTCGAGCTCATTCTGCTCACGCACCACCACATCGACCACGTCGAGGCCGCCCCCGAACTCGCCCGGCGGACGGGCGCCCCGGTGCGCGCGTGGGATCAGGCCCTCTGTCAGGGCGCCGCGGCCCTGCAGCCCGGCGAGCTGCTCGAGGTCGCGGGCCTGCGGATCGAGGCGCTGCACACGCCGGGTCACACGGCGGACTCGGTGTGCCTGCGGCTGCCCGACGACACCACGCTCGACGCCTTCCCGACCGCGTCGGTGCTGACCGGCGACACGATCCTCGGGCGCGGCACGACCATCATCGCCCACCCTGATGGCTCGCTCGGCGCCTACCTCTCGTCGCTCGACACCCTGCAGCTCACAGGCGCCGGCACCCTCGCGCTTCCCGCGCACGGCCCGGTCCTCCCCGACCTGGCCACCACGGCTCGTCGCTACCTCGAGCACCGGCGCCAGCGCCTGCACGAGGTCCAGCAGGCGCTGGCGGACCTCGGCATGTCCGCGGCGACCGACGCCGACACGGTGGCTGCCGTCACCGACCGGGTCTACCCGCAGATCGCTCCCGCCGTGCGCTTCGCCGCCGAGGCCTCGACGACCGCGCAACTCGCCTACCTCGCCGGCTGAGACCTGTCCCGGCTTCAGACGGATGCCGCTCCCGCGGCGAACCCCTCGGCATAGGCTTCGTCGGCGCCGAGGCGGAACATGTCACGCTCGAGCGGGCGCACGATCGAGCGCGCGCCGGGAAGATCGAGCGGGCCGACGAGGTCGGCGCGACCGCGCACGACGGCGACGGGCAGCCGCGACGCCTTGCCCTTGACGAGGTCGGTCGCCGCGGCGAGTTCGTCAGCGACGCACGGCTGAGTGACGACGAGTTCGCGGCCCTCAGCGTCGGTCTGGCCGCGCAGGTCCTCGAAGACGTGAACCCCCGCCGCACCGATCGCCGCATCGGTCTGACCCTCGCGCCACGCGCGGCCGAGCGTGTCGGTGATGATGACGCCGACCCGGGCGCCGAGACGGGCGCGCAGCCCCTGGGCGAGGGCTCGCGCCGAGGCATCCGGGTCGACCGGCAGCAGAAGCACCGTGCCTTCGGGGGTGTTCGATGCGTCGACGCCGGCGGCTGCCGCGACGATGCCGAGGTGGTTCTGCACGATGCGCGTCCGGTGACCGAACCGCGCCGTGCGGGTCGCGACAGTGCGAACGGTCTCCGCCGTGATGGCATCTTCGCGGTCGTCGGCCGAGATGATTCGGCCTTCGGCCTTGGACACGATCTTCGACGTCACGACGACGATGTCACCGTCGGCGAGGGTGTCGCCCGCGGCATCCCCGACGACCGCGACGAGATCCGTTCCCGGGGTGATCTCGGGAATGCCCGCTAGGGCCCAGACCTGCAACACCGTGGGTCAGCGGACGAACCGCACCTCGGTGAGCATCTCACCGAGGAAGGGCTCGGTGTGAGCGGCGCCATCGAGCGTGAACCCGTTGCGCTCGTAGAACCTGTGCGCACGCGGGTTGTCTTCGGCGACCCAGAGGTAAAGCGGCTCGTCCTTCGCGGTGACCGAGTCGAAGAGCTTCTGGCCGATGCCCGTGCCGTGATAGGCGCTCAGCAGATAGATGAAATAGAGCTCGCGGAACGCGGGGGCGTCCTTGTCGCGGGCGGGTCCGGAACCGGCGAAGCCCACGATCTCGCCGTCGACGAGCGCGGCTGTCATGGTGAACTCGGGACCCTGCGCAGCCCAGTGGGTCCACAGCTCCGCCATCCGGCGGGGCGAGATCTTCTCGAGGTTCGCCTTACTGATGAGGTGGTCGTAGGTCTCGTGCCAGCACGTGGCGTGGACGCGACCGAGTGCTTCGGCGTCGACGTCGCGGACCGGACGGACAACGACGTCTGTCTGGCTTTCGGCTTCCATGGCCAGACTCTACGCTGGCCGCGCGAGGACACGAAATCCGCCTGATTCGCCCAGCATCGCTCCTCGTGAACGTGATCTGGCGCACCCTCCTGACGATCCTGCGAACGAAGCTCCTCGTGCGTCGGAACGGACTCATCGACCCCCGCGCCGTCGGACGGGTGCGCGTGCGCACGCTGCCCACCGATCTCGACCTCCTGGGGTACATGGCCTCGACCGTGACCGCGCGGAAGTGGGCGGCTCGATGGCGCTCTGAGGGCGTCGCGGGAATGCAGGACCGGTCCAGCCGCCCGCGCTCGATGCCGACCAAGACGCCGCTCCCGCTGGTCAAGCGGATCGTGCGCGCGAGGTGGCGACGCCGGCTCGGACCGGTTGGATCGCGGGCGAGCTGGGCCTGGCGCCGTCAACCGTTGCTCGTGCGTTGCCGCATCAACCGGCTCAGCCGAATCGACCGG
Source organism: Microbacterium sp. Y547 (assembly GCF_057669785.1). Classification (NCBI taxonomy): domain Bacteria; kingdom Bacillati; phylum Actinomycetota; class Actinomycetes; order Micrococcales; family Microbacteriaceae; genus Microbacterium; species Microbacterium sp. Y547. The sequence continues at coordinate 435,419 of NZ_JBYHFN010000004.1, forward strand.
GTCACCGGTGAGCCGATCCGTCGGTATGAGCATGACTATCCCGGCTCGCTGATCCACGTCGATGTCACAAAGTTCGGCAACATCCCGGACGGTGGCGGGCATCGCTTCCTCGGCCGTGCCGCGGGCACCCGGAACCGGCACGCGATGACTGGCGTGAACCGCAACGCCCTCCATCAGCCCCGGCTCGGGATCGGCTACCTGCATACCGTCGTGGACGATCACTCGCGCGTCGCATACGTCGAGATGCACGCTGATGAGCGATCCGAGACCGCGATCAGCGTCCTGCGCCGCGCCGCGCCACGGCCTGGTTCCACGACCGGAACGTCACCGTCGAACGCGTGCTCTCCGACAATGGTGCCTGCTATCGCTCACACGCGTGCCGCGACGCCTGCGCAGACCTCGGCATCCAGCACAAACGGACCCGCCCGTACCGGCCGCAGACGAACGGGAAGATAGAGCGCTCCCATCGCACCCTCGCCGACGGCTGGGCATATGCCAAGTTCTACCCGTCAGAGACCGAGCGTCGCGCCGCCCTGCCCAGGTGGATCCACTTCTACAATCACCACAGGCGACCCTCCGCAATCGGCTCGGCGCCGATCAGAAGACTCGACAACCTGCCTGGACATCACACCTAGGCGTCGCCCGGCTGCGTCGGCGTGAACGGCTGGTCCGCCGTGCGCGCTGCCGTCTCGGTGTAAGCGTCGCGCAACGCTTGGCGCACGGCACGGATGTGCGGATGCGCCGTCGACGAGGAGCGCACCGATGTGAATACCTCGCGCGTGGGTGACCCGGGCAGGTCGAGGAGCTTGACGGGCGAGGCGGGGTCCGCCCACAGCAGGTCGGGCAGGATGCCCACCGCGTAGCCGGCCGAGATGAGCCGCACGTGCGACACGAGATCGGGCAGTTCGAAGCGGACTTCGGGCTCGAAGCCCAGGGCGCGGCACTGCTGCACGGCCCACTGTCGTGCGGCCGTCCCCGTGGGCTCCATGACCCACACGCGATCGCGGAGATCGGCGAGCGATGTCGCGGGGTCGTCGGGCGGCAGTGCGATGCGCACGGGGTCGCTGCCGAGAACATCGCGCTCGAGCCCGGACCGGTGCTCACGCGTGTGCCCGGGGTACTGCTCGGCCACGACGAGGTCGAAGCCGCGGGCCTCAAGCTCGAACAAGCCCTCTTCGGGCGGCACCTGGGCCATGTCGATCCGCAGAGCGGGCTCCCGCTCTGCGACGATGCGCAAGAGCGACGGGGCGAGGGAGAGCGCGGCGGTCTGCATGATCGCGATGCGCACGGGTGCGATGCCTGGCTCGATCGTCTCGAGCTCGGCGCGGATGCTCTCCTCGAGATCGAGAGCCCGCGCGGCGTGCGCCGCGAGGGCTCTGCCCTGCTCGGTCAGGCGCACGCGGCGCCCCTCGGGAACCATGAGGCGCACCCCCGCATCGCGCTCCAGCAGCGCGAGCTGCTGAGAGATCGTCGAAGGGCTGTACGACAACGCTTCGGCCACGGCCGCCAGCGTTCCGCGCAGCGATAACTCATGCAGCATCCGTAAGCGTCGAAGTTCGAACATGGCCCCCACCATTCGTGGCACTTCTAGAACGGTATTGATTATAGATGGCCACTTTTTCCAACGGGTCGGATGCCGCACAGTTGAGGAGTTGAAGCCCGTGTGCCGGGCGTGGTCGACCCTGCCTTCCGGGAGTTGAAAGATAGTGAGCAACGACGTGACGATAGATATCGCCGCTGATTCCATCGCCCTTGCAAAGCGATGGGTGGAAGAAGCCGCTCGAGCGGATGTCGACCCCTCCGCCGAGCGCCTCGCGGGGGTGTTGAAAGACCCCAATGGCCTGCCCTTCACGCTCGGCTTCGTCGACGGTGTGATGCGCCCCGAGAGCTTGACGGCCGCAGCCACGAACCTCAAGCGGGTCGCGCCGCTCGTGCCGAACTTCCTCCCGTGGTACCTGCGCTCCGCCGTACAGCTCGGTGGCGCCGTGGCGCCCATCCTGCCCTCGCCCGTCGTGCCGATCGCGCGGCGTGTTCTGCGCGAGATGGTCGGGCACCTGATCATCGACGCGCGGCCCGAGAAGCTCGGCCCGGCGATCGCGAAGATCCGCGAGTCCGGCGCCCGCCTCAACATCAACCTGCTCGGCGAGGCCGTGCTCGGCGAGAGCGAAGCGCTGCGTCGCCTCGAGGGCATCCACGAGCTCATCCGCCGCCCCGACGTCGACTACGTGTCGGTCAAGGTCTCGGCGATCGCAAGCCACATCTCGATGTGGGCGTTCGATGACGTCGTCGACCTGGTCGTCGATCGTCTCCTGCCGCTGTACTTCACGGCAGCATCCAACGGCACGTTCATCAACCTCGACATGGAGGAGTACCGCGACCTGCACCTGACGATCGCGGTCTACAAGCGCATCCTCGAGCGCGCCGAGCTCACGTCGCTCGAGACCGGGATCGTGCTCCAGGCATACCTGCCGGATGCCGCCCCGGCGCTGCGCGACCTCACGAAGTGGGCTCAGCAGCGGGTCGCCGACGGCGGCGCGCCCATCAAGGTCCGCCTCGTCAAGGGCGCGAACCTCGCGATGGAGCACGTCGACGCGGCCGTGCACGGCTGGTCGCTGGCGACCTACAACACCAAGGTCGACTCGGACGCCAACTACATCCGCTGCCTCGACGAGGCGCTGCACCCCGAGAACACCGCCGCCGTGCGGATCGGCGTCGCCGGCCACAACCTCTTCGACATCGCCTACGCCTGGCTGCTCGCCGGCCAGCGCGGTGTGCGTGACGGCATCGACTTCGAGATGCTGCTGGGAATGGCCCAGGGCCAGGTTGAAGCGGTGTCCCGTGATGTGGGTCCCGTCTTGCTCTACGTCCCGGTCGTGCGTCCCGACGAGTTCGACGTCGCGATCAGCTACCTCGTGCGACGCCTCGAAGAGGGGGCATCCCAGGAGAACTTCCTCTCGGCGGCGTTCGACCTCGCCGACGACGCGACGATGTTCCAGCGCGAGCAGGACCGCTTCACGGCCTCGCTCGCCCGCGCCGTCGACCCGACCCTGGCGATCGGCCCGAACCGCACGCAGAACCGCACGCTCGAGTCGGCCGAGGGCCTCACGCGTGCGGGCGCTCGGGCGCTTCGCCGCGAGAACGCCGCCGAAGAGGAAGGCCTCACTCAGGCCGTGCTCGGCATTGCACGCACAGCCAGTGCAGAGCCCGCCGACACGGCGCCGATCGAACCCACCGCCGAATCGCAGATGTTCGCCGGTGACGCATACGTCGAGACCGCCGTCTACGCGCCGCGCGAGTCGGGCCAGCCCTCTGCGGGCGCCCCCGGCTTCGAGAACGCACCCGACAGCGACCCGGCACTCGGGGTCAACCGCGACTGGGCGAACGACATCCTCAGCCGTGTCGAGCAGTCCACCGCCGGCGTCGAGACCATCAAGGCCGCGCGCGTCGACGACGCCGACGTGCTCGAGACGATCATCACCCAGGCGCGCGACGCCGCCGCCGCGTGGGGCGCCAAGCCCGCCGCAGAGCGTGCCGCCGTGCTGCAGGCGGCCGCGCGCGAACTCGAAGCCCGGCGTGGCGACCTGATCGAGGTCGCGGGATCCGAGACGGGCAAGGTCTTCGCCGAGGGCGACGTCGAGGTGAGCGAGGCCGTCGACTTCGCCAATTACTACGCCGCGACGGCGCGCGAACTCGACAGCGTCAGCGGCGCCGTCTTCGTGCCGGAGCGTCTCACCGTCGTCACGCCGCCGTGGAACTTCCCCGTCGCCATCCCCGCCGGTGGCGTGCTCGCCGCGCTCGCGGCCGGTTCGGCCGTCGTGTTCAAGCCTGCGCCCCAGGCGCGTCGCTGCGCGGCCGTCGTCACCGAAGCGCTGTGGAAGGCCGGTGTGCCCCGTGAGGTGCTCGCGCTCGTCGACATCGACGAGGGCGACCTCGGTCGCCGTCTGCTCTCGCACCCCGACGTCGACCGCGTCATCCTCACGGGTGCGTGGGAGACGGCGGCGCTGTTCCGTTCGTGGCGCCCCGAGCTGCCGCTCCTGGCCGAGACCAGCGGCAAGAACGCCATGATCATCATGCCGTCGGCCGACCTCGACCTCGCGGCGGGCGACCTCGTCAAGAGCGCCTTCGGCCACGCGGGCCAGAAGTGCTCGGCGGCGTCGCTGGCGATCCTCGTCGGCCCCGTCGCGCGCTCGAAGCGCTTCGCCCGCCAGGTCGTCGACGCGACCCGGTCGCTGCGTGTGGGCCTGCCCACCGACCCCATGAGCGAGGTGGGCCCCGTCATCGAGGCTCCCCAGGGCAAGCTCAAGTGGGCGCTGACGACCCTCGACGAGGGCGAGCAGTGGCTCGTCAAGCCCGAGCGCATCACGATCGAGGGTGCGGATGCCGAGAAGTACGAGGGCCGCTTCTGGACCCCCGGCGTGCGCACCGGCGTGCGCAACGGCTCGCGGTTCCACCGCGAGGAGTTCTTCGGCCCCGTCATGGGAATCATGCACGCGAGCTCGCTGAGCGAGGCCATCGAGATGCAGAACGCCGTGGCCTACGGCCTCACGGCGGGTCTGTACACGCAGAACCCCGACGACCTCGCGACGTGGCTCGACCGCGTCGAGGCGGGCAACCTGTACGTCAACCGCGGCATCACGGGTGCCATCGTCCAACGTCAGCCGTTCGGCGGCTGGAAGCGCTCGTCGGTCGGCGCAGGCACGAAGGCCGGTGGCCCGAACTACCTCATCGGACTCGGATCGTGGCGCGCATCGGCTGGGGGATCGACCTCGGCGACCCTGCACCTGCGCGGCCTCGACACGCGCATCACCTCGGTCATCGAGGCGGCTCAGCCGTCGCTGGGCTACGAGGAGTTCGAGTGGCTGCGCCGCGGCGCCCTGTCGGACGCCATCGCGTGGGACCGCGAGTTCGGTCAGGTCAAGGACGTCTCGCGCCTCGGCGTCGAGCGCAACCTGTTCCGCTACCGTCCGGCCCCGGGCGTCACGGTCCGCGCCACGGGTGACGCCACGTGGCAGGCGCTGCTGCGCGTCGTCGTCGCGGGCATCCGCGCCGGCGCCCCGTTCACGGTCTCCACGCCCGTGGGTCTGCCCCCGGCTGTGCGCCGCGTCCTGTCGGACGTGGGCGTCACGGTCTGGGTCGAGTCCGACGCCGAGTGGACCTCGCGCATCGCCGCGTCGCTCGAGGGCGCTGAGCCCGTCGAGCGCGTGCGCCTCGTCGGCTCACCCGAGGCCATCGCTGCGGTGCGCCACGGCATCGCCGAGGCGACCGGTGGCAACCCCGACGTCGCGGTCTACCACGACGAGGTCACGACGGCGGGACGCCTCGAGCTGCTGCCGTTCCTGCGCGAGCAGTCGATCACCATCACCGCCCACCGGTTCGGCAACGCCGACCCGTGGTCGGAAGACGTCATCTGACGCGTCCGCACGCGTGCGCGGCGTCCTGAAGGAAAAGAACTTATCTTTCTGGACGCCGCGTATGCCAGTGGTGACGATTGTCCCGGGGGACGAATCGTGCCGCCGGGCTCGGGTCTCGTGCGGCTCGTCCGAATAGTGGGACCAGCTGCCCCGGTCGTCCGCCTCAGCGCGGGTCGGCCGGGGCATGCTCCGTTGTCTCGATGGGCACCGTGAACGCCGACAGAAGTCCCAGGATCGAGATGCCGAACAGCGTCCACTCTCCGGGCGGCGCCTCGGCATCATCAGGGATGACGTAGACCGGGTGATCCAGCCCCTCGGCGACACGCACTGCGTATCCCTCGCCGAGAGCGGCCATGGCTTCGGCGAAATCGAAGATCGTGAAGGGCGTGCGCAGCCGGTAACCGAACCGCTGCAGCAGTTCGGAATAGAACACCGCGAAGGACTCGATCGATTCGCGATGGCGCTCGGCGCTCGCTTCGCGCAGCTCGGGCCGGGCCCCTGCGGCCGTGCGCAGAGCGAGCGCCGTGATGAAGGCGTGGGAATCGCGGGAGTTCGGCGTCAGGTGGAACCGCGACGCGTACGTGACGTGATCCCGAGCCGCCGCGCGCACGACGTCGTTCATCGTGCCCTCGGATTCGAGCACGTCGCGGATCGCGTTCGACGCGCTCGCGACGGGTTCGGCGAACCGGAGCCTGACCATCTCGACGGCGAGCTCGCGATGGAACTCGTCCTGGTCGGCCCAGATGCGGTACGCGGCCCCCGTGGTCAGCTTGACCGAGCGCAGCACCTCCTGCAGGCGGATGTGCTGAACACCCGCGGTGGCGCCGCGCTGCAACAGCAGCTGCAGCGCGGCGTCCAGGATGAGGCGTCGTGTTTCCTCGGCGGATCGGCGGGCCATGGGCACAGGATCTCAGACCGCGAGGGTCGGCGTCGATGGCGTCATCGGATCGGATCCTGCTGAAGATCGCGGACGTGGTAGAACTCCTCGTCCCACAGCAGGTAGACCAGCCATGCAGGCAGCGAGTACGCCGACTGCAGGTAGTCCGCCTGCGACGCATGGATCTCCCAGCCCTCGTGCTTCTTGCCGACCTCCGCCGACATCGCGAACTCGGGATCGGGTTGGTTCGCGACGACCAGCGCCCCCTGTTCGCCGCCGAAGAGCGACAGCGCCGTGGTCGGACTGATCGTGTAGACGAGGTGACCCGGTCCTGTGTACGGGCCTTCCTCGGCGGCGAGCTCTGTGATCGCGAGCTCGGTGACGCGGCCCATCCGCATGTGGTCCTTGTGGCCGGTTGCGCCGCTGGCCGGCCAGAAGCCGACGACGACGTCCGGCTTCACGCGCTTCATGGTGTCCACGAGCCGGGCGACGAGCTCTTCCTCGGAAACGTCGGGCACGCCGCCGTCGGGGTAGTCCCATACCTCGTGCTCATCGACGCCGAGGTTGAAGCTGTTCTTGAGGGCTTCGGCCGTACGCACGATGCCCAGGTCATCCTGCCGTGCCACCACGGGAACCTGGTGTCCGGCCTCGCCGGCGGTCGCCGTCACCATGGCGGTGTAGGCGCCGTCGCGGTCCTTCGCCCGCCAGAACAGGCCGTTGACCGTCTGCTCGTCATCGGGGTGCGCGAAGACGCCGAGCACGCGCTCGCCGCCGATCTCGCCGATGACCGAGTCGACGCCCTTCGCCGTGGGCATATGGAACAGGCTGCGGCCGGCCCAGTAGCCGCCGACGAGGGCGACGACGAGCACGGCGGCGACGACGATGAGCGCGATCCAGCGCTTGCGCATGAGAGCTCCGGTGTTCGGGTGCCGTCGGCTGTGACGGTCGAAGCATCCTAAAGCGGGCGGCATCCGAGAATCGACGGGTTGCGATGTTGTGATGCGACACACCGGGCGCTCAGGCGCCGCCCGGTCGGCCGTGTCAGAATATTCACTGGCGTGCCCGTGTCGCCGACTCCCCTCTGCGAGTCCCGCCGGGCCTGTGGACAGCGTCCGCCGGATTCCGCAAGGAGCATCATGCCTACGCCGAACACCGTGCCCGAGGACATCGTCACCGTGAACCGCATGCAGCAGCACCGCACGTATCTCATGTGCCGGCCCGAGCACTTCACGGTCAGCTACACGATCAATCCGTGGATGGAGCCCACCCGGCCCACCGACACGGCGCTCGCCGTGCGGCAGTGGCAGACGCTCTATGACACCTATGTCTCGCTCGGTCACGACGTGCAGCTGATCGACCCCGTGCCCGGCCTTCCCGACATGGTCTACACCGCCAACGGCGGCTTCATCGTGGACGGCGTCGCCTACGGTGCGAAGTTCCGCTTCGCCGAGCGCGTGCCCGAAGGGCCGGCGTTCATGGACTGGTTCCGCGATGCCGGATTCGACGTCGTCGAGCCGCGCGAGGTGAACGAGGGTGAGGGTGACTTCCTGCTCGTGGGCGACACGATTCTGGCCGGGGCGGGGTTCCGCTCGTCCGATGACAGCCACCGGGAGCTCGGCGAGGTCTTCGGCAAGGAGGTCGTCTCGCTCGGCCTCGTCGACCCGCGGTTCTACCACCTGGACACCGCGCTCACAGTGCTCGACCCCGTCGAAGGCGACGGAGGCGTCGAGCGCGCCAACATCGCGTACCTGCCGCACGCCTTCGATGAACGCTCGCAGCGCGTGCTCGCTGAGCGCTTCCCCGATGCGATCCGCGTATCCGACGAGGATGGCGCTGTCTTCGGGTTGAACTCCGCCAGCGACGGCCGCAACGTCATCATCTCGCCGCGCGCGAAGGGCTTCGAAGCGCAGCTGCGAGCACGGGGCTACCACCCCGTGCTCGTCGACCTGTCGGAGCTGCTTCTGGGCGGCGGCGGCATCAAGTGCTGCACGCTCGAACTGCGACGCTGAGGGGGATAGTCATGACCACCGAAATGTTCCTGACGGATGCCACGACCGCGGCCATCATCGCCGCTGAGGCCGAGCACGTCGCGCGCACCTACGACCCGCTGCCCGTCGTCATCGCGCGCGGCGACGGCGCGTGGGTCACCGACGTCGAGGGCAAGCGGTACCTCGACCTGCTGTCGGCCTACTCGGCGCTCAACTTCGGGCACGGGCATCCGGCGTTGCTGGCTGCCGCCCGCGAACAGCTCGAACGGCTGACCCTCACGAGTCGCGCGTACCACAACGACCGGCTCGGGGTCTTCGCCGAGGCGCTGGCCGAACTCGCCGGCAAAGAGCTCGTGCTGCCGATGAACACGGGCGCCGAAGCAGTCGAGACCGGCATCAAGGTCGCGCGGGCGTGGGGTGAGCGGGTCAAGGGCATCCCGACGGATGCGGCCGAGATCATCGTCGCGCACGGCAACTTCCACGGGCGCACGACAACGATCGTCGGCTTCAGCGATGACCGGTCGGCGCGCGATGGCTTCGGCCCGTTCGCACCTGGCTTCGTGCACGCGCCGTTCGGCGATGCCGCGGCGCTCGAAGCGGCCATCACACCCCACACGGCCGCCGTGCTGATCGAGCCCGTACAGGGCGAGGCGGGTGTCATCGTGCCCCCCGAGGGGTATCTGCGAGCGGTCCGCGAGATATGCACGCGTCACGGGGTGCTCTTCATCGCCGACGAGATCCAATCGGGGCTCGGCCGCGTCGGCACGACGTTCGCGTGTGACCGCGAACAGGTCGTGCCCGATGTCTATCTGCTCGGCAAGGCGCTGGGTGGCGGCATCCTGCCCCTGTCTGCCGTCGTGGCCGATCGCGATGTGCTCGGTGTCATCCGACCGGGTGAGCACGGGTCGACCTTCGGCGGCAATCCGCTCGCCGCCGCGGTCGGGCTGAGGGTCGTCGAGATGCTGGAGTCGGGCGAGTTCCAATCCCGTGCCCTCGCGCTCGGTGAACACCTCGAGCAGAAGCTCACGGCGCTCCTCGGTCACGGGGTCACGGCGGTGCGCAGCGCCGGACTGTGGGCGGGGATCGACATCGACCCCGCCGTGGGGACGGGTCGCGAGGTCGCCGAACGACTGCTTGCGCGGGGCGTGCTCGCGAAGGACACGCACGGGCAGACGGTGCGCTTCGCCCCGCCCCTGGTCGTGCGGGTGACCGAGCTCGACTGGGCCGTCGAGCAGTTGCGGGTCGCGCTCGGCGCGTGAGTCTCAGACGGGCGGGCGGGCGGATCGAGCGTCTTCAGCACGGCCGATCGGCCCGCCGGAAACGCCGATTTTGACGGAGGCGGAACAGGACATACACTGAGTGAGCTGCCGGGCGGGATGGCTTGAAGCCAAACGCCAGCAGCCGATCTAGCTTCGCGAAGTCGTCATTGACTGCTGTAGCCGACATCACGTCGGAAACGCCGATTTGACAGGCGCGAAGCAAGACATAAGATAGAGAAGTTGCCCGGCGGGCTGGCTTGA
>NZ_JBYHFN010000005.1:0-81221 GCF_057669785.1 Microbacterium sp. Y547
TACCCGTCAACCAAAGTAGGGGCAGTCCCTTTCATCTCGCTGCACTCGCTCAACGAGCGGGTGACGCACCCGCAGCGCGAGAACCGCGAAAACGGCAACTAGCGGCTTTCGGACACGCTATTCGACGAATATGCGCCGGAAGTTTGTGGGCGATTTGTGGGCGATTTGGCTTCAGGGCGCCTGACCGCCAACGAACAAAGGCCCCGAAACCCGCGTGATTACGCGGCTTTCAGGGCCTTGTTCCGTGACAACGGTTTGTGGAGATGGGGGGAATCGAACCCCCGTCCATCGCTGAGTCTCCGCGCATTCTCCGGGCGCAGTCTGTGCAGACGTTCTACTCGGCCCCGACATTTGTCACAGACAACTAAGTCGACAGGCCCAGCCTGGAAAGAGTCCCGCGTGACGTCCAGACGCCATCACGCAGCAAGATTCCTAAATGACGCCAGGAACCGTGTCGGAATCAACCACGGCCTGACGGACTATCGGGCTCGCTTATGCAGCGAGGGCGAAGTCGTTGCGCTTTGCATCGGCAACTATAGTTTTGCAGGGAGCGTTGACGAGATAACCCTGCATCCTCGGCCCGCTTCTCGTGGATTCGCAAGCAATGTCGAAACCGATCATCCCCGTGAACCTTCTCTCGAAGGGAACCGCTGTCACTCTGTGGAGTTGTGTCTTTCCTCGGGCGAACCCGAGCATCCCAACTTACAACAGATGCCGCTCCCCCGCCATTCCCACGACACGGTCTAGCCGCTACCCTGGCGCCATGAACCGACAGCGTTCTGGCCCAACATCCGTCGTGCTCATCGCGCTGTGTCTCGGCTTCGCACTCGCCGGATGCTCCTCGGGCGCTGCGCCCGCGCCATCCACCACCCCGTCGCCCACCGTGACGGCCACCCCGACTCCGACTCCGACGCCCACGCCCACCCCGACAGCCGAACCACTCGCTCTCACGTGCGAATCGATCATCACCCCCGAAGCCGTCTCCGACTTCACGGCATTCGGCTGGACAGGGGAAGAACGTCCGAACCCCCCGTGGACCGTCGGCAGCCAGCCGTTCGAGGACGGCCTGGCCTGCCAGTGGATGCTGGACCACTCGGTCGGCACCGACAACTTCTCGTGGTTCGGGTGGGCTCCGATGGATGCCGCCGAGGCAGCCGCCGTCACCAGCTCACTGACCGGCAGCGGCGAGTACTTAGCCGACGAGACGCCCGACGGGCTCTATCTCACGATCGACCCGAGCCTCGCCGTCGTCACCGACGCGAACGGCTATGGCATCACCTACTTGCTGGCCGACGGGTGGATCGCCGGCGCGGGCACGCGATCCGAGCTGATGCTGGTGCGCGTGCCCGAAGGCTGGACGCCGGAGGGCGGCTGACCGCACCCACACGTAGAGTCTCTGCATGAGCGAAGTGATCATCACCGTCCGTGGAGAACACGAGACCCGCGTTGCCCCCGAAGAGGCCGTCGCCACGATCACCGTGCGGGCAGAAGGACCCGAGCGCGGCGAGGTCGTCGAGCGGATCTCTGCGCTCACGGCTCCCCTGCGTGACGATCTTGCCGCACGCAAGCTCGCGGGCGGCGTCGCCGACTGGTCGAGCCAGCGTGTGTCGCTCTGGGCGAACCGCCCGTGGAACAACGAGGGCACGCAGCTCGCCCTCGTGCATTACGCCTCGGTCGAGCTGACGGCCACCTTCACCGACTTCGCCGCCCTGTCGTGGTGGCTCACCGACGTGGCCGAGCGCGAGGGCGTGCAGATCGACGGGGTCTCCTGGAGCCTGACGCCCGAGTCCGAGAGCAACGCCGAGGCCGCGGTCGCCGCACAGGCCGTGCGCGTCGCCGTGGATCGCGCGACCGCCTACGCGTCGGCGATCGGACTGTCGAGCGTGACCCCCGTCGAGATCGCCGACGTCGGGCTGCTCACGCACGGTGACAGCGGCGCGCCGCCAGAGATGCTGCGCATGGCGAACGCCTCATTCCGCGCCGAGGCCGCAGGCCCCGCCTTCGAGTTCGAGCCGAAGGACATCGTGGTCTCGGCGGCCGTCGAAGCACGATTCACCGCACGGTGAATCGCTGACCATGGTTCAGTCGCCGAGGCGGTTGCGCGAGCGCATCGCGCGCTCGGCTTCGCGCTTGTCTTCGCGCTCGCGGAGCGTCTGACGCTTCTCGTACTCGCGCTTGCCCTTCGCGATGGCGATCTCGACCTTTGCCCGGCCGTCCGAGAAGTACAGCTTCAGCGGCACGAGCGTATAGCCGCCCGCTGACACTGCGTGCGAGAGTTTGACGATCTCGGCTTTGTGCAGCAGCAGCTTGCGCGTGCGCTTCGCGGCGTGGTTCGTCCAGTGCCCCTGCGAGTACTCGGGAATGTGCACGGCGTCAAGGAACGCCTCGCCGCCGTCGATGTAGGCGTAGCCGTCGCTGAGGTTCGCGCGCCCCTGACGCAGCGACTTCACTTCGGTTCCCGTGAGCACGAGGCCCGCTTCATACGTCTTCTCGATCGTGTAGTCGTGACGCGCGCGGCGGTTGGTCGCCACGACCTGCTCGCCGCGTTCCCTGGGCATGGGCCCTCCTCGATATCGGATGCCGCATCCCCGGGTTCGGGCGCGCGACAGCCCGTCAGTCTATCAACCGCGCATTCTCGCGGAAATCAGGCGCGGAGCCAGCGCCGGATCGCGAAACCTGCCGACAACGCCGCGAGGGCGATGCCGATCACGATCAGAATCGGCACCACGAGCCAGGCCTCGGTCATCCCCACCCAGGTCGTCACGAAATTGACCCGCTCACGCAGGTAACCGTTGACCCCGAAGTGCACGCCGGCGAGCACTGTGCCCGATGCCAGCACCGAGCCGATGAGCGCTGCGAAGACACCCTCGAGCACGAACGGAGTCTGGATGAACCGATTGGATGCACCGACCAGCCGCATGATCCCGATCTCGCGTCTACGGGCGTATGCCGACAGACGGATGGTCGTCGCGATGAGCAGGACCGCGGCGATCAGCATGAGGCCGGCGATGCCGACGGCGATATAGGTCGCGACGGTGAGCGCGGCGAACAGCGGCTCGAGGTATTGCATCTCGTCGCGCACTTCTTCGATGCCCGGGGTGCCCGAGAACGCTTCGATGATGACGTCGGACTGCTGCTGGTCGACGAGGCTGATGATGAACGTCTCGTTGAGACTCTCGGGTGCGACGACGCTCGCGTAGTCCTCACCGAGCAGGTCGATGACGTTCTGATAGGCCTGGTCGCGGTTCTCGAACTGGACGCCGCGGATGAGCCCCGTCAGCGCAGGGCTCTCGAGCTTCGCCTCGACGTCGGCCAGCTGTTCGGGTGTCGCGACGCCGTCGGTACACGTCGTCTCGGTCGACACATCGGTGCACATGAAGATCTTCACCTGCGCGCGGTCGACCCAGAAGTCGCGCATCGTGCCGATCTGCATCTGCATGAGCACGGCCGCGCCGACGAAGGTGAGCGAGACGAAGGTGACGAGCACGACGGAAACGACCATCGACGCGTTGCGGCGCAGGCCAGAGAACGCTTCAGAGAGGATGAGCCCGACCCTCATGATGTCGGCCCCACTTCGTCGTCGCGACCCGCGTCGGCAAGACCCAGGCGATCAGCCAGCCCAAGCTCTGAGACATCCATCTCGATCGCTTCGACGACGGGAATGGGATTCGTGCGCGGCGTGACCGGTTCGGACGCGGCCTGCGGCTCAGGTGCGGGTGCCTCGACGGCCGGCGCGGCCTCTTCGGCCCGCGCGAGCTGCTCGGCCGACTCGGTGATCGCCGCATCCGTCGCCGCCATCGCGCGCGCTTCGAGCACGGGCTCGGCGGCATCGGTGGCCGCGGCGACGGCGGCATCGACCGCTTCGGAATCCACGACGCCTGTCTCGACGATCTCGCGGTGCAGTTCGAGCACGGCGGTGAGGGCGGCGACCGCGGCCGCGCCCTTCTCGGGCTCGGGGGCCAGACTCGGGATCGCAGAGGTGTCGCCGTACCCACCGTGGCGCTCGTCACGGACCATCTCACCGTGGTGCAGCTCGATGACGCGTCGCTGCATCTGATCGACGAAGCCGGCTTCGTGGGTCGCCATGACGACGGTCGTGCCGCCGGCGTTGATGCGCGCCAGCAGCTGCATGATGTCGACGGATGTCGCGGGGTCGAGGTTGCCGGTCGGCTCATCGGCCAGCAGCACCTGCGGCCGGTTGACCAGAGCGCGGGCGATCGCGACGCGCTGCTGCTCGCCACCCGAGAGCTCATGCGGGAATCGCTTCTCTTTGCCCGCAAGGCCCACGAGGGCGAGCACTTCGGGCACGGCCTGCTGCACGAAACCACGCGACGAGCCGATCACCTGCAGGGTGAACGCGACGTTCTGGAACACGGTCTTGGTCGGCAGCAGCCGGAAGTCCTGGAAGACCGCTCCGATGTGCCGGCGGAAGTACGGCACCTTGCGGTTGGACAGCGTGCGCAGATCGCGACCGAGCACGACGACGCGCCCCTCAGAGGGCACCTCTTCGCGCAGGATCAGTCGCAGGCACGACGATTTTCCCGAGCCGGATGCACCGACCAGGAAGACGAACTCCCCGCGTTGCACCTCGAAGTCGACATCGCTCAGCGCGGGCTTCGGGGTGCCTCGGAAGCGCTTCGTGACGTTCTCGAACCGAATCATGGCTCAATGAGCCTAAGCGGGAGTCATGCGGTGGCTTCCAGCGACACTCGGGAGGTGCGTCCGAGAGTTCGCGCGACGGGGCGGCGTGGCGCTCATCGATCCCTCCCCAGGAGGCCGCGAAAGAGGTCATCCACAGATTTCAGAAAGAGCCCTGGATCTGGGTGAAATCGGGGCCGGAATGTCGGAAGGGGTCACCAGGATTGAGGCATGAACCCGCTCCTGGCACAGCTCGAGTCGCTCGACGCGCTCGCGAGCGAAATGCTCGAGCGGCACCGCGATGATGACGGCCTGCGGCGGGCCCCTGATGAGCACCTGCTGCTCGTGCTGTCGACAGCGGCCCGGGTGCAGCGCCGTCTCGACGCTCTGCTGATCGAAGCGGGTGATGAAGTCGTGGCTCGGTCGGCGACAGGTGTCGTCGAAGACCGGATGACCTCGCGATTCGGATGCCACGACGTCAACGAGCTGCTCCAGCGCACGACGCTGCAGGGTCCGCCGACCGTCGCACGCCTGCTGCGCGCGGCGAAGGGCGTGTGCGGTGAGCGTGCGCTCGTCAGCGGCGAACGGTTAGAGCCGAGGCTTCCAGCCCTGCGCCGGGCGATGCTCGATGGCGCGGTGGGCGTCGACGGTGTCCTGGCGATCGCCACGCCCCTGCTTGCGACCGGGCACCGCGCTTCGCGCGAGGCGCTCAGCACAGCCGATCGGCTGCTCGCGGCGGTGGCGACCGGTGAGGGGCCTGACGGTGCGCCACCGGCGTGCGCTGATCTGCTGCGGGTGCAGGCGCAGACCTGGCAGATCGCGCTCGATCAAGACGGCGCCGAACCGCGCGATCGCCTCGCCGCATATCGCCGTGGCGTCACGCTCGGTGCGCCCACCGATGCCGGGGTGCCCATCCGCGGCACCCTCATGCCCGAAGTCGCGGCGCAGTTCCAGCGGCTCTGCGACGCGATGCTGTCGCCCCGGGTCGAGGGCGTGCGTTTCGTCGACGAGCCTGCCGACGCCGACGACTCTTCGGGGCCGGCCGACACCCGCTCGCGTGCGCAGCAACGGCATGACGTGCTCGCGACCGTCCTGACGGTGGCCGCCTCGAGTGGCGAGCTGCCCACGATCGGCGGTGCCGCCCCGACCCTTGTCGTCTCGGTTCGCGCAGAAGACGTCGCACGCGGCACCGGCTACGCGCACATCGATGGGTTCACCCGGCCCGTGTCGATGGCGACGGCGCAGCACATCTCGTGCGGCTCGGTCATCCAGCGCATCACGTTGAACGCCGAAGGCCGCATTCTGCGACTGGGAACCGAGGAGCGGGTCTTCAACCGCCGCCAGCGGCGCGCGATCACACTTCGTGACGGCGGGTGCGTGATCCCGGGGTGCGGTGTTCCCGCGGCCTGGTGCGAGATCCACCACGTCACCGAGCACTCCGCGGGCGGACCGACCCACACCGACAACGGGGTGCTGGTCTGCTGGTTCCACCATCGATTCCTCGAGTCCAGTGGCTGGGCGATCCGCATGATGCGGGGTGTGCCTCAGGTGCGCGCGCCGCTCTGGTACGACTCCGCTGGTCAGTGGCGAGCCGTCACCACCTCGCCGACCCGGCTTCGAAACGCTCTCCTCACGACCTGACGGCACCCGCCCCGGGGCTCAGCGCGCGAACGTGAGCGCTGCGTTGACGGCCACCGCCAGGCCCAGCGCAACGACGATCCCGTTGCCGATGAAGGGCGACAGCCCGAGCAGTCGCGGCGCCGAGCGCGCGCGCAAGAACGCACCGACTCCCACCAGCAGCGCCTGCCACGCGAAGGATGCCACGCCAACGGCGAGCACGAACACCGCCGCACTCCCCCACGACGACGTCACTCCGGTGATCGCGGTGACGACGGCGGCGAAGTAGATCACCGTCGTCGGGTTGACCACGGTGAGCCCGACGAACAGCATGAACCGGCGTGCCGACGCACCTGCCTCCCGTGCCCGTGGCGCGAGACCGGCGGAGCGAGATGCCTGCATGAGCCGCCACGCGCCGAGCGCGAGCAACGCGCAGCCGCCGATGATCTGAGGCCAGGGTGCCCACTCGGCGATCACGGGTGCGGCCGTCGAGCCTGCCGCCACGGCGACCGTGCACAGGATCACATCCGTCGTCGCGACGCCCGCGGCGGCGGTCAGTCCACGGCGCCCGCCGTGCGTGGCCGCCTCCTGCACCAAGAGCACCCCGATCGCACCGAGCGGCATCGCGAGGGCGAGGCCCGCGACCAGCCCCGAGAGCAGGGCGACACCGAGATCCATGCACCGAGCATCACGCGACGGCGACATCCGACAGCGCGATTCACGGTCATCCTGAGATGATGAGCAGCATGGACGCCCTCGACGAGAAGATCCTCGGTCATTTGCGCGAGAACGGCCGCGAATCATTCAGCAGCATCGGACGACAGATCGGCCTCAGCACGAATGCCGTGGCAGCCCGTGTGCGACGCCTCGAGAACACGGGCGTCATCGTCGGCTACCAGGCCATCCTGGCGACGGATGCGCCTGACCCCACGGCGCACCTCGAGGGTTTCATCGACGTGCGCCTGCACACAGACCGCGACTCAGACGACTTCCTGGAGTGGGTGCGAGGCGTGCCGCAGATCCGCGACGCCGTGCATGTCACCGGTCCGCATGACTACCTGCTGCGCGTGAGGGTGCGCGACATGAGCGATCTCGATCAGCTACTCCGCAGAATCAAGAAGGATGCCGGCGGAGCACAGACGCAGACGCGCCTCGCGCTGCGCTGAGGCGTCAGTCTTCGATCTTGCGCTTGCGCCAGCGGATGCCTGCGGCGATGAGGCCGTCGAGGTCTCCATCGAACACCGACGCGGGGTTTCCGACCTCGTAACCTGTACGCAGATCCTTCACCAGCTGCTGACCGTAGAGGAAGTACGAGCGCATCTGGTCGCCCCAGCTCGCCGTGATGACACCCGCGAGCTCCTTCTTCTTCGCGGCCTCTTCTTCGCGCTGGAGCAGCATGAGGCGCGTCTGGAGCACGCGCATCGCGGCGGCGCGGTTCTGGATCTGCGACTTCTCGTTCTGCATCGACACGACGATGCCGGTCGGCAGGTGCGTGAGGCGCACGGCAGAGTCGGTCGTGTTGACCGACTGGCCGCCGGGGCCCGACGAGCGGAACACGTCGACGCGGATGTCGTTCTCGGGGATCTCGACCTCGACGGCCTCTTCCATGACCGGGATCACCTCGACGGCGGCGAACGACGTCTGGCGCTTGTCGGCCGAGCCGAACGGGCTGATGCGGGCGAGGCGGTGCGTGCCGGCCTCGACCGACAGCGTGCCGTAGGCGTAGGGGGCGTCGATCTCGAACGTCGCCGACTTGATGCCGGCGCCCTCGGCGTACGAGGTGTCCATGACCTTGACGGGGTACTTGTGACGCTCGGCCCAGCGCAGGTACATGCGCAGCAGCATCTCGGCGAAGTCGGTGGCGTCATCGCCGCCGGCGCCGGAGCGGATCGTGACGACGGCACCGCGCGAGTCGTACTCGCCGTCGAGAAGCGTCTGCACCTCGAGCTGACCGATGAGGCTCTCGAGCTCGGCGAGCTCCTTGCGCGCTTCGTCGGCCGAGTCCTCGTCATCCATCTCGAGAGCGAGCTCGACGAGCACGTCGAGGTCGTCGAGGCGCCGCTCGATGTCGGCGATGCGCTTGTACTCGGACTGGCGGTGACTGAGAGCGCTCGTGACCTTCTGCGCCTTGTCGACGTCGTCCCACAGGTCGGGCGCACCGGCAGCCTCGCTGAGGCGCGCGATCTCGGCGGTGAGTGCGTCGACGTCCACCACGGCGCGAATGTCGTCGAAGGTGGAACGCAGCGCCTGGATGTCGTCGGAAAGATCGAGTTCGAGCATCACAGTCCAGAGTAACGTGGATGGGCGTGACGGATCACGCGGACCCCATTCGCGCCCGGGACGTACTGTGGCGGTTCGGTCCCATGGTCTACGGTCCGACCGTGCTCTTCGCCTTCGGCGAGGGCGCCGTCATCCCCCTCATCCCCGTCATCGCAGCGCAGCTGGGTGCCGATCTCGCGACGGCCGCGCTCGTGGCATCCGCCCTCGTCGTCGGACAGCTGTGCGGAAACCTTCCCGCCGGCTGGGCGGTCGCACGCATCGGCGAACGCCTCACCATGGCTATCGCCGGCACGGTGGCTCTTGCCGGCGTCGTCGTGCTCGCCCTCGCACCGTCGCTCGGGGTCTTCGCCCTCGCCATCCTCCTGGTCGGCTTCTGTGCCGCCGCCTTCGGACTCGCGCGCCACTCGTTCATGACGACGCGCGTGCCCATCGCCTTCCGCGCCCGCGCCCTGTCGCTGCTGGGCGGAACGTTCCGCTTCGGCATGTTCATCGGGCCGTTCGCCGCCGCCGCACTCCTCGCGATCTTCCGCGACGAGCACGCCGCCATCTGGCTCTTCGGCGTGTGCCTCGTCGCGACGGTGCTGCTCGTGCTGCTCGGGCCCGACCCCGAGAAGCAGTTCGCCGCCGTCGCGACGACTCCCGCCGACCCCGCCGCGGTCGAAGACACCGGCGAACCCGTCACCGGATCGATCCCGACCGCCGCGCCCATCGGCGTCTTCCGCACGATGTGGCGCTACCGCGGGGTGCTCGCCCGGCTCGGCAGTGCCGCGGCGTCGCTGTCGGCCGTGCGGTCCGCACGCCAGGTCGTGCTTCCCCTGTGGGGCGTGTCGATCGGCCTCGACGCGCAGACCATCGCGCTCGTCGTCGGCGTGTCGGGGGCGATCGACTTCGCCCTGTTCTACGCGAGCGGCCAGGTCATGGACCGCTTCGGACGCCTCTGGGCGGCCCTTCCCGCCATGATCCTGATGGGCGCGGGTTTCGTCGCCCTGTCGTTGACGCACGACCTCGAGCAATCGGCGATGTGGTTCGCCCTCTTCGCCGCCGTGCTCGGCGTCGGCAATGGGCTGTCCAGCGGCATCCTGCTCACACTGGGGGCCGATGCCGCGCCGAGGACCGACCCCGCACCCTTTCTCGGGTCGTGGCGCACCCTCACCGATGCGGGCGGGGCCGTCGCGCCGCTCGTGGTGTCGGGCGTCGCCGCCGCGGCATCCCTCTCGGTGGCGACCGGCCTGATGGGCGTCGTCGGTCTTGTCGGCGCCCTCGCATTCATCCGCTGGGTTCCCCGCTTCGCGCCGACGTAGCAGCGGGCGGCACGGGTTGCGCCGTTCACCGCAGTGCTGTGCGACTCGTCGCCGTCGCCTGCAGCGCGACCCCGTCGGGCACGAACAGCGTGAAGACGGGCGGATGCCACGGGCTCGCGACCGTCACGCGCGCCGAGATGCCGTCCGGCGTCGACGCCGCGACGAGACGCGCATCGTGCGCGACGACGTCGAGCAACGCCGATGCCTGCGCGTACACCCCACCAGAGGTCAGGCGCGCGATGGGCTCGCCCTCTGACACCTCGACGGTGAATCCGTCGGCGCCGGCAAGCGCGGCGGCATCCGCCACGGCGTCGAGCCGCTTCTGCGCGAGATACAGACTCGTCGCGTCGACGCACACGAGCACCGTGACCAGTGCCAACAGCGCGTAGCCGATCGTGAGAATCAGGATGCTACCGCGCTCGCCGTCGCCGTCGCCGCCGAGACGGCGCCGCAGCACCCCGATCACAGCCCGCCCCACAACCGCGAGACCTTCTGCACCGCCCGGGCCTCGACGGGAACGACAGCGAGGCGGTCGAGCCCCAGGATGGGCGGCACGAACGGCAGCGACACCGCTGTACGCAAGGTCACGACGACGGTCGCACCCGCCGCCGGGCAGGGCACGGTCGCCGGTGCACACGCGATCGCGACCTTCACACGGCCCGCATCCATGCCGTACTCGCGCGCGACGGACGCGAGCACGGCGTCCGCGCGCGCCGCGGCATCCGTGGTGTCGGCCGCCGTCGAAATCGCCCGCGCGACGTGCCGCGCACCGGCTTCGGTGCCGAGGGCCTGCGTCTGGATCATGCCCAGCGCGACGACGAGATAGACGATGGGCACGAGCAGCACGAGCCCGACGACGATGAACTCCAGCGCCACGGAGCCCCGCTCGGGATCGTCGGACTCACCCGAACGACTCGACCGGCGCATGCGCCGTCACCTCCAGCATCCCGGGGGCGCCCCACAGCCCGACGAGCGGCAGCGTCGCGCGAACCGTCACCGCGACCGTGTCGTGGCCGAGGGCACTCCCGTCGCTCGCCCGCACGTCCGTCGCGTACCCGGCACCGACCGTGTACGTGAGGATCTCGCGGGTGCGCCGCTCGCCGTCGAGGGTCGTCGTGTCGGCGAGCGCCGCGTGATACGCCCCCTCGACGGCCGCATCGTGCACGACGTTGCGCACGTAGACCGCCAGCCCGAGCTGCAGCACGGCGAGCGTTAGTGCGGTCAGCAGCACCCCGACGAGTACGAACTCGACCGGCGCCGATCCCCCGTCATCGCGCAGCGCCGCGCCGAGGCGAGAACGGATGCCGCGCATCAGAACCCGGCGACGCGCGAGATCGCCTGTTCGAACAGCCCCGACAGCGCGGGTCCGGCGAGCGCCCAGATCACGACGACCAGTCCGGCCGTCATGAGGGTGATGAGCACCCAGCCGGGAACGTCTCCGCGTTCGTCGTCTCGGATGTCCCGCAGTGCGGCGTGCGCACGGGTGAAGAGGGATCGCATGAAAGGTCCTTTCCTTCGGTCAGCCGATTCCGAGTCGGAGCATCAGCACCCCGGGGAAGACGGCGAAGATCACACTGAGAGGCAGAATCAAGAAGACAAGCGGCACGAGCATCACGATCTCTTTGCGCGCCGCACGTTCGAGGAGTCCCCGCTTGGCGTCCTCACGTGCGTCGAGCGCCTGCGCGTGCAGCACGTGGGCGAGCGGCGCGCCACGCTCGATCGCGGCGACGAGCTGGTCGACGCCGCGCGAGAGCGCAGGAACATCGAGTCGCTCCGACAGCCCCGACAGCGACTCCGGCAGCGGTGACCCCGTGCCGACAGCCAGCACGACACCGCGCACTTCGCTCGTCATCTCACCCGCGCCGACGTCGCCGACGCGCCGCAGCGAATCGAGGACACCCTCCCCCGCCGACAGGCAGAGCGCGAGGAACTCCCACAGTGTCGGCAGCTCCTCTTCGATCCGCGCGACGCGGGCGCGGGCGGCTCGGGTCAGCACGACGTCGCACACGACGACGGCAGCGACACCCGCCAGGGGCGGCACGACCCACATGCTCGGCGACGCCCGGTCCGCGAGCGCGATCGCCACGAGGAGCACACCGCCCAGGCCGATGCCCGCGATCGCCCACGTCAGCTGGCGGCCGCGGAACCGCGCAGCATCCATCGCCCAGCCCGCCTGCCGCAGCCGACACTCCAGTGACGGGGCACCGCCCATGACGCGGGCGAACCGATGCTGCACGACGCGCCACACGGCGATGAGGTCCTGCGCGGCCGGCAACGTGGTGCCGCTCGGGTCGGTCACGTCGCGGATGTACGGCCCCACACGCTGAGCGAGCGACACCGCACCCCAGCGCGGCGCGACCGCGACCAACAGACAGACGCCCACCCCGAACGCTGCCCCCAGGATGACGGCGACGGCGACATCGGTCGCGACGCTCACGCGAACCACCGCCGCGGCTCGGCCAGGCGCCCGATACGCAGCATGATGCGGTAGGCCACGGCCGAGACGACCGCCCCGGCCACGACGAGCACGATGCCCTCGGCGCTCGCGTACGCGCTCGCCCCCTCGGGCCGCACCGCGAGGAGCGCCAGGATCACCCACGGTGCCGTGACGCCCAGCACGGCCGCACCCCGCACCCATGACTGACGCGCCTCGACCTCGGCGCGCAGAGCCGCGTCGGCGCGCACCGATGCGGCGAGCGAACGCAGGATCGGCCCGAGCTCGGTCCCCCCGACCTGCCGCGCCATCCGCAGTGTCTCGACGATGCGGTCGGCCACGGGGTCGGCGAGCGCGGCCTTGAGTTGCCGCACGCTGGAATCGAAGTGACCGGATGCCGCGAGGTCGAGCCGGTACGCCGTGAAGGCGGCGCGGAGCTCGATCGGAGCGCAATCGGCGAGGCTCGCGACCGCATCGGGCAGCGCCATCCCAGCTCGCACGGAAGCGATGAGCAGATCGCACACGTCGGGCCACAGCCCGCGCCGGGAGCGCCGCCGTCGCGTGCGCTGCGCACGTACGAACGCGAGGGGTGCAGAGCCGCCCGCCCCCGCGGCGACGAGCGCGATCGGCGCGACGGGCACGATGAGCCACGCTCCCGCGGCAGCGAGCGCCGCGGCGCACAGCGACACGACACCGAGCTGCCATCCGGCGACCCGTGCGAGTCCCGCCTCGTCGAGCAGCCGAGCCACCCGCCCCGCATCCGGTGTGCGCGACCGGCGGATGCCGTCCGGCCACAGCCAGGGCGAGACCGCGAGCAGCAGCCCTGCGGCGAGCGCCGCGCCCAGCACGACGGTCATACCCCGTCCGCCCGGTACAGCGTGCGCGCCGTGATCGTGCCGCCCTCGACGCCCGTGGGGGCCACGATCTCGGCCACGCGGCGTTGACCCGCGGCATCCCGCTCGCACTGCACGACGAGATCGACCGAACCCGCCACAGCCGGCAGGACGAATGCCGCGTCGATGTTGCGTCCGGCCAGGAGCGGCAGCGCGACGAGCTTCGTGAGCGCCTCGCGAGCCGTGTTCGCGTGGATCGTCGCGGCGCCGGGGACACCCGTGTTGAGCGCCAGCACGAGGTCCAGTGCCTCAGCGCCGCGCACCTCTCCGATGACGAGGCGGTCAGGGCGCATCCGCAGCGCCTCTTTCACGAGGCGTCTCAGCGTCACTTCGCCCGTGCCCTCCAAGCTCGACTGTCGTCCCTGCAGCGCGACGAGGTCGGGCGCGTCGACCGCGAGCTCGAAGGTCTCCTCGACCGTCACGATCCGGTGCTCGGGCGGGCACGCCGCGATCAGCGCACCGAGCAGGGTCGTCTTGCCGGCGTGGGTGGCTCCCGACACCAGGATGCTCCGCCCCGCACGCACCGCGTCGGCGAGGAGACGCGCACCGTCGGGCCGAAGGGCGCCCGAGGCGACGAGCCCCGCCAGGTCGCGGAACGCGGGCAGGAACTTGCGCAGGTTGAGGGCCCAGTGGCGCCGGGTGATATCCGGAATGACCACGTGCAGTCGACTGCCGTCGGGCAGCGACGCATCGACGAACGGCTGCGACAGATCGATGCGACGACCCGAAGCGTGCAGCATCCGTTCGACGAGGTCGCGCACGACCGTGTCGGTGAGCACGAGCGGCACACGTTCGGACACCCCCGCCCGGGCGACGAAGATGCGGTCGGGAGCATTCACCCACAGCTCCTCGACCGTCGGATCGTCGATGTATGCCTGCAACGGCCCGTACCCCGCGACGGCGGCGAGCACCTCGCGCACACACGCCGCCTCGTCATCGACGGGCACGAGCCCGCGGGCCAGCGCGAAATCGTTGTGACGGCGCACCTCATCGCGCGCGACACGCCCGGCATGCTCGGGATCGCGCGTCGGATCGCTCTGCTCGCGCCGCAGCCGCTCGCGCACGCGCTCGGCCACGACGGTGGCGGCAACGGCCCGGCCAGGGGCGAAGAGGGAGGCGGCGGCGGAACTCATCGGAGCATCCTCGCAAGCCACCACAGAGGCACCGCGAAGTTGTCCACAGAGCGGGGTTCTGGTGAAGACAGCGTGGGGCAGGCAGGATGGATCCAGCCAGGGAAAGGAACCCCATGTCCGTGAAGAAGAACCTCCCCCTCCCCGCGCGCGGCGCGATCGGGGTGCTCGCCATCCTTCAGGTGACCTTCGCGTTCCTCGCGTTCTGGGACCTCAGCCACCGCGACAAGCGCGAGGTGAGAGGGCAGAAGCCCGCCTGGATCCCCGTGATCCTCGTGAACTGGATCGGCCCGGCGACGTACTTCCTCTTCGGCATCAAGCACTGACATCCGGGGGCCAGCACCCCGTGCGACGTAGGCCCTCCTCAGTAGACTTGTGAGGCTCGCGGGAGTGGTGAAACTGGTAGACACGCAGGATTTAGGTTCCTGTGCTTCAGGGCGTGTGGGTTCGAATCCCACCTTCCGCACGAATTCCCATGCCCTTCAGACCGCGAACGATCGACCCCGACGGGACCCCTCGTGCAGCACCTCTCCCTGATTCCATGGCTCGACCCTGCGATGATCATCGCCGCAGCGGGCCCATGGGCGCTCCTCGTCGTGTGCTTCATCGTGTTCGCCGAGACCGGTCTTCTCGTCGGCTTCCTGCTGCCCGGCGACACCCTGCTGATCATGGCCGGGCTGCTGTCCCACCCGATCCCCGGCGCAGAGAACGGCGTCTTCGGCATCAGCGCCTGGATCGTCGCGCTTTTGATCGGTCTCTCGGCGTTCGTCGGCGGAGAGGTCGGCTACTTCATCGGCCACAAGGGCGGCCCGGCGGTGTTCGAACGCAAAGAGTCGGGCATCTTCAGCCGTCGCAACGTCGAGCGTACAAACGCGTTCTTCGAGAAGTACGGCGGGCTCACGGTCATCCTCGCCCGCTTCGTGCCGATCGTGCGCACCTTCGCCCCCGTCGCGGCCGGCGTCGGCCACATGCCGTGGCGGCGCTACTCGCTCTACAACTTCATCGGCGCCCTCATCTGGGGCTTCGGCCTCACGATGCTCGGCTACGGGATCGGCTACATCCCCGGCGTCGGCGATTTCGTCGCCGAGTACATCGATGTCATCTTGCTCGTCGCGGTCGCCGGCACGGTGATCTTCGTCGTCTGGCACTTCTTCGCGGAGCGCCGGAAGGTCCGCAAAGAAGCCGCCGAGGGCAGCGACACCGTGACGGATGCTGAAGAAGCCGAAGCGCTCGCGCTCGACCCCGAGGTCTTCAACGAGGCAGCCGAGGGCGACTCGCGGGCTTGACCCGCCTCACGACGCCTTCTTCTTGGCGCCCGTCTTCTTCGCGGGCTTCTTCACACTGGTCGCCGTGGTCTTCGCCGCGCCGCGCGCCGCGCGCGACCGCTCGACGCTCGCCCGCAGCGCATCCATGAGGTCGATGACCTCACCGCCGGCGTCGGCCTCTTCGCTCTCACCGAAGGTCTCGGCCGTGTCGAGCGCGTCACCCTTGTCGAGCTTCGCTTCGATGAGCGTGCGCAGTTCGCGCTGATAGTCATCGGTGAAGTCCTCGGGCGCGAAGTCGCTCGCGAAGCTGTCGACGAGGGATGCCGAGAGCTCGAGCTCCTTCGCCGAGATGCGCACGCTCTCATCGAGCGACGGGAACGCGGCCTCGCGCACTTCGTCGGCCCACAGCAGCGTCTGGAGCACGAGCACATCGCCGCGCACGCGCAGCGCCGCGAGGCGGGTCTTCTGCCGCAGCGAGAACTGCACGATCGCCGTGCGCTCGGTCTGCTCGAGCGTGCGACGTAGCAGCACATAGGCCTTCGGCGACGCCGAATCCGGTTCGAGGTAGTAGGCGCGATCGAACAGGATCGGATCGACCTGGTCGCTCGGCACGAACTCGACGACGTCGATCTCACGGCTGCGCTCGGCAGGGAGCGAGGCGATGTCCTCTTTCGTGAGCACGACCGTCTTCTCACCGTCGTCGAAGGCCTTGTCGATGTCCTGGTACGGCACGACCTCACCGTCGATCTCGCAGACGCGCTGGTAG
The DNA here is from genome assembly GCF_057669785.1 of Microbacterium sp. Y547. NCBI lineage: Bacteria > Bacillati > Actinomycetota > Actinomycetes > Micrococcales > Microbacteriaceae > Microbacterium > Microbacterium sp. Y547. The sequence goes on from NZ_JBYHFN010000005.1 coordinate 16,325, forward strand.
CGGATCCGCCCGCCGTCCTTGTTGTGCACCTGATGCAGCGACACGTCGTGATCCTCGGTCGCGGAATACACCTTGACCGGCACGTTCACGAGACCGAACGTCAGCGCACCCTTCCAGATCGCTCTCATCCCACCAGTAGACACCCGTCACACCTCTCATCGCCAGCCTCACGGTTCCCCTTGACAGGCACGGCAGGATGGGCGCATGGCGAAATCTGCCGGTGAGCTCGTGCGGATCGACGGCCGCCGTCTGCGCGTGACGAACCTCGACAAGGTCATGTACCCCGAGACGGGCACGACCAAGGGCGAAGTGATCGACTACTACACGCGCATCGCACCGCTGCTGATCCCCCACGTCGTGGGGCGCCCCGTGACCCGCAAGCGGTGGGTCGAGGGCGTCGGCACCGACGAGCATCCCGAGCCCGTATTCTTCGCGAAGGACCTCGAGCCCGGTGCTCCGTCGTGGATCGCAAGGCGGCCGATCGAGCACTCGGGCGGCGCCAAGGACTATCCGCTCATCGGCGACGTGCCCACGCTCGTCTACCTCGCCCAGGTCGCGAGCCTCGAACTGCACGTGCCGCAGTGGCGGTTCTCCCCCGACGGCAGCCGGGGCGATGCCGACCGGCTCGTGCTCGACCTCGATCCCGGACCGGGCGTGGGCCTTGCCGAATGCGCCGTCGTCGCGGGCTGGGCGCGGGGCATCCTCACCGATATGGGACTCGAGCCGTACCCCGTCACCAGCGGCAGCAAAGGCATCCACCTGTACGCGGCACTCCCCCCGGGACAGTCCACAGAGGCGGCCTCGGCGCTTGCCCGCGAACTCGCGCGCGCGATCGAAGCCGACCAGCCCGACCTCGTTGTGAGCAGCATGAAGAAGGCCGAGCGCGCGGGCAGGGTGCTCATCGACTGGAGCCAGAACAACGGCGCCAAGACGACGATCGCCCCCTACTCGCTGCGTGGCCGCGCGCACCCCACCGTGGCGGCGCCGCGCACGTGGGAAGAGATCGACGACCCCGACCTTCGTCACCTGACCTTCGACGATGTGCTCGAGCGGATGGACCGCATCGGCGACCCGATGGATGCCCTGGGGTTCCACGCCGGCGCGCGCGAGGCCGAGCACGGTCCTCTCTCGGCGTACATCTCCAAGCGCACGGCAGGACGAACCCCCGAACCGGTTCCCGCCAATCCGCTGGGTGAGACGCCCGACACCGACACCCCCGCCTTCGTCATCCAAGAGCACCACGCGTCGCGCCTGCACTGGGATTTCCGTCTCGAACGCGACGGCGTGCTCGTGAGCTGGGCCGTGCCCCGCGGCGTGCCGCACTCGTACCGGCGCAACAGCCTCGCGATCATGACCGAGGACCATCCCCTCAGCTACGGGTCGTTCGAGGGCACGATCCCCTCCGGCGAGTACGGCGGAGGCACCGTCACGATCTGGGATGAGGGCCGCTACGAGCTCGAGAAGTGGCGCGACGACGAGATCATCGCCACTCTCGAGGGCCGCCCGGGCGGCCCGCTCGGGCGCGTGCGTCTCGCGCTCATCCGCACCGAGGGCGAGGGTGAGAAGTCGAGCTGGCTGCTGCACCGCATGAAGACGGATGCCTCGGGCCGGCCGCAGCCCGACGGCACCCCCGTCTCACCCTCCCGCCAGGGCGATGAGGACAAGCCGCCGCGGATGCCCGGTGGTCCGGCGGTTGAGAAGGAGCAGGCGGATGACCCGCCTGACACCGACGCGGATTGGCCCCCCGCGGCGCAGGACCTGCACCCCATGCACTCCGCGCCCGCGACCCCCGGCATCGTCCGCGCCGCCGCGGCGCGCTGGGGCGCGTGGGTCGAGATGAAGTGGGACGGCATCCGCGCCGTGGGCGTGTGGGACGACGCCCGACTGCGCCTCGTCGCGCGCAGCGGCAACGACATGACACCCCGATACCCCGAACTCACCGCCGTCGACGCGGGTCTCGGCGGTTCCCGGACGATCGTCGACGGCGAGCTCGTCGCCCTCGAACCGGACGGCCGGCCGAGCTTTCCGCTGCTGCAGAGCCGGATGAACCTCGAGCGACCCGGTGACATCGCCCGCGAAGCCCGCCGCATCGCCGTGCGGTACTACCTCTTCGACGTGCTCGTGCACGAAGGGCGCGATGTGACGGGGCTCCCTCTGACCGAGCGCCGTCGCATCCTCGAAGAGCTCGCCGCGGATGCGATCAGCGCGATCACCGTCCCGCCGGTCTTCGACGACGTCGACGCGGCGCTCGAGACGAGTGAGACTCTGCGCCTGGAGGGCATCGTCGTGAAGGATCCGGCGTCGACCTATCGACGCGGCATCCGCTCGGAATCATGGCTCAAGGTGAAGCTCACCCGCACGCAGGAGGTCGTGATCGCCGGCATCCGCCCCGGCAAGGGCGGCCGCAGCGGCACGTTCGGGTCGCTGCTGCTCGGCATCCCCGGCGATGAGGGTCTGCAGTACGCGGGGCGCGTCGGCACGGGGTTCAGCGACGCCGCGCTCGCGCATCTGCTGCGAACACTCACCCCGATGCGCACCGACGACAACCCGCTCACCGGCGTTCCCGCGGCCGACGCACGCGATGCCCTCTGGGTGCGCCCCGAACTCGTCGGTGAGGTCGAGTACGGAGAGTTCACGCCGGGGGGGATCCTGCGCCATCCGCGGTGGCGAGGGCTGCGGCCCGACAAATCCCCCACGGACGTGCGTCGCGAGGACTGAGGCCCCTCACGCGTGCGCGTCGTGCTCGGTGTGCCCGGCAGGCTCGAGCTGGAACGTCGAGTGCTCGACGTCGAAGTGCTGGGCGAGGCAGTCCTGCAGCGCGCCGAGCAGCGCCCCCGTGCCGTCGCGGAAGGCCGCCTCGTCGACGACGACGTGCGCGCTGAAGACCGGAGCTCCGCGCGTGAGCTGCCACACGTGCACGTCGTGAACGTCGACGACGCCCTCTTTGCTCATCAGGTGCGCGCGGATCTCGGCGACCTGCATGCCGCGGGGCGTCGACTCCGACAGCACCGAGGCCACCTCGCGCAGGAGCGCCACGGCGCGCGGCACGATGAGGGCCGCGATGAAGAGAGACGCGATCGCGTCGGCGGCGGCCCATCCCGTCACGATGATGACGATGGCGGCGATGATGACGGCGGCCGACCCGATCAGGTCGCCGAGCACTTCGAGATATGCGCCGCGCACGTTGATGCTGCGCCTCTGCGCCGAGCTGAGCAGCCACAGGGCGACGGTGTTCGCCACGAGACCGATGACCGCGACGACCAGCATGAGACCGCCGCGGATCTCGACCTCGCCCGGGTCGACGAGACGCCGGATGCCCTCGACCGCGACCCAGACCGACAGCACGATGAGGATCACGCCGTTGATGAGCGCACCGAACACCTCGGCGCGCTGATAGCCGAACGTGCGCCGATCGTCAGCGGGCCGGGCGGCGACGATGCTCGCGACGAGGGCGATCAGCAGTGCGGCAGCATCCGTGAACATGTGCGCGGCGTCGGCGAGGAGCGCGAGGGAGCCGGTGAGCACGGCACCGATGACCTGGGCGACCATGACGACAGACGTGATCGCGAGCGAGATCGCGAGCAGGCGGCGGTTGCCTGCGCCCCGGATGCCGCTCGGCGCGTGATCGTGCATGTGTCCAGGCTAGGCCGGGTTCACCCGGCGGCGGGCATCGGCCCGGTCACAGCCGTTCGAGGAGGGGAACGAGCGCCCGGAAGGCCCGCGCGCGGTGCGACGCGGCGTTCTTCTGCTCGGCCGTCCACTCGGCGACCGAACGATCCGCGGACGCGCCGTCGGGCTGTTCGCCGGCAGCGCGGTCGTCATCGGGCTGCTCATCGGGCACGAAGACGGGGTCGTAGCCGAAGCCGCCCTCGCCGCGCGCCTCGCGCGCGATGCGTCCCGGCCACACGCCTTCGACGACGTCTTCGCTTCCCGTGGCGGGATCCACGAGCGCGATCGTCGAGACGAAGCTCGCCGTGCGGTGCGGATCGGCGATGTCGGCGAGCTGATCCAGGAGCAGCTCGCGGTTCGCGACGGCGTCCTTCGCGTGGCCGGCCCAGTATGCCGAGAAGACCCCCGGCGACCCGCCCAGCACGTCGACGCACACCCCTGAGTCATCGGCGAGCGCCGGCAGCCCCGTGTGAGCCGCCGCGGCGCGCGCCTTGATGAGCGCGTTCTCGGCGAACGTCACGCCGTCCTCGACCGGCTCGGGGCCGTCGTAGCCGACGACCTCGAGGTCGGGGCGCGTCGCCGCGACGATCGCCTGGAACTCCGCGACCTTGTGCGGATTGTGCGTCGCGAGGACGACCCGGCCGCTCATGAGGCAGCGAGCGCCGCGGTCTGGATGTCGCGCAGATCGCCGCACCCGGCGAGTCCGAGCTCGAGCATGGCGTCGAGTTCGCGCTTGTCGAACGGCGCCCCCTCGGCGGTGCCCTGGACCTCGACGAAGAGTCCGCGGCCGGTCACGACGACGTTCATGTCGGTGCCCGCGCGCACGTCTTCGACGTAGGCGAGATCGAGCATCGGCTCGCCGTCGATGATGCCGACCGAGACGGCGGCGACCGAGTCGAACAGCGGCGTGGCCTTCTGCGCGATGAACTTCTTCTCGCGGCCCCACTCGATCGCGTCGGCGAGCGCGACGTACGCGCCTGTGATCGCGGCCGTGCGGGTGCCGCCGTCGGCCTGCAGCACGTCGCAGTCGATGACGATCGTGTTCTCACCGAGCGCCTTCGTGTCCACGACTGAGCGCAATGCACGTCCGATGAGGCGGGAGATCTCGTGCGTGCGTCCGCCGACGCGGCCCTTGATGCTCTCTCGGTCGTTGCGCGAGTTCGTGGCGCGCGGGAGCATCGCGTACTCCGCGGTGACCCAGCCCTTGCCCTTGCCGGTCAGCCAGCGAGGCACGCCGTTCGTGAACGACGCCGTGCAGAGCACCTTCGTGCCTCCGAACGAGATGAGCGCCGAGCCCTCGGCGTGCGCGCTCCACCCGCGCTCGATCGTGATGGGTCGCAGCTGCTCGGGGGTGCGGCCGTCGGCGCGGACGATCTCGGTCATGCGGGGTTCCTCTCGGGTGTGCGGTCCCGGATGGGGCTGCACGGTCTGGGGTCAGGGGGTCTGTCGGGGAAGGTCGATCGCGCCGGTCTGCACCAGCTGCACCTCACGCACTTCGCGGCCCATCAGGCGGTGCGCGAGGCGGAGGAACTCATCGGCGGACGCACCGGTCGCTTCGTACGTGTGCCGCGGCGTGGCATCCGGACCCGCGAGCAACGAGCGCGACACGAGCTGGCGGTAGACGTCTTTCGCCGTCTCGGTGTCGCTCGAGACGAGGCTCACGCCCTCGCCCATGACGTAGCTGATGGCGCCCTCGAGGAACGGGTAGTGGGTGCAGCCCAGCACGAGCGTGTCGACGCCGGCGTGCCGCAGCGGTGCGAGGTACTCCTCAGCGACGGCGAGCACGTCGGGGGAATCGGTGACACCGGCTTCGACGAAGTCGACGAAGCGGGGGCACGCCTGCGCGAAGACCGTGAGGCGCTCGTTGACCTCGAGCATGTCCTGGTAGGCGCGCGAACCGATCGTGCCGACGGTGCCGATGACGCCGATGCGGCCGTTGCGGCTCGTCGACATGGCGGTGCGCACAGCGGGGCCGATCACTTCGACGACGGGCACGTCGTAGCGCTCGCGCGCGTCGCGCAACATAGCCGCCGATGCGGTGTTGCACGCGATGACGAGCATCTTCACACCCTGCTCGACGAGCGTGTCCAGCACCTCGAGCGAGTACCGCCGCACGTCGGCGATCGGCTTGGGACCATAGGGCGAGCGCGCCGTGTCGCCCACATAGAGGATCGATTCGCGCGGCAGGAGCGCCGACACAGCCCTCGCGACCGTGAGCCCGCCTACTCCGGAGTCGAAGATCCCGATCGGCGCGTCATTCACGATGCCCCAGCCTACGCCAGCACGCGCGGCTCACTAGGCTGACCGGCATGCACGCCTCCAGCGCCCTGTACACCGACCGGTACGAGCTGACGATGCTCGACGCCGCACTGCGCGACGGCACGGCCGAGCGCCGCTGCGTCTTCGAACTGTTCGGACGCCGGTTGTCGGGCGGGCGCCGCTTCGGCGTCGTGGCCGGCACAGGGCGCCTCCTGAGTCTCCTCCGCGACTTCCGCTTCGGCGACGACGAGCTGCGCTTCCTGCGCGACGAACGCGTCGTGGGCCCCGCGACGATCGACTACCTCGCCGAGTACCGGTTCACCGGCTCGATCACGGGCTACCGCGAGGGCGAGCTGTACTTCCCCGGCTCCCCCATCCTCACGTTCGAGGGCACCTTCGCCGAGGCCGTCGTGCTCGAGACCCTCGCCCTCAGCGTCATGAACCACGACTCCGCCGTCGCGACGGCGGCCGCGCGCATGAGCATCGCCGCGGGAGACCGCCCGCTCGCCGAGATGGGCTCGCGCCGCGCGGGCGAGGCCTCGGCGATCGCTGCGGCTCGGGCCGCCTACATCGCAGGCTTCACGGCGACGTCGAATCTCGAGGCGGGCCGAACGTGGGGCATCCCGACGATGGGCACCGCAGCCCATTCGTGGACGCTCCTGCACGACACCGAAGAAGACTCGTTCCGGTCGCAGATCGACGCACTCGGCGTCGAGACGACGTTGCTCGTCGACACGTACGACATCCGCCGCGGTGTCGAGACGGCGATCCGCGTCGCCGGCACGGGCCTCGGCGGCGTGCGGCTGGACTCGGGCGACCTGCCCATCGTCGCCGCCGACGTACGCGCGCAGCTCGATGAGCTCGGCGCGACCGGTACGACGATCACCGTCACGAGCGATCTCGACGAGTTCGCCATCGCGTCGCTGGCCGCCTCACCGGTGGACTCGTACGGTGTCGGTACATCGGTGGTCACCGGATCGGGCGTGCCCACGGCGGGCATGGTCTACAAGCTCGTCGCTCGGCAGGATGCCGCGGGCGGGTGGGTCCCGGTCGCGAAGGCGTCCGCCGACAAGGTGTCGACGGGCGGTCGCAAGGCGGCTTTCCGCCGACTCGACGAAGGCACCGCGACAGACGAGGTCATCGCGGTGTCAGACGGGTTCGAGCCCCTGGATACGTCCGCGGAGCACCCCGACGCGCGGCCGCTGCAGGTGAGCCTGGTCGAAGGCGGCGAGATCGACTCAGGCTTCGAGGGGCCACAGGGCGTTCAGGCCGCCCGCCGCCACCACGCACGCGTGCGCGAAGAACTGCCCGTTCGCGCACTCGCGCTCAGCCGGTCAGACCCCGCGATCCCGACGGTCTACTTGTTGAGCGACGCGTAGATCTCTTTGCAGGTGGGGCAGACGGGAAACTTCTCGGGGTCGCGCCCCGGAGTCCACTTCTTGCCGCACAGCGCGCGCACGGGCTTGCCGGTGATCGCCGACTCGAGGATCTTGTCCTTCTTGACATAGTGCGAGAAACGCTCGTGGTCTCCCGGTTCGATCGACTCCTCGCGGATGAGCTCTTCGAGTTCGCGGTCGAGGGTGGCCAGCCCGCCCTGGTCAGGGCTGTCGAGAGGAGTGCTCATGGTTCGTCATTCTATCCGCGCGTCCACGTCATGGGCGCGCTTCGCGGACGCTGCGACACCGGTCATCCGGTTGATTCGGCGAACTCCATGACGCGGCCGCCCCGGTGTTCGAACAGTACCGCGCCGACGACCGTGCCGATCACGAACACACCGATGCCGATGCCCAGCCCGCTCCAGAGCGCGGGCATGATGCTCGATTCGGCGCCGTTCATCGCCTGCCAGCACCATCTCAGGGCGGGAATCGAGCACGCGATCGCGCCAACCATGACCGCCGTCTGCGAGATGGCGCCGGCGGCACTGGTTCGTTGCGGCTGCTGGAACGGGCTCTCTCCTGGGCGCGACACCGCGTAGGGGGCCAGCACGGATGCGACGCTCGACAGGCCGAGCGCCGAGAAGAAGAGCGACGCGGAGACCCCCGCGAGGGCGGGAAGCAGCGTCGGGTCGCCGTTCAGCGCAACCGCGACCGGGACGGCCACGGCGAGCAGCGGCACGCCGATGAGCAGCACGGGGACGATCCGCCCCAGCCGGTCAGACCACCCGCGCACACCACTCGCGACGTGCATCCATACAGCGGTCGAGTCGTACGCGATGTCGTTATGCGGCAGCCAGCCGAGGAAGAGCGCGGCGAACAGCACCGGCACGAACACGGCGATCTCGAGCGGCACGCCGGCCACCAGCAGCGGCACAACCGTCACGACGGCGGCGAACGGGATCACGATCATGTTCATGAGGTAGCGGCGATCGCGGGACCAGTACAGCAGGCTGCGCGCCGCGATCGCTCCGCCGGGCGTACCGGGGGCCACGGCGAACCAGCCGAGGCCCGTGCGCTCGCGCACCGACAGCGGCCGCTCGGTCGTCGTGAGCAGGCGACCGACGATCCAGCGCCAAGCCGCAGCGAGCGCGATGAGGGTGAGCAGCGCCACCGCGAGGGTGGGCCACACATCGTCGTCGGCTGCGACGCGGCCCGGGATCGCCCACGCAGCACCGAGCGGCATCACGGCGAGGATGTCGACGGCATCGGCGAGCGCGGCGGGCACAGTGCCGTTCCATTCGAGCGAACCGAGGAAGACCGCTGCGGGCACGACCACGACGACCACGAGAAGCACGAAGAGTCCGGTCATCTCGCGTGTCCGTCGCTCGCGGAGGAACAGCGAGGTCAGCCCCATGAAGACCCGTGCCGTCAGGACGCACGTCGTGACTCCGAGGACGGCGGCGGCGATTCCCGCGACGAGAGGCGACCCGTGCTCGCCCCAGACGACGGCAGATGTCACCGCGACAGCGGTCAGCGCGAGAACGGGGACGCTCACGAACCCGGCGAGAGTGAGCACGGCGGCAAGCTTGCCGGGCGCGAGCGACATCAGTGCGAAGCGGCGTGGATCGAGCGGGTCATCGACGCCGCCGATGACGGGTGTGAGCGCGAAGCCGAGGGTGAGCGCTGAGCCCCCGAGCACCGTGACGGCGAACAGGGCATCGGGTGCCGCGTCGGTCATCGAGACGAGCGCGCCGCAGGCGGCGATCGTTGCCGCGGCGAGCAGGATCAGCGCGACGGCGACGCGGGTCGCGTGCCCCGTGCTCCCCCGCAGCGCGCCGAAGAGAAGCGCGAGCCTCAGCCGGAGAACGTGTGCAGCCACTCGAGGCCCTCCACGTCGCTCAGGCCACCGGCCAGTTCGATGAAGCGCTGTTCGAGCGTGAGTTCGCCGCGCACCTCGTCGACGGTGCCTTCAGCCAGGACCTGCCCCGACACGATGACGGCGACGCGCGTACAGACGCGCTCGACGAATTCCATGCCGTGGCTGGACAGGATGACCGTGCCCCCGTGCGCCACGTAGGCCGACAGAATCTCGAGGATGACAGCGCTGGACACAGGGTCGACGGCCTCGAACGGCTCGTCGAGCACGAGCACGCGCGGCGAGTGGATCATGGCGCCCGCCAGCATGACCTTCTTGAGCATGCCCGCGGAGTAGTCGCTCACGACGCGACCGAGTGCGCCGGTGAGATCGAAGGCCCTCGCGAGGTCGGCCGTGCGACTCTCGACGACATCCCGCGGAAGGCCGCGCAGCACGCCGTAGTAGTAAAGCAACTGCCGCCCGGTCAACCGGTCGAACGTGCGCAGCCGGTCGGGCAGCACACCCATGAGCCGCTTCGCGGCAAGAGGATCGGATGCCGCGTCCACGCCGGCGACGCGGACGACACCCCGATCCGGGGTGAGCAGGCCCGCGATCATCGAGAGGGTCGTCGTCTTACCCGCACCGTTCGGCCCGACGAGGCCGTAGAACGTGCCCGCAGGAACCGTGAGGTCGATCTCTTCGACGGCGCGTGTGTCTCCGAAGCTCTTCGAGACGCCGCGCAGGCTGAGTGCCGCGGAGTCGTCGTCTGCCGCGAGCTCGGCGTGGGCTGCGGCGAAGACGGCTGCGAGGGAATCCCCGTCGTCGACGCGTTCGTCCGGCTCGTCGAGATCGGCGAAAAGCGTCTCGGCATCGTCTTGGGCAGATGCGGGCTCGGTGTCGATCGGCGCTGCGGAGGTGTCGGTGTCGGCGAGAGGCTCGGGCGCGGGCTCGACGAAAAGCTCCGGCTCCGCCTCGGCCGCGCCGAGCGGCTCGGGCTCGGGCTCGGGCGCGACGAGCGGTTGGGGCTCGGGCGCCGGGTCGACCAGAAGCTCAGGCTCAGGCTCGACGACGACCTCCGGCTCGACTTCGGCAAAAGGCTCGGGGTCCACCTCGGGGAGAGGCTCGTGCACCGCTTCGGGTACCGGCTCGGGGTCGAGTTCGGTCACCGACGCGACGAACTCGGCATCGACTTCCGCCGTCTCGGCGTGGTCGTCGTCGAGCGGCGCGTCCTGGACAGCGGAGTCGGTGTCAGACTCCTCGACCTCGTGGATCACGACGGCCGCGGATTGCTTTGACGCGGTCGACGGTGCTTCGAATGCCGCCGCAGCGACATCAGGGGCGACGTCCGGCTTCGGAGGCACGGGAGGTACGGGAGGTACGGGAGGTACGGGAGGCACCGGAGGCGCCGGAGGAGGCGCAGCCGCCGCCAACGCGGCGGGCACCTCGGGTTTCGGCGGCACCGCGACGTCGGCGAACTCGGGCGGCAACGGCGGCGGAGGCCCAGGATCGGCCGTCGCGGCCTTCACGGCAGAGGCGCGCGCAGTGCGCGGAGCTCGTTTCTCAGGCGTGGCCGAAGCCTCGTTATCCGCCCACGGCGTTCGTGCCTGCGAAAACTCGACGATGCGCCCTCCGCTTTCGTGCGTGTCAGTGTCTTCCGGCTCGTCCGGAAGCGCCTCATGTGGCACCGGCAGGAAGGCTGTCACCGTTCAACGGTACCAACCGGATGCGACATGATCGCTATGGATGTCATCAGGTTTCAGACTGTTCACGGATCACGAATCTGCAACGACGGTCACGCTTCCTGCCCGTTCCCAGCCACCGTCGCTAGCATTGTCGCGGCACGAGGGAGTGTCGTGTCGGCGAACTGTCGATGAACCTCGCACTCCAGGAGCAGCACGTGACTCTTCAGACCGTTATCCTCGCCGCCGGCATGGGCTCACGCCTCGGCCGCAGTCTTCCCAAACCGCTGACCGAGCTCAGCGACGGCCGCAGCATCATGCAGCAGCAGCACGACAACATCAGGGCGGCGTTCGGCGATGACGCGCGCATCATGGCCGTCGTCGGCTACCGCGCCGAGACGATCGTCGAAGCCTTCCCCGCGACGGACTACGTCTACAACGACCGGTACGACCAGACGAACACGTCGAAGAGCCTCCTGCGCGCCCTCGCCAAGACGGGCCGCGCCGGCGTGCTGTGGATGAACGGCGACGTCGTCTTCGACCCCCGCATCCTCGGTCGCGCGATCGAGTTCATCGAGCGCGATCAGTCGTTCGTGACGGTCAACACCGCCAAGGTCAGCGACGAAGAGGTCAAGTACACCGTCACCGCCGAGGGGTTCATCGATGAGCTCTCCAAGACCGTCAAGGGCGGCATCGGCGAGGCCGTGGGCATCAACTACATCGCCGCCGCCGACAAGAAGGCGTTCATGCGCCAGCTCACGCGCGTCGACGACCAGGACTACTTCGAGCGCGGCCTCGAGCTCGCGATCGCCGAAGACGGCCTGCTGCTCGAACCGATGGACATCTCGGACCTGTACGCCGTCGAGGTCGACTTCGCCGAAGATCTTGAGCGGGCGAACCTCTTCGTCTGATCTCAGCGGGAACCCAGAGTCGCAGTCCTAGGATCGCGTCATGGCCGAGAAGGTGCACCGCATCCACTCCTTGCCCTCTGACGCACCCTGGGCAGGCGGGCTGCCGCCTGTGGGATCCGAAGAGCACCCGCGTGTCGTGCGCATGCTCGACCGGGTGCTCGCGATCCAGCGCCCGGCGGTGCTGGCGCATCTGCGCAGCGTCCGCCTGCGGTATCCGCACGCGACGACCGACGCGATCATCCGCATCCTCGAGCGCCGCTATCTCAGCGCCGTGACGACCGGCGGCGCCGCCGTGGGGGCGACCGCCGTGATCCCGGGGGTCGGCACGAGCGTGACGCTCGCGTTGAGCGGCGTCGAGACAGTCGGCTTCCTCGAGGCGACGACGCTGTTCGCGCAGTCCGTCGCCGAAGTGCACGGGATCCCCGTGTCGGACCCCGACCGCGCGCGGGCGCTCGTGCTCGCTCTCATGCTCGGCAAGGAGGGCACCGACCTCATCGCCCAGCTGGCGGGTCAGGCGACGGGCAAAGGCGTCGCGCGCGACCGGTACTGGGGTGAACTCGTCACCAAGACGCTGCCCCGCGCCGCGGTCGGTCCGCTCGTCGACCGACTCAAGACGGCCTTCGTGCGGCAGTTCGCCGCGCGCGGCGGCGCGTCGTGGCTCGGCAAGGCCCTCCCCTTCGGGGTCGGGGCGGTCGTCGGCGGTGCCGGCAACAACGTCCTCGGCAGGCGCGTGCTGGTCAACTCACGACGAGCGTTCGGGATGCCCCCCGTCACGCTCCCGGCCGAGCTCGAGCCGCGCCCCGGAGCTGCACGCCTCGAGACCGTGGCCGGACGCGCGGCACGCCGCGCCGGTGGCGCGATCGCGGGCGGCGTTTCGAAGGGCGCCTCGGCGGTGGGCGGTGCGGCCCGCACGGTCGGACGCGCCGTCGCGCCCCGCCGCCGGCCCGGCGAGGTCGAAGCCGGCGCACACCCCGACGACCTCGGCGACGACTGAACGGAGACAACCATGGGACTGTTCCAGCAACGACCCGAAGAGCCCAACGACTGGGCGGGGCTGCCCTCGGAGCCCGCGAAGACACAGCCGCCGGCGGCGCACGTCGACACGTCGACGTCACTCGACGTACTGGGCCTCACCCCCGAATCCACCGTTTCGGTGTCGATCCCGCTCCCGACGCCCGAACCCTGAACCGAGCGTCGAGGCCGGGAGCGCGGTCAGGGGCTTCAGCGAACGTCAGGCGGTGATCTCGTCGTCGAGCTCGGCCTCGTCGGAGTCGGACGAGTCGTCACCGTCCGTGAGCGCCCGGGCGTGCCAGGCCTCCCACTCGCCCATGAGCCGACGGATCGCACCGTGGAACCTCGCCGTCGCCGCGCCGGGCGCCGTGTCGCCGAAGTAGTGTCTGGCCCAGTGCGAGAGCCGGGCGCTGGCATCGGGGTCGGCGAGCACGCGCGCCGATTCTGCGACGATGTTCGGCGCGGCGGCAGCCGTGAGCCACTCGCACGCTGACAGATAGCCGTGCGTGTCGATGACGGCGGCGGGATCGACGGGCCGCGTGATGAGCAGCGGCTTGTCGGCTGCGAGGCGGTCGTAGACCATCGCCGAGATGTCGACCACGGCGACATCGGCCGCCGCGAGCTGCCAGCCGAGTTCGGGGCCGTCGTCGTAGACGTGGTGCGCGTCCGGGTCGCGGTCGTTCGCTGCGGCGATCGCGCCGATGATCCGACGGTCGGCGGCCCCGTACGCGGCATCTACGACACCCGAACGGGGATGCGGACGGTAGATCACCCGGTGTTCGTCCGAGCTGAGCAGAGCGTCGATGAGCGCTTCACCGTGCGTCAGGATCGACCCGTAGTGTGCCGAGGGCCGGTCGCCCTCCCAGGTCGGCGCGTACAGCACGACCGTTCGTCCATCGGGCGTGTACGGCAGGACTCCGGAGTAGTGATCGGCTTGCGGGCGCCCGATCTCGATCGTGCGGGCGTCGATGTCGTAGTCCCACAGCACGCGTGACAGGCGCTCCCTCGCGGCTTGCCCCGCCACGAGCGCATAGTCGTAGGCCTTGTACTGGTTCGTCGTCATGTACATCTTGTCCGACTCGCCATGGTTGATGAACACGTGCCAGCGGCGCCCGTACCGGAACATCTGGAAGTTGCGGGTGTTCTGGTTGACGTACAGAACGATGCGGATGTCCTGGGTCGCGAGGTAGCTCTCGAGGTGGCGCACGGTCGGCACGAAGGCGATCGGCAGAGCCTCGTCGGCCAGGAGCGCCCGCGCCCCCGTTGCGGCGCGACTGAGCACGACAACGGGCCAGATCTTCGCGAGTTCAGCGAGCGGCCGGTACCACTGCCGCATCTGGTACATGTTCACTTCGCCGTCGGCGAAGTACACCGCGACGCGGAAATGATCCCTCGGCTGCGACGGGCGAGCCGCCAGCCGACGCCGCACATCGATCGCGGCGGAGCGGTTCGTGACCGCCTTGCGCATGAGCGCGACGGCCTTCTTCACATCCGAGACAACTCCCACCCCTCCAGGGTACCTACGGGCGCGTCTGGCATGATCGATGAGTGCACGAGACCACCGGCCGAGGCAAGGATGCCCCCGCGGTGGAGCCCGGATCAGGCGTCACCTTCGTGATGCCGGTGCTCAACGAACGCGACTACCTCGAGCGCGCCGTCGAGACGGTGCTCGCTCAGGATGTCACCGAGCCGATCGAGATCGTCCTGGCGCTGGGGCCCTCCAGCGACGGCACGACCGAGCTGGCGCACAAGCTCGCCGCCCGCGATCCCCGCATCGTGATCATCGAGAACCCCGCCGCTGATATCCCCGTCGGGCTCAACCTCGCCATCCGCGCCGGCTCGTACCCCACGATCGTCCGCGTCGACGCGCACTCGGAACTCGAACCGGGCTACACCCGCAACGCCCTGGCCCTGCTCGACCGAACGCGCGCCGCCAACGTCGGCGGTGTCATGCGCGCCGACGGGCGAGCGCCCTTCCAGCGCGCCGTCGCGCGGGCCTACAACTCGCCGATCGGTCTGGGTGGGGGCGCCTATCATGGCGGCGCCCAGGCCGGCGAGGCCGAATCCGCCTACCTCGGTGTCATGCGCCGAGCCGTGCTCGATGAAGTCGGCCTCTTCGACGAGTCGATCCGCCGCGGCGAGGACTGGGAACTCAACCTGCGCATCCGCCGCGCCGGGTATCGGGTGTGGTTCGACCCGTCCCTGTCGGTGACGTACTGGCCGCGCGCGAGCTGGTCGCGCCTCGTCCGCCAGTTCTATGCGACCGGCAGGTGGCGCGGCGAACTCGTGCGCCGCTTCGGGCGCGGCAACTCCCTGCGCTTCTTCGCTCCCCCGCTGCTCGTGCTCGCCCTCGCGCTCGCCCTCGTCGTCGGGGTGCTGCAGGCGACGACCGTGCTCAGCGGATGGGTCGGTGCCCTGGCATCCGTCGTCTATCTGCCCCTCGTGGCGTATGCGATCCTCGTCATCGCCGTCGCAGCCGGGCCGGGCGGCGGCACGGGCTGGCGGGACAAGGTGTGGACTCTCGCGGTGCTCCCCTCGATGCATCTGTCCTGGGGCACGGGGTTCATCAGCGGAGTCCTGCGCGGTGCGAACGACACCGTCGACACGTCGCGACTGGGCGACCGGAACACGCCGCTTCCGTAGCGCTAGGCGCGCTCGACGAGGCCCTGATCCAGAATGCGCGTGACGACCCGCTCGGCCGCGTGCCCGTCGTCGCGCGCGTTGAAGCGCTCGCGCCAGCTCGCGTACTTCTGGGCGTATGCGGCGGGGTCGTGGTCGCGCATCGCGGCGACGAGGTCGTCCTGCCTGCTCACGACGGGGCCGGGGGCGCGTGCCGCGAGGTCGAAGTAGAAGCCGCGCAGTTCGCCGCGGTAGTGCTCCATGTCGGGCACAAGGAAGAAGATCGGCTTACCCGTCACGGTGTAGTCGAACATGATCGACGAGTAGTCGGTCACGAGCGCGTCGGCACACAGCAGCAGGAGCGACGTGTCCGGAAAGCCCGTCACGTCCACGACACGCGGGCCGACGGCGTCTGAGCCGGGCGCAAGAGTGCGGGAATGCCCTCGCACGAGCACGACAGCGTCAAGGGCGACGGCGAGCGCCGCCGGATCGAGGAAGTCGACCATCTCTTCGCGGTCGTCTCGCCAGGTGGGCGCGTAGAGCACGACCTTCTCATCGGGCCCGATCCCCAGATCGCGGCGCGTATCCGCGCCGTCACCCCCGGTCACGAGGATGTCGTTGCGCGGATAGCCCTCGACCCAGATCGGTCGACGCAGAAACGCATATGCCTTGCCCAGCATGTGGGCGGCATAGGGGTTCTGGGCGAGCAGCACGTTCCAGCGTCGCGATTCCTTGACGACGGCCGCCATTCGCCGCGGATCGAATCCGGGCCGGTGCAGAGCGAGCCGTTTGAGGGGTGTGCCGTGCCAGGTCTGCAGCACGACCTGGCCGCGGCGACGCGCGAAGCGGCGGCGCAGCCAGTCGTTGACGACGAGCAGGCGGGATGCACCGCGGGCGCGCCACCACTCCGGACTGCCGTCGACGACGGGAATCGCTCCATCGGGGACGGGCACCGAGAGGTCGACGACGCTCCAGTACCGGGTCACGTGCGGCGCACGGCGGGCGAGCTCACGATCGATCGCCAGCGGGTTGCAGCTCGCGTTGCGTCCGTAGAAGCTCTCGAAGAAGACGGCGTTCTCGAGACTCGCCGGCCGTGTCGCGTACCGACGCTCGAGGGCGTCCTGCCCTTCGCCGGAGTCGTAGGCGGGATCGATCGGCGGCCCGATGCGGACCGTGGCTGCGTCAAGGCTCGCGCGCAGCGGACCGAGCTGTGTCAGGGGAAGCGCCTCGATGGCGCCCGGATCGATCCCCGACGCTTCGATCCGGTATGTCCCGATCGGCAGCGGCAGTTCGGGACCGCCCCAGCGCGAGGCGACGAGCGGAACGACGGCCTGCCAGGTCCTGCCCCCACCGGTGATCTCGGCGGATGTCCGCGCACGGGGACCGATGAGATCGACCGATGTCGGCTTCTCCCCCTCACCCGAGAGCACCAGGGCAGGTGAACCCGCAGCAGCATCGAACCTCGCGTCGGTCATCGTCGTCCTCTCCCCCGCGGGCGCCGGGCCAGAATCGCACGGTACACCCTCGCGGCGTTCTCCCCGTCGCGGAAGGCATGAAAGCGCGCGCTCAGGGCGCGCGACAGGGCGCGCCGGCGGGCGTCTTCGCTCTCGTCGCCGAGCAGTCGGGCCAACTGCGCCGTGGCGTCGGCCCACGACGCAGCGACGTCGTCTCCGGCCACGTCGCGATACGCGCCGTAGAACCCGCGGCGTCGTGCGTAGTCGGCCAGATCGGGAGCGAGGTAGACCACCGGCAGCGGCACGAGCGCCGCGTCGAAGGCGAGCGAGGAGTAGTCCGTAACGAGCGCGTCGAGCCCCGGCAGCAGCGGCGTGACGTCAGGCGCGAGGTCGCTGCCCACTGCCCTCACCCGATCGGTCGGGAAGGGCGGCGTGTACTCGCCCGCGCCGAGCGGATGCGACCGCACGAGCAGCACGGCGTCTTCGGCGTCGAGCAGGTCGACGAGGCGGCGCCAATCCGCCGTCGACGGGATCGCGGGGTCAGCGGCCCCGTCGCGCCACGTCGGCGCGTACAGCACGACGCGCGATGATCCGACGTCGCCCACGAGATGCGAGAGCTGGGCGCGGGCGGTCGCGCGGCGCTCGTCGGCGGTGCCCTGCGAGAGCACGTCGACGCGCGGCTCACCCGTCACCGGGACGCGATCATCGCTGAGCGCGAAGGCCGATTCGAGGCGCCCGCGCACGATGTGCGATGCGGCCGGCAGCACGCGGATGCGCTGCGCGGCCCCGCGGAACATCGCACCCAGCGCGCGTCGTGCGACCACCTCGACAGGCCGCAGAACGCCCGGCACGCGCAGAGTCTCGGGTGAGTCGAGCCCGATCCGCTTGAGCGGGATACCGTGCCACAGCTGCACGACGAACGCCCCCGACACGGCGTACCGATTGACGTCGCCGAAGCCGTGCGTCACGACCACGACGCCGGCACGGGCCGTGCGCCAGAAGCCGCGCAGGGTGTTCTTGTACACGTACGGGATGCCGTGAGCCGCGGCATCCGTGGCTTCACGCGCCGATCCGACGAGCCACACCATGTCGTGACCGTCCGCGATCGCGGTCTGCCACAGCGCGAGTGCCCCATCACCGATGCCGGCACCGCAGCCGAAGACCCACGCATCGCGCGTGCGCGGGATGAGCAGCGTGGCCAGCCGGCCGACGGCGTAGAGCGGGAGGGCGGCGAGCTTCTGGGCATTCCCCGCACCGAACGAGAAGGACGCCACCTCGCGAGCCTATCGCGGGGCGGCGTCCTTCGTCGGGTGCGGTCAGGGCAGCTCGCCGAGCGTCACCTCGGCCGTGCGCGTCTCGCCGTCGCGCACGAACGTGACGGTCGCATCGCTTCCTGCTGCGGCCGCGCGCACCTGGGCGGTGAGGTCGACCGAATCGGTGATGGGGAACCCGTTGAAGCCCGTGACGATGTCGCCCACTTGAAGCCCGCCGTCGGCCGCCGCTCCGCCCTCAACGATCTCCTGGATGTAGGCGCCCGTCATGGACGCGCCCTCCACATAGGCGGCGGCGCTGACGCTCGCGCCCAGCAGGCCGTGCGTCGCGACGCCGTCCTCGATGAGTTCACCCGTGATGCGCTCGACCACGTTCGAAGGGATCGCGAAGCCGACGCCGATCGAGCCTGCGCCGCCCGAGGATCCGCCCGCAGAGGCGATCGCGACGTTGATGCCGATGAGCTTGCCCTCGGCGTCGACGAGCGCACCGCCCGAGTTGCCGGGGTTGATGGCGGCGTCGGTCTGGATGACGGAGATCTTGATGCTCTCGGTGGCCTGACCACCGCCCTGGCCCTGACCGAAGTCGAAGAAGAAGGGAGCATCGCCCTGTTCGCCGCCGTCCCCCTCGTCTTCGGAGTCCGGCGCGGCCGCCGAGGCGATCTCGATCGAGCGGTTGAGGGCGCTCACGATGCCTGTCGTGACGGTGCTCGACAGGCCCAAGGGCGCACCGACGGCGATCGCGAGGTCGCCGACGTTGAGGTCGGACGAATCTGCGAACTCGATCGGCGTGAGGCCTTCTGCATCGATGAGCTTGATGACCGCGAGATCGTAGGTGGGGTCGGTTCCCACGACCTCGGCGTCGTAGACGCGGCCGTCCGACGTCGTGACGCGCACGGCCGCACCGCCGGTCGCACCGTCGAGGGTCACGACGTGCGTGTTCGTCACGACGTAGCCGTCGCTCGTGAGCACGACGCCCGAACCCGTGCCCGAGCCGTTGTTGCTGGCGGCCTCGATCGTCACAACACTCGGCACGACCTTCGCGGCGATCGCCGTCGTCTGCTCCACCGCGTCGGTGTTGTTGACCGTGACGGTGCCGGGGCCGACCGCCGGGATCCCGATGCCCGCGCCGAAGAGCTGGAGACCGGCGTAGCTTCCGCCGAGGCCCGCGAGTCCGCCGACGAGCGCGGCAGCGACGATGATCCCCGCCACCTTGCCGGCACCCGACTTCTGCTTCGTGGGAGCTTCGGTTCCGCTGCCCGAACCGG
Source organism: Microbacterium sp. Y547 (assembly GCF_057669785.1). NCBI lineage: Bacteria > Bacillati > Actinomycetota > Actinomycetes > Micrococcales > Microbacteriaceae > Microbacterium > Microbacterium sp. Y547. The sequence continues at coordinate 35,694 of NZ_JBYHFN010000005.1, forward strand.
CGAGGGGCACGGTCGGCTGCGTGTCGCCGGGGCGTCCGAACCCGCCACCGTACGGCGGCTGGCCCGCACCCCCCTGACCAGGCGTCGGGGCCTGCGGGCGCTGGGGAGCCGCGTAGCCGGCGTAGGGCTGAGCCGTCGCATAGGCGGGCAGGCGGGGCTGGGCACCGGACTGCAGAACGTAACCGGGGGGCACGGGTCCGGGTGCGACGGGACGCGTCGGCACCCCGGCGTTCGAGGCGCCGGCGGGAGTGCCCGCGGCGTTCGGGCGGGCGACCGGCGCGCTCGGGCTCTGCGCAGCCGCACTCGACCCGGCGGGGTCCTGTGCGGCACCGCTCGCCGGCGCGGGGTCCTGCGGTGCAGCTGCTGCGGGCGCGTCGGACACCGCCGGCGCGGGGTTCTGGGAGGCAGCGTCAGACGCCGATGCCGATGCCGACGGCGCCGGCGGGACGGGCGGCGCCGGGGGCGCGGCATCCGTCGCCCCGGTCTCGGGAGACGACGCGGCAGGCGCAGTGCTCGCCTCGGCCGGCGGCGCCGATGGGGCAGAGGTTTCCAGGGTGGCGTCGACGGGACGGTCGTCGTTCGTGTCGCTCATGAGTACTCCTTCTGCTGACATCATCCACCTTGCCGCGCCCACCTGTGCGTTTCTTATGCCACGGATGGGACGGATCTATGCGATCGGTCTGGATCCGACGGTACCGTGGAGCACCATGCAGCAGATTCACGGCGCATGGCGCCGCACGGCGCAGGGCGCGGGGCTCGTCGATGCCGACGGCACCATCCGGACGACGATCTTCGCGGAGATGTCGGCGTTGGCCGCCCAGACCGGCGCGATCAATCTCGGTCAGGGGTTCCCCGACGAGGATGGCCCCGCCGAGGTGCTCGAGGCGGCACGTGAGGCGATCGCGAACGGTCTCAACCAGTACGCGCCCGGACGGGGCATGCCCGACCTGCTGCACGCGATCGCCGAGCATCAGGAGCGGTTCCACGGCATCTCGCTGGATCCGCACCGCGACGTGCTCGTGACGGCCGGCGCCACCGAGGCGATCGCCGCCGCCCTGCTCGCATTCACGGGCGCACCCGACGACGAGATCGTCGTCTTCGAGCCGTTCTACGACTCATACGCCGCCGTCACGGCGCTGGCAGGGGCACGGATCGTGCCGGTTCCGCTGCGCTGGCCCGAGTTCCAGCCGGACCTCGACGACCTCCGCCGCGCCGTCACCGATCGCACGCGCGTCATCCTCGTCAACGACCCGCACAACCCCACGGGCGCCGTTTTCACCCGGGAGGTGCGCGAAGAGATCGTGCGCCTCGCCGAGCGGCACGACGCCGTCATCGTGACCGACGAGGTCTACGAGCACCTCGTGTTCGACCAGGCGCACGTGCCGATCGCGACGATGCCGGGCGCCTGGCCGCGCACGCTCACGATCTCATCGGCAGGCAAGACGTTCTCGACGACGGGGTGGAAGATCGGCTGGATCAGCGGGCCGGCCGCACTGATCGACGCCGTCGTCGCCGTCAAGCAGTTCCTGACCTACACCAACGGAACACCGTTCCAGCCCGCGATCGCGACGGGGCTACGACTGCCCGACGAGTTCTTCACGGGGCTCGCCTCGACTCTGCGCGGCAAGCGGGACCTGCTCGGCGACGGACTGCGCGCCGCCGGCTTCGAGGTCTCCGCGCCCGCCGGGTCGTACTTCACCGTCGCCGACGCCGCACCGCTCGGGGCGACGGACGCCGACGAGTTCTGCCGCGATCTGCCGCGTCGCGCGGGCGTCGTCGGCATCCCCCTGACCGCCTTCGTGACGCCCGAGCATCGTGCCGAGTTCGCGACGCTCGTCAGGTTCGCCGCGTGCAAGCGCGTCGACGTGCTGCACGAGGCGGCATCCCGGCTCGCAACCCTCGCCGACTGACGCAGCGTCAGTCGCGCGGCACGACGGCGAACCGCCGCAGCGCGAGCGCGGGATTGACGCGGCGCACGCGCGCGACGGCATCGCGGTCGATGTGCGCGACGGCGACGTCGGTGGCCGTGCCGACCGCGGCGATCTCGATGCCCGTCGGGTCGACGATCATCGACAGCCCCACGCCGAGGGGCGGCGGGTGGTCGGCTGCCGCGACGAACAGCGTGTTCTCGATCGCCCGCGCGTGCAGCAGCGTGCGCCAGTGGTGCTCTTTCAGGGGACCGCGCACCCATTGCGCCGGGACGAGCACGACGTCGGCGCCCGCATCGGCGAGCACCCGCCCGACCTCGGGAAAGCGCACGTCGTAGCAGGTCATGAGCGCGAAGGTGAGCCCGTCGATCTCGAACGTCTGCGGTGCACCGAGCTCGCCCGGTTCGACCCAGTCCGACTCGCGCTGACCGAAGGCGTCGTACAGGTGCGCCTTGCGGTACGTCGCGACGACGCCCGTCCCATCGACCGCGACGACGGTGTTTCGCACACGCCGCGGATCGCCGGCCCGCTCGAGCAGGCCCGCGACGATGTGCAGGTCGTGCGCGGCGGCGAGGCGGGTCAGCGCCTGCGTGAACGCCCCCTCGACGTCCTGCGCATGCTCGGCGAGCGTCGCGTCGAAGGGGTCGACGAAGTAGCTGGAGTACTCCGGGAAGAGCACGAGCTTCGCGCCGCGGGCGGATGCCGCCGCGACGAGCCGGCCGATCAGCTCGAGGTTCGCCTTCTCGTCGGCCGTGGGGGCGAACTGGGCGATCGCGATCGGCGTCGTCTCGGACGGGTTCATGTGTTCTCCTTCGCGGCGTGCCGCGTGCGCACGACGAGGGGCGTGACGATCCACAGCGTAACGAGCAGGACCGCCAGAGCGATCGTCGTGAGGGCGGCGGCACCGGTGTCCAGGACGACGTCGAAGACGAACGCGACGACGCCGAGCAGCAGCGTCGCGACGGTCGCGAGGCACGTGATGAGAGCCACGTGCCCGTAGATGACGACTTCCCGCTTGGCGCGCTGCTGGAACAGGAGTCGATGCAGGGCGACGGGAGCGAGCGCGACGATGGCGCTCAGCGCCGCAAGCACGATGAGCACGAGGTAGAGCACGCGCTGTCCCCCGTCGAGGTCGGAGAACCCCGGTTGGAAGGCCAGGGCGAGCAGGAACCCCGTGAGGATCTGGGAACCCGTCTGCATGACGCGCAGCTCTTGCAGCACGTCGATCCACTGCCGGTCGGCCCGCTCTTCGGGTGACTCGTCGCGCCCGTCATCCCTGTCGTCACGGCGATCGGGATCGTGAGGGGCGGCCATGCCCTCATCCTCCCGCCCGTCGCCACACCCCGGCAACCACGCCTTCCCGCACCGGCGGTCAACGTGCCGCGGAACGCGTGGTAGAGTTATGGACGTGCCGCGGGGTGGAGCAGTTCGGTAGCTCGCTGGGCTCATAACCCAGAGGTCGTAGGTTCAAATCCTGCCCCCGCAACCAGAAGAAGAAGGCGTCCCGGACGGGGCGCCTTCTTCGTTTCCCCGCTCGGCCGCGTGATCCCCCGCTCGGCCCGGGCGTTTCCCGCTCGGCCGCGTGATTCCGGCTAGACCGGGTCGATGACGCGTCCGACGTCGCAGAGGAACCGCGTGATGGTCTCGAGCTCCGATTCGGTGTACTTCTCGGCCACCCCGCGCATGGCGCGCAGTCGCTGGCCGAAGTGGCGATAGAAGGCCTCGCGCGACTCCTGTGTGAGCACGACGATCCGCGCACGCCGGTCGGTCGGGTGCGGACGGCGCTCGAGATGCCCCGACGCCGTCAGTCGGTCCAGCAGCTTCGTCGTCGATGCGGTCGAGATGCGAAGGTGACGCGCGACATCGTGCGGGCTCACGGCCTTCTGCTGCTGCTCGCGCATGATCAGCATTCGCAACGCGGCCAGGTCGGTCGCGTTCATGATCATGTCGCCCTTCAGTCCGCCGTACATGCGGTCCATGGCGTCGCTGAAAGCCCGTATCGCGTTCAAGACGTCCATGACAGCATGGTCATGAGTGGTCTGCGGGTTCCAGGGTTGCGACATGTGGACACTTCCTCCCTTCCCGTTGTAACATCGCCACGAAGGAATTGCTAGCTAAACTAGCAAAAAAACATGGAGGATAGACGGATGCTGGACACCGAGTACGTTGTACTGCTCGACGACGACGGTGAGGCGATCGGCACCGCACCCAAGAGCAGCGTCCACGGTACCGAAACCGCACTGCATTTGGCATTCTCGTGTCACGTCCTCAACGATGAGGGCCAGATTCTCGTGACGCGACGCGCACTCGACAAGAAGACGTGGCCCGGTGTGTGGAGCAATTCCTTCTGCGGCCACCCCCGCCCCGCCGAGCCCCTCATCGCTGCCGTGCATCGGCGCGCCGAATACGAGATCGGTCTGACCCTGACCGACATCGAGCTCGCTCTGCCCCTGTTCCGATACCGCGCGACCGATGCCAACGGCATCGTCGAGCACGAAGTGTGCCCCGTCTACACGGCGCGCGCCGTGGGCGAGCCCACACTGAACCCGCTCGAGGTCGTCGATGCGAAGTGGGTTGACCCTGTCGATCTCGCCGCGTCCCTGCGGACCACGCCGTGGGCGTTCAGCCCGTGGCTCGTTCTGCAGGCTCAGCAGCTGCACCTGTTGAACGGCACCGCCCCCCAGCGACGGGCGTCATGATCACCCTGAGCTCGCGGATCGACATCGACGCCCCCATCGAGGCAGCCCTGAGTCGGCTCCGCGACCGAGCCGCGACGCTCGGGCCGAGCTTCGAGGCGCTCGCCGGCGCCGTCGCGCGGTCCACCGACGGCGGCAAGCGGATGCGGCCACGTCTCGTCGCGGCATCCTTCGAGGCGTTCGGGGGCGATATCGCCACCACGCCCGCCGTCGGGCCCGTTGCGGCCGCGTTCGAGCTGCTGCATGCCGCCTTCGTCGTACACGACGACGTCATCGACCACGACACCGAGCGACGGGGCATTCCCAATGTCACGGGCGAGTTCCGTGCGCGGGCGCTCGACAGCGGGGCGGATGCCGCCGGCTCGGCCCTGCTCGGAGACGCCGCGGGCATCCTCGCGGGCGACCTCCTGCTGCACGAGGCGTCACGTCTCATCGCCCTCGCCGGGCTCCCCCACGACACGCTCGCCCGCATCTACGATCTGCTCGACGACGCCGTGCACGTGTCGGCGGCGGGCGAGCTCGCCGACGTCGAGAACAGCATCACCGACGGCCGAGTGCCCTCTTCGGAGTTGCTCGAGACGGCCTACAACAAGACCGCCGTGTACTCCTTCCGCTCCCCGCTCGCCGCCGGCGCCATTCTGGCCGGCGCCCCCGAGGATGCCCGGCAGGTGCTGCAGCGCATCGGCGGACGCTTGGGCCTCGCCTACCAGCTCGTCGACGATCTCATCGGCGCGTTCGGCGATGCGACGCAGGCGGGCCGTGAGAGCGGCGGCGACCTGCGCGAAGCCAAGCAGACACCGCTCGTGGCTCTCGCCCGGGAGACGGCGCAGTGGACGCGCGTGAGCGACGCTCTGGCCGTGGCATACACGGGACCCATCGCCGTTCGCGACGCGCAGCGTGCCCTCGAAGCCAGTGGCGCACGCGATTCGCTCCGCGAGATGGTCACCGCGACCCTCTCGGATGTGCGCTTCTCGACCGCCGACCCCGTCCTTCCGGCCGAGGCGGGAGCGCTTCTGCGAGACCTCGCCGACCGTATCGAGGAGCGCGTGCCGTGACCGACCGAACCGTCCGCCAGGGCGGCCCGACGGGACTTCGCCTGTATGACCGCACGGCAAATGAGGCGGCCGCCGCCGTCATCTCGGCCTACTCGACCTCGTTCGGACTCGCGGGGCGGCTGCTCGGCCCGCGACCACGGCCGCACGTGCGCAATATCTATGCCCTCGTGCGCATCGCCGACGAGGTCGTCGACGGTCCCGGCGAGGAGTCGGGCCTGACCCCCGACGAGGTGCGCGAGGTCCTCGACGCGCTCGAGGCCGAGACGCTGCGTGCGATCGATCGGGGCTTCAGCGCGAACCTCATCGTGCACGCCTTCGCCCAGACGGCGCGGGAGTGCGGCATCCGTGAGGAACTGGTGCGGCCCTTCTTCCAGTCGATGCGCACCGACATCGCCACGACGCAGCACGATGCCGCATCGCACGACGACTACGTCTACGGCTCGGCCGAAGTCGTGGGCCTCATGTGCCTGCAGGTGTTCGTCAACGCGGGTGCGCGTCGCCCCTCCGATCCGCCGGCCGAGCTCGTCGAAGGCGCGCGGCGCCTCGGCGCGGCCTTCCAGGACGTCAACTTCCTGCGCGACCGCGACCATGACGCGGGCGCGCTCGGACGCGATTACCTCGGAATCGACGGTGCAGAGACGACCCGCGCCGACGTGCTCGACCGCATCGACGCCGATCTCGCCGCCGCGGCATCGGTGATCGGGCTGCTCCCCCGCGACTGCCGCGCCGCCGTGACGGCCGCGCACGACCTGTTCGCAGCGCTGTCGACGCGCCTGCGCGCCTCGGACTCCTCTCAGGGGCGCGTACGCGTGCCCGACCCCGTCAAGGCCGCCATCGCCGCACGCGCGCTGCTGGCCGCCGCACCCCGAAGGACACGCGTATGACCGCCACGACGTCGACCCTCGTCATCGGCGGTGGCATCGCGGGTCTCGCGACCGCAGCCCTGCTCGCCGCCGAGGGGCATCGAGTGACACTCCTCGAGGCTCGCGACGAGCTCGGCGGGCGCGCCGGGTCGTGGGAGCACGAGGGCTTCCGCTTCGACACGGGACCCAGCTGGTACCTCATGCCCGAGGTGTTCGATCACTTCTTCCGGCTGCTCGGCACGAGCGCTGCGGAAGAGCTCGACCTCGTGCGGCTCGACCCGGCCTACCGCGTGTACAGCGAGGGAGCTGAGCTGGTCGACGTGCACTCGGGGCGGGAAGAGGCCGCCGCACTGTTCGAGAGCATCGAGCCCGGTGCCGGCGCCCGCCTCGAGAGCTACCTCGACTCGGCCGCTGACGCCTACGACCTCGCGGTGTCGCGCTTCCTCTATGACACGTACGAGACGACGGCGGGTCTGCGGGACCGCGAGATCGTCAAGCGCCTTCCGACCCTTGCGCCGCTGCTGGTGCGCACCCTCGCCTCGCACGTCGACCGCAGGTTCACCGATCAGCGTCTGCGGCAGATCCTCGGCTATCCGGCCGTCTTCCTCGGCGGCTCGCCGTACGGCGTCCCGAGCCTCTACCACCTCATGAGCCATCTCGACCTCGGCGACGGCGTGCTCTACCCGCGCGGCGGCTTCACCGAGGTCATCGCGGCGGTCGAGCGCTGCGCCCGCGCTCAGGGCGTCGAGATCCGCACGGGCAGCGAAGTGGTCGAGATCCTCACGACGGATGCCACCGCGACCGGAGTCCGCCTGGCCGACGGCACGGTGCTCGACGCCGATCTCGTCGTCTCGACGGCTGATCTGCACCACACAGAGACGAAGCTGCTCCCGCCGAAGCTGCGGTCCTACCCCGAACCCTGGTGGCGCTCGCGCACGCCAAGCCCCGGCGCCCTGCTGGTGATGCTCGGCGTACGCGGACGACTGCCCGAGCTCGCCCACCACACGCTGCTGTTCACAAGCGACTGGCGGACCAACTTCGAGGCGATCTTCGGGAAGGACACGCACATCCCCGACCCCGCGTCGCTCTACGTGTGCCGGCCGAGAGCCACCGACGACTCGGTCGCGCCGCCCGAGCACGAGAACCTCTTCGTGCTCGTTCCCGTCCCCGCCGACCCCGACCTCGGCCACGGCGGAATCGACGGCGCAGGCGACGCCCGGATCGAACGCGCCGCCGACGTCGTGATCGACCAGATCGCCCAGTGGTGCGGCATCCCGGATCTCGCCGAGCGCATCGTGGTGCGCCGCACGGTCGCCCCCGCCGACTTCGAAGCCGATCTGCACGCTTGGCGGGGCAATTCGCTCGGCCTCGCGCACACGCTCGGCCAGAGTGCCGTCTTCCGCCCGCGGAACGTCTCCAAGAAGGTCGACCGGCTCATGTACGCCGGCACGTCGGTCCTGCCGGGGATCGGCCTGCCGATGTGCCTCATCTCTGCGGAACTCATCGTCAAGCGTCTGCGCGGTGACCGCACGCCCGGCCCGTTGCCCACGCCGCGACGTGCGAGAGTGTGAGTGTGCCCGGCCTCTACCTCATCGCGATTCTTCTGAGCGCAGCGGGCATAGCCGCGTTGGACGCGCGCTGGAAGCTCGCGGCATGGCGTACACCCGGACGCACGCTGGTGGCCGTCGCCATCGGCACGGCGTTCTTCCTCGCGTGGGATGCCGCCGGGATCGCCCTCGGCGTCTTCGTCAAGGGCGACAGCCCCCTGCTGCTGGGGATCGACCTCGCCCCGCACCTGCCGGTGGAAGAGCCCGTCTTCCTCGCCTTCCTCTGCTACCTGAGCCTCGTCGCCTACGCCGCTGCTGAGCGCTTCGTCGCGCGTCGGCGCGCCGCTGCAGAGACGAGCGGAACCTCATGACCTATCCCCTGCTCCTCGTGCCGTTCGTCGCCGTCACGGCGTTCGTCGTGCTCTCCACGATCCGCCGTCCCGGCTTCGGCCAGAGGATGGCGGCCTCGGGGATCGCCGCCCTCGTGCTGGTCATCCTGACCGCGGTCTTCGACAACCTCATGATCGCAGCGGACCTCTTCACCTATCCCGAAGAGCACGTGAGCGGCATCCGCATCGGGCTCGCCCCGATCGAGGACTTCTCCTACGCCGTGTGCGCCGCCTTCCTCGTGCCGGCCGTGCACACGCTGCTGGCCCGAACCGAACCCCGAGAGGCATGATGCGCGCCCGCACCGTCCTGACGCAGCTGTTCGTCTCGTCTCGGCCCGTCAGCTGGATCAACACGGCCTATCCCTTCGCGGCGGCCTACCTGCTCACGACCCGGTCGATCGATGCCACCCTCATCATCGGCACGCTGTTCTTCCTGGTCCCCTACAACCTCGCCATGTACGGGATCAACGATGTGTTCGATTACGAATCCGACCTGCGCAATCCGCGCAAGGGCGGAGCGCACGGCGCGATCCTCGACCGCCACCTGCACCGGGCCACCCTGTGGGCTGCGGCACTCACGTCGCTGCCGTTCGTCATCTACCTCGTCATCGTGGGCTCGCCCCTGTCGTGGCTCGTGCTCGCGGCGAGCCTCTTCTTCGTCGTGTTCTACAGCGCGCCGCCGCTCCGGCTGAAGGAAGTCCCCTTCGCCGACTCGGTCACCAGCAGCATCCACTTCTTCTCGCCGGCCGTGTACGCGCTCGTCCTCGCGGGCGCGACCTGGACGTGGCAGCTCGTGGCGATCATCGTCGCGTTCGGGCTGTGGGGCGTCGCCTCGCATGCCTTCGGCGCGGTGCAGGACGTCATGGCCGACCGCGAAGCCGGCATCGCCTCGATCGCGACGGTCCGCGGTGCTCGATGGACGGTGTGGTTCGCGCTCGTCGCCTATGCCGCAGCCGGCCTCGTGATGCTCGCGACGGCGTGGCCCGGACCTCTCGCGGCGATCGTCGTCCTGCCCTACCTCGCCACGGTGTGGCCGCATCGCCGCGTGACGGATGCGACGGCGAACACGGCGACCCGGGGCTGGGACCGTTTCCTCTGGCTCAACCAGTTCGCCGGCTTCGTCGTGACGCTGCTGCTCATCTGGTACGCGATCATCACCGCCTGAACGGTCGCGGCGCCCCGGCGCTCAGCCGGGGCGTACGCAGACTCGGCCTCTGCGCTCGCAGGGCAGATTTCGTGGTCCTGCCGTGCGCGTGAGCGACGCCGGCGGCGCCGGGAACGAGCCCCCGGAACGACGAATGCCCCCGCCGGTGAGGCGGGGGCATTCGTCGTTCGATCAGCGCTCGCCGAAGGCGATGAGCTTCTCGACCGCGGCGGTCAGTCGCTCATCCGCCTCGGCGAAGGCGGTGAAGTCACCGGCCTGCAGCGCCGTGTTGCGGTCGAGCATGGCCTGACGGGCCTCTTCGAGGGCCGTCGCGTAGTCACCTGCGGGCGGTGTGGGCGCGGGCGTGTCGGTGCCGGGCTCCGTCGGGCTCGGCGTCGGGGTGGGCGTCGGAACGGGGGTCTCGCCCTCGTCGGGCACGACCTCGCCGTCACCCGTCGTCGCGCCGGAATCGCCTCCGAACAGCGAGTCGAGGGCTTCGCTCAGGGTGTCCTCGAAGGCGATGTCATCACCGAACGCGACGAGCACCTTGCGCAGCTGCGGCAACTGGGTGCCCTCGGCCGCCTGAACGAAGACAGGCTGCACATAGAGCAGTCCACCGCCCACGGGCAGGGTCAACAGGTTTCCGTTGAGCACCTCGGACTGGCCGATCGTGAGCACGTTGATCTGCTGCGACACCGTGGGATCCGAGTCGAAGCGGTTCTGCACCTGCCCGGGGCCGGGCACCGTCGTCTCGGCTGCGATCTCGAGCATCCGCAGCTTGCCGTAGTCCTCGCCCTTGACTCCCGCTTCACTGCCGGCATTCGAATCGGCAGCGAGGTAGCCCATCAGAACGTTACGGCTCTCGGCCCCCGTCGAGGAGGACGGGATGAAGGTCGTGAACATCGAGAACGAGGGGTCCCGCTGTCCAGGCATCTGCATCGTCAGGTAATACGGCGGCTGCAGAGCGTTCTCGTTCTGCGGATCAGCCGGGGTCGCCCAGGCGTTGTCGCGCTCGTAGAACGACTGTGCGTCGTCGACGTGGTACACCTGCAGCATCGCGCGCTGCACCTTGAACAGGTCGGTGGGGTACCGCACGTGCGAGATGAGATCAGCCGGCATGTCCGCGATCGGCTTGATCTCGGTCGGGTACACGTTCTGCCAGGTCTGCAGCACCGGGTCCTCTGGCTCCCACGCGTACAGCGTGACCGAGCCGTCGTAGGCGTCGACAGTCGCCTTGACCGAGTTGCGGATGTAGTTGATGTCATCGAGCGCGAAACGCGGCTGCGTGTTGTTCGAGTCGGCGATCGCCTCAGACAGCGACACGGTCGTCGAGTACGGGTAGTTCGAACTCAGCGTGTAGCCGTCGACGACCCACTTGATCCGTCCGTCCACGACCGTGGGGTAAGGGTCGCGGTCGAGTTCGAGATACGGAGCGACCTTCGAGACGCGCGCGAGCGGGTGGCGGTCGTAGAGGATCTGCGACTCGGCGTTCACGCCGTCGGCGAAGAGGATCTGCTCGGACTGGAACTTCAGCGCGTAGATGAGGCGGTTGAAGACGTTGCCGACCGAGGGGCCGCCGTCGCCGTCGAACGTCGTGCGCGGTCCGGCGTTGCCGTCACTGCCCGACGGGTAGTCGAGCTCGATCGGGTCGGTGCCCTCGGGGGCGCCCACGATCGAGTACGTCGGCGAGGATTCGCCGAAGTACACGCGCGGCTGGAAGTCGGGGATCTCCGAGAGGAAGCCCGAGGCCGGGATGCCGCGCTCGAGGAAGACGGGGTTGCCGTCGGCCGTGCGCTCGTTGCCGGCCGCGGCGATCATGCCGTAGCCGTGCGTGTACACGAGCGTCTCGTTGACCCACGACGATCCCGCGCCGAGCTGGTCGACGTTGAGCTCCCGGACCGCGACGATCGTGTCCTGCATCTCGCCGTCGATCTCGTAGCGGTCGACGTCGAGGGGGTTCTGGAACTGGTAGTACGGGCGGTACTGCTCGAGCTGGCGCACCGTCGGGCCGATGATCGCGGGGTCCATGATGCGGATCTGCGTCGTCGTGGCGGCGTCGGCGCGCAGCTGGCCTGCATCCGCCGTGGTCTCGGCTGTGAACTCGGTCTTCTCGAGTCCGTCGATCCCGTACGCGGCCTTCGTGCCATCGAGGTTGCGCTGGTAGAACTCACGCTCGTACGCGGCCTGGTTGGGCTGCACCTGGAAGGTCGTGACGACCCACGGGTAGCCGACGCCCAGGACGAGAGCCACGATCACCAGCAGCGCCGTGCCGATGAGGGGGAAGCGCCAGCGGCCGATGACGGCCGTGACGAAGAACAGGATCGCGACGATGACGGCGGCGATCGCGAGGATCATCTGCCCCTGGATGACGGCGTTGACCTCGGTGTATCCGGGACCGGTGATCCGCCCGTCTGCGCCGGGCTGCACGAGCGTCATATATCGGTCGATCCACAGGCTCACACCCTGCACGAGCAGGTAGAGACCGGCCAGAACGGCGAGCTGGATGCGCGCCGACTTCGAGATGCGCAGCTCCTTCTGGCCGATGCGCACCGAGCCGTACAGGTAGGACACGAGGGCCGTGACGAGCAGGCAGATGAGCACAGTGGCCGAGACGAAGCCGACGACGGCGGCGTAGAACGGCAGCGCGAACATGTAGAAGCCCGAGTCCAGACCGAACTGAGGGTCCTTGTCGTTCGTGGCGACGCCGTTGATCCACATCCACGTGGTCTGCCACTGCGCCGACGCCGAGAAGCCGGCGAAGAAGCCGAAGAACACCGGGATGCCCCACATCGCGAGGCGACGCAGCGGCTCGACGACTTCCTGGTAGCGGTCCAGCTGCGAGCTGAGCCGCGCATACACGGGTCGCAGGCGATAGGCGAGCTGGATGGCTCCCCACACGGGGAGCGCCATGCCGAGGAATCCGACGACGAACATGATGACGCGCGCGGTCCACTCCGTCAGGAGGACACCGTTGAATCCGAGTTGCTCGTACCATAGCCACTCGGAATAGAGGCTCGCGAAGATGAAGAACGCCACCACGAGGGCGGCGATGATCGCCAGCGATATCGCGAGGATTCTGCGGGAATGGGGGGGCGTGGCCTGGGTCGGCGCTGAGGTCGTGGTCACACAGCCATCCTACGCGGCAGGATTCCGGGGTTCGGCCGAGTCAGCCGAACGAGACCGCGCTCAGCCGCTCGTGCAGGTCGGCAGAGCGTCGAGATCGCCGTCCTCGCGGACCGTCTCGAGAACATCCAGCGCGTCGTCGAGCGTTTCGACGGCGAAGACCCGCAGCCCATCGGGCACGTAGCCAACCACGTCATCGCAATTGGCCTGCGGCGCGAGGAACCAGTCGGCACCGGCGTCGAGGGCCCCCCACATCTTCTGGCGGATGCCGCCGATCGGACCGACGGCGCCTTCGGCGGAGATCGTGCCGGTTCCGGCGAAGCTCTCGCCGCCGGTCAGCTCGCCCGGGGTCAGGACGTCCATGATTCCCAGCGCGAACATCATGCCCGCGCTCGGGCCGCCGACGTTGTCGATCTGGATCGTCACATCGAAGGGGAAGTCGTACTCGTTGGTGAGGGTGACCCCGATGCGCCACGCGGCACCATCGGCGGTCTCGGTCTCGCGCGGAGTGAGCTGGAGCGTCTGCGGCGTTCCATCGCGTTCGATCTCGAGCGATATCGTCGCGCCGTCGCCCGCCTCGACGAGGGTGCGCAGCGCCGTGGCATCCGCGACCGTCTCGCCGTCGGCGGTGAGGATGACGTCGCCCTCTTCGAGCACGCCGTCGGCGGCGGAATCGGGGGCGACAGCGTGCACGATCAGTGTCCGGCCGACGTCCTCGCCGAGCTCGATGAGGGCCGCCGCGGTCGCCTCCTGCTGCGAGTCGACCATGAGGGCCGTGCTCTCCTCGGTGCGCTCCTCGCTCGTCTGCCCCTCGGGGAAGACCGCGTCGATCGGCAGGACGGCGCGGGTCTGGTCGAACCAGGCGAGCGCCAGCTCGAACCACGACGGAGTCCGTTCGCGGTTGCCGACGACCTGCACCGTGAGCAGGTCCAGGGCGCCCGAGGTCTCGTAGGTCTGCGCACCCTCGACCGAGATGAGCGGCACGTCCTCGCCGTCGGAGGTCTGCGCCGTACCGAGGGTGTTGTAGACGGGGCCCGGTCGCTGCACGACGTACGACGTCGGCAGGAAGGTGAGCACGAGCAGCACGACCATCGCCAGGGCGAGCGCCCACAGACCCGCGACCATGCCGCCGGTCAGCCGACGCCGGCGTGGACGGATCGAGACGTTCTCATCGAAGAGCGCCACGGCGGAACCTTCCTGTGCCTGGTCGTTCGCGACCGGCGTAAGGCGTTTAGCGTGGTGCCGGGGGGTGCGAGGGGATGCTGCGACTAGCGTAGATCCTGACGTCATGAACCGGCTGAAAGGCGCCTGAAGTGTCTGATGACGACCGCAATCCCGAAGACGACCTGCAGGAGCTGATGCGTCAGCTGTTCGGAGGCGGAAGCCCCGATTTCAGCGCGGAGAAGCTGTCCGAGCTGACCGGGATGCAGATCGATCCCGCCATGATGCAGAAGGTCATGGGCCACCTGCAGGGTGTGTTCGGAGGCGGCGGCGAGGACATCTCGTGGGACACCGCCCGCCGCCAGGCGCTGCACATCGCCAATCAGGACGGTCTCGGCGTGACGACCGGCGAACGCACAGACCTCGACCAGGCGTTCGCGCTCGCGACGCTGTGGCTGAGCGAGGCGACGACGATCTCGGATCTGGCCGTTGCACCCCGCGCCATCACGCGCGGCGCATGGGTCGAAGCGACGATGCCGGTCTGGCAGGAGCTCGCCGCGCCCGTCGCGACCAGCATGGCCGACGCGATGACGTCCGCGCTCAGCGAGCAGGCGCCCGATGACATGCAGGGCATGATCGAGGGCGCGGGCAGACTCATGCGCATGGTCGGCGGCTCGCTCTTCGCGGCGCAGCTGGGCCAGGTCGTCGGCAACCTGTCGAAAGAGGTCGTCTCCGGCGGCGACGTCGGCATCCCGCTCATGCCCGACGGAGAAGCCGCGATCCTGCCGCAGAACTTCGCCGACTTCGGTCGAGACCTCGAGATCCCCCACGACCAGCTCGCTCTGTTCGTCGCGACGCGCGAACTCGCCCACGCGCGACTGTTCCGCCACGCGCGCTGGCTGCGCCTGCACGTCATCTCGCAGGTGACCGAATTCGCCCGCGGAGTGCACGTCGACACCGACGCGCTCGAAGACCTCGCGGCGCGCTTCGATCCCTCTCAGCCCGACGAGCTGCGTCAGGCGATCGAGAGTGGAGCGCTGCTCCCCCAGCGCTCCGAAGCCCAGACTGCCGCCCTCACGCGCCTCGAGAACCTGCTCGCCACGGTCGAGGGCTGGGTCGATGTCGTGACCGAGCAGGCGCTCGCGCGCCTGCCGTCGGTCGACCGCATCTCAGAGGTCGTGCGGCGTCGCCGTGCCGTCGGCGGTCCCGCCGAGCGGGCGCTCGGATCGCTCGTCGGGCTCGAACTGCGCCCGCGCCGCATGCGGGAGGCTGCCGCGATGTGGCGCGCCGTGACCGACGCCGTCGGTGTCGCCGAGCGAGACGCGCTGTGGGACTACCCCGACCTCATGCCGACCGCCGAGGACATCGACGATCCCGCCGGCCTGGTCGCCCGGCTCGAGGCACGCGCACGAGGCGAAGAGCCGGTGCGCGACGAGATGGACGACGCGCTCGAGCGGCTGCTCGCGGGCGAAGAGCCCGATGACGACGGCGACGGCACCCCCGAGGACAGCCGACCCGTCTGACACGATCGGCTCCTCCCCAGGCCATTGGCCTGTGGATGGCCGCCGCGGAGACGCGACCGCGGGGCATGATCTCGTCATGTTCCGCCTCGACCCCGCACATCCCGTCGTCTGGCGCACGCCGTCGAGCCTGCAGTTCGGCGCCGACGCGGTCGTCGTCCTGCACGACCCCACGCCCTGGCAGGAGCGACTCGTGCGCGAGCTCGAGATCGGCGTCCCCGATTCAGCGGTCGACCCCGTCGCGCTCTCCCTCGGTGCCCCCGAGGGCGGAGCCGACGCGCTGCTCGCGCGGCTGCGCCCCGTCCTGCTCGACGACACGCCGCTCCTGCACGTGCGCGCCCTGGTCACGGCAGCAGGGGCGGTCAGTGACGACGTCGTGTCGTCCGTGTCGACGGGGCTCGCTGCGGCGGGGGTGCAGCTCATCGACGACCCCGCGGACGGGCTCGCCGACCTCGCCGTCGTGATCGCATATCACGCCATCGAACCGCGTCTGGTCGCGGGCTTCATGTCCGCCGATGTGCCGCACATCCCGATCCTCTTCACGGGGCACACCGCCGAAGTGGGGCCGTTCGTGTCACCGGGGCGCACGCCGTGCACGACGTGCCTGGCCGAGCACCGGCGCGATGCGGATGCCGCGTGGCCGGCCGTCGCGGCGCAGCTCGCTCACCGTCGGTCGGCGGCGATCCCCGCGAGTCTGGCCCTCGAAGCGGGCATCGCGGTGCTGCATCTCATCCGCGAAGACGCCGGTCGTCGGGGGCGTTCGTCTGCGGCCTCGTTGGTGCTGCACCGCGACCACGCGCACCGCGAGGTGCGGATGCATCGGCCGCACGCAGCGTGCCGCTGCCGATCTCTCGCAGGAACCGCGAGGGCTGGCGGTTCCGCTGGCCCCGTGCCCATGACAGAGCGAGCGTACGCGCGGCCCGCGTGATGCCGACGTACGCGAGCCGTCGCTCCTCGTCGACCTGCTCGAAGGTCGATGCATAGCTGATCGGCAGCTGACCCTCCGCGAAACCGACGAGGTGCACGTGGTCCCACTCGAGTCCCTTCGCCGCGTGCAGCGTCGCAAGAGTGATGGTGCGCATCGCCGGCTCATCGTGCGTGCGCGCTCGAGCCATCAGCTCGTCGGTGAACTCGCGCAGCGTCGTCGTCGCGGGCGCTTCCTCCGCCAGCCGCAGCACCGCGGCGCGCGCTTCCCACGCGTCGCGCAGGGCGCCCCCGGCCTGCGGTGGATCGTCAGTGAGCCCGCGCGAACGCAGGATGTCGCGCACCGTGTCGACGAAGCCCGTCGCGATCGGCGCGACCGTCGCGGCACGCAGCTCCATGATCGCCTGACGCACTTCGGGCAGGTCGAAGAAGCGCCGGCCACCGAGCACGGATGCGGCGATCCCGGCATCCACCAGCGCGCGGCTGATCTCGGCCGACTGCGCGTGTGCGCGGTAGAGCACGGCGATCCCACGGGGGTCGATCCCGGCGTCCAGCTGCGCGCGGATGCGCGCGGCGACGCCGCGGGCCTCGGCGACATCGTCGGGGTACTCCGTGACGGTCGGCATCGGCCCCGCGGGTGCTCCGCGCTCCGCGGCGGTGAGGTGCAGGGCGCCGGGGCGGCCGCGCATGAGCGCGTTGGCGACACCGAGGATCGCGGCATCCGATCGGTAGTTCGTCTCGAGCCGCACGACCGTGGCGTCGGCATGCCGGCTCCCGAACTCGAGCAGGTAGCGCGCGTCGGCGCCCGTGAAGGAGTAGATCGTCTGGCTCGCGTCACCGACGACACAGAGGTCCTTGCGCTCACCCAGCCACAGTTCGAGAAGGCGGTGCTGCAGAGGCGAGACGTCCTGGAACTCATCGACCGTGAAGTGCCGGTACTGCTCGTGCACGGCGCGAGCGACATGCGGCTCGGCTTCGAGCATGCCCGCGCACGAGAGCAGGACGTCTTCGAAGTCGATCTGACGGCGCTCGTCCTTGAGCCGCTCGTACGCCCGTTGCAGGTCGAGGACACGGTCGACACTCAGCCGGCCGATGCCCCCCGGACGCGCTGCGGCGTATTCGTGCGCCGAGCGCATCGTGACTTTGCGCCACTCGATCTCGGACGCCACGTCTCGCAGCGTCGCGGTGTCCAGATCGAGCCCGATCCCGTCCGCGGCGTGGGCGAGCAGGCGCACCTTGTTGTCGACGATGCGCGGCATGCTGTCGCCCGCGAGCGACGGCCAGAAGAAGTTCAGCTGGGCGAGCGCCGCGGCGTGGAAGGTGCGCGCCGAGACACCCTCGACGCCCAGGGCGCGCAGTCGTCCGCGCATCTCGCCCGCTGCCTTGGCGGTGAAGGTCACGGCCATGACGCGGCCCGGTGAGTACGCTCCCACATCGACGCCGTGCGCGATGCGGTGTGTGATGACGCGGGTCTTGCCCGTCCCGGCGCCGGCGAGCACGGCCACGGGACCCCGCAACGCCGTGACGGCTTCGCGCTGCCGCTCGTCGAGTCCCTCGAGCGCGCGGTCGCTCATGCCGAATCTCCGTGCCAGCCGCTGATCAGCCGGTGGGCGATCGAGGCGCGGCCGGGCAGCAGGATCTCGCTGCGCCCCGAGAGCGCGTCGCCGATCTCGGCACGCGTGAACCACCGGACGGCGGCGATCTCGTCGCCGTCGGCGAGAGCGGCGTCGTCATTGACGGCGGTGGCGAAGAAGCCGAGCATGAGCGAGCGCGGATACGGCCACGCTTGCGAGCCGCGATAGCGCACGTCGATGACGTCGACACCGGACTCCTCCCGCACTTCGCGGTGCACGGCGGCTTCGAGGGACTCCCCTGCTTCGGCGAACCCGGCGAAGCACGAGAAGCGGTCGGCGCCCCACAGCGCGTTCGAGCCGAGCAGCAGACGGTCGGGATCGGCCGCGCTCGTGATCGCGACGATGACGGCCGGATCGGTGCGCGGAAAGTGCTCGCGCCGGCAGTCGGGGCAGTGGCGTGACCATCCGGCGTTCTCGATGTCGCACCGCGCACCGCACGCGGGGCAGTGCGGTGCGTCGATGAGCCAACGGCCGAGACTCACCGCAGCGACGAACGCCTCGGCATCGGGCTCGGTGATCGCGCCTCCTGCAGTGCGCAGCCCCGCCCAGCCGTGCGGCGCGTCGAACGGTTCGCTCTCCGCCGCCTCGACCGTCGCGACGAGCAGAGCGGCACCGTCGGCGCCGCGACCGAGGAAGCCCCACACCGTGCCGGCCGGTGCGGCATCCGCGGCGACCCAGTGCAAGCGATCCGGAGCCGCCAGCGGAGCGGAGTCGCCCGCAACGACGAGGACCCGCGTCGCGGGGTCGGCGCGCGCGTCGTCGATCAGGTCGGCAACACCGCGCTCGTGGGCCGAGCGGTCGAAGGATCCGCCGAGGGGATCGCGCGTCGTCATGCAGGCCCTCTCACATCTCATCGCGGTCCGCAGCCGACTCGGACACCGGGGTCACGGTGTGCGGGCGTGGCGCGAAGACCGCCCGGCGCGCCCCGCCTAACCTGGGCACATGGCACGCTCTCCCTTCACTCTAGCCGCGTCCATAACGTCGGCTCTTCCCCGGGTCGGCGTCGTCGGAGCGGGCACGCTGACCGAGGGTGCGAGCGGCCGATACGACACGGCCATCGCGGATCTCGACGACGGCCGTCGCGTCGTCGTGCGTGTTCCGAACGACTCCGCCGCCGCCCTCGAGATCGCCGCCGAAGCCCGGGCGCTGCGCGCACTCACGCCCGGTGTCCGCAGCCTGTTGCCGTTCCGCGCGCCCGAACTGCTCGGCGAGACGACCCTCGGCGGCGAACGCGTCGTCGTCGTCGACCATCTGAGCGGGTATCGCGTCGATCCGGCGCACCTGCCCCCGGGGCCGGGAGCCGCGACCTCGCTCGGCGAGGCACTCGCGGCCCTCCACTCGCTGCCCACCTCGGTCGTTCGCACCGAGGGGCTTCCCGTCCAGACTCCCTCTCAGATCCGCGAAGACGTCTCGCGCCTGGTCGATCGTGCGGTCGCCACTGAAGCGCTGCCCCCCGCGCTCGCGGCCCGGTGGCGTCGGGCACTCACCGCCGGCGATCTGTGGCACTTCGAATCGGCCGTCGTGCTCGGCGGCATCGGTTCGACGGCGTTCCTCTTCGAGGACATCGACGACGCACCCCGCGTGACGGGCCTGCTCGAGTGGCACGGCCTGGCCGTGGGCGACCCCGCGGTCGATCTGCAATGGCTCGCCTCGGCCCCCGCTGCCGCAGACGACGTCTATGCCGCGTATACGGCGCGCAGTGAGCGTGCCCCCGACGGGCGGGCGCGGGAGCGGGCGCGACTGTACGCCGAGCTGGAGTTCGCGAAGTGGCTCATCCATGGTCACGAGTCCGAGCGACCCGACATCGTGGACGACGCCTCCGCCCTCCTCGAGTCGCTCGCCGCGAACGTCGGCGACGAAGACCTCGTGAGCGACGGTCACCTCGGCGTCGACGAAGCGATCGCCCTGCTCGACCGGGTCCCGGCGTCATCGGCGGCGCCGGTCGACACGTCGATGCAGACCGATGCATACGACCCCGAGCAGCTGTCGCAGTGGATCGCCGACGAAGACGAAGCGCGTGCTGCGGCCGACCCCGAGACGGATGCCGCCGAGCCGGCGCGCGCCGCACTGTGGACCCACGACGACGTCTCGACGGGACCGGTCGACGTGTCGTCGGTCGACCTGCCGTCGCCCGAACAGCCGACGCGCTCGGCAGACGACGGCGACGCAGTCGCCGATGCCGAGCGCGCATCCGACGCGGCGCTGCGCCGTTGGCTCAGGGACTGACGGCGCTCACGCGCGCAGGATGACGCCGTCGGACACGTAGTAAAGCACGACGTCGATGTCTTCGAGCGGCACCGCGTGCTTCGCGTGGTAGGCCCGGCGGTACAGCTCGAGCTGCAGCATCCGCTCGCGTCGTTCGGCGGCCGTGCGCGGTGATGCGCCCGTCTTCCAGTCGACGATCTCGATCCGATCATCGCGGCGGTACACGGCGTCGAGCTTGCAGATGATGACGTGCGGGCGCCCGTCGAGGTCGGTCTCGGTGAAGTCGATCTCGGTCTCGACCTCGAGCGGCTGAAGCGTCGCCCACTCCGACCGGAGGAACCGCTCGCGCAGCACCGCGAGGGCCTCAGCGTCTTCGGCCGACGCCTGGGTGTCGGGCACTTCGTCGTCGGTCTCCCACAGTGCGTCGTCGATCGAACCGCTGAGACCGACGTGCCCCGAGCGCTGCTCGACCCACGCATGGAACAGCGTGCCCAGGCGTGTCTGGCGGAACGGACGCTCGGGCATCGGGCGAGCGAGCCGGGCGAGCGTGCCGTCGTAGTCGGCGACGAAGTCCTTGTAGCGGGATGCCGCGATGCGCACGGGCGCGACGGGTGCCGGCGCCCCGCGCCGAGCCTCGCGCTCGGCAAGCAGCAGCGCGACGTCGTCGTCGGGACGCGCCCGCGGCGCGTCGAGGGCGTTGCGAGCCTCTGCGGCGGCGCGCTCGATGACCTGCCGCCGCGACCCGAGCGGGTCGATGGGCCACTGCAGCAGTCGCCGCTCGCCCGCGTAGGGGTTGTCACCGGCCTCGTCACCGGGTGGCTCGACACCGAGCGCCTCGGCGATCTCGAGGTAGAACGGGCTGCACGCGCGCGGCTTCTTCGTGCCTGACCAGCTCGCCCCCGTGAGCAGCAGGCGCTCGCGGGCCCGGGTCACGGCGACGTACGCGAGCCGGCGCTCCTCTTCGACGTGGCGTGCCTTGTTGGCCGCGACGAAGTCGTCGTACGCCTGTTTGAGCTGCTGCTGCGTCTCACAGCTGCTCCAGGGCAGCACGGGAAGCCACGGCGCGTCACCTCGGAACGCGAAGGGAAGCACGCCGAACCGCAGCCAGCCCTTCGCGTCGCGCGACGTACCGGGCAGCTCGTCGGCCACGAGGCGAACGACGGCGACGGCATCCCACTCGAGCCCCTTGGAGCCATGGATCGTGAGCAGCTGCACGACGTCGTCTTCGGGCGGCTCGGTGCGCGGAGCGAACTCGTCGAGCTGCTCGGCGTGGTCAAGCCACGCCAGCAGGCTGGACAGCGATCCGGTCTCGTCGGCGGCGAGGAAGGCGTGCACTTCGTCGACGAAGGCACGCAGCTGCGCGGCGGCGACGCGAGCGGGCCCTCGCGCCTCGTTCGCCGCGAGTTCGACGTCGAGTCGGAGTTCGCGCTCGACCAGGCGGATCAGCTCGGGGATCGGCATCCCGGTCGCCTGCCTCAGCCCCGCGAACACCGCCGCCGCCTCACGCAGACGCTCGCGCGCTTCGGCGGTGAACCCGGCGAGCCAGCCGTGGTCGGGCTTGTGCCGCAGCACGAAGTCGAGCGCGTCGACGAGCGACCCGTCATCGTCGGCCGCGCTGCCGCGGATCGCGGCGATCACCTCGGGGGCGAGCGGCTGCAGGGCGGCGTCGTGACGGGCGATCCGCCGCGCCAGTGCGGCGAGTTCGCGCAGATCGGGCAGCCCGATCCCCCATCGCGGGCCGGCGAGCAGCCGGATGAGCGACGAGCCGGCCCCGGGGTCGCTCAGGACCCGCAGGGCGCTCACGACGTCGACGACCTCGGGCGTCGAGAGCAGCCCGCCGAGCCCCAGGATGCGATGCGGGATGCCCCGTCGCCCGAGCGCGTCACCGAAGCGGACCATGTGCTTCTTGCTGCGGAACAGGATCGCCCCCGTCGTCGCGTCGCCGCGCGACGCGCGCTCGGAGCGTATGCGCTCGAACCATGCCGCGACGCGGTCGGCCTCGGCGTCGACGTCGGTCTCGAAGGAGAGCTCGACGAGTCCCGGCGGGGCCGCGGGCCGCGGGCGCAGCTCGTCGACGGGCACGGGCGCCGTCGCGGCGAGCGGAGCGAGCACGGCGTTGGCTGCCGTCAGCACCGAGGTGCTGTTGCGCCAGCTCGTCGCGAGAGAGAAGCGCGCGCAGTCCCCCTGCGCGAATGCCCGGGCGAACCCGCCGAGGTTGCCGGCGCTCGCGCCGCGCCATCCGTAGATCGCCTGGTGGGGATCGCCCACTGCCATGACGGCTGTCTCGCCGAAGATGCCCGACAGCAGATCGGTCTGCACGACAGAGGTGTCTTGATACTCGTCGAGCAGAACGACGCGGAACCGAGCGCGCAGATCCTGTGCCACAACAGGATGCGCACGTACGGCTTCGAGCGCCCCCGCCACCTGATCCGAGAAGTCGATGACGCCCAGGCGTCGCTTCTCGGCGGCGTAGTCGCGCGCGAGCTCGGTCAGCAGGGAGAGCGCGCCGACCTTGTCGACGGCCTGCGCGATGTCGGCATAGACGACCGTGCCTTTGCGTGTCGAGGGCAGCTGCAGGACCGTGGCGAACCGCTCGGGAAAGTCGGCGAGGTCGTCGAAGTCGACGAGGTTGTCAACGCCGTCGCGTGCGATCCGCAGCGCGGCGTCGATGATCGAGCGCACGGCCTCGGTGCGGGTCTCCAGACGCGGATCGTCGGAGGCGAAGACGACGCGGCGCATGAGCAGCCAGGCAGCCGACTCAGACAGCACGGCGGCTTCGGAGTCCCGCCCGATGCGCAGGGCGTTCTCGCGCACGATCTGGTCGGCGAAGCTGTTGTACGTCGCGACGGTCGGCCGGTCCAGCAGCGTGTCGTCAGCGGTCGTCTGCGGCACGGCAGACGTCGTCGACGCGAGGGTGTCCAGCGCCGCCAGGCGCAGCAGCGTCCGACGCTGCCCGTCGGGAGTCTCGCGTTCGAGCTGCGCGAAGACGCCGAGCCGCCCCTCGTCATGCAGCGCGGGAAGCAACGGAAGGAGCCCTCGCCGTTCGAACTCGCCCAGCCGCGCCAGACGGCGCTGGATGCGCTCGGACAGCTCGCCGGCGGCCTTGCGCGTGAAGGTGAGCCCCAGCACCTCGTCACGGCGGACCAGCCCGTTCGCGACGAGCCAGACGACACGACCGGCCATCGTCTCGGTCTTGCCGCTCCCGGCGCCCGCGACGACCAGCGCGGGGGCCAGAGGCGCCTCGATGACAGCGGCCTGCTCGTCGGTCGGCGGGAACTGCCCGAGCGCGGCCGCGATGACCCGTGCCGACAGCACGGGCGCGACAGGGGTCGTCATGACGCGCTCACCGCGCCGATCGTGTGGATGCGGCAGAGCCCATACGTGTGTTCGTCGCGGCAGTGCTCTTCGAAGGGCGCAGCGAACGTCGTGCCGCGCATCGTCGTGACGGCGGACCGGACGCGCTCGAAGAACGCCTCGCGGCGCTCGTCATCGAACGGCGGTTGACGCGGCGTGACGTAGTCGGCCTTCGTCGAGGTGGGTTTGAGCACGAGCAGCTGCGCACCGCCGGCGGGAAGCCCCGAGGCGGCCGGGATCGCTCCCCCTTCGAACGCGAGCTGATATGCCGCCAGCTGCGGATTGTCGACGACCTTTGCGTCGGTCTGCGGCTCGTTCTTGCCCGTCTTGAGGTCGACGATGACGACCGCCCCGTCGGGGGTCTGCTCGACCCGGTCGATGTACCCCGACAGGATGACGCGATGCTCACCCTCGGAGCCGTCGATCGCGATCGGCACCTCGAAGTGGGGTTCGGCGCTGATGAGGGCGCCGCCGGCGTCTTCGAAACGGCGCAGATAGAGGTGCAGCCGACGCACGAGCTCGCGGGCGCGGTCCCGCTCAGCCCGCGCGCGCCACTCCGCTTCGAAGGACAACTCGCCCCATCGCGCCTCGACCTGCTGCCACAGAGCGGCTTCGTCGCTCGACTCGGCGTGCTCGAGCGCAGCGTGGATGATCGTGCCGACACCGGCCGTCGTGCCGCCCGGGTCTCCTCCGAGGTCGGCGATGACCCAGTTCAGCTCGCATTCCTCGAGCGCGTGCAGACGCGACGGCGACACACGGATGTCCTCGCGCGCGAGGTCGCGCAGCGGCCCGTCCGAGGTGACCGGCATCACGCCGTACCACTCCCGCGGATGCGCGCCGGCGACGACTTCGTCGGCGAGCAGCGCCAGCTGGCGTGCCGCATGCGCGGATGCCGGTGAGGCCGGCATCGTCGTGAGGGTGCGGCGGTACCTCGCGACAAGGCCCCGCAGCGACAGCGGGTGCTCGACCGTGTGCTGTTCGGCCGGGGGCAGCAGCTCGAAGAACGGGCTCGGTCCGGTGTCGTCGTCATCGACCGCCGTCACGACGACCCGCGCCGTCGCGCGGGACAGCGCACGGGCGAGGAGACGCAGCTCGTCGTGCATCGCGGCGCGTCGCCGGTCGACCGTGCCGGCTGCCTCGGTCGGTGCCCGCCGAGCGGCATCAGGCAGGCGCCAGGTTTCGAGCAGACTGCCCCGAAGCCGGGTGTTGGGCCACACGTTCTCTTGCACACCGGCCACGACGACCGTGTCGAACTCGAGCCCGAGCGAACCCGCTGGGGTGAGGATGCGGACGCTGTCGTCGATGCTCGGCGCGTCGAGCCGGTCTTGCGCGACGTCGGTGTCGAGGATCCCGCGCACGAAGACGCGCGGATCCGCGTCGAGGGATCGCTCGACGAAGCGCTTCGCGGCCTGGAAGAGCGCCACGACGGCGTCGAGATCGCGATTCGCCTGTTCGGCGAGAGGACCGCTCCCCCGCGCGAGTTCGCCCCAGGCGCGTTCGAGGCCGCTGCGCTCCCATGCCGTCCACAGCAGCTCATGCGCTGTCGCCCCGCGGTCGAATTCGGCGCGCAGTTCGGCCAGGGTGCGGGCCACCACCGCGCCCCGTCGCGCTTCGCGCGTGTCGATCAGGTCGAACTCGATCGGCTGGGACATGGCCGACAGCAGCAGTTCGCGCCCCGGACGCTCACCACCCGTCGCGAGTTCGCTGTGGCGCAGCGTCGCAACGAGGCGGCGAAGCTGAATCGCATCGAGGCGCCCGTAGGCGCCCGTCAGCACCGCCGCGACGTCGTCATAGCTCCATTGACCGTCCATCGCGATCTCGGTCAGGCGCAGCAGGTCACGCACGGCGCGGTGCACGCCCAGCGCGCGGCCGGGGCCGGCCGACCGCGCGGGCACGTCGCGCGCTGCCAACTCGGCCTCGAGCGCCGTCACCTGGCGCGTGTCATGGGCGATCACGGCGCAGCGGCTCCACGCGATGCCGTCGTGGACGTGCCGTTCCCGCAGCAGCCGAGCGATCGCGTCGCATTCTTCGGCCGCTGAGCGCACCGTCAGAGCGCGCACCGAGTCGTCGGGTTCGGCCGGACGGGGTACGCCGCGATGGGCCACGACGCCGACCGCGCCGATGCGCTCCGTCACCCGCCGCACGGTCTCGGCCTGCCACGCCGACCCGCGGTGGCACGTCTCGAGCACGTGCAGGTCGCCCAAGCTCGCCGCGAGCCGGGCGAAGTTCTCGGGGGTCGCGCCGCGGAAGGACCCCGAACCGACGTCGGGGTCTCCGAACGCGAGGACGGCGACATCCCGCGCGCGCAGAGCCTCGACGAGCTCGACACCGCCGAGGGTGAGCTCTTGCGCGTCGTCGACGAGCACGGCACGGACGCCGTCGACCGCTTCGAGACCCGGCGATCCCGCACGCAACAGCGCGACCGCTTCGCGCACGAGGCCGGCCGCGTCACGGTGCGCGCCGCGCATGTCAGCGCGCACGTCGAGGTATTCGCGGAAGAACGATGCGAGCGCCCCCCAGGCCTCGATGCCGTCGCGTTCGGCGAGCGCCTGCAGGCGGGACGCATCGATCCCGAGCGTCGTGCACTCGGCGAGGAAGGTGCGGACCTCGGTGCGAAAGCCCGGCGTGGATCGGATGCCCGCATCGAGCCACGCCGGCCACCGCGCGTGGCCGGCGGCCTCGTCTTCGGCGTCACCCTCGAGCAGGTCATGGATGATCTGGTCCTCGTCGCCTCCCGTGAGCAGCTGCGGCGGCTCGGCGCCCGCGGTGACCGACGCCGCGCGCACGATCTGGAACGCGAACGACGCCACCGATCGGGCCAGGGGCCCCGACGTCGCGCGGCCCACCGCGAGGGCCAGTCGGTCGCGCAGGGCGGTCGCCGTCTGGCGGGACGGGGTGAGCACGACGATCGCGTCCGGATCGACGCCGCGCGCCACGAGCGCACCGACGCGGGCGATGAGCGTCGCCGTCTTTCCGCTGCCCGGTGCGCCGGCGACGATCGCCGACGCGTCGTGCGCGAGGTCGACGACCGTGCGCTGCGACGGGTCGGGCGTCGCGGCATCCTGCCCTGAAACCATGACCACGACGCTAGCGCGCACCTCGGACATCGTTCGTTCGCCGAGAGCGTCGGCACGAGGAAGATCAGAGAACGAGCAGAGTCGGCGTGTTGTCGTAGAGTTGCCATGCCCCCGGGGACCGGCCCCGGCACGCAGGAGGTCATCACGTGGAGATCCGCATCGGCATCGCCAACACGGGACGCGAGCTCACGTTCGAGACGAACGAGCCCGCCGCCGAGGTCAAGAAGTCCGTCTCCGCTGCGCTGGACGCAGCCGCGACCCACGTCTCCTTCGTCGACGTCAAGGGCAACTCGTACATCGTCCCCACGGCGGGGATGGCCTACATCGAGATCGGGACCGAAGAGTCCCGCCGCGTCGGATTCGTCGGCTGACGGCCATGCAGATCCTGCTCGCACTCATCATCGGCGCCGTCGTCGGCACCGCCCTGCACTTCCTCGTCCGCGACCGCCCCACGCGGGGCGTCGTCGTGGCACCGATTCTGGGCGCTGCGGCGGCCGGCCTCGCCTGGACGATCCTCACGTGGTCCGGAATCGGCATCGACTCGCCGTGGCCGTGGCTCTCGGCGATCGTCGCCCCCCTCATCGTCGTGTGGCCCGTGCTCGTGCTCCTCGCTCGCACGCGCATCGCGCACGACGAACGCACGCGCACTCGCCTCAAGATCGGCTGACGCCCACTAGGCGGCGAGTCCCAGCGCGTCCATGCGGCGCGAGTGGGCGCCCATCAGCTCGGTGAACACGGGTTCGACCTTCTGCTCGTCCGCGAGGCGCAACCCGCCCGGTCGCAACGCGGCGCGGGCGATGAGCAGTGTGTCGCCGACGAGCCTGCGCCCCCACATCGCCAAGAGCGACTTCCATTCGGGGTCGCTGGCGATCGTGCCGCCGAGGATGTCCACGATCGCCTGCCGGTCATCATCTGCCCGCAGGATGCGCGCCACGATGCGCCCCGTCTCGGCATAGCTCGAGGCCAGAGCGAGGTAGAAGTCGTCGAGCATCCCGGCCGTGATGTGCACGGACAGCATCGTCTCCTGGGGCCGGACGCCGTGCGTGGCCCGACGGAACGCGTCCAGCGGCTCGCGGAACGGAAGCATGATCGCCGTGGGGTCACCGCCTCTGTCACGGATGACCGCGACGAGCTCCTGATGCTTCGTCAGGGCGGCACCAGCCGCTCGCGACAGGGATTCCTTCTGCGCCAGCTCGGGTGTCAGCGCGATCAGCTCGCTCAGCGTCTCGAAGAAGCCGAGCTGCAGATAGGCCGCCTGGCCGAGGAAGGTGTCGATGTCGGGTGCGAGCTCTTCGAAGTCGACGCGCGTCGCGCCGCCGAAGTCGCCCCGCGCCCGGAGCGAGAGGGCTTTCATCGCGGGTTTCTTGCGCTGCCAGAACCACTTCACCACGCCCTAAGACTACGGCTGCCGTCCTCGCGAGCCCACGGTCGGTATCCTGGAATCGTCCCGGCGACGGATCGGGACCCCGCGCCTGTGGCTGAGTGAAGGGCGTGGACCGTTCATTCCCGGCGGCTTCTCACCGCCAGACAGGCACCTATCGTGACGACTTTCGCCGAACTCGGCGTCGACCCCGACATCGTCGATGTCCTCGCAGCCAAGGGCATCGTCGATGCCTTCCCCATCCAGGAGCAGACGATTCCGCTGGGTCTTCCCGGTCAGGACATCATCGGCCAGGCGAAGACGGGAACCGGCAAGACGTTCGGATTCGGCATCCCCGTCGTCCAGCGTCTCGGCAAAGACCCCGCGCACGGTGTCCAAGCCCTCATCGTCGTGCCGACCCGCGAACTGTGCGTCCAGGTCTACGAAGACATCGACATGCTGACCTCCGGCCGCTCGACGAGCGTCGTCGCCATCTACGGCGGCAAGGCGTACGAGGGTCAGATCGAACAGCTCAAGGCCGGTGCCCAGATCGTCGTCGGCACGCCAGGCCGGCTCATCGACCTCAACAACCAGCGCCTGCTCGACCTGTCGAACGCGACCGAGGTCGTCCTCGACGAGGCCGACAAGATGCTCGACCTCGGCTTCCTGCCCGACATCGAGAAGATCTTCTCCAAGGTCCCCGCCGTCCGCCACACGCAGCTGTTCTCGGCGACGATGCCCGGTCCGATCGTCGCCCTCGCGCGTCGTTTCATGACCAACCCGATCCACATCCGGGCGACCGATCCCGACGAGGGCCTGACGCAGGCGAACATCAAGCACCTCGTCTACCGGGCGCACTCGCTCGACAAGGACGAGATCATCGCGCGCATCCTGCAGTCCGAGGGTCGCGGCAAGAGCGTCGTCTTCACGCGCACCAAGCGCGCGGCGCAGAAGCTCGTCGACGAGCTCAACGACCGCGGCTTCAACGCGGGCGCGGTGCACGGCGACATGAGCCAGGAGGCCCGCGAGCGTTCGATGGCCGCCTTCAAGGCGGGCAAGAAGGACGTGCTCATCGCGACCGACGTCGCCGCCCGTGGCATCGACGTCGACGATGTCACCCACGTCATCAACCACACGATCCCCGACGACGAGAAGACCTATCTGCACCGCGCGGGCCGCACCGGCCGGGCGGGCAAGACGGGCATCGCGGTGACATTCGTCGACTGGGATGACCTGCACAAGTGGGCACTCATCAACCGGGCGCTCGAATTCGGTCAGCCCGAGCCCGTCGAGACGTACTCGTCAAGCCCGCACCTGTTCACCGACCTCGACATCCCCGAGGGCACGAAGGGCCGCATCACGACGGCCCCGAAGACGCAGTCCGTCAAGACGCAGCGCCCTGCCCGCGCCGCCGAGGCCGCAGCAGAAGCGGGAACCGGCGATGTCGGCACGAGCCGGCGCCGTCGGCGTCGCCGCGACTCGTCCGAGAAGGTCGGCGCGACCTTCGTCGAGGGCGGCGACGCGACGGCGACACAGAGTGCGTCCGAGGCCGCAGGCGAGCGCCGCGACGCCGACGGCGCCGGAACGCACGACGGCGGCGGCAGTGAGCACCACGACGGCAACGCGGCGCCCCGGCGGCGTCGCCGTCGGCGTGGCCCCCGATCGGGCCCGACGCCCGCAGCGAGCATCTGATCTCGGATCGTTATCCGCGAGGGTTCCGGGAGCGCTATCGTGAGCGCTGACGGCACAGGGTGGTCGTCGTTCGCTTCTAGAAAGGCACGATCGTGCGATTCTTCGAAACAGTCGAGTACCAGGGTTTCTGGGGCTCGTTCTGGGACCTCATCTGGTGGTTCCTGTGGGCCTTCATCTTCGTCGCTTACCTGTTCGCGCTGTTCGCGATCATTGCGGACCTCTTCCGCGACCACAAGCTGAGTGGCTGGTGGAAGGCGGTGTGGATCTTCTTCCTCATCTTCTTCCCGATCATCACGGCGCTGGTCTACCTCATCGCCCGCGGTGGCGGGATGGCGCAGCGCAGCGAGTCGCAGGTGCGTCAGATGCAGGCGGCGCAAGACGAGTACATCAAGCAGGTCGCAGGCACCAGCCCGGCCGATGAGATCGCCAAAGCCCGGTCGCTCCTCGACGCCGGCACGATCTCGCAAGACGAATACGAGCGGCTCAAAGCGCGTGCGCTGAGCTGACTCCGACCGGTGCGCGCCCTCGTCCCCCTCACGGGTGGACGGGGGCGCTTCCTGTTGCGCGGTCGATGAGACGCTGCACCATGTCGTCGGATGTCGTGTTCTCGCCGGGCAGGTTGGGCTTGCCGAGCCCGTGGTAGTCGCTCGAACCCGTCACGATGAGGTCCCGGTCCGCGACGAGGCGGCGCAGCATCCGGATGCCGGGCTCGACGTTCTCCCGGTGCCCGAGCTCGAAGCCCGCGAGGCCCGCGTCGAGCATGCGATTCAGCAGCGCGCGCGGCAGGACCCCGGCGCGGCCCGCGGGATGCGCGATGATCGGGACTCCCCCGGCTTCGACGACGAGGCGGACCGCCGTGACCGGGTCGGGCGCGTACAGATCGACGTAGTACGCCCCGCGCGGGCTCAGGATGCTCGCGAACGCCTCGGTGCGATCGCGTACGAGCCCCCGCGCGACGAGCGCATCGGCGATGTGCGGCCGCCCCACCGTCGCGCCGGCGCTCGTCTGGGCGACGATGTCATCCCACTGCAGGTCGTAGTCGCGCCCGATGCGCTCGGCCATGACCCGCGCGCGATCGAGCCGCGACGAACGGATGCGATCGGTCATGGCCCGCAGCCCCGGTGCATCCGGGTCGACGAGATAGGCCAGGATGTGCACGCTGCGCCACTCGTGGCGGGCCGACAGCTCCATACCGGGGATGAACGTCATGCCGAGCGAGGTCGCCGCTTCGGCGGCCTCCGCCCACCCGGCCGTCGTGTCGTGGTCGGTCAGCGCCGCCGTACGGAGACCGTGGCGGTGCGCGGCCTGCATGACGAGCGCGGGTGCCTCGGTGCCGTCGGAGTGGGTCGAGTGCATATGCAGGTCACTCGGACCCTCGAACCCCCGCTTCGCCTGCACCTGTCCGAGCGTAGCCGGGGTGAGGGCATCCGTCGGGCCGACTCTCGGCGCGGGTGCGCGGATCTCTCAGCGCCCTGACATAGAGTCACGTCCGTGTTTCGCCTGCTGGGGGTCCTGGTGACCGTGCTCTGCGCGATCGCGGCGGCCGTGCTCACCTGGCCGGGCTTCTTCCGCGTCGATCGCTACTTTCCCGTCGCGCAGGTGATCTCCTTCCGCGGCATCCTGGTCCTCGCCTTCGTCGCAGCTGCCCTCATCGCCCTGCTGCTCGCGATCGTGCGCCCCCTGCGCGCCTTCGCGCTCTCTCTCGCGATCATCTCGGGGCTCGCCGCTGTCGCGGGCGGCGTGACGGTCTTCTCGCGCGGCCTGGGAGTCACGGAGCTCCCCGCCGCGACCGAGACGAGCGTGCGGGTCATGACGTGGAACACCGCCGGGCCGGCGACCCAGCCGGATGCCGTCGCGCAGCTCGCCGTCGCGATGGAGGCCGATGTCGTCACACTCCCCGAGACGACGATCGAGACGGGCGAGCAGGTCGCGGTCGCGATGCGCGAGCTCGGGCGTCCGATGTGGGCGCATCACGCTGCCAACCCCTCTACCGAATGGGATGCCGGATCCACGACGATCCTCATCTCGCCCGAGCTGGGCGACTACTCCGTCATCGAGTCCTCACGCGACGGGTCGAGCAACACCTCGACCGTCCCGAGCGCCGTCGCGATGCCGACAACCGGCGACGGTCCCATCATCGTCGCCGCGCATGCCGTCGCCCCGCGGCGCGCATACATGCAGGCGTGGCGCGACGACCTGCGATGGCTCGCCGACCAGTGCGCCGGGTCGAATGTCATCATGGCGGGCGACTTCAACGCCACGGTCGACCACATGACAGGACTCGGCATGGACGGCGGCACTCTGGGGCGATGCAGCGACGCGGCGCTCCAGACGGGGAACGGGTCAGTGGGCACCTGGACGACGGAGCTGCCGCCGCTCGCGGGGGCACCGATCGATCACATCATGGCCTCCCAGCACTGGCGCGCGACGGGGTCCGTCGTTGTGACGTCACTCGACGGATCGGTCAGCGACCACCGCCCCCTCATCGTGCAGCTCGAGCCGGCCGACTGACACCCCGCGCCACGGCGGACATGCCAGACTTGAGGGCATGAGCACTGCAGGCGACATCCCCTCCGCCGCGTCCGTCGCAACGACTGAGACCAGCGAACCCCCCACCTCGAGCACGAACCGACGTCAGCCGTTCGGTCGTGGCTTCCTCGAAACGATCTCGACGGGGTGGGCCGAGCGGCCCGACATCGTCCCGGAGCAGCGCGAGCAGTCCCGCTACGCAGCGGCCCGGCGCGACGCCGTCTCGGCGGCCTTCCCCGGCGCCCGCCTCGTGATCCCCGCGGGCGAGCTGAAGCAGCGCAGCAACGACACCGACTACCCGTTCCGCGCGCACTCGGCCTTCTCTCACCTGACCGGCTGGGCATCCGACGCCGAGCCCGGCGCCGTGCTCGTGTTCGAGCCGACCGCCGACGGCCACGACGTCACGCTGTACTTCCGTGAGCGCGCCGACCGCACGACGAGCGAGTTCTACTCCGACGCCTCGATCGGCGAGTTCTGGATCGGACCGCGCCCCGCGATCGGCGGCGTCGCCGCTGAGCTCGGCGTCGCGACCGACCACATCGAGCGGCTGGAACGGCGTGAGGGCGACCTCGTGCTCGACGAGGATGCCGACCTCACCCGCTTCGTGTCCGAACTGCGCCTCGTGAAAGACGAGTACGAGCTCGCGCAGCTGCAGCTCGCCGTCGACGTGACGGCGAAGGGCTTCGACGACATCGTCGCGAACCTGCCCGCGATCATCGACCACCCGCGCGGAGAGCGCA
This sequence comes from Microbacterium sp. Y547, assembly GCF_057669785.1. Classification (NCBI taxonomy): domain Bacteria; kingdom Bacillati; phylum Actinomycetota; class Actinomycetes; order Micrococcales; family Microbacteriaceae; genus Microbacterium; species Microbacterium sp. Y547. Next base: position 68,635 of record NZ_JBYHFN010000005.1, read on the forward strand.
TCGTCGAGGGTGTTTTCCACCAGCGCGCGCGCAGCGACGGCAACTCCGTCGGCTACGACACAATCGCCGCATCCGGTCCGCACGCGTGCTACCTGCACTGGACCCGCAACGACGGCGCGGTGGTGCCCGGCGACCTCATCCTCGTCGACGCCGGCGCCGAGGTCGACAGCCTTTACACCGCCGACATCACCCGGACGCTTCCCGTCAACGGTCGCTTCACCGAGGTGCAGCGCCGCGTCTATGAGACCGTCCGCGAAGCGGCCGACGCCGCATTCGCTGCCGCACGTCCGGGTGTGCCGTTCCGCGCGCTGCACGAGGCGGCGATGGAGGTCCTCGCGACCCGCCTCGCCGAGTGGGGCCTGCTGCCGGTGACGGCTCAGGAGGCGCTCGACGCCGATGCCGGCGGCCACCACCGCCGCTACATGGTGCACGGCACGAGCCACCACCTGGGCATCGACGTGCACGACTGCGCCCAGGCGCGTCGTGAGATGTACTACGACGGCCTGCTCGAGCCGGGCATGGCCTTCACGATCGAGCCGGGCCTGTACTTCCAGATCGACGACGCGACCGTGCCCGAGGAGTACCGCGGCATCGGTGTGCGCATCGAAGACGACATCGTCCTCACCGAGGACGGCGCCGTGAACCTGTCGGCGGGCATCCCGCGCACCGCCGACGAGGTCGAGGCCTGGATCGCACGTCTGAACCCCTGAGCCGTCGTGCGTTTGCCTCACTCTGCGCTCTGCGCCCACCCGGCGCGGCAGAATGAGGCAAACGAACACTCGTGCCCGGGTGAGGCCGAGCCTCTCGCCGGACTCAGGGGGTCGAGGAGCCCGTCATACGGGCGTTCGTCACCGGTCCCCTGCTGCGCATGAAGTCGGCCACACCCGTGGCGAGGTTGGCCCCGATCTGGTCGGCGGGGCGCTTGCGGCCCGCGACCTCGAAGGAGTGACCGCCGCCCTCGATCCACACGAGCTCGGCATCGCGGCATGAGGCCACGGCGTCGCTGAGCTGGACGTGCGGATCGACGAACGGGTCCTTCGTGCCCGAGACGAACAGCTGCGGCGGCACGACGTCGGGAAGGTGCGCGACGCGCAGCTTGGTCGGGTCGCCGGGCGGGTGCAGCGGATACCCGAGGTAGACGAGCCCGGCCGGATCGATCGCGCCTTCGGCGGCGGCCATCGACGCCATCCGCCCTCCGTACGACTTTCCGCACGCCCACATCGCCACGTCGACGCGCTCCGTCAGCCAGAGCTGCACCGCAGCCCACGCCGCCACGGCGTGCCCTGCCGGACCGGGCATGCGCCGGCCCGCTTGCGCGTACGGCAGGTTGAAGCGCAGCGTCGCGACCCCCGCCGCGGCGAGGGCATCGGTGAACCCCACGAGGAACGGATGCCGGTACGCGGCCCCCGCCCCGTGGGCGACAGCGATCGCGGCCCAGGCGCCATCCGGCACCGACAGGTCAGCCGAGAGCTCGACGGTCCCCGACGTCAGGGCGACCGAGATGACGTCGTCAGCGCTCGTCATCGGCCGGGGCCGGCTGCTCGCCCGGACCCTCGGGCGACGGGTCGACCGGGAGCCTCTCGCCGTACTGCGGCGGTCCCTGCACGGCGGGCTCCGTCACGACGGGCGGTGCCGACGCGAGGGCGGTCGCACCGAGCACTTCGCGCGCGCGCTGCGCACTGCCGGCGGCCACCGTGACCTCGTAGCGGTCGGCGAGGATCTGCACGACCGAGACGTAGTCACGTCGGCGCCTGACGAACGAGTAGGTGATCATGCTCAGCAGCATCCCGATCGCGATGCCGACGAACAGCACGCCGACGAACGCCTGGATCGGCACCGTCGGCGAGCCGATCACGAGGATCGCCGCGAACAGCAGGCCGAGGAGCATCCCGTTGATGGCACCCGTCCGCGCCGCGACGGCGTAGCCCAGCCGACCCGTGATGCGCTCGACCGAGCGCAGCCCCTGGCCGACGATCGCGACATCCCGCGCCCGCACGTCGGCGGCGATGAGCTCGGAGACGGCTTTCTGAGCACGCTCGTAGGTGGGGTAGCTGGCTACGGTCTGGCCGACATCGCCGAGCCCCTTCGGCACGCGCCCGCCCATCATGCTCATTCCCCCATTCTCCCACGCACCCCGGGCTACGCTGGAACGCGTGAGTACGCAGAGGGTCTTCGTCGCACGCCTGGCCGGGTGCGCCGTCTTCGACCCCGCCGGCGACCGGCTCGGCAAAGTGCGCGACGTCGTCGTGATCTACCGGAAGAGCGATCCGCCACGAGTCATCGGCCTCATCGTCGAGATCCCCGGCCGACGGCACGTCTTCGTCTCGATCGGGCGCGTGACATCGATCGCGCTCGGGCAGGTCATCACGACGGGCCTCATCAACGTGCGTCGCTTCCAGCAGCGCGGCGGTGAAGTGCGTGTCATGGCCGAGCTGCTCGGGCGGCGCGTGAGCCTCATCGACGGGTCGGGCGACGCCGTCATCGAGGACGTCGCGATCGAGCGCAACCGCGCCGGCGAGTGGGATGTCGGGCAGCTGTTCCTGCGTCGGCCGCGCACGAGCGCTTCGCCGTTCGCGAAGGGGCCTACGACGTTCGCCGCGTGGTCCGACGTACGCGAGCGCGGAGCGCAGGGCGCGGCGCACTCCGCCGAGCAACTCGTGGCGACGTACTCCGACCTCAGACCCGCCGACCTCGCCAACACGCTGCTCGACCTGCCCGACGAGCGCCTGCTGAAAGTCGCCGAAGAGCTCTCCGACCACCGGCTCGCCGATGCGCTCGAGGAGATGCCCGAAGACGACCAGGTGCACATCCTCGAAGCGCTCGGCGACGAGCGGGCCGCCAACATCCTCGATGCGATGGAGCCCGACGACGCGGCCGACCTTCTCGGGCAGCTCTCCGAGGAGCGCTCCGAGGAGCTGCTGGATCTCATGGAGCCCGAAGAAGCCGAAGACGTGCGCGCCCTGCTGCAGTACGGCCCCGACACGGCCGGCGGCCTCATGACGAGCGAGCCGATCGTGCTGTCCGCCGATGCGACGGTCGCCGAGGCGCTCGCCCTCATCCGCCGGCACGAACTGCACCCCGCGCTGGCTGCCGCGGTCTTCGTGACCCTCCCCCCGTTCGAGACCCCGACGGGCCGGCTGCTCGGCACCGTGCATTTCCAGCGGATGCTGCGCTATCCGCCGCACGAGCGGCTCGGAGCGATCGTGGACGATTCCCTCGACCCGGTCGCCGCGACCGCGTCGGCCGCCGAGGTGGCGCGCCTGCTTGCGAGCTACGACCTCGTCTCGGTGCCCGTCGTCGACGAGGCACGGCGCCTCGTCGGGGCTGTGAGCGTCGACGACGTGCTGGACTACCTGCTGCCCGATGACTGGCGCTCGCACGACGGCAGCGACGCCGCACCGGTTCAGGAAGGCCGCCGGTGATGGCGCGCGCCCCGCGCCGCACGCCGGCGCTCGATGCGCCGCGCGGCCGCTCGGGCATGCTCACCCCGCGCACTCCGCAGCCCTCGCGCGACCGTTTCGGTCGCGCGACGGAATGGGTCGCGCGCAACATGGGCACCCCGGTCTTCCTGCTCGGGCTCACGCTGTTCTGCGCCGCCTGGCTCGCGTGGAACACCCTCGCCCCCGTCGAGGCGCGCTTCGATTCGGCGGCGAACGGCTTCACGGCCCTGACGCTGATGCTGTCACTGCAGGCGTCCTATGCCGCTCCGCTCATCCTTCTGGCGCAGAACCGGCAGGATGACCGCGACCGCGTGCAGATCGAGCAGGACCGGCAGCGATCCGAGCGAAACCTGGCCGATACCGAGTACCTCGCGCGCGAGGTCGTCGCCCTGCGGATGGAGATCGCGCACGATCGCTCCGAAGCCGTCACGAGAGACGACCTGCGCACCGAGCTGCGGGCGCTCCTCGAGCAGCTCGACGAGCGTGACGAGCAGCGCCGAGAGGACCCCTCGTGACGGCAGGAGCCACCGACGCGGTGCGCCGCGCCGTGGGCGCCGTCATCGACCCCGAGCTGCGCCGACCGCTGGCCGACCTGGACATGCTGCGCGACATCTCGGTCACAGACTCCGTCGCGCACGTGGGGATCGCCCTCACGATCGTGGGATGCCCAGCCGCCGACCGCATCTCGCGCGAGGTCCGTGCCGCCGCGGCATCCGTCCCGGGGGTCTCCTCGGTCACCCTCGAGGTCGGCGTCATGTCTCCCGCAGAGCGTGCCGCGCTCACCGAGAAGCTCCGCGGGGGCCGCGCGCCCCGCGAGATGCCGTTCGGACCCGACTCGCTGACGCGTGTCATCGCCGTCACGAGTGGCAAGGGCGGCGTCGGAAAGTCGACGGTCACCGCCAACCTCGCCGTCGCTCTCGCCGCGCGCGGCCTGTCGGTCGGCCTCATCGACGCCGACGTGCACGGTTTCTCGATTCCCGCCCTCCTCGGGCTCGTCGACGCGGACGGCGGCGCCCCGCAGCCGACCCGGATCGACGATCTCATGCTGCCCCCCGTCGCCTACGGTGTGAAGGTCATCTCGATCGGCATGTTCCTGCGGCGCTCGGGCGACGACGGACCGCTCGGCGCCGTCGCCTGGCGCGGCCCCATGCTGCACCGCACCGTGCAGCAGTTCCTCACCGACGTGCACTTCGGTGACCTCGACGTCCTGCTGCTGGACATGCCGCCCGGCACGGGCGACGTGGCGATCTCGGTCGGTCAGCTGCTGCCCAACGCCGACGTGCTCGTCGTCACGACGCCCCAGTCCGCGGCATCCGACGTCGCCGTGCGAAGCGGCCTGGTCGCCCGCCAGACGGGCCAGCGCGTCATCGGCGTCGTCGAGAACATGGCCGCGATGACCCTGCCCGACGGATCGCGTCTGGCGCTGTTCGGTGAAGGAGGCGGCGCCGAGGTCGCCGCCGCTCTCACGACCCCCGAGGCGGCCGTGCCGCTGCTCGCATCGGTTCCGCTCAGCGCGGCTCTGCGTGCGGACGGGGATGCCGGCACGCCGGTCGTCGTCGCCGACCCGGGCGATCCCGCGGCACAGGCCATCAATGGGCTGGCCGACGCTCTTGCGGCCCGGCCCCGGGGGCTGGCGGGCCGGTCGCTGCCGGTGAACCCGATCTGACGCGGAACCGGGGTCAGGTCGCCTCGGAGTCGAACGGCGGACGGTCGCCGGGTCGGAACGGGTCCGACGGGCGCTGGGCTGCGACCGGTGGTGTCGTGACAGCCGGGCGCGAGAGCCCGCTCGCCGATGCGACGGGGGCGTCCTCGAGCAGGGCTTCGCGGATGATGCGACGCGGGTCGTACTGACGCGGGTCGAGAGTCTTCCAGTCGACGTCGGCGAACTCCTCGCCCATTTCGTCTTTCACGCGCGTGCGCGCCGTCGTCACCCAGTCACGCGCACGCCGCGTGAGCCCCGCGAGCGCCTCGGCGTAACGAGGCAGTCGCTCGGGGCCGATGACGAACGCGGCGATGAGACCGATCAGCAGCAGCTTCTCGATCGTGAGGCCGAAGAACATGAAAGAAGGTTACCGTCGCGCCTGGCGTGCGGGCGTCCGGGCGACACGTAGGCTGAGCGCGGAGGAAGCCAGAATGCGCGAATACGACGCGAATCAGCGATTCGTCGCCGAGGTGACGATCGAACCCGACCACATCGCCCGCGCGCGTCAGCACGCTCTCGAACTGGGTGCCGAGCCGATCAGTGCGGCCGTCGGCGCGCAGTGCGCCGTGCTCGCCGCGGCTTCGCAAGCACTCAACATCGTCGAGATCGGCACGGGCGCCGGCGTCTCGGGCCTCTGGCTGCTGCACGGCTCGCCCCGCGCGACGCTCACCACGATCGACAACGAACCCGAGCACCTGGGTGTCGCACGACAGGCGTTCGCAGAGGCGCGCGTGCCCGCCGCGCGCGCACGCTTCATCACCGGCCGTGCGGCGGACGTCCTCCCCCGCATGAACGAAGCGTCCTACGACATCGTGCTCGTCGACGCCGACCCCGAGGGCGTCATCGAGTACGTCGAGCATGGCCTGCGCCTCGTGCGCACGGGCGGCCTCGTTCTCGTCCCGCGTGTCCTGAACGGGGGCGCCGTCGCCGACCCCGTGCGCCGCGACCCGGTCACCGCCGCATACCGCTCACTCATCCAGGAGACGCAGTCCTCCCCCGCCGTCATCGGTGCGCTCGCGATTGCGGGCGAAGGGCTGCTGCAGCTGACGACCCTGCCGACCGAGGACACCTCGGGACGCGGCATCCGGAGATGACGGAACGGCCGGCCCGAAGACCGGCCGTCCGTTTCGCCTCTGCGGATCAGGCGGGGTTCACAACTCCGCCGAGGACGCCGTAGAGCTCCTTCGCCTCGGCGTCGTTCACGGACACGACGAGGCGTCCGCCTCCTTCGAGCGGAACCCGAACAATGATGAGTCGGCCTTCCTTGACGGCCTCCATCGGCCCGTCTCCGGTTCTCGGCTTCATGGCTGCCATAGCGGCTCCTTTTCCTCAGGTCTGCCCGGCAAGTTTACCGAAGACACGGCAAGTGCTCCGCGTGGCGGATTCGCGCGTCATGGAATCTGCCAGAACGTGTTCCCGAGCGCGTACATGTTGTAGATCCACCACCACTGGCCGACGAGGCACGCCACGAGCACTCCTCCGCGCCACCAGGGCGAACGAGGAAGCGCCGCGGCGCCCCACAAGGGCGAGAGCGGCACGAGCAGCCGGAAGATGCTCGACTGGGGAAAGAACACCAGGAGCAGGTAGACGAGGTAGCTGGCCGACCAGAACCGCAGATCCGGGCCGAGCCGCTTGATGTGCGGCTCGAACAGCAGCAGCGCCGCGATCCCCGCGATCGCGACCCCGAGGGCGATGTAGCCGGCGATCGCGCCCGCCCCCCACACCTCGAACCAGAAGCCCGCGGCCTGCACGAATCCGTCCAGCGGAACGAAGTGCGCGTCGGCGTCGGCGATCCAGTTGCGCCGCCACGCGAGCTCCGTCGCGAGATACGCCCCCGGGTCACCCGTCACGATGCCGGCGAGCACCTGCCAGGAGAAGCCCACGACGACAGCGAGCAGGCCGGTCGCGATGATATGCACGATGTGCGATACGGGCAGCGCCTCACGGCGGCGGATGAACCAGCGGTGGATGCCGTGCAGTCCGAGCAGCAGCGCGAAGGCGAGGATGCCGGGGCGCGTGTAGCCCATCAGCGGGATGAGCAGGTAGAGCCACGCATACCGGCGCTCCTGCACGCAGCGCAGCGCCAGGAAGAGCCACAGCAGGAAGAGAGACTCGGCGTACCCGACCTGGAACAGCGCCGCGAGCGGTCCGCAGGCGAAGAACACGACGGCCCACATGCTCGCCGATGCACCCAGCCGTCGCCGGAGCAGGCCGTGAAGCGCGAGGCAGGCGAAATACCCCGCGATGAGCGAGATGAGGACGGCGCCCGCGCCCCACGACCCCAGCGGCAGTCCCACGATGCGTGAGAGAAAGGCGTAGACCGGCATGAACGCCCACGCGTTCTCACCGACGTCGCCCGCGTCGGTGAGGGGCAGTTCGCTCGGGTAGCCCTGCGTCGCGACGAGCCAGTACCACTGCGCATCCCAGCCCAGCACGAAGGAGCTGAGCGGCGGGTTCGGGCCGTAGCGCGACCCGGGGCCGGACAGGGATGCCGCGAGCACGAAGAAGCCCGTCGTGATGAGCCTCGCGACGACGTAGACGATCCCGATCTGCGCCGCCGTCGGCAGGGTCCGCCAGGCCTCGGCGGCGCGCCGGGTCGTTGTCGGTGTCAGGTCAGCCACGTCCGCAGCCCGCGTTCGACCTCGATGATCTGCGCGAGCGGCACCCGCTCCTCGTCGTGGTGGGCGAGGTGGGGGTCGCCGGGACCGTAGTTGACCGCGGGCACGCCCATCGCCGAGAAGCGGGCGACGTCGGTCCAGCCGTACTTGGGTCGGGGCTCGGCGCCGACTGCCGTCAGGAACTCCTGCGCGAGCGGCGCGTCCAGGCCGGGGCGCGCGCCGGCGGCGAGGTCGACGACCTCGAGGTCGAACCCGCTGAAGACGTCGCGCACGTGCTGCTCGGCCTCGACGACATCGCGGCTCGGAGCGAAGCGGTAGTTGACCTCGACCTCGCACGCATCCGGGATCACGTTGCCCGCGATGCCGCCGCGGATGCGCACGGCGTTGAGACCCTCGCGGTATTCGAGACCCTCGACGGCGACCTCGCGCGGACGGTAGTCGGCGAGGCGCGCGAGGATGGGAGCAGCCTTGTGGATGGCGTTCTCGCCGATCCATGCCCGGGCACTGTGGGCTCGCACGCCATCGGTGCGCACGATGGCGCGCAGGTTGCCGTTGCAGCCGCCCTCGACCTGCCCGTTCGACGGTTCGCCGAGGATCGCGAAGTCGGCCGCGAACAGGTCGGGCCGGGTCGCGGCGAGACGCGTCAGGCCGTTGAGGTCGGCGTCGACCTCTTCGTGGTCGTACCACATCCACGTGATGTCGACCCGCGGATCGGCGAGGTCGTGGGCGAGCTTGAGCTGCACGGCGACGCCGGCCTTCATGTCGACCGTGCCGCGCCCCCACAGGTGGGCCTCACCGTCGATCACGATGTCGCGCGTGGGCAGGTTGTCGTTGAGCGGCACGGTGTCGATGTGCCCCGCGATCACGACGCGCTGCGCGCGCCCTCGATTCGTGCGGGCGACGATCGTGTCGCCGTCGCGGTGTACCTCGAGGTGCGGCAGGGCGCTGACCGCTTCGTGGATCGCGTCAGCGAGAACGGTCTCGTCGTCCGAGACGCTCGGGATGTCGCAGATCGTGCGGGTGAGGTCGATCGAGGTCGCGGTGAGGTCGAGCGCCGGCATCCCCCGATCCTATGACGGATGCCGCGTGCTCCCCCGCTCGGACGGTGCCCTCCGCCCCGATACGGTGGAGGCATGAGTGACGAGCGATGGGTATGGGGTCTGGGCCTCGCGACGACGGCTGAGAACGGCACGGTCCTGGACACGTGGTTCCCTTCGCCCGCGGCGGGACGCCTGCCGCTGGGCTACAACCCCGCGATGCCCCCGCAGGAGCTCGAGCGGCTCGCTGTGCCCGACCCGCGGCGGGCGGTGACCGTCGATGTCGTCGCGCTCGAGATCGACCTCGACACGCCGCCCGTGTCGACCTCCGACGCCTATCTGCGCCTGCACGCCCTGTCGCACCGGCTCGTACGCCCCAACGACGTCAACCTCGACGGCGTCTTCGGGCATCTTCCCAACGTCGCCTGGACCAATGCCGGCCCCGTGCACCCCGATGACCTGACGCGGCTGCGCCCGCTCCTCATGCGCGACGGCGTGCAGGTGCAGTCGCTCGACAAGTTCCCCCGTCTGCTGGACTACGTCACTCCCCCCGGCGTGCGCATCGGCGACGCGAGCCGCGTGCGCCTGGGCGCGCACCTCTCCCCCGGAACGACCGTCATGCACGAAGGCTTCGTGAACTTCAACGCCGGCACCCTCGGTGCATCCATGGTCGAGGGGCGCATCTCGCAGGGGGTCGTCGTCGGCGACGGCAGCGACATCGGCGGCGGCGCATCCATCATGGGAACCCTCTCGGGCGGCGGTTCGCACAAGGTGTCGATCGGCGCGCGGACGCTTCTCGGCGCCAACGCCGGCATCGGCATCTCGCTCGGAGACGACTGCATCGTCGAGGCGGGCCTGTACGTGACGGCGGGATCCAAGGTGATCCTGGCCGACGGTCCGCCCCGCCACGACAACTCCCGCCCCGTTGTGAAGGCGGCCGAGCTGTCGGGCCAGGACGGCCTGCTCTTCCGCCGGAATTCGCTCACGGGCGGGGTCGAGGCCGTGCGTCGGTCCGGCGTTGGCGTCACCCTGAACGAGGCTCTGCACGCGTAGGATGCGGGCATGACGCAGCGCCTGCCGAAGAAGACGTACGAAGACGAGCTGCGACGCCTGCAGGCACAGCTCGTCGACATGCAGGCCTGGGTCCAGGCGACGGGGGCACGCGTCGTGGTGATCTTCGAGGGCCGGGATGCCGCGGGTAAAGGCTCGACCATCAAGCGCATTTCCGAGTACCTCAATCCCCGTGTGACGCGCATCGCCGCGCTGCCCGCTCCGACCGAGCGCGAGAAGTCGCAGTGGTACTTCCAGCGTTACGTCCCGCACCTGCCCGCCGCCGGCGAGATCGTCCTGATGGACCGCTCCTGGTACAACCGCGCCGGTGTCGAGCACGTCATGGGGTACTGCACCAACGCGCAGTACCACCGCTTCCTGCACCAGGCACCGATCTTCGAACGCATGCTGGTCGAAGAGGGCATCCTGCTGCTCAAGTACTGGTTCAGCGTCTCGGACGTCGAGCAGGAGAGACGGTTCCGCTCCCGCAACGAAGACCCCATGCGCCGGTGGAAGCTGAGCCCGAACGACGTGCTGTCCATCACCAAGTGGGAGGACTACTCCCGCGCGAAGGACACGATGTTCGTGCACACCGACATTCCCGAAGCGCCCTGGTTCGAGGTCGACAACGAAGACAAGCGGCGCGGACGGATCAACATGATCCACCACCTGCTGTCGCAGATCCCCTACGAGGTCATCGAGCGCGAGCCGATCGAGATCCCCGAGCGACCCGCGCCGGGCGGCTATGAGCGACCCCCGCGCGATGAGGACAACCTCGTTCCCGACTACGCCGCGACACTCACGCGGCGCTGATACCTCGACTTCCTCGCGCGCTCGCGCGTTGTCCCACAGCACGGAGCGTTTGACAACCCCATCCGCATTCCTCTCCTCCTCGGCGTACACCAGTACGCACCGGTTCATCGCCGGAAGTCGAGAGGAAGAACCATGTCAGAAAGTTATGGACAGGGCGCCGCGGCAGGATCGGGTGCCGGAGCGGACGCCTCGTCGGGGAGCGTCGAGACGGCGAAGCACGAAGCGGCCGACGTCGCCCGCACAGCCGGCGAGGGCGCGGGACACGTCGTGGATACCGTGAAGTCCGAAGCGGGTCACGTCGCCCACGAAGCCACGTCACACGCGAAGGACCTGTTCGCCCAAACGCAGCACGAACTGAAGGATCAGGTGGCCGCGCAGCAGACGCGACTGTCCGAGGAACTGCACACCGTCGGGGACGAGCTCGGGTCGATGGCGCGGAGCGCGGAGTCGCCGGGTCTCGCATCCGACCTCGTGCAGGCGGCATCCGCTCGGCTCACGAGCGCCGCGTCGTGGATCGGCGACCGCGATCCGGACTCACTGCTGCAGGACGTCAAGGCATTCGCGCGTCGGCGGCCCGGCGTCTTCATCGCGGGCGCCGCGATCGCCGGTGTGCTGGTCGGCCGGCTCACCCGGGCGCTCGCCGAGAATGCCAAGGACGAGCAGAACGCCGACTCGGGATCGGGGTCACCAGCGCCTTCGATGCCGGTGGCACCCGCCACGCCGCCACCCGCGCCCCGTGCTCAGCCGGTCGCCGAGCGCACACCGGTCTACGACGACACGCTGCCCGGCACCGGGATGCCGCGGGCCGGAGTCGGCGAGGGAGGAGTGACTGATGACCGACGCAACTCCTTCTGAGGAGAAGGCCGCAACGACGTCGCTCGGGGATCTGATCAGCGAGGTCACCCAAGACATATCCACCCTCATGCGGCAGGAGCTGGAGCTGGCCAAGGCCGAGATCAAAGAGACCGTGACCCACAGCGCGAAGGGTGCGGGGCTCCTGGGGGGTGCCGGATACGCGGCGCTCATGGCGGTCTTCTTCCTGTCGCTCGCCCTGTGGTGGGCGCTCGGGACACTGGTCGGCGGGGGCTGGTCCGGCGTCATCGTGGCCGCCCTGTGGGGCGTCATCGCCCTGATCCTGTTCCTCGTGGGACGCAAGCAGATGAAAGAGGCGAAGGGAGTTCCGCAAACGGTCGACAGCCTGAAGCAGATCCCCGACGCCTTGAAGAGAAATGAGGAGAACCGATGAGTGACACACCTGACCAGATCCGCGCAGGCATCGAGCGCACGCGCACCGAACTGAGCGGAGACGTCGACGCGCTCGCCGACAAGGTGACGCCGTCGAAGATCATGGACCGCCAGACCGACAAGGTGAAGAAGGCCTTCTCGTCGGTGCGGGAGCGCGTCATGGGCGCGGCCGACGATGCCGGCTCGTCCTTGCACGGAGCCGGCTCATCCGCTGCCGATGCCCTCTCGGACAGGGGGCGTCGCGTCGCCGCGAAGGCCGAGGGAAACCCCCTGGCCGTCGGCCTCATCGCCTTCGGCGTCGGCCTGCTGGCGGCATCCCTGCTGCCGACGACCCCGCGCGAGAAAGACGTCGCGACCACGGTGAAGGACCAGGCGCAGCCGCTCGTGGATACCGTCACGGATGCTGCGAAAGAGATGGGCGAGCACCTCAAGGAACCCGCTCAGGAGGCTGCGGCGTCACTGAAGGACACTGTCTCGGAGGCCGTGTCCAACGTGACGTCCGAGGCCGAGACGGCCAAGGACGACGTGGTCGGGCGCACCCAGGAGGCGCGTCAGAACATCTCTGACAGCTGAGCCGTTCGCCGCGTGGCGGGGGGGGACAACCCCCCCCCCCCACCCCCCCAAGAGTTTCTCCTGCACCCTAAACCCCCTCCCCAAAACACGACAAACTCCCCGCACCCAA
>NZ_JBYHFN010000005.1:81228-325906 GCF_057669785.1 Microbacterium sp. Y547
GCGGGGGGGGGGGGGGGCCCCCCCCCCCCCCCCCACGCCTCTAGAGGAGTTTCCATGGCACGCGAAGCCCGTTCCGAAAAGCGCGACGACCTCACCGCACCCGACCCGGAGCACCCGGCCAAACCGGACTCGGTGACCGACATCACCAAACGATCCTGGACCTACGTCGTGAAGAAGGTGGTGCGCGAGTTCTCCGCCGATCACTGCACCGACCTCGCGGCCGCGCTCACCTACTTCGCCGTACTCTCGATCTTCCCGGGCCTGCTCGCCGTCTTCTCGCTCCTGGGCATCCTCGGTCAGAGCCAGGCGGCGACAGACGCGATCCTCGGAATCGTCGACGATGTCGCGCCAGGCGACGCCGCCGCGGTGCTGCGGGGGCCGATCGAGCAGCTCGCCGGGTCGCCGGCGGTGGGCTTCGCTCTCGTCACCGGTATCGTCCTGGCGATCTGGTCTGCGTCGGGTTACGTCGGGGCCTTCAGCCGGGCAATGAACAGGATCTACGAGATCGAAGAGGGTCGGCCCTTCTGGAAGCTCAAGCCCGTCCAGCTCATGGTGACGATCATCGCCGTCGTCCTCATAACCGCGGCGACACTGCTGCTCGTGGTCTCCGGCCCGGTTGCCGAGGCGCTGGGACAGGCCCTCGGCGTCGGCGAAGGGGTCGTGACCGTGTGGCAGATCGCCAAGTGGCCCGTCCTGGCCTTCATCGTGGTGCTGATCCTCGCCGTGCTGTACTACTTCACCCCCAACGCGAAGCAGCCGAAATTCCGATGGATAAGCATCGGCGCGCTCGTTGCGATCGCTGTCCTGGCGATAGCGACGGCAGGGTTCGGGTTCTACGTCTCGAACTTCGGAAACTACGAACGCACGTACGGCTCGTTTGCAGGCATCATCATCTTCCTGCTGTGGCTGTGGATCGCGAATATGGCGCTTCTGCTCGGCGCTGAGTTCGATGCCGAGATCGAGCGGGGCCGTCAGCTCCAGGCGGGTATCGCGGCAGAAGAGGAAATCCAGCTCCCACCCCGGGACACGACCAAGATCGAGAAGGCGGCGAAGGCCGAAGAGAAGGACATCGAGGAGGGACGGCGCATCCGCGAGCAGCATGCCTCCGACGAAGAGCGCCCGCGCTGACGCGTGTCAGCACCGGCGCTCTGGCCGAGCGTCAGGCCTGCTCGTCCTCTTCGGGCTCGAAGGTCGATTCCACCCCGGTGAAGCCGGCGGCGACGCCGTCCGGGTCCGCGGGGATCGTGCTGTCCTTGCCGAGGCCGCCGACTTTCGGCTCGGCTCGGTCGTCTTCCAGCTCAGAAGCGTTCTCGAGGGCGTCGTCGTTCGCGCGGGTCTCACGGTCGTCGTTCATGGGGTCCTCCTCCGTCGTGCGTGAGAAGAGCCTGACACGACGACGCCGCCGCGCGAAGGGGTTGACGAAACGCTGCTCGAGCGTCAGCCGACGCCGGGGTAGTTGCGCTCGCCGGCGCCGATGTACAGCTGCTGCGGGCGACCGATCTTGCTCTGCGGGTCGTTGATCGACTCACGCCACTGCGCGAGCCATCCCGGCAGCCGCCCGATCGCGAACAGCACGGTGAACATTCGCGTGGGGAACCCCATCGCCTTGTAGATGACACCCGTGTAGAAGTCGACGTTGGGGTAGAGCCGGCGGTCCTGGAAGTAGCTGTCGTTGAGAGCGATCTCCTCGAGCTCTTTCGCGAGATCCAGCAGCGGGTCGTGCACGCCGAGCTCACGCAGCACCTCGTCTGCCGATTCCTTAACGAGCTTCGCGCGCGGGTCGTAGTTCTTGTAGACACGGTGTCCGAAGCCCATGAGCTTGACGCCGTCTTCCTTGTTCTTGACCCGCTCGACGAAACGCTGCACGCTCTCACCCGAATCGCGGATGCGGGCGAGCATGTCGAGCACCGCCTCGTTCGCGCCGCCGTGCAGTGGGCCGTATAGGGCGTTGATGCCCGCCGAGATCGACGAGAACTGGTTCGCCCCGGTCGAGCCCACCAGACGCACGGTCGAGGTGGAGGCATTCTGCTCGTGGTCTTCGTGCAGGATCAGCAGACGCTCGAGCGCGCGCGACATGACCGGGTTGACCTCGTACTCCTCGCTCAGCACACCGAAGTTCAGCTTGAGGAAGTTGTCGACGAAGCTCAGCGAGTTGTCGGGGTACAGGAACGCCTGTCCGATGCTCTTCTTGTGCGCATACGCCGCGATGACGGGCAGCTTGGCCAGCATACGCACGGTGTTGAGCTCGACGTGCTCGGGGTTGTGCGGGTCGGACTCGTGCTCGTAGTAGGTCGACAGAGCCGAGACGGCTGAAGACAGCACCGACATGGGGTGCGCCGTGTGCGGCAGCGCCGAGAAGAAGCGCTTGAGGTCTTCGTGCAGCAGGGTGTGCCGACGGATGCGGCCGTCGAAGTCGGAGAGCTCGCTCGCGGTAGGCAGCTCGCCGTACGTGAGCAGCCAGGCCACCTCGAGGTACGTGCTGTTCTTCGCGAGCTGCTCGATGGGATACCCGCGGTAACGCAGGATGCCCTGATCGCCGTCGATGAAGGTGATGGCCGACTTGGTGGCCGCCGTGTTGACGAAGCCGTAGTCCAGCGCCGTGTGGCCGGTCTGGCGGGTGAGCGTCGAGACGTCGATGACAGGAGCGCCATCCGTCCCGTGCAGCACGGGCAATTCCGCCGTGCGATCCCCAACCGTGAGGGTGGCCTTGTCCTGCTGGGTGCTCGCGTCGCTCACGCCGCCTCCTCGCGATGTTCTTGGGTGTGCGGTGATGCTGTCCGCACGGGCGCCGGCCGGTCAAGGCCGCCGCCGTCGGACTGCTGCAAGGGCGAGGGATGCCACGCCTCTGCGCCGTTACAGCCTAATGGGCGTGGCGCACAGCTTCGGACACCGCCAAAGGTATGCCGAATCCGGTGGAGGATTCCTCCTGCTGCCCGATCCTTCAGAACCGTGGCGGGCGGCCTGTCAGGATGCGGAGGCGCGGCGCAGTCGCTCGGCGGCGGCGGCGATGCGCTCGTCGGTCGCCGTGAGCGAGAGCCGGACGTGCTGCGGATGGTGCTCCCCGTAGAAGTGCCCGGGGCCGGCGAGGATCCCGAGGCCGGCAAGGCGGTCCATGCTCTGCCACGCGTCACGGCCTTCGGTCGCCCACAGGTACAGGCCCGCCTCGCTGCGATCGACCCGGAAACCCGCAGCCTCCACGGCGGGGCGCAGCACGTCGCGCCGAGCGCGGTAGCGCTCCTTCTGCACTGCGACGTGCTCATCGTCGTCCAGCGCCGCCGTCATGGCGCGCTGAACGGGAGCGGGAAGCATCAGACCCAGGTGCTTGCGCCCCGTGAGCAGTCGCGCGATGAGAGCGGGGTCACCCGCGAGGAACGCGGCCCGGTACCCCGCGAGGTTCGATTGCTTGCTGAGCGAGTATGCCGCGACGATGCCGCTCAGATCGCCGCCCGTGACGCGCGGATCCAGCGCCGAAGGAATGCGCTCGTGATCCCACGGCGCGTCCCACCCGAGCTCGGCATAGCACTCGTCCGACGCGAGGACCGCGCCGAGCTCACGCGCACGGTGCACGGCAGCGCGCAGCGCGTCGACGTCGAGCACGCGTCCGTCGGGGTTGCCCGGTGAGTTGATCCACACGAGCCGCGTCTTCTCGGGCCACTGCGACGGGTCGTCCGAGGCGAAGGGTGTCGCACCCGCGAGGCGCGCGCCCACCTCGTAGGTCGGATACGCCGCCGTCGGGTGCACGACGATGTCGCCGGCTCCGAGATCGAGGAGCAGCGGCAGCAGAGCGACGAGCTCTTTCGAGCCGACCGTCGGGAGCACGTTCCCGGGCGTCAGGCCCGATACGCCGCGGCGCCGCTCGTACCACTGCGCGATCGCGGCCCGGAGCTCCGGGGTGCCCATCGTCTGCGGATAGCTGTGCGCGTCCGTCGCGGATGCGAGGGCTTCGGCGACGACGGCGGGAGTCGCATCGACGGGCGAACCGATCGACAGGTCGACGATCCCGTCCGGATGGGCGCGCGCGCGCTCTGCGTAAGGCAGGACGGCGTCCCACGGATAGTCGGCGAGGTCGGCGACCCCCATGCTCAATGCTCCTGCGGAGGAAGAGCAGCCACGACGGGGTGGTCCTTGGGGATCACGCCGGTCTTGGCGGCGCCTCCCGGGGAACCCACGTCGTCGAAGAACTCGACGTTGGCCTTGTAGTAGTCCTGCCACTCAGCGGGCAGGTCATCTTCGTAGTAGATCGCCTCGACGGGGCAGACCGGCTCGCATGCGCCGCAGTCGACGCATTCGTCGGGGTGGATGTAGAGCATCCGATCGCCCTCATAGATGCAGTCGACCGGGCATTCGTCGATGCAGGCACGGTCCTTGAGGTCCACGCAGGGAAGGGCGATCACGTACGTCACGCCCTCCAGTCTAGTTCGCCTCGGGAGCGCCTCGGTCCCTCACGGGGGCTGTCGTCGCGACGGGCGACGGCCACGCGATCACGAGCGCCACGATGACCGGCAGGGCGAGCGTCCACACCGTGCCCAGCGTCGATTCGGGCACGATGACCGAACCGCCGGGACCGCGTCCCGAGAAGACGAGACTCGCGATCGTCATGCCCAGGCCGGTCGCGAGAGCCGTCCACCGGTCCCCCGTCAGCAGACGCACGGCGACCACGAGCGCCGTGCAGCCGACCAGCGCGAGGACGAGGCCGAGGGGCAGACCGACGAGCGTGTACGCGTGCGCGATCGTGCCCGCCAGACCGTATACCGCGCCGACGACCAGCGCGACGATCCACGTGCTGACGCGCGTCCACGAGTAACCCACCGCGTCAGCCTACGCCGCCCAGCCCCACAGCCGCATGAGCGCGGCGACGACCGCCGCAGCCACGACGACGACGAGGAACGGCGCGCGCAGCATGAGCAAGCCTGCCGCGACGAGCACGGCGGGAACGCGGGCATCGAGGATGATGCCCTGCCCCACGCCGAACGTCTGCACCGCGACGAGTGCCGCCAGCAGCGCGACGGTGAGCAGGTCGGCCGTGCGCGCGGGGCGCGGCGCCTCGAGCCAGCGCGGGGGCACGAGATACCCGAGCGTCTTCAGCGCGACGCACACGATGGCCGCGACCAGGACGGCAGTCCACATCGTCATGGCAGACCCTCCCGCTCCGGCACGTCCTCACCCGTCGACGGGCCCGCCGACGGACTGTCGAGCCAGTTGAACCAGCCGACGACGATCGCGACGAGCGCCGCGACGATCACCGGCAGGCCCGGCATGAGCACGGGCGTGAGGATCGTCGCGACGACGGCCGCTGCGATACCGACGGCGATCGGCTGCCGACGCGTGAGCCGCGGCCACAGCAGCGCGAGGAAGGCGGCTGCCGCCGCGGCATCCAGTCCGTAGGCCTTGGGATCGCCCAGCACGTCGCCCAGCAGCGCTCCCGCGAGGGTCGACAGGTTCCAGCCGATGTAGATGCCGATTCCGGTGACCCAGAAGCCCACCCGGCGGGCGTGCCGTGTGCGCTGGGCGAGCGAGACCGCCGTCGATTCGTCGATCGTGAAGTGCGCCGCGGCAGCGCGCGTGAAGAACCCGGCGCCGATCACATGCGACATCCGGATGCCGTAAGCGACGTTGCGGGCGCCGAGGAGCGATGCCGAGGCGATCGCCGCCGGCGCCGCCGCCAGTCCCCCGGCGCCGACGACGCCCACGAACGCGAACTGGGACCCACCCGTGAACATGAGCAGACTCAGGACGCAGGTCTGCCAGACGTCCAGCCCCGAGGCGACGGCGAGCGCACCGAACGAGATTCCGTACGCGCTCGTCGCGAGCGCGACGCCGATCCCCTCGCGGGCGGCACGACGCGCCTCACCGGGCTCGTGCACGTCATCGAAGGCGGGATCGAGCGTCACTCGATGAGCCTACCCAGGCTCAGCCGCGGGACGGCGTCACACGTTGGCGTCTTGGCGCTTGAGACGCGACGTCGCGCGACCACGCTCGGTCTGACTCAGGATCACCTTGCGGATGCGCACTTTCTCGGGCGTCACCTCGACGCATTCGTCGTCGCGTGCGAACTCGAGGCTCTCTTCGAGCGAGAGCTGACGCGGCGGCGTCATCGACTCGAACGTGTCCGAAGTCGAAGCGCGCATGTTGGTGAGCTTCTTCTCCTTCGTGATGTTGACGTCCATGTCATCGGCGCGGGAGTTCTCTCCCACGACCATGCCTTCGTAGACCTCTTCGGTGGGCTGCACGAAGAAGCTCATGCGCTCCTGCAGAGCGATCATGGCGAACGGCGTCGCCACGCCCGCGCGGTCAGCGACGATCGAGCCGTTCTGACGCGCCTGGATATGGCCTGCCCAGTCGTCGTAGCCGTGCGAGATCGCGTTCGCGATTCCCGTGCCACGCGTCGTGGACATGAACTCGGTGCGGAAGCCGATGAGGCCGCGCGAGGGCACGACGAACTCCATGCGCACCCAGCCGGTGCCGTGGTTCGTCATGGTCTCCATGCGTCCCTTGCGGGCCGCCAGCAGCTGCGTGATCGAACCGAGGTACTCCTCGGGGGCATCGATCGTCAGGTGCTCGAACGGCTCCTTCACCTTGCCGTCCTCGCCGCGGCGCGTGACGACCTGGGGCTTGCCGACAGTGAGCTCGAATCCTTCGCGGCGCATGTTCTCGACGAGGATCGCGAGAGCCAGCTCACCGCGGCCCTGCACCTCCCACGCGTCGGGGCGACCGATGTCGACCACCTTGAGCGAGACGTTTCCGATGAGTTCGCGGTCGAGGCGGTCCTTCACCATGCGCGCCGTGAGCTTGTGGCCCTTGACCTTGCCGACCAGCGGCGAGGTGTTCGTGCCGATCGTCATCGAGATCGCGGGATCATCCACCGTGATCGCCGGCAGCGGCCGGACGTCTTCGGGGTCGGCGATCGTCTCGCCGATCGTGATCTCTTCGATGCCGGCGATCGCGACGATGTCGCCGGGGCCGGCGGACTCAGCGGGGTAGCGATCGAGAGCGCGGGTCTTCAGCAGCTCCGTGATGCGGGCGTTCGACTGTGTTCCGTCGTGACGGACCCACGCGACCGTCTGGCCCTTCTTCAGCGTGCCGTTGAAGACGCGCAGCAGCGCGAGACGGCCGAGGAAGGGATTGGAGTCGAGGTTCGTGACCCACGCCTGCAGGGGCGCCTCGTCGTCGTACGACGGGGCCGGCACGTGCTCGAGGATCGCACCGAAGAGCGGCTCGAGGTCTGCGTTGTCAGGCAGCTCGCCGTTCTCGGGACGGTTGAGCGAGGCAGCGCCTGCGCGACCGGAGGCGTAGACGACGGGCACGTCCAGCAGCGCGTCGACGTCGAGGTCGGGCACGTCGTCGACGAGGTCCGACGCGAGACCGAGCAGCAGATCGTGCGCTTCTTCTTCCACCTCGGCGATGCGCGCATCGGGGCGGTCGGTCTTGTTGACGAGCAGGATGACGGGAAGCTTCGACTCGAGGGCCTTGCGCAGCACGAAGCGCGTCTGCGGCAGCGGCCCTTCACTCGAATCGACGAGCAGCACGACGCCGTCGACCATCGACAGGCCGCGCTCGACCTCGCCGCCGAAGTCGGCGTGGCCGGGCGTGTCGATCACGTTGATCGTGACGGGGACGTCGCTGTGGACACCCGTGTAGGTGATTGCCGTGTTCTTGGCGAGGATCGTGATGCCCTTTTCGCGCTCGAGGTCGTTCGAGTCCATCGCGCGCTCTTCGAGGTGCTCGTGTGAGCCGAACGAGCCGGTCTGACGCAGCATCGCGTCGACGAGCGTGGTCTTGCCGTGGTCGACGTGGGCGACAATCGCCACGTTACGGAGGTCCGGACGGAGGGCACGCGCCATGAGGGGGATCCTTGCAAAGTTTGGGAAGCGGAGAGGCCGAAACTCGAGGGTCCGACGTTCCAGTTTATCGCAGACGCCTGGACAGATCCCGTATGTGCCCGTCCCGGAGTGTCAGCCGGCGTCGCGCTCGGCCTGCAGCAGCTGGTGTCGCAACGTGCGTCGCGCGGCCTGCACATCGGGGTCGGGCACGGGGATCGCGGCGATGAGCCGCTGCGTGTACGGCTCCTTGGGGGCCCGCAGAATCTGGTCACGTGTCCCCTGCTCGGCGATCTTGCCGTGATGCAGCACGATGATCCGGTCGGCCATCGCATCGACGACGGCGAGGTCGTGACTGATGAACAGACATGCGAACTGGTGCTCGGCCTGAAGCTGAAGCAGCAGCTCGAGCACGCGCGCCTGCACCGACACGTCGAGGGCGCTCGTGGGCTCGTCGGCGACGAGCAGTCGCGGCTGCAGGGCGAGGGCCCGAGCGATGCCGACGCGCTGCTTCTGCCCCCCGGACAACTCGTGCGGGTACCGATTACGGTAGCTGCGCGGCAGGTTGACTTCGTCCAGCAGGGTCTCGACGCGCTTGTCGAGCGCTGCGCCCTTCGCCTCGCGAGCGAGCAGAATCGGCTCGCCGATGCTCTCACCGATGGGCAACCGCGGATTGAGGGATGACGACGGGTCCTGGAAGACGATGCCGACCTTGCGGCGCAGCGACGAGATCGTCTTGCGCGCACCCGAGCTGATGTCGATGCCGTCGACCACGAGCTTGCCCTCGGCGATCGGCTGCAGCCCGATCGAGGCGCGCCCGATCGTGGACTTACCGGAGCCCGACTCGCCGACGAGGCCGACGATCTCGCCCTGGCCGATCGCGAGCGACACGTCGTCGACGGCACGGAACGCCGCGACACGCCCGCGCTTGCCGTACTCGATCGACACTCCCGACAGCTCGAGCACCGGCGCCGTGACGGGGGCGGGGCTCGGGGCGCGCTCGGTCACGTCGATGCCGGCATCCACCTCCTGGACGACGTGGGCGAGGCTCTCCACGACATCGACGACGTCATCATCGCCCGCACCCTCGCCGAGGCGGGGCACAGCGGCCAGCAGAGCCTGGGTGTACGCGTCGCGCGGGTGCTCCAGCACCTGCCGCACGTCGCCCTGCTCGACGATCTCGCCGTCCTTCATCACGACGATCCAGTCGGCGAGGTCTGCGACGACACCCATGTCGTGCGTGATGAGCAGGATCGCGGAGTCGAGGCGATCGCGCAGGTCGCGCAACAGGTCGAGGATCTCGGCCTGGACGGTGACATCCAGTGCCGTCGTGGGTTCGTCCGCGATGAGCAGAGCGGGGTCGAGGCTGATCGCCTGCGCGATCATGGCGCGTTGACGCTGCCCGCCCGAGAGCTGGTGCGGGTACGACGCGAACGCCTTCTCGGGGTCGGGCAGCCCCACGAGCCCGAGCAGCTCGATCGCGCGGGCCCGCGCCTCGGACGGGCTCTTCGCCGTGTGCGCGCGGATCGCCTCGACGACCTGGAACCCGACCGTGAGCACGGGGTTGAGTGCCGTCATCGGCTCCTGGAAGATCGCGGCGACCTGCGGGCCGCGAAGCTGCCGCAGCTGGCGCGAAGCCATGCCGACGATCTCACGGCCGTTCACCTTGATGCTGCCGCGCACACGGCTGTTGCGCGGCAGCAGGTCGAGAACCGCCATCGAGCTCGCACTCTTGCCCGAACCCGACTCTCCGACGACCGCGACGACCTGGCCTCGTTCGATCGAGTACGTGAGGTTCTTCGCCGCGGGAACCCAGACGTCGTCCACGGCGAAGTCGACGCTCACGTCGGACATCTCGAGGGCGGGGCCGTTCGGCTGATCGGTCGTGCTCATGAAGTGATCCTCCCTGGCTCGCGACGGGGGCCGCCCCGACGCGAGGATGACAGAATGACCGGATGCCGCGGCTCGTCTTCCGTCCGATGTTCAATCGAGTACTGAGCGTCACGATCTGGGTGGCGCTGGCCGCCCTCGCGGTGTCCGCGCTCGTGGTGCCCGCCGCGGGCGGGGCGGCATCGGGACTGCTCCTGGGTGCGGCATCCGCAGCCGCGCTCGTCTGGGCGCTGCTGTGGGCGCCGTTCGTCGCCGTCGATGACGACGCCGTGACGATCGCGAACGTCGTCGTGCGATACCGCGTGCCGTGGGCCGCGGTCATCCACGTCGAGACGCGGTACTCGCTCGTCGTGCACACGCCCGGACGCCGCATCAGCGCGACGGCTGCACCGGCCCCGGGCGCCATGGCGGGTGTGCGCGCTGCGCGCGCACACCGGCGATCCGAAGAGACCTCGGCTCCCGGCATCCGCCCGTCGGATCTGCCGACGACCGACTCGGGCCGCGCCGCCGATCTCGTGCGCGGTCGGTGGCAGGAGGGTCTGCGTGCAGGCCGCATCGAGGCCGGTGTCGCGGACGCGACGCCCGTCGCCGTGAGCCCGCGCACGCTGTCGGTCGCGGCGATCGTCGCCGGCGCCGCGGGACTCGTGTGTGCAGCGCTGCTGATCTGAGGCGCTCGTCATGAGCGGTCCCGCCGACTCTCGACGGGCTCCTTCGTGCGCCGCAGCGAGAAGCGCTTCTGGCGCGGGTCGAAGGCGTCGCGCAGGCCGTCGCCGACGAAGTTGATGAGCAGCGCGAGAAGCACGATGAAGGTCGCGGGCCACCAGAACAGCCACGGTCGCGTCTGGAACGCGGACTGGTTGTCCGAGATGATGAAGCCGAGCGACACATCCGGCGGGCGCACACCGAGGCCGAGATAGCTCAGGGCCGTCTCGAGCAGGATGGCCGCCGCCGCCAGCAGTGTCGCCGCGACGATCACGACGCCGATCGCGTTGGGCAGGATGTGCTTGAAGATGATGCGGGCATCGCTGGCGCCCGCGACCCGTGCCGCCTCGACGAATTCACGTTCGCGCAGCGTGAGGAACTCGCCCCGCACGAGACGCGCGATTGTCATCCAGGACACCATCGCGAGAAAGAACGCGAGCGGCCAGACACCGAGGCCCCCCGTCGCGCGGCCGACGACGGCGCCGATGACGAGCACGGGGATGACGATGAAGACGTCGGTGATCCGCATGAGGATCGAGTCGACGATGCCGCGGTAGTAGCCCGCGATCGCACCGATGACGGTGCCGACGATCGTGCCGACGATCGAGATGACGAACATCACCACGATCGAGTTCTGGATGCCGCGCATCGTCATCGCGAAGTAGTCGATGCCGATGCGGTCCTGCCCGAAAGGGTGCTCGCCGAGCGAGATGCCGGCGCCGCCGAGCCAGTGCGGGATGAGCGAGATCGTCGGGGCGCCGCCGTTCTGCTGCGCGTTGAGCGTCGTGTAGTTGTGGTGCCACCAGCCCGGGATGGGGCCCATGCCGATCGCAGAGATCGAGAACACCACGATGAACAGGAACAGGATGCCGGAGACCACCGATACCCGGTTTGCGAAGAAGCGACGCAGGATGAGCCGTCCCTGGCTCACTCCCACCGTGTCCTCATCGTGCGGTGGGGCGTGCGGGGTCGGCGGTTCGGGCAGAATCTGCTGGCTCATCGGATGACCTCCCAGGAGGAGCGGTTCTCGGCGATCATGCGGCCACCCGCACTCGAGGATCGAGCGCCGCGTAGGCGAGGTCGGCGAGGAAGTTGAAGACGATCGCGGTGATCGCGATGACGAGGAAGTAGCCCATGACCGGGTTGACGTCCACGCGTTGGATGCCCAGCACGAACAGCGAGCCCATGCCGCTGATCGCGAAGACCCGTTCAGTGATGACGGCGCCGCCCAACAGCGCGCCGACGTCGGTCGCGATGAGGGTGACGATGGGGATCAGCATGTTGCGCAGGGCGTGCCGCATGACGACGGTGCGCTCGGGCAGACCCTTGGCACGAGCCGTGCGGATGTAGTCCTGGTTCATCACTTCGAGCAGGCCCGCGCGGGCGTACCGCGTGTAGCCCGCGAAAGAGATCAGCAGCAGGGCGACGGTCGGCAGCAGCAGATGGGTGAAGCTGTCGATGCCCGTCAACCAGACGTCGCCGGAGAAGCCGGGCGTGCTCGCGCCGACGGTCGCGATGGGGCGGCCGTTGATGCGCGGGTTGGCCATGTACTCAGGCCACGACTGCATGTAGCGGTCGAGCACGACGAAGGCGCTCGAGATGAAGGCGACGATGCCGCCGATGCGGGCCGCCATGCCCCGGTCGGGCCCACCCAGAAGCAGCCCCGATCCGATGCCGACGCCGAGCGCGAGCAGTCCGAGGATGATGAGGGTGCCGAGCGTCGACACGTCGAACAGGCCCTGCAGAGTGAAGTAGCAGACGTAGGCGATCGCGCCGTTGAGCGCGGCGATCATGAGGGCGCGGCGGTTCTCGAGGCCCGCCAGCAGCGCCGTGGTCAGGACGACCGTTCCGCCGATGAGCAGAAAGAGGCCCACGGGGCCGAGTCCGGGCTGGCGGAACCAATCCGAGATGTCGAAGTAGATGAGGAGAGCGGCCGTGACACCACCGGAGGCGACGGCGATGACGACGCGGCGACGCACTGGGCCCCCGATCATCGCCTGCCAGACGACGGCGCTGACGATGGAGACGAGCACGATGACCAAGGGTGGGATGGTCGTCGCCGATTGCAGGAAGTTGTTGAATCCGATCGCGAGGAATTCCTTGAGCAGCACCGCGATGAGGAACGAGGGCAGCGAGTACAGGAAGAAGCTCAGCAGGGTGACACTGAAGTCGAAGCCGCTGTACTGGCGCAAGGCGGTGACGATGCCGACGGCGACCCCGAGCACGATGGCGATGAGGAAGGCGGCGGTCACGAGCTGCAGCGTCGACGCCATGGCCGGCGGCAGGATGTCGGTGACGGCGGCGTTCGAGATCGTCATCCCGAGGTCACACGTGCCGACGAACGGGATGAGGCACTGGGCGGCGCCGCCGAGCCACAGGAAGTAGCGCAGCACAGGAGGCACATCCAGATCGAGCGCGTTGACCCGCGCCGCGATGAGCTGATCCCGGTTGGGCGCGTTGCTTCCCTCGAGATCCTGCAGCGGGTTGCCGGAGTTCGCCGCGAGCACGTACATCAAGAAGGATGCCGCGAGCAGTACGAGGATCGAGACGGCGATGCGCCTGAGGACGAATCCCACCATGGGGTGCCCAGTCTCCTTCGATCAGGTCGAGGCGGCCAGGCCGCTCCGACAGGCTGTGTCATGCGACGGCTGAGGCGCCGGAGCCGTAGAAGACTCCGGCGCCTCGCTGTTGTCACACGGGTGTCATGCCCGGGGCATCAGCCCGCGAGCGTCCACTCCTGCGCGTTCCAGACGATACCCGTCTGGCCGCCGAAGTGCTCGATACCGGTGACCGAGCCGTTGTCGGCGAACAGACCCGGCAGCTGGAACAGAGGCAGACCGTAGAAGTCGGCCGCGGTGGCGGCGTCGATCTCGATCTTGATCTCCGTCAGGCGATCGTCGTCCAGCGTGACCTGGCTCTCGTCCGCCAGAGCGTTGACCTCGGCGTTGTTGTAGTTGTTGTAGTTACCGCCCCCGCCGTTCTTGAAGATCTGCGGAAGTGCGGCGTTGCCGGCACCGGGCGAGATCCAACCGAAGATGGACGCGTCGTAGCTGCCGCTGCCCAGGAGCGAGCTCCAGTCGGGCGAGCCGGCGTCCTCGATCACGAAGCCCGCCTCCTGAGCCGACTGCTGGATGGCGCGGAAGCTGTCGACACGGTTGGGGTTGTTGGTGTTGTAGAGGATGCGCACTGTCGGCGTCGCGCCTGCGAGGAGCTCCTTGGCGCCCTCGATGTCCGGCTCGTCGTACGCGTCGTAGCCACTGGCTGCGACGGCGTCGGCGTAGGCGGCATCCGTGGGCAGGAAGATCTGCGAGTTGAGCACACCGGCGTCGGGGTTGACGGGGGTGATGATCGATTCGAGGATCTGCTGACGCGGGATCGTCTTCATGAACGCCTCGCGCACGTTCGCGTCAGCGAACACGCCCGTGAAGTTCAGGTCGAGGTGGTCGTACGACAGCTGGTCGCCCGCGTGGATCGTGGCGCCGGCGTTGTCGAGTGCCGTCAGCGTGTCAGCCGAGGCCTGCGGGTAGATCGCGTTGACCTCACCGTTCTGAAGGGCCGTGACCTGCGCGTTCGAGTCGCCGATGAAGCGCATGATGAGCTGGTCGTACGAGGGCGCCAGGTCACCG
This sequence comes from Microbacterium sp. Y547, assembly GCF_057669785.1. Lineage (NCBI taxonomy): Bacteria > Bacillati > Actinomycetota > Actinomycetes > Micrococcales > Microbacteriaceae > Microbacterium > Microbacterium sp. Y547. The sequence continues at coordinate 95,264 of NZ_JBYHFN010000005.1, forward strand.
GTGTACTCCGGGTTCTTCTCGAGAGTGATGCTCGACTCCGGAACGAAGTCGGTCACGATGAACGGTCCGCTCGCGACGAGGAGGCTCTCGTCGGTCGGCATGGCCGTCACGTCGTAGCCCGTGTTCCAGAAGTCGGCGGCCGCCTTCAGGACGGGGTTCGGGTCGACGGGAGCGTCGACGTCACCCTGAGGCATCTCTTCGATGGTCGAGATGAACTCCTCGAGCGACACACCGGCCTTCTCGGCGAGCACGTGAGCGGGCTTGCCGATCGGGTTGATCAGCTCCCAGTCGACGTAGGGGGTGTCGTAGGTGATCGTCATCGACAGGTTGTCGTCGCCGATCTCGGGGTACGAGGTCGTGTCCAGGCCCGCCGTGCTGCCGGCGAGCGAGAAGTACTGCGTGCCGCCGTTGGTGACATCGCCCGTCGCGGGGTCGATGATGGCGTCGTTGAAGTACCCCGAGTTGACGACCCAGCTCACGAGCATGTCGTCAGCGGTGATCGGCTCGCCGTCGGACCACTTCAGGCCCTCCTTGAGGGTGTACTGCACGGTCAGCGGGTCTTCCGAGATCCGCTCGTACGTGCCGAAGCCTTCGTTCTTGAGCAGGCTGTAGTCCTGGTCCAGACGGACGAATCCGCCGAGGCCGAGACCGCCGCTGACACCGGTCAGATAACCGACCATGCCGTTGGTGTCGAGGTTCGCCTCGGGGGTGTCGCCATTGAACGAGGTAAACGCGTTGGTGGTCGCGATCGTGATCGTGCCGCCCTGGGTTTCGGGGGTCTCGTCGTTGTTGCCACCGCCGTCGGTGGTGCAGCCGGCGAGCACGAGAGCCGCGATCGCGACCGCACCCCCGACCGCCACGGCGCGAGAGCGCCGGATCTGAATAGTCACATTTCCTCCTGTGCAAGGTTGAGTGCCCGGTATGTGAAACCCGGACACGGACACGGACACAGTAAGCACGCCTCGGGACCCCCGCAAACGGGCTGTGGAAACCGTTACAGATCCTTGACTCCGCGTAACCGCGGTGTGACATTCTTGACAAGGTGCACACCGATCGCCCCGTCAAGATGCTCGGTGGGGGTCCGCGGCGAACGCGGACGAAGTGGGAGATCGGGCTCGTCCTGGCCATCACTGTCGGGCAGTCCGCCGTGTATTCGGTGCTCTCCCTCGTGCGGGCCCTCCTGCGCCCGACTCCGATCGGGGATCAGCAGACGCAGCTGAACCCGGCGCGTGACGAGGTGGCGATCTGGGACGCCGTCTATCAGCTGCTGTCCGTGTTCTTCGGCCTCTGTCTCGTGGCGTTGGTCGTGTTCCTGCTGTGGGAACCCGGCACGAACGCGCTGCGGCGGATCGGGCTCGATTTCCGGCGCTTCGGCGGCGACCTGGGCCGTGGCCTCCTGCTCGCGGCCCTCATCGGTGTGCCGGGCCTGGCGCTCTATGCGATCGGCCGCGCACTGGGCATCACGATGCAGGTGCAGGCGTCGCCGCTGGATGCCGCGTGGTGGACGGTTCCGCTCCTCGTGCTGGCCGCGGTGCGAGCGGGACTGACCGAAGAGGTCATCTTCGTGGCCTACCTGTTCGATCGCCTGCGGCGCCTGGGGTGGGGCTGGTGGACGATCATCCTCGCGACCGCCGCCCTGCGTGCGGGGTATCACGCCTACCAGGGTTTCGGCGCGATCATCGGCAACTTCGTCATGGGCATCGTGTTCGGCTGGTGCTACCGCCGCTGGGGTCGCGTCATGCCGCTCGTCATCGCCCACACCGTCATCGACATCGTGGCCTTCGTCGGCTATCCGCTCGCGGTCGTCCTCTGGCCCGCCCTCTTCGCCTGACCGCGGCCCCGGCGCACCTCGCCGGTGAAACGGCGAACGGCGCGCCGAGACCGCGGGTGACCCCACGGTCTCGGGGCGCCGTTGGCGTATCGGCCGGGTGGCGTCAGGCGAAGGCCTCGATCGGCGGGCAGGCGCACACGAGGTTGCGGTCGCCGTACGCCTGGTCGATGCGGTGCACGGGAGGCCAGTACTTCGTGCGCACGAGAGATCGCACGGGGTAGACCGCCTCGGCACGCGTGTACGGGTGCGTCCACTCCCCCTCGATCACCGACGCCGCCGTGTGCGGCGCATTCACGAGCGGGTTGTCCTCTGCGGGCCAACGACCCGCCGCGACCGCGTCGGCCTCGGCCTTGATCGCGATCATGGCCTCGATGAACCGCTCGATCTCGGCGAGGTCTTCGGACTCCGTCGGCTCGACCATGAGGGTCCCCGCGACGGGGAACGACATCGTCGGCGCGTGGAAGCCGTAGTCGATCAGCCGCTTCGCGACGTCGTCGACCGTGATGCCGGTCGCTTCGCGCAGAGGCCGCAGGTCGAGGATGCACTCGTGCGCGACGAGTCCGCCCTCGCCCGTGTAGAGCACGGGGAAGTGCTCGCGCAGGCGCGCGGCGATGTAGTTCGCCGACAGGACGGCAGCCGCCGTCGCCTCGCGCAGCCCTGCTGCGCCCATCATGCGCACGTAGGCCCACGAGATCGGGAGGATGCCGGCCGAGCCCTGCGGCGCAGCCGAGATCGGACCGCCGTCGAAGACGAACCCACCGGCGTGGTCCTTGCGCTGCGAGAACGGATGCGACGGCAGATACGGCGCGAGATGCGCCTTGGCTGCGACCGGCCCGACACCGGGACCTCCCCCGCCGTGCGGGATCGCGAACGTCTTGTGCAGGTTGAGGTGCGACACGTCGCCGCCGAGGTCGCCGAACCGGGCGAACCCGAGCAGCGCGTTGAGGTTGGCCCCGTCGACGTAGACCTGTCCGCCCGCGTCGTGCACGGCCTGCGTGATCTCGAGCACATCGTGCTCGTACACCCCGTGCGTCGAGGGGTACGTGATCATGAGCGCCGACAGCTCGTCGGCGTGCGCGGCGATCTTGGCGCGCAGATCCGCGAGGTCGACGTTGCCCGCCTCGTCGCACGCGACGACGACGACCTTCATGCCGGCGAGGACCGCGGAGGCCGCGTTGGTGCCGTGCGCCGACGACGGGATGAGGCACACCGTGCGCTCGGTGTCGCCGTGCGCGCGGTGATAGGCGCGGATCGCCATGAGCCCGGCAAGCTCGCCCTGCGACCCCGCGTTGGGCTGCAGTGAGACGGCGTCGTACCCCGTCACCTCGGCCAGCCACGTCTCGAGCTGCTCGATGAGCGCGAGATAGCCGCGCACGTCGGCTTCGGGAGCGAACGGATGCACGCGCGCGAACTCCGGCCACGAGATCGCAGCCATCTCCGTCGCGGCGTTGAGCTTCATGGTGCACGATCCGAGCGGGATCATGCCGCGATCCAGCGCGTAGTCGCGGTCGGCGAGCTGCTTGAGGTACCGCATCATCGCCGTCTCGGAGCGGTGCGATGAGAAGACGGGATGCGTCAGGTACTCGTCATCGCGCAGGAGCGAGGCCGGCACTGCGGACAGGGGCGCCGCATCCGCGAACGGCACGGCGCGCTCGCCCTGCTCGCCCGCTCCCAGGAACTCCCCCTCGGGCAGGCCGAACGCCCACGCGACGGCCGCGAGGTCTTCGTCGGTCGTCGTCTCGTCGACCGAGATGCCGATCGTCGCGTCGTCGGCCCAGAACAGCTGGTACCCCCGCTCGCGTGCGCGATCGATGACGCGGCGCGACGGTCCCGGCGTGACGACGCGGATCGTGTCGAAGAACGAGTCGGACCGCACCGAGAGACCGTACGAACGCAGCCGCTCCGCGAGGGCCTCGGCCTTCTTCGCGACGTCCGTCGCGATCGCCTTGAGCCCGTCGGGTCCGTGGTAGACGGCGTACATCGCGGCCATGACGGCCAACAGCACCTGTGCCGTGCAGATGTTCGACGTCGCCTTCTCGCGCCGGATGTGCTGTTCCCGGGTCTGCAGCGACAGGCGGTACGCGGGCTGACCCGCGGCATCCACCGACACGCCTACGAGGCGCCCGGGCAGCTGACGCTCGAGACCCGACCGCACGGCCATGTAGCCCGCATGCGGGCCCCCGAAGCCGAGCGGCACGCCGAAGCGCTGCGTCGTGCCGACGGCGACATCGGCTCCGAGCGAACCGGGCGAGCGCAGCAGCGTGAGCGCGAGCAGGTCGGCGGCGACAACGACCAGTCCGCCGGCGACGTGCGCCGCGTCGATGACTCCCGACGGGTCCCACACGCGACCGGATGCACCGGGGTACTGCACGAACGCACCGAAGAGGTCGTCAGGCAGCGCCGCGCCGTCGGCGAGCGCGAGCTCGACGAGTTCGACGCCGACAGCGCCGGCACGCGCGCGCAGGAGCGCCTTCGTCTGCGGCAGGGCGTCCGCGTCGACGACGAAGACGTGGGAGCGCGACTTCGATGCGCGCCGGGCGAGCAGCATCCCCTCGACGACGGCGGTCGACTCGTCGAGCATCGACGCGTTGGCCGTCGCGAGGCCCGTGAGGTCGGTCACCATCGTCTGGAAGTTGATGAGCGCCTCGAGGCGACCCTGCGAGATCTCGGGCTGGTAGGGCGTGTAGGCCGTGTACCACGACGGGTTCTCGAGCACGTTGCGCGTGATGACCGACGGCGTGAAGGTGTCGTAATAGCCGAGCCCGATCATGGGCCGGGCGGCGCGGTTCTGCGACGCGAGCCCTCGCAGCTCGGCGAGGGCCTGGGCCTCGGTCGCCGCCGCGGGGATGTCGCTCGTCTCGCGCGGTGAGACGTGGATGGATGCCGGGACGGCGGTCTGCACGAGAGCCTCGAGCGAGTCGTACCCGAGCTCGTCGAGCATGGCTCGCTGCGCCGCGGCATCCGTTCCGACATGCCTCGCCGCGAACGCGCCCGTCATTCGGCGCCGCCTGTGAGAGCGACGTAGGCCTCACGGTCGAGCAGGCCGTCGGTCGTCGGCGCGGCGACGCGGATCTTCAGCAGCCAGCCCGCGCCGTAGGGGTCGGAGTTGACCAGCGACGGGTCATCGACGACGGCCTGATTGGCCTCGACGATCTCGCCGGTGAGCGGAGCGTAGAGCTCGCCAACCGACTTCGTCGACTCGATCTCGCCGACGATCGTGCCGCCTTGGACGGCGGAGCCCTGGTCGGGCAGTTCGACGAAGACGACGTCGCCGAGCTTCTCGGCGGCGTAGTCGGTGATGCCGACCGTCGCAAGATCCCCGTCCAGGGCGATCCACTCGTGCTCGGCGGTGTACTGGAGGCTGTTGATGTCGGTCACGAGTTTCTCCGATAGAAGGGCAGGGCGGTGACGGTCGCGGGGATGCGGGTTCCGCGCACGTCGATGGACAGTTCGGTTCCGGGCTCGCTCACGCCGGGCGCGACGTACGCCATGGCGATCGGATACCCGAGGGTGGGGCTGAGTGCGCCCGAGGTGATCTCGCCGACGGGCGCGTCGCCGTGCAACACGGCATAGCCGGCGCGGCCCGCGCGACGCCCCTCTGAGACGAGCCCGACGAGCACGGGGGCAGCCGAGGCGACGACGCTCTCGAGCGCCGAGCGGCCCACGAAATCAGCGGCCTTGGTCTTCAGGGGCACGACGCGCCCCAGGCCGGCCTGTGCCGGCACGACGTCCAGCGTCAGCTCGTGGCCGTAGAGCGGCATCCCCGCTTCGAGGCGCAGGGTGTCGCGCGCCGCCAAACCGGCGGGAACGAGGCCGAGGGGCTCGCCGGCGGCAACGAGCGCATCCCACAGGGCGCCCGCGTCGGACGCGGCGACGCTCATCTCGAAGCCGTCCTCGCCCGTGTAGCCCGTGCGGCTGACGAGAACCGTGCCGGAACCGAATCGCATGGCCATCGCGGTGTAATACGGCAGCGATTCGAGCGTGTGGCCGAGCGCGACGGCGTCATCGTGGACGAGGCCTGCCGTCGTGCGCAGGATCTGCTGTGCGTGCGGGCCCTGGACGGCGATGAGCGCGTCGTCGGTCTCGAGGATCTCGACGTCGAACCCCTCGCGGCGGTCCTGCAGCGCGGCGCGCACGGCGTCGCGGTTGCCCGCGTTGGCCACGAGCAGCAACTCTTCGGGCGCGGTGCGCGTCACGATGAGGTCGTCGACGATGCCGCCCGTCGGGGCGAGCACCATCGTGTACTTCGCCTTCGACAGCGCGAGCTTGGTCGGGTCGAACGCGAGCGCGTACGCGAGGAAGTCCTCGCGTACGGGCCCCGTCACACGGAACTGCGCCATGTGCGAGATGTCGAAGATCCCGGCCGCCGAGCGCACGGCATGGTGCTCGGCGAGATCGGACGTGTAGCGGACGGGCATCGACCATCCGCCGAAATCCGTGAAGGTCGCTCCGAGCGCCTCGTGGCGCCCTCGGAGCGGAGTCGAGCGTAGGTCTGACATGAGTTCTCCCGTCGAACTGTCGGGCGGACGCCGTCCACCGACGTCCAGGGAACTCCCCCTCTGTCATGGGCCTGAGAGCTTCGCCGGCGGGGCCGGTTTTCTCCTTCGGCGGATGCGTGCCAGGCAGCACGCGCGCATCACTCTCCAGAGCGGCCGGACGTGAGCGGTACGCGGACCTGAGAGATTGGCGGGGAGGCTTGCTCCTTCGGTGCCCGCTCCGTCGCCGGATCGGGGCTCTCCCGCACACGTCATGCGGCCTGTCTTCAATTACCTCGACAGCATAGCGGCCTCACCCGACACACCTGCCCGATGAGACGGCCGTGGCGTAGTCGGGTGCGGCCTCGGCGACCGGGGCGAGCTCGGCCATCGTCATGGCGTAGCCGCGCGTGTCATCGCCCTCGGCGCGCGCGAACACGACCCCCGCGACCTCGCCGCCGGCGGTGAGGAGCGGTCCGCCGGAGTTTCCCGGCCGCACGCTGGCCTGCAGCGCGTACACCTCGCGGGGCGTGAGCCCTTCGTCGTGGATGTCGGCGACCGGCACGGTGCCGACCGACAGCACGCTCGCGGGGTTCGACGTGAAGGGCCCGCCGTGCGGGTATCCCTGCACGGCGGCGGCCGCGCCCGGGGCGAGAGTCGGCGAGCGCGGCAGCGCCTCCGCACCGAGGTCGTCGACGGCGATGACGGCCAGGTCGTCGACCGGGTCGAAGTAGACGATCCGGCCCTCTCGCGCCGCCTGGCCGGGAAGTTCCACGATGGGCACGTCGACGCCCGCGACGACGTGCGCGTTCGTCACGACGCGATCGGGCGCGACGACGAAGCCGCTGCCGGTCGCACTGATCCCGCACGAGTAGGCCGTGCCCGAGACGCGGGCCACGGATGCCGCTGCCCGCTGCAGCGCCGGATCGTCGAGAGCGACCGGTGGAGCCGGCTGCGCGACTCCGGGACCGAGCAGGTCGCCCAGACGCGGCAGGCCGTCATCGAGCACGGTGGATCGCAGCTCGGCCAGCGCCGCGTCGACGGGCGCGGGGGTCAGTGCGTCGAGTGCCTGCAGCACGCGCGAGGACGCGACCGCGGTGGAGATGCCCGGAATGCCGACGGCCGACACCGCGGGGGTCACGAGCACGAGCGCGAGGCCGGCCACCACGACGCTCGCCACGCCACCGAGGAAGCGTTCGATGCCGCGCAGCTTGAGCCGGTCGGTGCCCGAGCGCAGCGCCGAGCCGATCGCCGACCCGACGACGGCGCCGACGATGAGCAGGCCGACGACCGAGCCCAGCACGGCGACACCGCGCCACGCCGAGGACGGCACCCAGGCGCTCACGAGCGGGGTGAGCCAGAACGCGGCGATGCCGCCCGCGACGAGCCCCGCGAGGGTTCCGACGCTCGCGAAGAAACCGCGCCGCACGCCGCCGACCAGCGCCGCGACGAGCAGCACGACGAGCACGATGTCGACGATGATCACAGGCGTCCCCTCTCTGCGCACCAGCGTAAACACCTCGTCTGACAGAGCGCCGGTTTGCGTTCGTGTCACCGTGACTCTAAGATCGCACCGGAAGTTAGGGTCATGATGACACGAACACGAGAGACCACAGGTCCCGCGACCTCGGGCGTCACCGACGACGCGACGCGCGTCGCCGTCTCGACCGTCATCTTCACGCTTCGCCGACCGCCCGGTGACGGCCACCCGTCGCTGGCGCTGCCGCTCGTGCGCCGCACGCGGGACCCCTATGCCGGCCTGTGGGCTCTTCCCGGGGGCTGGCTCGACGTCACGGAGAGCCTGGATGCCGCCGCATCACGCACTCTCGCAGAGACCACGGGACTGGCGCCGAGCTATCTCGAGCAGCTGTACGCGTTCGGCGCCGTCGACCGCTCCCCGAGCCGCGTCGTCTCGATCGTCTACTGGGCGCTGCTGCGCGCCGACGACGCCGCGACAGGACTCGTCGACCCCGCCGTGCACGACCCCGAGAACGTCGGCTGGTTCGACGCTGCTTCCCTCCCCCCGCTGGCATTCGACCACAGCGAGATCATCGACTATGCCCTGTGGCGGCTGCGCAACAAGGTCGGCTACAGCCGCATCGCGCACGGCCTGCTCGCCGACGAATTCACCCTCGCCGAGCTGCGCGAGGTCTACGAGTCGATCCTCGACCGGCGTCTGGATCCCGCGAACTTCCGACGCCAGGTCGAGAACTCCGGCACGCTGCTGCCGACCGACCGCTTTCGCACCGGCAGCCACCGCCCCGCCCGGCTGTACCGCTACAACCGAGACGTCGAGCTGACCGATCGCGGTCCGCTCGGTGCTCGCGACTGACCCGACCCGAACGGACACCCGACATGCCCGCCGTCAACATCACCCTGCAGCCGCGTCGCGAGCTCGACGCATCTGTCGATCACCTCATCCAGGACATCGTCTCGGGCACCTCGAGCGGTGACACGTGCAGCACGGACCTCGCCGCCGGCCCGTGGTCGTTCGATGACCGACCGGGTTACGGCCCCGGCTCGTCGATGGGCGATGTCATCCCGACGGGCGCGCCGCGCCAGGGCGAGCTGCCCGCGCAGTACCGCGAGGCGTCCGACGACGAGCTGCACTCCCGCATCCGCGCCGCGAAGCAGGCGCTCGGCGACCGCGTCGTCGTGCTGGGTCACTTCTACCAGCGCGAAGAGGTCGTCCGTCACGCCGACTACGTGGGCGACTCGTTCCAGCTCGCAGGCGCCGCCCTGGAGCATCCCGAAGCAGAGGCGATCGTCTTCTGCGGCGTGCACTTCATGGCCGAGACCGCCGACCTGCTGTCGCGCCCCGAGCAGGCCGTCATCCTGCCGAACCTCGCCGCGGGATGCTCGATGGCGGACATGGCCGACATCGACCAGGTCGAGGAGTGCTGGGAGCAGCTCTCAGACGTCTACGGCGACCTCGAGGCGGTCGACGACGAAGGCCGGGTGCCGGTCATCCCCGTCACGTATATGAACTCGTCGGCGGCGATCAAGGGATTCGTCGGGCGCCACGGCGGCATCGTATGCACGTCATCGAACGCGCGGACGGTGCTGGAGTGGGCGTTCGCGCGCGGGCGCCGCGTGCTGTTCTTCCCCGATCAGCACCTCGGCCGCAACACCGCCAAGGCGATGGGCGTTCCTCTGGAGCAGATGCCGATGTGGAATCCGCGCAAGCCTCTCGGCGGCTCATCCGTCGACGAGCTCGAGGAGGCCCGGGTGATCCTGTGGCACGGCTTCTGCTCGGTGCACCGCCGGTTCACCGTCGACCAGATCGACCAGGCGCGCGCCGAGCACCCGGGGGTCCGCGTGATCGTGCACCCCGAGTGCCCCATGGAGGTCGTCGACGCGGCCGACGAAGCCGGCTCGACCGACTACATCCGGCGCGCGATCGAAGCAGCGACGACGCCGACGACCTTCGCGATCGGCACCGAGGTCAACCTCGTGCAGCGCCTCGCCGCCGCCAACCCGCAGCATGAGATCTTCTGCCTCGACCCGGTCATCTGCCCGTGCTCGACGATGTACCGCATCCACCCCGGGTACCTCGCATGGGTGCTCGAGGGACTCGTCGCCGGTGAGGTCGTCAACCGGATCACCGTCCCCGCCGACGTCGCCGATCCCGCTCGCATCTCCCTCGAGCGGATGCTGGCGGCCAAACCCCCGGCCCGATGACCCACGACCATCCCGCCGCCCGCGCGACTCGGACGGCCGAAGGGTCGCCGCACGTCATCGTGGTCGGCAGCGGCATCGCCGGGCTCACGGCCGCGGAGCGCGCCGCCGCCCACGGCTGCCGTGTCACCCTCGTGACGAAAGACGAGCTCGAGCACGCCAACACGCGCTTCGCACAGGGGGGCATCGCGGGGGTCATGTTCGACGACGACCGCGTCGAGGACCACATCGCCGACACACTCACCGCGGGAGCCGGACTGTGCGACCCCGTCGCCGTGCGGGTGCTCGTCGAAGAGGGCCCGGCGCGCATCCGAGAACTGATCGCGGCCGGCGTCGTGTTCGACCGCGGCGACGACGGCGTCTTCGTCAAGGGCCTCGAGGCGGCGCACTCGTATCCGCGCATCCTGCATGCGGGCGGGGATGCCACGGGCACAGCGATCGAGTCGGCCCTCGTCGCGCGGCTGCGCGGCACCGACGTCCGCGTGGTCGAGCACGCCTTCCTGGTCGACCTCGTCGTCGAGTCCGGGCGTGTGCGCGGGGTCGAGCTGCTCGTCGGCAGCGCGTCGCCGCCCCCCCGACGCGATGTCCTCGCAGCGGACGCCGTCGTGCTCGCGACCGGCGGGGCGGGCTGCCTGTATGCGCACACGACCAACCCTCCGGTCGCAACCGGCGACGGGATCGCGGCGGCGCTGCGCGCGGGCGCCCTCGTGGACGACCTGGAGTTCTTCCAGTTCCACCCCACCGTGATCGGCGGTGCCGACGCGTTCCTGATCTCCGAGGCGGTGCGCGGCGAGGGCGCCACCCTCATCGATGAAGACGGCAGGCGCTTCGCCTTCGACGCGCACCCTCGAGGCGAGCTCGCACCGCGGGATGTCGTCGCGCGGGCGATCGCGCGACGGATGGACGGGCAGGGCGGCCGACCGGTCTTCCTCGATGCGACGCACCTGCACTCGGCGGATCCAGAGGCGCGGGCGGCATTCCTCGCGCGACGGTTCCCGACGATCGACGCCGCGCTGCGTGCGCGCGGCATCGACTGGGCGCGGACGCCCGTTCCCGTGACCCCGGCCGCGCACTACCTGATGGGCGGAGTCACGACCGACCTCTTCGGGCGCACCTCGATCCCCGCGCTCTACGCCGTCGGCGAGGTCGCCCGCACCGGAGTCCACGGCGCCAACCGCCTCGCCTCGAACTCGCTCCTCGAGGGTGCCGTCTTCGGCGCGCGTGTCGCCGACGCCGTCCACAGCGACGCGGCATCGGGCGCGTGGCCGCGTGCGTCGCAGGCGCGCTCCGCGAGGACCCGCTCCGCGCCCGCGTACCCTGAGACCGGAGAACCCCGCGCCGCGCAGCCGTTCTCGCGCACGGCTCTTCAGCGACTCATGTGGGAGTGCGCGGGACTCGCGCGCACGGCGGACGGTCTCGGACGCGCCTCCGCCGTCCTCGCGACGTGGAGCGGCGAGCGCCGCACACCCGACACCGTCGCCGACTTCGAAGACGAGAATCTGCTCGTCGTGGGTTCGGCGCTCGTCGAGGCGGCCATGGACCGCAGCGAGTCGGTCGGAGCGCACTTCCGCGCCGACGCCGACCCCCCGAGCACCCCAGCGATCAGCACGTCCGCGCTGATCGACGTACCCCACCTGCAGGAGGCCGTTCCGTGTTGAGCCCCGTCACGATCAACCGCGTCGTCGCCGCCGCGCTGGAGGAGGACGCGCCGTGGGGAGACCTCACGAGCCAGACCCTCATCACCGAAGCCGCGACGGCCCGCGCCGACCTCGTCGCCCGCGAGGCCGGTCTCTTCAGCGGCGGCGACGTCTTCGCCGCCGCCTTCACCCTCACCGACCCCCGCATCCAGGTGCAGCTCGTCGTCGAAGATGGCGAGTGGTTCGAGCCGGGCGCCGTGCTCGCCGTCGTGACGGGCCCCGCCCGCGGCGTGCTGCAGGCCGAGCGCATCGGACTCAACTTCGTGCAGCGCATGTCCGGCATCGCGACCCTGACCGGCCGCTACGTCGCCGAAGTCGCGCACACGGGGGCCCGCATCGCCGATACGCGGAAGACGACGCCCGGGCTGCGCGCTTTCGAGCGCAAGGCCGTGCGCGACGGCGGCGGTCGCAACCACCGGGCCTCGCTCTCGGACGCCGTCATGGCAAAGGACAACCACCTCGCGATGCTCGGCGGCTCGGTCACCGACGCCCTCCGCGCCGCCAAGGACCTACTCCCCCACACGACGCACATCGAGGTCGAGGTCGACCGCCTCGACCAGATCGAACCCGTGCTCGCGGCGGACATCGGCACGATCATGCTCGACAACTTCTCGCTCGACGACCTGCGTACGGGTGTCGCACGCGTCGCGGGCCGCGCGACGGTCGAGGCCTCGGGCGGCGTCGACCTCGGTACGGTGCGCGCCATCGCCGAGACCGGAGTCGACGTCATCTCGGTCGGCGCCCTCACCCACTCGGCGCGCGCGCTCGATCTAGGGCTGGACGTGCGCATGGACGCGCCCTGACCGTGCACTACCTCGACAACGCCGCGACGACGCCGGTGCGCCGGGAGGTCCTCGAGGCGATGGTGCCGCACCTCACGCACGGATACGGCAACCCGTCGAGTCACCACACGGTCGGCGAGGCCGCCGCCGACGCCCTCGCCGACGCCCGTCGCCGGGTTGCGCGGGTGCTCGGGATGCGGGCCTCGGACGTCGTCTTCACCTCGGGCGGCACCGAGGCCAACAACCTCGCGATCAAGGGCATCACGCTCGCCGCCGCCGGGCGACACATCGTCACGACGCCCATTGAGCACGAATCGGTGCTCGAATCGGTCCGGTATCTCGAGCGCCTGCACGGCGTCGAGACGACCCTGGTACCGGTCGATGACACGGCACGTCTCTCGCCCGAGTCGCTGGCCGCGGCCCTGCGCGACGACACGGCGCTCGTGACCGTGGGCTACGCCAACAACGAGGTAGGCACGGTGCAGGATGTCGCGTCCCTCGCCGCCGTCGCGCGCTCGCGGGGCGTCCCGATCCATCTCGATGCCGTCCAGGCCGCCGGATGGCTGCCCTTGGATGACACGGGCGCCGACGCCCTCTCGATCGCGGGGCACAAACTCGGCGCGCCGAAGGGCATCGGCGCTCTCGCGGTGCGCGGGCGCATCCCCCTCGAGCCGCTTCTTCACGGCGGCGGTCAGGAGGGCGGGCGCCGCAGCGGCACTCAGGATGTCGCGGGCGCCGTCGGATTGGCCACGGCGCTCGAGCTCGCTGAGGCTGAGCGACTCGAATCGGCCGCACGGGTGCAGGCCCTGCGCGACGCGTTCATCGCCGCCGTCCTCGCGAGCATCCCCTCGGCACGTCTCACGGGGCATCCCGTGCACCGCCTCGCGGGCACGGCGAGCTTCACCTTCGCGGGCACGAGCGGCGAAACCGTCCTGCTCGAACTCGAACGGCGCGGCATCGTGAGCTCGAGCGGCTCGGCGTGCGCGGCCGGCAGCGACGAGCCCTCGCACGTGCTCGTCGCGCTCGGCATCGCCCCACCGCTCGCGCAGACGGCCGTGCGCATCACATTCCCGCGCGACGCGCGGCTCGATCCGCGGCAGCTCGCGGCCGACGTGGCGGCATCCGTCGCGGCAGTAGCATCGACCGGGTGAACTCCGCCGCCGTCACGGTCATCGTCCCGGGCTTCGACGTCGCACCGTATGCGCGCGCGGCGATCGACTCGCTCTCGGCACAGTCCCGCGGCGACTGGACCGCCGTGCTCGTCGACGACGGATCGGCGGATGCGACAGGCGCGATCTTCGACGCGGCCGCGGCGACCGATCCGCGCTTCCAGGTCGTTCACCACCCTCGGCGCGCCGGCCTCGGCGCAGCCCGGAACACAGGCCTGGACCTCGTTCGCACGCCGTTCGTCGGCTTCCTCGACGCCGACGATGTGATGATGCCCGACGCGCTCGACCGGCTCGTCGGCACGCTCGAGCGGACGGGCAGCGACCTCGCGGCGGGCGCGTACGTGCGGCTGCGCCCCGACGGCGCGGGCGGGTACGCACCCGATCCCGTGCAGCCTTGGGTGGCCGCGGCGACCGACCCCGCCCGCGAAGGAACGAGCCTCGCCGCGCATCCCGCGGCATCGGGCAACATCGTCGCCTGGTCGAAGGTGACGCGCGCCGAGATGTGGAACGACCTGCGCTTCCCCGAGGCCCAGGCGTACGAGGACCAGATCGTCGCGCAGCTGCTGTACACCCGGGCGCGGGCGTTCGATGTCGTGCCCGACGTCGTCGTGCAGTGGCGCGAGCGCGCCGACGGCACCTCGATCACGCAGCGAAAGGGTGCGCTCCCGGTGCTGCGCGACTACCTCGCGGCACTCGCGGGCGGAATCGACGTGCTGAATGCCGCGGGCCGGCCGGCGGCTGCCGCTGCGCGCATCGTCCTCATCCTCGCTATGGATCTGCCGCCGCTCGTGCGCATCGCGGCCGGCCACCCCGACGCCGAGTATCGGCGCGAGCTCGGGGCGTTCGTCCGTCAGGTCGCGATGCGCACGACGACCGTCCCCGCCGACGTCGCACCCGCTCTGGCCTGGGCGGCCTAGAGATCGGGAGCCCGGTCGGCGCGGCGTTCGGGAAGCGCTGCGGGCGGGTCGGACTCCTCGGCCTCGAGAATGCGGGATGCCGCCATCTGCTCGGCGGCGAGCTCGCTGTAGAGTCCCCCGGCCGCGAGCAGCTGGGTGTGCGTGCCCGACTCGACGATGCGCCCCGCCTCGACGACGTGGATGACGTCGGCGGCGATGACGGTCGACAGTCGATGCGCGACCGTCAGGGTCGTGCGTCCGCGGGCCGCGGCATCCAACGCCTCTTGCACGACCCTCTCGGACACGGTGTCCAGAGCCGACGTGGCTTCGTCCAGCAGCAGCACGGGCGGGTCCTTGAGTAGCACACGAGCGATCGCGATGCGCTGCTTCTCGCCGCCCGAGAGCCGGTAGCCGCGCTCGCCGACGACCGTGTCGTACCCGGCCTCGAACCCCTCGATGATGTGGTGGATGTTCGCCGCCCGGCACGCCGCCTCGAGTTCGGCGTGGGTCGCGTCGGGCTTGGCGTAGCGCAGGTTCTCGGCGATCGTCGCGTGGAAGAGGTAGGTCTCCTGCGACACGATGCCGACGTCGTCGATGATCGACTCCTGCCGCAGCCGACGCACGTCGGCGCCCGCGAAGAGCACCTCTCCGCCGGATGCCTCGTACATGCGCGGCGTCAGGTAGAGGATCGTGGTTTTTCCCGCTCCCGACGGCCCCACGAAGGCGACGTGCTGTCCTGGTTCGGCTGTGAAGGAGACACCGCCGAGTGTCGGACGGGCATCGGCGGCGGCATCCGGATAGCGGAACACGACATCACGGAACTCGATCCGGCCCGGCGGCCCCGGCGCGTCGGCGACAGAGATGGCATCGGGTGCGTCGCGGATGGCCGGCACGAGGTCGAGGTACTCGAAGATGCGGGCGAACAGGGCGCGCGAGGTCTGCAGGTCGAGCGCGACCCGCATGAGCCCCATGAGCGGCTGCAGCAGCCTCGCCTGCACCGTCGTGAAGGCGACGACGGTGCCCGCCGTGATGAGGTCTGTGCCGCCGGTGATGATGTAGCCCGACGCGAGGTAGATGACAGCAGGAACACTCGCCATGAGCACCTGCACGACGGCGAAGAACCCCTGGCCGCTCATGGCGCGCCGCACCTGCAGCACGACCTGGTTGCGGTTCTCATCGGCGTAGCGGGCGGACTCCGTGCGCTGCCGGTTGAACGACTTCGACAACAGGATGCCCGAGACGCTCAGGGTCTCCTGCGTGATGGCCGACAGCTCGGACAGCGACTCCTGCGTCTCGCCCGCGATGCGCGCGCGCACCTGACCGACGCGGCGCTGCACGACGATGAGGAACGGCATGAGCACGACCGCGATGATCGTGAGGCGCCAGTCGATCAGGATCATCGCGACGAGCGAGGCGATGACCGTGACGACATTGCCCAGGATGCTCGTGACGGTGTTGGTGAGCACCCCCGCGACCCCGCCGACGTCGTTCTGCAGCCGCGACTGGATGACGCCGGTCTTGGTGCGTGTGAAGAAGCCGAGCTCCATCGACTGCAGATGCTCGAACAGGCGCACCCGCAGATCGCCCGTCACGGCATTGCCCACGGTCGAGGTGAGCCAGGTCTGCACGACGCCCAGGCCCGCGGAGAGCAGGAAGAGCCCCACCATGATGAGCACGAGGCGCCACAGCAGCCCCAGCTCGGGGGCGCCGCCGTCGAGCGGGAAGAGCGCGTCGTCGAAGATGCGCTGCACGATGAGCGGCGGGACGACGGCGACCGCGGCACCGACGACGACGAGGATCGCGGTGACGATGATGCGGCCCCGGTACGGCCGGAAGAGCGCCACGATGCGGCGCCGGAGGTTCTCGACGCGCGGCGCCTGCGCGTTGATCTTCTTCTGCGCCGCGAAATCGAGGGGGCGGCCACCGCCACCCCTGCCGCCCATACTCATGAGCGCCAGCCTAACCAGGGGATGCCACGGCCCCGGCTAGGCTTGCGGCATGACTTCGACCCCCGAGAACCCCCACACCGACGGCGAAGACCTCGCGGAGCTGCGCGAAGAGATCGACCAGCTCAAGGCGATCCCCGAGGAGGAGCTCATCAGCCCCACTCCGTCGATCCCCGAAGAGATCGAGCCGGTGCCGCACCCGACGAACGCGATCGGCAGCGAGCAGTGGGACAAGCCCGTCGAAGACGAGTCCCTCGAGCAGGACTGACCCTCGGCGATCCTGATCGGCGCCGCGTGGGCGCCGATCAGGACGACGCCGCGCGGGGCTGCTCGCGCCTCAGTGGTGGATGAAGGCCTTCAGCGCGACCAGCACGAGGCCGAACGCCGCCGTGATGAGCGCGCTCACGGCCCGGGACCACACGTGCCTCGTCCAGCGCGAGACGGCGAACCAGCCCAGCAGGCCGAGAAGCACGGTGTCGACGATCAGTGCCGTCCAGATGGCGGTGTCGTCTTCGAATACATGCCAGACGCCCAGCAGCAGGATGACCAGCGGCGGCACAGCGGCCACCAGCATCCCGAGCGAATGCAACGCTGAAGCGCGCAGGCTCGGGAAGAATCCGGCGACCCCGTCGGTCGCGGCGAGGCGAGCGAGGGTGCCGGCGTAGATGTGCGCCGCGTAGAAGACGATCACGGTCACGACGACAGTGATGAGTGCGTTGAGCGAAGTGCCGACGAGGCTGTTGCTGACGACGATCATCCCCGAGACGAGGATGAGCCCGTAGACGGCCTCTTCGGACTGCATGACCCGCGCTACGGCGGGACGAAGCAGTCGACGGTCGGTCACGACCGGACGTGCGACGGCGCTGTCGTCAGTTGCTGCCACAGCTGCTGCCGCCGCAGCAGCTGCCGCCGTCGGTCTCCGACACCGTCAGCAGGTTCTTGTCTTCCGGCACAGCGGTCGTGGGCGTGGTGAGGGGCGAAGTCGTCATGGCGTCCATGCTACCCACGGGCGCCCGGTCCCGGATCGCACTCGCGCGTTGCCACGTGTCGTGCGGGGGCGCAACCCCCTCCGGCCCTCACGGTCGCGTGCCTACCGTGGACGCACACCCACCGACACGAAGGAGACATCATGCCCCGCATCGCAGGCAAGAAGATCGCGTTCCTGCTGACGGACGGTTACGAGGACAGCGAGCTCACCTCTCCCTGGGAAGCAGTGACGACCGAAGGCGGCCAGGCGACGCTCGTCTCGCCCGCCGACGGCCCGGTCTCAGGCAAGAACGGCCACGAACAGCCGGTCGATCTCTCGGCCGCCGACGCCGACGCCTCGGACTTCGACGCTCTCGTGCTCCCCGGCGGAGTCGTGAACGCCGACCACCTGCGCATGGACGAGGACTCCGTCTCGCTGACGCGCGCATTCTTCGAGCAGCACAAGCCCGTCGCCGTCATCTGCCACGGCGCCTGGATCCTGATCGAGGCGGGCGTGGTCGACGGCCGCACGATCACGAGCTATCCGAGCCTGAAGACCGACCTGCGAAACGCCGGCGCCCAGTGGGTCGACGAAGAGGTCGCGGTCGACAACGGCCTCGTCTCGAGCCGCACACCCGATGACCTTCCCGCTTTCAACGCGAAGCTCGTCGAAGAGATCGCGGAGGGCACGCACGAGGGCCAGACGGCCTGACCCCTCACGCGAGCTGTTTGCGCAGGTACACCTCGGCGATGCCCCCACCCTGGTCGACGCGCTCGGACTCGACGTAGCCGAGGCGTTCGTAGAGGCGCAGGTTGGCTTCGCTCAGCGAGCCGGTGAAGAGCTCGGCCGCGCGGCATCCGACCTCGCGGCCGCGCTCTTCGACGGCCTCGAGCACGGCAGAGCCGACTCCCCCACCCTGCACGTCGGGGGCGATCGCGATCCGCCCGACCAGCAGAAGGTCTCCGTCGGCACGCGCCCGGGCCGCGCCGATGAGGCGCGTGCCGGCGACGGCGACGCAGCCGAGGTTGTCGTCGAGCTCGGCGGTCAGCTCCTCCAGCGTCTGCGTCAACGCGGGCATGTTCGGGTCGCCGTAGACGAGTGCCTCCTGAACGAACGCTGCGCGCTGCAACGTCAGCACCTCGCCGGCGTCGGAGGTCTCCATCGGGCGGATGCGGAAGGTCGTCATGCCCCGATCGTAGGTGCCGCGTGGTGCGGCGGATGCGACCGCTCCAGCGCAGAACCCTCGACATCGACGTTCGGGAGGATCCGGTCGAGCCAGCTCGGCAGCCACCACGCCGACCGGCCGAGCAGGTGCATGACAGCCGGGATCAGCACGAGCCGCACGACGAACGCGTCCAGCAGCACGCCGATTGCAAGGCCGAAGCCCATCGATTTGATGATGGTCGACTCCGACGTGATGAAGCCCGAGAAGACGGCGATCATGATGAGTCCCGCCGCGATCACGACGCTCCGACCGGCCCGGAAGCCCTGCGCCACGGCGAGCCGGGCGGGCGAGCCGTGCACATACGCCTCTCGCATCCCCGTGGCCAGGAACAGCTGGTAGTCCATCGCGAGACCGAAGAGGATCCCGACGAGGATGACGGGCAGGAAGCTCAGCACGGGACCCGTGCTGTGGATGCCGAACAGCTCTGCGCCCCACCCCCATTGGAACACCGCCGTGATGGCGCCGAACGTCGCGAACAGCGACAGGATGAACCCGCCCGTCGCGATGAGGGGCACCAGGAGCGAGCGGAACACCATGATCATGATGAGGAACGACAGTCCCACCACGACCGTGAGGTAGAGCGGCAGCACGTCCTGCAGCGACTCCGAGATGTCGATGTTGATGGCGGCCTGGCCCGCGACGCCGAGGGGCTCACCGTCGACGTCGAGTGCGCGCAGGTCCCGCACGAGGGCGTCGGTCGACAAGCTGGTCGGCCCCTCTTGCGGCACCACCTGGAACGCCGCGAGTCGACCGTCGTCTGAGACGGCGATCGGCGCGACGGCGACGACGTCGTCCTGATCGGCGAGAAGAGTGCCGATCTCGAGCTGGCGCTCGAGGACCTCGTCGTCGCTGAGGTCTGCAGGAAGCACGGCTGTCACCAGGAGCGGACCGTTGGCCCCCTCGCCGAACGCGGCCTCGGTCGCGGTGTACGCGCGGTAGGCGCTCGAGCCCGCGGGCTCGGACCCGCCGTCGGGCAGCCCGAGCCGCATGGACAGCGCAGGCACCGCCACGATGAGAAGCGCGACGACCGCGACGAGCGAGGTGAGGACGGCGCGCATGGGCGACATCGTCCGGATGGGCGCGACGGCGGCGTCTGCCGTACCGACGCGGGCACGCGCGCGCCGCGATAGCAGGCGCTCGCCGGCGAGGCCGAGCAGCGCCGGGGTGAGGCTGATCGCGATGAGCACGGCGATCGCGACGCTCACACCGCCGACGGTTCCCATGAGGCCCAGGAACGGGATGCCCGTGACATTGAGCGCGAACAGCGCGATGACGACCGTGGCGCCGGCGAAGACGACCGCGTTGCCGGCTGTGCCGTTCGCGAGCGCGATCGAATCCGTGGTCTCGACCCCCTGCAGCAGCTGCTTGCGATGGCGATGGATGATGAAGAGCGAATAGTCGATGCCGACCGCGAGGCCCAGCATGACGCCGAGCACGGGCGTCACCGAAGCCATCTGCACGGCGCCAGAGAACGCCAGTGTCGACAGCGCCCCGATCCCGACGCCGACGATCGCCGTGACGATCGGGAACGACGCGGCCAAGAGAGATCCCAGCATGACGATGAGCACGATCGCCGCGATCGCGACGCCGACGATCTCGCCCACGCCGAGGATCTCCGGCACGCCCTGTGAGATGTCGGTCGAGAACGACACGTCGACGCCCTCGATCGGTTCGGACTCGAAGTGCTCGATGACGCCCTGCTTCGATTCCTCCTGCAGTTCGAGCCGCGGCTCTGAGAACGAGACGTTGACGAGTGCCGTCGAGCCGTCCTCCGACACGACGCGGATCCCGTCGGCGAGCGCGAGCAGCGCGGCTCCGCGCTCGAGCTGCGTCTCGGCGGTATCGAGGTCGGCACGGCCGCTGTCGATCTTCTCCTGCTCTGCGTTCAGCGCCGCACGCTGCTCGTCGAGAAGCTGCTGCTGCGCATCCAGCTGCGTCGTGGGCAGGCCCGCGGCCTCGATCTGAGCACGGCCCGCGTCGAGCTGAGCCTGCGCGTCATCCAGCTGGACCGCAGCGGCGTCGAGCTGAGCCTGACCCGCATCGAGCTGCATACGTCCGTCGGCGATCTCGTGCCGGCCTTCGGCGATCTGGGCGACGCGGTCGGCGCGCTCCTGCTCGGTGGCGAACGGGTCGATGACGTCCGTGACATCGGTGAGGCTACGAGCCGAGGCGACGAGGTCGCTGATCTGGGCGCGCTGATCGTCGGTGAGTTCAGAGCCGTCCTGGGTCGCGAACACGACCGTTCCCGTCGCCCCGCCGTAATCCGGCAGTCGGTCTTCGAGCTCTTCCAGCACGGCACCCGATGCCGTGCCCGGGACATCGAAGCTCGAGCTCAAGCCCTTGAACCCGACGAGGAAACCACCGGCCGCGAGGGCGATGATGACCAGCCACGCGGTGATGACGGTCCACGCGCGGCGGGACGCGAACGCCCCCAATCGATACAGCAGTTCAGCCACGCGGCATCCTCTCACCCAGTCCCCCGATGATACGGACCGTATGCCTCTTCGAGTCAGACGGTCTCACTCGGGGTCGGGCGGGCAGACCGCGCTGATGCGCGCCCACTCCTCGGGCGACAGACCAGTGACGAAGCCATACGCCGTCCACGCATCGGGTGTGTCGTAGAGCGCCGCGAACTCGCGCCGCGACGGCGGTTCGGGGACCGCGATGCCCTGAGCGCGCAGGCAGCTCGCGATGCTCACCTCGACCGGATACCACCGCAGACCGCGCAGTTCGCGGATGCGGTCGTCGTACTCGGCGCGCACCGTCGCGGCGCACGCTCTCACCGCGGCGGCATGGCCCTCGCGTTCATCGGTGAAGGCCAGAGTGCCGGTCGATTCATCCCACTCGACCTGCCAGGCGTCGGCCTCGAGGCAGTCGATGACGGCGCTCGTGCTGTCGGTGAGCCACCCCTCCCCCTGCACGATCGTCTGGAAACGCACGGGGGCTGCCGGCTCGGCCGTCGCGATGAACGTGGTCACCGCGACCGAGACAGCGGCCGTCACGCCCACGACAGCGGCGAGGATGACGGCGAACCGCCGGGGCCTCCGGGACACGGGATCACCTGTCGGGGGCTCCGCATCGGGCGACGGAGAGGATGCCGGGTCGGGCTCGCCCTGCGCGCGGTCCTCGAGCTGCTGCAGCCGCGCGAGCGCGGACGGATCGGCCTGCACGTCTGCGTCAGGCGCGTAGGCGCGGGCTCGCAACCGGGCGAGCTCGCGGAGTTCCTGCGCATCGAGCACACGCCCATCATGCGCGGACGATCCTCGTGGTGCCAGCATCCGTTCGAATCCGTGCTATGCTCGATCCATCCTGCCTGGCACATGCGAACCGTTCCAACTTCTCACAGTGGAGAAGGTTCGCTGTATTGCGCTCTTTGAGCCCCGCTGGCCCTTCATCTCATCATCACCTGCGCTTCGGGTTCTCGCCCTTTCGCAAGCTTGGATCGCTTTTTGTTCGACAGCATTTCGATTGCTGCCCTCGCGCCTCACACCACGCCGCAGTGGCGTAAGGCCGACGACGGCGTGCACGTCGCCACCTTCGCCGGAGAATACGCCGGCTTCACCCACACGTCGCCCGGCGGTGTGCACGCGCACAGCGCCCGCGGCGAAAGCCTCGGGGTGCACAGCACGCCGAGCAGCGCTCGTGCCGCCGTTGCGGCATCCCTCACGACTTCGGAGCCCGCGCACACGCGACTCGCTCCGCATCCCCGTCCGCGTCGCATACTTGGCGTGGCACAACCGGTCGCCCCGGCGACCCGAATGGTAAAAGGAAAGACACGATGGCCACTGGCACCGTGAAATGGTTCAACTCCGAAAAGGGATACGGCTTCATCGCTCCCGATGACGGCTCCGCCGACCTTTTCGCTCACTTCAGCGCGATCGCGGCCGATGGCTTCAAGGAGCTCCGCGAAGACCAGAAGGTCGAATTCGACGCAGAGCGTGGCCCCAAGGGCATGCAGGCGGCGAACATCCGCCCCCTCTGATCCACGCGTTTAACGAGGCCCGTCCCCTATCTGGGGACGGGCCTCGTGCCGTTTATCGCACGTCGCCGTCGAGGTAGAACCAGCGTCCGTCCTCGCGTACGAAGCGCGATCGCTCATGCAGGACACCGACACCCCCCTCGTCGGCGAGATAAGTCGCACGGAACTCGACGACCCCGGTGGCATCCTGCGGTCGGCCGGCGACCGTCTCGACGATCTGCAGGCCGCGCCAGCGCGGATTGTCGCTCAGGTCCAGCGACCCCGGTCTCGTCGAGGGATGCCACGAGTCCAGCAGCCACGCGGCATCCCCTCGCCGGAAGGCATCGAAACGCGACCGCATGAGCTCTTCGGCGGTCTCGGGTTCGCGCGGCATAAGACCCTCCTGGTCGATCGTGGGCGGGTGGTCAGCTCGCGGCGCTCGAAGGGCCGCTCTCGGCGAGATGCGGGAAGGTCCAGCTGCCGTCGCGCACCTCGTCGCGCGGCCGGTACAGCCGCACGAGATAGTTCCACCCTTGGCTGATCGGAATCGCATTGGGAACGTCGGCCGGATAGTCACCGAAGCGCACGGTCGTCGAGCCGTCGGGGTTCTTGACCGCCGTGATGTCGTTGACGGTGTACGCCCCGCGGTCGTTCGCCTCGAAGAATCCCGCGGCGTTGTAGACCGAGATCGACCAGAACCCGTCGACGGGAACCTCGCCGACGGTCAGTTCGTACTGCCCGACCGGCAGGCGCGGGTCAACGCCGATGTAGGTCGCTTCGCTCGCGGGCAGACCGCCCCAGCCTGCCGCGGTGCCGATCAGGTGCCGGACCGGCTGCACGTCGCCGGGGCCGCCGAACATGTGATCGAAGTCGGTGAGATTGCGCGCGAGGACGAGCAGCGCGTTGCGCGTCTCATCGAAGGACTCGGTGTCATACGCCGGCAGTTCGAAGGTCTCAGCCGATGCGCTTTCCAGGCGGATCTGGTCTTGCAGCGAGCCGACAGTGCCGACATCGGCGGGCTCGGCGGGGTCGACCAGGATGCGCACGGCGATGCAGACATAGCGGCTGCCCAGCGCCTCCGCCGTGAGCCGGTGTTCGCCCGCGTCGTGGAGGATCGCCGCGACGTGATGGTCCTCGTTGACGACCATGGCCGACAGGTACCGGCCACCTGCGTCGGGAAGGGTCAGCGTCGCGCCCGCGGCGACATCGACGACGGCGAAGCTGTAGAGCGTGTCGCGATTGAGGCGGATCACTGCCTGGTTCTCGATCGCGGCCGGCTCGCGATTGTGGGCGAAGCGGTTCACACCCCCGGCGTTGTGCTGCAGGTCACGGAACATCCGGTGCGTCTCGGCCCGGACGAAGTTGTCGACGTTCACGCGTATCTCCACGGTGCCGATACTCCCATAACGAGCGTCGCCTCCCCCTGCTCCTCGTCCACGCGGGATCGCGTCTCGCACGTCAACCCCCTCGCGAGGAGAGCCTCGACACCGCAGGCTGAGGACATGCGAAGGGAGAACCATGACCGAGAACACGCGCACCGTCCTCACCCACTCCAACCGCGGCCAGTGGGAGAACGTCGTCGAGGGGCATCCCGACCTGTCCCACAGCTATACGAGCCGCGATGAGGCCGTCGAGGAGGGTCGGGCCGTGGCCCACCGCCTCGGCTGGGCGCACCGCGTCGAAGACGCCGATCCCACGGGGGCGATCACCGACCCCCAGCAGGATGGCGAGCAGGCGTAAGCACGTGGGTGATCGTGAACACGACATCGTCCTGCTCGGGGCGACGGGCTTCGTCGGCAGATTCACAGCGCGACATCTCGCGGAATCCGCTCCTGCCGACGTGCGGATCGCCGTCGCGGGCCGATCGCGCGAGCGACTGGGTGCCCTGACCCGCGAGCTCGGCGTGACGTGGCCGATCCTCGAGGTCGACACAGCCGACGAAGCGGCAGTCGACCGCCTTGCGGCTTCGACGTCCGTCGTCGCAACGACGGTGGGGCCCTACCTGCGATACGGCATGAAGGTGGCCGCCGCGTGCGCTCGCGCCGGCACGTCGTACGCCGATCTGTCGGGCGAAAGCATCTTCGTGGCGCGCAGCATCGAGCACAATCATGCCGCCGCCGAGGCGAGCGGTGCCCGGATCGTGCACTCGTGCGGTTTCGATTCGATTCCATCCGATCTCGGACTGGGCGTCGCCCATGCAGCAGCCGGCGGACTGCCGATCGTCGAGGCCACGTTGCGGGTGCGCTCCCTGCGCGGCGGAGTAAGCGGAGGCACGATCGACTCTCTGCGGCAGCAGATGAAGGAAGCGCAGTCGGATCCCGCGGCCCGCCGCCTCGTCACAGACCCCTACGCCCTCACGCCCGGGCCCTCGGTGCGTCTGCCGCGTCGGACCTCGAGCGGCGTCACCCGACGCGGAGCGCTCTGGCAGGCGCCGTTCGTCATGGGGGCGTACAACCAGCAGATCGTGCAGCGCTCGAACTACCTCACGGGGTGGGGCTACGGCCAGCTCATGCGCTATCGCGAACTCGTCGAGACCGGCCGTGGTGCGGCGGGGGCGATGCGGGCCGCAGGCGTCAGCGTCGGCACAGCCGGGCTCGTCGGAGCCTTGGCATTTCCGCCGACGCGGGCGCTGCTGGATCGGGTGCTCCCCGCACCGGGGACCGGCCCGGACAAGCAGACGATCGAGCGCGGCCGGTTCGTCATCGACGTCGATGCGTACCCCGTCGAGGGTGCGCCCGTGCGCGCGCGGGTGGCGGCGCCGTTCGATCCGGGATACCGCGGAACAGGGGTCATGCTCGGCGAATCGGCGCTGAGCCTGGCGTGCGACGACCTTCCCGATCGTGCCGGCGTGCTCACCCCGATGGTCGCGATGGGCGACCATCTCGCCGAGCGTCTGCGCGCGCATCGCTTCACGGTGACGACGGAGCCGCTTCACTGACCGTCCCGCCGCGCACGCGCCCCTGTCAACCCCGCCCGGTCGAGCCGCGCTGACACCATAGTGTTCTCCTGGACGTTTCCGACGACAGGAGCAGAATGACGCGTGTCGACGACAGCCGGGTGCGCGTGAGCGTGATCGTTCCCGTCTTCGAGCCGAAGCAATCCTTCGACGAGTTGATCCGATCGCTCGACGCACAGACGATGGATGCCGCACAGTACGAGGTCATCCTCTGCGACGACGGATCAGGCGAAGAGACCCGGCGCCGACTCGAGGACGTCAGCCGGTCGCGCGCGCACGTCCGCGTGCTCACGCTCGAGCACACGGGGTGGCCGGGCACGCCGCGGAACCACGGAATCGACGCGGCCCGCGGGCGGTACGTCTTCTTCGCCGACCAGGATGACCGACTGTTCGAGAACGCCCTGCAGAGCATGTCCGACGAGGCCGACGCCCACGCATCCGATGTGCTCGTCGGCAAGGTCGTGGGCGTGGGTCGGCGCATCCCCGAGGCGATCTTCCGCCGTGACGTCGCCCGCGCAGAACTCGGGCGCGATCCCCTGCTGCAGCTGCTGACACCGCACAAGCTGTTCCGCACGGCCTTCCTGCGTGAGAACGGCATCCGCTTCCCCGACGGACGCGTGCGCCTCGAGGATCACCTGTTCGTCATGCAGGCCTATTTCGCGGCCGGGACGATCTCGATCCTCGCGTCGAAGCCGTGCTACGCGTGGGTGGCGAACGAGGGCAGCGCGAGCTCGTCGCGCATCGCCCCGCAGACATACTTTCCGTCGCTGAGCCCCGTGCTCGACGTCGTCGAGACGAACACCGCGCCGGGTAAGCTGCGCGACACCCTGCTGCGGCACTGGTATCGCGGCAAGATCCTGAAGCGGATCGAGGGGCGCCGCATGGTGCGCTACCCCGACGAGTACCGCACGCGGCTGCTCGATGCGGTGATCCCGCTCGCTCGCGAGCGGTTCGGACCGGGGGTCGATGCGGGGCTCCCCTTCGCACACCGAGTCCGGTCGGCGTTGCTGCGCGCGGAGCGGCGCGACGAGCTTGTGGCCCTCGCCCGGTTCGAGTCCGAGCTGGAGTGTCAGGCCGACCTCGTGTCGGCGCGGTCGCGCGTCGGTCTGCTGACGCTCGGCATCGAGGTGCGGATCCTCCACGAGGGCGTGGATGCACTCATCTTCGACGGCGACGGGGTGTGGCAGGCGCCACCTGAGATCGGGGCACTCCCCCGCGAAGCGCTGACAGCGGGGCAAGACGTCGACACGAGCCGCGTGGAACTGCTGCTGGGCGAGGACGCGCGCGTCATCGGGCGAGCTCGCCTGCGCGAGGGCGAAGCGCGCATCGCGATTGACCCGGTCATCGCGTTCGACGAGGTGACGGATGCCCGGCTGTCGGTGCGCGTGCGCTCGGCGGGCTGGACCTTCGAGGTGCCGCTGCGCGGCTCTGCGGCGATGAGCGGCCGGCGTTCGCTCGAGGGAACGACCTGCCGGATCGAGGTGGGCGACGACGGTGCGGTGCGCGTGCTGCCCGCTCGCACGAACCGCCGGTGGAGCGCAGTGACGGCCCGAGGGCTGCGCAGCGCTCGCCGCATCGCGGGCAGGATCCTTCCGGCACGGGTGAAGCGGCTTCTCGCCGACAGGCTGCTGTAGCGAGTCAGTCGGTGCTCTCGTGCTTCAGCAGAGAGCGCGCGAGGAGCGTCGACCCGGCGACCGCGGCCGGCATCGTCGCGACAGCGCCGCCGGGGATGAGGAAGCACAGCTGGGTCGCGACGCCGAACCCGAGCGCCCGCGTGCGATTGCGGCGCAGCAGGTCCTTCCGCGCGGAGGGAAGGATGCCCCGCGCCGTGAGGGCGCGGGAGGACAGCTCGGTGGCGAGGAGCCACCCCGTGAGAAGCACCCCGAGGATCGTCGCGAGGATCCCGCCGACGAGCGGGATGAGGCCGGTCAGCGCAGCGAGCAGCGCGACGCCCACGCCGCGCACGATCAGCCCGACGGTGTCGCCCACAGAGCGCCAGAATCCATAGTCCGCGCCGAGCCCGGGATCACCGAGGTCCGTCTCGACAGCCTTCCAGATGCGCTCGTAGAAGGGCTCGCCGACGAGGAGGGTGAGCGCCGTGAACGTGACGGCGACCACCACGAGCGCCGCGCCGATCAGGGCGGTGCCGATCGCGATGCGGATGATCGTGGCCCACAGCGCCGGCCATGACCCCGCGAAGGGCGTCAGGGCTTCGGTGAGCCCCGGAAGCGATGCGGCGAGCGCGATGATTCCCGCCAGGAAGAGGATGCCGACGATCGCCGCGGGAACGAGACCGAGGGCCATGAGCGCGGGGCGCTTCGACCAGTAGCCGAACCCGCTGCCCAGCAGCGCGACCCCCCGCCCGAACTCTCGCATCGGCTCAGCATATGCGCCGCCGTTGGGGCTCAGCGGGAGGCTGTGGAATCCAGGGAGATCATGTCAAGCCCATCCGGCTCACGCTGTGTGGCGCTTAACCTGGTCGTCGATCGACGGGACGGGGACGCAATGGCTGATCACGAAGACGACGAGCTGCGGATACGGGCAGCCGCGGGCGAGACCGAGGCGCGGCCCCCCGCTCCCCCGTCGACCGCCGAGACAGTGCGCAAAGACATGACCTACAGCCCGGCGAGCGAGACCGAGACCGAGCGCAAGCAGGAGGACCCAATGCCTGACTCGCTCGACGACGACATCGACCCGCGAGATGTACGCGCGGTGCCGGGCACGGGCGGGCCCGACGACGCGGGCGACGTCGAGGTGGACGCCGAGGACTTGAATCTGCCCTGGGAGGAACCCTCTGAGTGATCCGCAGGTCAGATGCTCAGAAGTCGGCGATCGTCAAGGGGGTGCGCCGCGCATGCGCGTGAGTCCAAGGTGACGGCATGACCAGCCACGCGAACCACCGTCATGCTCTCGACCCCGACCAAGCCGAAGCGATCGAGAGCGTCGTCGAGCAGGTGGCCGACGAGATCCGCCACGGCCACGTGTCCGACGACGTGAACCACCTGCTCGGCCAGCGACTGGATGCCGCCGGCATCGCTTTGCCGCCCGAAGCCGTCGACGATCTCGCCGAAGACATCGAGACCGAGGTCTCGCTCTGACTCCTGCCACGCCCGTGCGCGGCGCGGGGTCATGTCCTCGGCGAAGGACACTCGCTTCGTAGGGCACCATGGAGGGGACCCCCGGCGGACGAACGGAAGCTCCCGAGTGAAGATCATCGACCTGCAGCGGTTTCAGGCGCTCGTCGCCGACGACCTCTACGTCCCGCGCGCCGCCGCGACTCTCGGCATCCCGCTCGCAGCACTTCACTCCTCGATCGAGCGACTCGAGACCGAGGTCGGGCATCCGATCATCAACCGCACGAAGTCGGGGTGGGTACTCACCGATGCGGGCATGCTCCTTCTCGACGAGGCGAAGCGCCGCGCAGCCGAGACCCCGACCTCGGAACCGAAGCGGAACGCGCCCGCCGGCGGAAAGGCGAAAGCCTCGAAGGGCAAGGGCCGCGCACCGGTCGTGAAGGGCCAGCCCAAGCCGTACAAAAAGCGTCAAGGTCGGTAGCGGCTGGGAGCTAGAGCTCGGTCACCTGACCGGCCTCGACCCGCCACTGTCGATCGGTGCGCACCGTCGACAGCATCCGGCGGTCGTGGGTCACGAGCAGCAACGTGCCGTCGTATGACTCGAGCGCCTGCTCGAGCTGCTCGATCGCGGGCAGGTCGAGGTGGTTGGTCGGTTCGTCGAGCACGAGCACGTTGACGCCGCGTGATTGCAGCAGCGCGAGCGCGGCGCGGGTGCGCTCGCCCGGCGACAGCTCCGCGACGGGGCGAAGCACGTGATCGGCCTTGAGCCCGAACTTCGCGAGCAGCGTGCGCACCTCGCCCGACGCCAGGGAGGGAACGAGGGACTCGAACGCATCGGCGAGCGGCTGCGCGTCTGCGAACGCCGAACGGGCTTGATCGATCTCGCCGATCTGCACGTTCGCGCCCACCGACGCCGTGCCCGCATCGGGCTGCTGCGTGCCGAGCAGCGCGCGCAGCAGTGTCGACTTTCCGGCGCCATTGGGCCCCGTGATCCCGATGCGCTCCCCCGCGTTCACCTGCAGCGACACAGGGCCGAGGGTGAACGAGCCCTGCCGGAACACGGCGCCGCTGAGCGTTGACACGACGGTGCTCGAGCGCGGAGCCGACCCGATCGTGAACTCGAGCTGCCACTCCTTGCGCGGTTCCTCGACCTCGTCGAGGCGCGCGATGCGGCTCTCCATCTGGCGCACCTTCTGCGCCTGCTTCTCGCTGGATTCCGTCGCGGCCTTGCGCCGGATCTTGTCGTTGTCGGGCGCCTTCTTCATCGCGTTGCGCACGCCCTGGCTCGACCACTCGCGCTGCACCCGCGCCCGCGTGACCAGGTCGGCCTTCTTGTCGGCGAACTCGTCGTACTTCTCGCGGGCGTGGCGACGAGCCGTCGCGCGCTCCTCGAGATACGAGTCGTACCCGCCGCCGAACACGCGATTCGAGTTCTGGGCCAGATCGAGTTCGAGCACGCGTGTCACACACCGTGCGAGGAACTCGCGGTCATGACTGACCAGCACGACGCCGCCGCGCAGTCCCTGCACGAACGTCTCGAGCCGTGCGAGTCCGTCGAGATCGAGGTCGTTCGTGGGTTCGTCCAGCAACACGATGTCGAAGCGCGAGAGCAGCAGCGCGGCGAGTCCGACGCGCG
Source organism: Microbacterium sp. Y547 (assembly GCF_057669785.1). Taxonomy (NCBI): domain Bacteria; kingdom Bacillati; phylum Actinomycetota; class Actinomycetes; order Micrococcales; family Microbacteriaceae; genus Microbacterium; species Microbacterium sp. Y547. Next base: position 125,554 of record NZ_JBYHFN010000005.1, read on the forward strand.
CCGCCTGGCCGCCCGAAAGCGCCGTCATGAGCGCGTCCCCGTCGACCTCGAGCCCGAGATCGGCAAGCAGCGGCGGCATTCGCTCATCGAGATCGGCCGCCCCGCTCGCGAGCCAGCGTTCCAGCGCCGCCGAGTAGAGATCGGATGCCGCGGCATCGGAGCCGTCGCTGAGAGCGGCGGCGGCGGCATCCATGTCTCTCGTCGCCTCAGCGCACCCCGTGCGACGCGCGATGTACTCGGCGACCGTCTCACCGGCGATCCGTTCGTGCTCCTGCGGCAGCCACCCGACGAAGGCGTCGGTCGGTGCGAGTGAGATACTGCCGGCCTGCGGTTCGTCGATGCCCGCGAGGATTCGCAGCAGGGTCGATTTGCCGGCACCGTTCGCGCCGACGACACCGATGACATCTCCGGGCGCCACGGTCAGATCGAGTGAATCGAAGAGCGTGCGATGGCCGTGGCCGCCCGCGATTCCACGTGCGACAAGGGTTGCGGTCATTGCCCAATCCTCTCAGCTCGGGCGACCTCTCAAACGTCTCGGCCCGGGCACCCGCCCGCCCGGCGATGTCGGAGCCCCTTCGTAACATTAGAACATGCATTCGAACAAAGTGATCGGCCTCACCGACGCAGCCAGCGCACAGTTGGCCGAGATCGTCGCCGAGGTCGAGAAGACGCAGGTCTTGATCGCCGCAGCTCAAGCCGCGCAGACCCGCGCACTCGCCCGTGCGGGCCACCTCGCCCGCACGCAGGCTGCGCGCAGTCGCGCCAGCGTGCGAGAGCACGACATGGTGCTCCGGTCGATCGCTGCCGAGGTCGCCGGGGTGCTGCGCGTCACCGACCGATCCGTGCAGCGCCAGATCGGCGATGCGACCGAAGTGGTCGAGGACTACCCCGCGACCCTGCAGATGTGGGAGGCAGGCGCGATCACCCGCGCGCACGTCCGGGTCATCACCGAGACCGGCGCACACCTGCCACCCGAGCAGCGAGGGGCGTTCGAACACGAAGCGCTGCGCCGGTGCGCGGTCGAAACGCCCGGGCGGGTGTGCCGCGAACTCGAGCTCCTCGCCGAGCATCTCCACCCCCGCACCCTCGCCGAACGGCACGCCGACGCCGCCGAACGACGCACCGTCCGGATCGTGCCGGTCGGCGACGGCATGTCCGACCTCTGCGCGACCCTGCCCTCGCTCCTTGCCGATGCGATCTACGACCGCCTCACCCAGCAAGCCCGCAGCATCGCCGACGCGCGCAAACGGGTCGGCGGCACGGCAGGAGAGACGCCGATCGATGAGGACACCCTCCGGCTTCGAGTCATCGCCTCCGACACCCGCTCGATCAACCAGCTACGCAGCGACCTGCTCGCCGACATGCTCCTCACCTCCGCGCCCGGCGCAGACCCCACCCGCATCGACGACGGGCCCGGAACGCTCGGCGCCATCCGCGCGAAGGTTCAGATCGTCGTTCCCGTGCTCACGCTTCTCGGTTCCGACACCGCAGCGGCCGACCTCGTCGGCCATTCCCCCATCGACCCTGTCACCGCCCGCGAACTCGCCGCCACCACACGCACCCCGTGGGAACGCATCCTCACTCACCCGATCACCGGCAGCGTCCTTCACGTCGACACCTACCCGCGCACGACAGCCATCGACCGCTACCTCCGCGCACGCGACCAACACTGCCGTTTCCCCGGCTGTCGCCTTGCCGCCATTCGCTGCGAAGTCGACCACACAGTCGACGCCGCGCTGGGCGGGCCCACCGACGTCTGCAACCTCGCTCACTTATGCCAACGGCACCACAGCATGAAGCAATTCACCCCGTGGAAAGTCGAACAGCTCGCCGACGGGTACTGAGATGGACCTCACCCCTGGGACGCGATTACCTCGACCATCCCCCATCCCTCGGTGTGCATTTCCGACCGGACGACGGACCACCCGCGCCGTTCTGATCGGCAGCTGCTGCTCTTCAGTCCCAGTCGAGATATTCCTCGATGATGACCGCGGTCTCGATGGGGTGCGTCAGCGGAAAGAGGTGCCCGGCGCCCTCGACGGTCTTGACGCTGGCACGCTCGGGAGCAGTGGCCTGCAGGCGCTCGCCGTTGGCCGGAACCGTGACTTCGTCGCCGTCGCCCTGCACGATCAGGACCGGGATCACCGGAGCGAGCGGGATGGCCGCCTCCTCGACCCCGAGAAGAAGCAACCCGTTCGCCCGGTCGCCGTGCGCCGCGACGACCGCCCGCGCGACCGTGCCACCGAAACCGTGCCCGCCGATCCAGGCGTCGTCCACGCCGAGGTGATCGAGCACCGCGACGACATCACGCACCCGCTCGTCGAGCGTGTCGGCATCCGCCCGAACGCCGATCCGGATGACATGGAATCCCGCTTCCTCGGCGAGGTAGTGCGCAACGACAGCGAGGACGTCCTGTTCCGACTCGGGCAGCAGCACGAGCTTGACGGGGCCCTCCCCCTCTTCGACGAACGGGATGCTGCGGCCCTCGGGCTCGAAGATCTGGGTGTCTGTCATGAGTGGGAGTCCTCTCGCGTGGCGTGGCCTTCCTCAAGGGTATTAGGCCGGCGCCTTCACCGATTCTCGGGAAGCGTCTGCCCGCGGCCTACACTCCCGGACGGATCGCCACGTCGACGACCTGCGCGTCGCGTGGCAGGTCGAGCGCCGCCAGGATGCTCGTTGCCACCGACGCGGGGTCGATGAGGCCTGTCGTGTCGTACTCGCGCCCCTCTTGCTCGTAGACCCGCTGCTGCATCGGGGTCGCCGTGCGCCCGGGATAGACCGAGGTCACGCGAACACCGTGCGTCGCCTCCTCGTGGCGCAGGCCGTCGGCGAGCGCCTTGAGCCCGTGCTTCGAAGCCGCGTAGGCCGCCCACTCCGGCGACGTACGCAGTCCGGCCCCCGAATTGACGAAGAGCACCTGCCCCTTCGCCGCGCGCACCGCCGGCAGCAGCAGCCGCGTGAGTTCGGCGGGAGCGATGAGGTTGACGGTGAGCTGGCGCTCCCAGAGCGCCGTCGGCATGTCGGCGACGGCACCGAGATCGACGACCCCGGCGATGTGCAACAGCGTGTCGATCCGTGCGGGCAACTCCTGGTTCGACAGCGCGTCGGCCAGGCCGGCGGGGTGCGAGAGGTCGCCGACGGCGGTGTGCGACCCGGGGAACTGAGCCTCGAGCTCGAGCGCCCGCTGCCCATCCCGGGCGAGCAGCACGAGGTCGTCTCCGCGCGCGAGCAGGCGCGCGGCGAGCGCCGCGCCGATCCCGGAGCCGGCGCCGGTCAAGAAGTGCGTTGACATTCATCCATCGTCACACACGCGTATCCGTGCGGCCCCCGGGTCGATCGCGGACACATCCTGTCCTCCTCGCCTGGCAGAGTGACTCCCATGGGAACTCCCGAGACTGAGCCTGTTCCGCTGGTCGTCGCGGACGCCGACGCCTGGCGCGAGTGGTTGATCGCTCATGAGCACGACTCCGACGGTGTCTGGCTGATGCTCGCGAAGAAGGGCGTGGCATCACCGACCTCGGTCACGTATCCGGCGGCGCTCGAAGAAGCGCTGTGCAGCGGGTGGATCGACGGACAGAGCAAATCCATCGACGAGCGCGTCTACCGCCAGCGGTTCACTCCGCGCCGTGCGCGCTCGATCTGGTCACAGCGCAATGTCGGCATCGTCGCGCGGCTCGAAGCCGAAGGTCGTCTGCGCCCGCGCGGGGTGGCAGAGATCGAGCGCGCGAAGGCCGACGGCCGCTGGGACCGCGCGTACGCCGGTTCGGCGGACGCCGAGCCGCCCGCGGCCCTGGTCGCCGCTTTGGACAGAGAGCCAGAGGCACGGGCCGCGTTCTCTGCGCTGAGCCGGTCCGAGCGCTACAGCGCGCTGCATCCGCTCCTCATCGCGGCGACCCCCGCGACACTCGAGCGGCGCATCGAGAAACTCGTCGCGAAGCTCGTCGCTGTCCGCGTCCACACCGCGCAGCGCGGTGCTGACGGCGGCGAAGATGCGTCCGTGACACCCTCACACGGCGAGCGTCGCGAGAGAACATAATCTAGACCTGTGTTCGTTCGACGCCTCCTAGCCCGCGCCTTCTGGGCCCTCAGCGGGTGGCGCCTCGTCACCGAGCCGGCACCCGACCGCCCCACCGTGCTGATCGGCGCACCCCACACCTCGAACTGGGACTTCGTGTTCATGCTCGCGATCGCCTGGCGCCTCGACATGCACTTCCGCTGGCTCGGCAAGAAGAGTCTCTTCCACGGATGGCGCGGCGCCATCATGAGACGACTCGGCGGCATCCCCGTCGACCGGGATGCACCCGCCGAGGTCGTCTCAGAAGTGCTCGACCGCATCCGCTCGGGCGATGTCTTCGGCCTCGTCGTCACGCCCGATGGCACACGCTCGGGCCACACTCACTGGAAGTCCGGTTTCTACCGCATCGCCCGTGAAGCCGGGATGCCCGTCACCCTCGGATTCGTCGACCGCACGACGAAGACCTCCGGCCTCGGACCGACGATCGAGCTGACGGGTGACGTGCCGTCCGACATGGACCGCATCCGCGCGTTCTACGCCGACAAGGCGGGTGTGCGGCCGGAGCACCGCGTCGAGCCGCGGCTGCGCGAAGAGACCGGCACGTAGGCCGAGAATCCCTCGGTTACGGCAAGACCTTCTTCACGACGCTCGACTTGAGCTGCATGCGCCCGAAGCCAGGAACGGTCGCGTCGATGTCGTGGTCGCCCACGCCATCCTCAATGAGACGGATGCTGCGGACCTTCGTGCCGACCTTCACGACACCACCACCCGCACCCTTGACTTTCAGGTCTTTCGCGATGGTCACGGTGTCACCATCGGCGAGCACGTTGCCGACGGAGTCTTTGACGACGGGCGAAGCATCCACATCGGCTGTGGCCTCCGCCGCCCACTCGTGACCGCACATGGGGCACATCAGAAGCGCGCCCTGCTCATACGTGTACGCCTCGGAGCACTCCGGGCAGGGCGGCAGCGCGTCAGACATTGAAGCGGAACTCCACCACGTCGCCATCCTGCATGACGTAGTCCTTGCCCTCGAGGCGCGCCTTGCCCTTTGCGCGGGCTTCGACGACGGAGCCGGTCTCGACGAGGTCGTCGAACGAGATGACCTCGGCCTTGATGAAGCCCTTCTCGAAATCGGTGTGGATGACACCAGCGGCCTGCGGCGCCTTCCAGCCCTTGCCGATCGTCCAGGCGCGCGCTTCTTTCGGGCCCGCCGTCAGGTACGTCTGAAGCCCGAGCGTGTCGAAGCCGATGCGCGCGAGCTGGTCGAGCCCCGATTCTTCCTGACCGGTGGATGCCAAGAGCTCGGCGGCATCCTCAGGGTCGAGGTCGATCAGTTCCGACTCGATCTTCGCGTCGAGGAAGACAGCCTTCGCCGGTGCGACCAGAGCGTCGAGCTCGGCTTTGCGCGCGGGATCGGTCAGCACCGTCTCATCGACGTTGAAGACGAAGATGAACGGCTTCGCCGTGAGCAGGCCGAGTTCCTTGATGGGCTCGAGGTCGAGGCCCGACGCGGACAGCAGCACACCGCGCTCGAGCGCATCCTTCGCGGCGCGCGCAGCCTCGAGCACCGAGGGGTCGAGCTTGCGACCCTTGACCTCTTTCTCGTAGCGCGTGATGGCCCTCTCGAGGGTCTCGAGGTCGGCGAGCTGCAGTTCGGCGTTGATCGTCTCGAGATCGTTGCGGGGGTTCACGCCGCCCTCGACGTGGACGACATCGTCGTCGGTGAAGCCGCGCACGACCTGCGCGATCGCGTCGGCTTCGCGGATGTTCGCGAGGAACTTGTTGCCGAGCCCTTCGCCCTCACTCGCGCCGCGCACGATGCCGGCGATGTCGACGAACGACACGGCGGCGGGCAGGATGCGCTCGGAGCCGAAGATCTCGGCGAGCTTCTGCAGTCGCGGATCCGGCAGGTTCACGACCCCGATGTTCGGCTCGATCGTCGCGAACGGGTAGTTCGCTGCGAGAACCTGATTCTTGGTGAGGGCGTTGAAGAGAGTGGACTTGCCGACGTTGGGCAGGCCGACGATGCCGATAGTGAGAGCCACGGGCATCGAGTCTACGTCGCCGGGTGCGACGAAATCCTCCGCCCGTCGTTTCAGACGGGCGTCGGCGCGCCTCACGATCGGGTCAGAGGCGTCGGGTGAGGGTGGTTCGGTGCCCCTGGATTTCACCGCAATCGACTTCGAGACGGCGAATTCCAGCAGCGCCTCTGCCTGCGCCGTGGGACTCGTACGAGTGCGCGACGGCGAGGTCGTGGCCAAGACCGGCTGGCTCATCCGCCCGCCCGCGGGGCACGACTCGTTCTTCGACATCAACACCCGCATCCATGGGATCTGCGCCGACGACGTCGCGGATGCCCCGACATGGAGCGAGCAGCTGAGTGACCTCGCAGCCTTCGCGGGAGCCGACATCCTCGTCGCCCACAACGCCGGCTTCGACATGGCCGTGCTGCGCCGGGCATGCGAAGCGACGGGCGACGAATGCCCGCCGTACCGCTACGCGTGCAGCCTGCAGGTCGCGCGCCGTGTGTATCAGCTCGAGTCGTACCGCCTTCCGTTCGTCGCCGCCGAAGCGGGCTTCGCCGACTTCGGCCACCACAACGCGACGGCCGATGCCCTCGCGTGCGCGCACGTCATGATCGACGCCGCCCGGCGGGTGGGTGCGTCGGACATCGAGGCGCTCGCCGTGGGTGCGGGCGTCCGGGTGTCACAGATCGCCGTCGCGGCGGATCCGGCGGGAGCCGTCGCGATCGTCGCCTGACGGCTCGTTCCCGGCGGGAGCCCGAAACCGCCCCGTCAGCGCGGCGATGTCCGAGGCCCACGGCACGATGGGTGCATGGACGCATTCAGCATCACGCTCGTCGTCATCGGCTGCCTCGCGCTCGGGGCACTCGCGGGCTGGTTCGGGGGCAGCATGCGCCGCGCCGCCACGGCGATGCGCGACCAGTCAGCACTTCGCGCCCAGCTCGCCGCCGCCGATGCGGCGCGACAAGGCGTGCAGGCGCAGCTCGACCACCAGCACACGCTGTACCGCGAGCTCGCGACGCAGACACGCAGCGACCAGGCCGCCCGCGAAGAGCGCGAGCGACGCGAACAGGCGGTGCTGCGCGCACTGGCTCCCGTGCAGGAGTCCCTGCAGAGCATGCAGTCCAAGGTCGACGACCTCGAACGCGACCGGCACTCGCAGTTCGGCGCCCTGGCCGAGCAGCTGCGTCGCGCCCACGAGTCCGACGAAGTGCTGCGCGCGACGACCGAGTCGCTTGCGAGCGCCCTGCGCTCGGGGGCGACCCGTGGCGTGTGGGGCGAGACGCAGCTGCGTCGTGTCGTCGAAGCCGCGGGCCTTATGCGCTACGTCGATTTCGACCTGCAGACCACGATCGAATCGGATGCCGGCACGGGCCGCCCCGACATGGTGATCCGGCTCCCCGGCGACAAGGCGATCGCCGTCGACGCCAAGGTGCCGCTCGATGCCTACCTCGAGGCGAGCGCGATCCCCCTGACGGCGCAGGGGCCCGAAGCCGCACGACGACGCGCGCTGCTCGAGAAGCATGTCAAGGCCGTCCGCGGGCACGTCGACGCGCTCGCGAAGAAGGCGTACTGGGCGGGTCTCACCTCGAGCCCCGAGTTCGTCGTCTGCTTCGTGCCGAGCGAATCGCTGCTGGCGGCCGCGCTCGAAGAAGACCCCGCGCTGCTCGACCACGCTTTCGCCAAGCGCGTCGCACTCGCGTCTCCGGTCAACCTGTGGGCTGTCCTGAAGACGGTGGCCTACGCGTGGACTCAGCAAGACGTCACACACGAAGCCCGCGCCCTGTTCGATCTGGGCAACCAGCTCTATGAACGACTGGGGCTGCTCGCCGGCCACGCCGACGACCTGCGCCGGGCGATCGAGCGCACGGTCGACAGCTACAACAAGTTCGCAGGCTCCCTCGAGTCACGCGTGCTCGTCACGGCACGGCGGTTCCCGGGGATCGACGAGACCAAGCTCGACGCCACATCGCCTCCCGCCGTGATCGACAAGTCGACGCGACGGCTGACCGCGCCCGAACTCCTCGACGGACTCGGCACAGCCGACGGGGTCGAAACGACGCGCGACGCGGCGGCGGCCGGGGCGGACGTCGGTGAGCTGCGCGAGCGATTGACCCTGCCCGAGTGAGCCTCAGGCCCCGCCGGGCACGAAGCTCAACAGCGCGATGACGGCCGTCGAGACGAACACGAAGGCCCCGATCATCCACCAGGGACTCATCTCATGACCCTCGTCGCGACGTACGCGCAGAAGGACATCCGGCCGACGGGCGGGATCGAGAGCGTCGGCTACGACGGCGTGGGCTCCGGTCGGCGGACCGGTGGTGCCTGATTGCGGTGACATCGAGAGCCTCCTGAAATCGGGGAACAGCGACGTGTCGTCGCTGACACCACTGCCGATTGTGCCAGACGCGCCCGAGAAAAACCGTAAAGCGACACAACAGAAACCACGTTAGTCACACCAGCAACACCGGGCGTCCGGTGTCCGTCGCGAGGAACCCCAGATCAGAGGTTGATCAGAGCCACTTCGACACGAGATGCTCCGATGACACGCGCCGCAGTGTGCCCGAAGCGCCGCGCAGCACGACGCTCTCGGTGTACACGTACTTGTCGTCGCGGCTCACGCCGGCGACGAGCTGACCATCGGTGACACCGGTCGCGACGAAGATCGTGTTGTTGCCGCGCACGAGGTCATCGGCCTCATAGACGTGGTCACCGAGCTTCAGTCCCGCGTCGATGCCGCGCTGCTTCTCATCATCGTCACGCGCCCACAGGCGTCCTTGGATGTGCCCACCGAGCGCCTTGATGGCGCACGCCGTCACAATGCCTTCGGGGCTTCCGCCCACGCCGACGCACATGTCGGTGCGCGAGTTGTGCCGCGCCGCGTTGATGCCACCGGCGACGTCGCCATCGGACATCAGTCGCGTGCCGGCGCCGGCCTCGCGGATCTCTTCGATGAGCTGCTCATGACGAGGGCGGTGCAGCACCGAGACGACCATCTCGTCGATCGGCTTTCCGAGCGCCTTCGAGAGCAGTCGGATGTTCTCACCGATCGGCAGACGGATGTCGACGACTCCGACACCGGCCGGGCCGGTGACGAGCTTGTCCATGTAGAACACGGTCGAGGCGTCGAGCATCGTGCCGCTGTCCGAGACCGCGATGACCGACAGGGCGTTGTTCCGACCCGCAGCCGTCAGCGACGTGCCGTCGATCGGGTCGACGGCGACGTCGCACTTCGGCCCACGGCCGTTTCCAACCCGCTCGCCGTTGAACAGCATGGGGGCTTCGTCCTTCTCGCCCTCGCCGATCACGATCGTGCCGTCGAAGTTCACCGTTGTGAAGAAGGCGCGCATCGCATCGACGGCCGCGCCGTCGGCATCCTCCTTACGGCCTCGCCCGATGAAGGGCACGGCGCGGATAGCGGCGGCCTCCGTCGCACGGACGAGCTCGAGAGCGAGATTTCGGTCGGGATGCAGCGGACTCATGTCGGCGGTCAGACTCACCATGGCGCCAGCCTATTCCAGGCGGAACGAGAACCCTCGCCGTTTCCGGGACCGACCAGCGAAGGAATCCACGAACTTTCACGTACGACAGGTCAGGCCGAAGCAGAGCGTCACCCCCCTCCCCCCGTCGGGTCCCTTCGCTAAAGTCAGAGGTAAGCAGGAGCCGACCGACCGCAAGGAGCACTCATGCCCGTCGCCACCCCCGACCAATACGCCGAGATGCTGGACCGAGCCAAGGCCGGCGGCTTCGCCTACCCCGCCATCAACGTCTCGAGCTCGCAGACGATCAACGCCGTCCTCCAGGGGCTCACCGAAGCCGGGTCCGACGGCATCATCCAGGTCACGACCGGCGGCGCCGACTATTTCGCGGGCCACACGGTCAAGGCCCGCGCCGCCGGCGCGCTCGCCTTCGCCCGCTTCGCCACCGAGGTCGCCAAGAACTACCCGATCACGGTCGCGCTGCACACCGACCACTGCCCCAAAGAAGCACTGCCGACCTTCGTGCTGCCTCTCATCGAGGCATCCGAAGAAGAAGTGCGCGCCGGGCGCAACCCGATCTTCCAGTCGCACATGTGGGACGGCTCGGCCGTGCCTCTGGACGAGAACATCGAGATCGCTAAAGACCTGCTCCCCCGGCTGAAGAACATCAACGCGATCCTCGAGGTCGAGATCGGCGTCGTCGGCGGCGAAGAGGACGGCGTGACGCACGAGGGCTCGAACGACGCCCTCTACACGACCGTCGCCGATGTCACGAAGGCCGTCGAGGCTCTCGGGCTCGGCGAGAACGGTCGCTACATCTCGGCCCTGACCTTCGGCAACGTGCACGGCGTCTACAAGCCCGGCAACGTCAAGCTGCGGCCCGAGCTGCTCGGTGAGATCCAGGAGGGCATCGCCGAGAGGTTCGGCACGGGCCCCAAGCCGCTCGACCTCGTCTTCCACGGCGGCAGCGGCTCGACCGACGAAGAGATCGCGCTCGCCGTGGCCAACGGCGTCATCAAGATGAACATCGACACCGACACGCAGTACGCGTTCACCCGCTCGATCGCGGGCTACATGTTCTCGAACTACGAGGGCGTGCTCAAGATCGACGGCGAAGTGGGCAACAAGAAGCAGTACGACCCGCGCGCGTGGGGCAAGGTCGCCGAATCGGCGATGGCCGCCCGCGTCGTCGCGGCGACCCGCCAGCTCGGCTCGTACGGCAAGAGTCTCGGCGCGTGACGGCTCCGGGCGGTCACTGAGCCTGCCGACATGAGGATGCCGCGGCCCGCTCGGGTCGCGGCATCCTCATGTTCATGGACAAGCGATGCTCAGTGCCCGCGGAAGACCTCGAGCACCGTGGGGGCGTCTTCGGGTCGGTGCGTTACGACGATCTCGTCGCCTGCCTGCACGCGGCCGGTCGTCAGCACGCGCAGGTAGGGGCCGAGACGCCCGGCGGCGGAGAATCGCTTGACCCAGCCTCGCTCGTCATCACCGCCGACCCATCGCGCGAAGGTCTGGCACGGCGTGCGCGGCATCGTGACTTCGACCTCGACGCGCTCGCCGATACGCCAGCGCTCCCCGACACGCGCGGCGTTGACGTCGATCCCCTCGGTGCGCAGGTTCTCACCGAACCAACCGGGCGCGAGCTGCCTGCCGAGTTCGCTCTCCCAGAACCGGGCGTCTTCCTCGGCGTACGCGTAGAGGGCCTTGTCGAGCCCGCCGTGGTGCTTGCGATCGGCCTGCACGTCGGCGTACACGCCGTAGGCGCCGACCTTGACGGGACCCGTCACGGCACGCTTGTCGATTCCCGTGACACCGACCGACCCTGCATCGCGGCGCAACTGGTGCACAGCGCAGACGGCGACGAGTCGAGGCGTGGTCATCGGATCGAGGTGACGTACTCCTGGAAGGCGGGGTCGCCCGTGAGCGGCACCATGAGGCACAGGCTCACGATGAAGAACGTCACGACGCCCCCGACGATCGGGATCCACCACGACACACGACCGGCCGTGAGGCGCTTCCACGAGAAGATGAGCGTGGCGATGTACCCCGACACGAGGACGACCGCCGCGATGAGGCCCCACTGCCGCGCGGCCGCGAGGTTGGTGAAAGCGCCGTCGATGCCCAGCAGCGCGTACGAGCCTTCGAGCGCGGAAGCCAGGTCGAGGTAGCTGAACAGCGAGACCAGCACATTCGCCGCGCCCGCGGCGAGCAGCATGATCGTCGCGAGCCGGTTCACCGACGAGCCTCGGCGAACGGGAGCGGGAGCAGGCGCGGGTCCTGGCGCGGCGACGATCGGCTCGGGATCGGATGCCGAGGGCGCGATGCCCGCCGACAGCGCTTCGGTCGCGTCGGGCTGCTGGATGCGGGCGCGCTGCTCATCCGCCGACGCGTACTCGCCGTACCGCGGCCGCTGACGGCCGTCGGGACCGACGTGGGGCGCGTAGTCGCTCACGCGCGGACCCGTCCGCCGATGGCGCGGTCATCACGCGAGCCGTCGGCGTTCTGACGCAGTTCCTTGGGAAGCGAGAAGAGCAGGTCCTCTTCAGCCGTGCGCACCTCTTCGACATCGACGTAGCCCGCGTTCGCCAGGTCTTCGAGCACCTGCTGCACGAGCACCTCGGGCACCGAGGCGCCGCTGGTGACGCCGACGGTCTCGACGCCGTCGAACCATGCCTGCTCGATCTCGTCGGCGTAGTCGACGCGATACGCCGCCTTCGCGCCGTACTCGAGCGCGACTTCGACCAGACGCACACTGTTCGAGGAGTTCGCGGATCCGACGACGATGACGAGGTCGGCATCCTTCGCGACCTTCTTGATCGCCACCTGACGGTTCTGGGTCGCGTAGCAGATGTCATCCGACGGGGGATCCTGCAGGTGCGGGAACCGAAGACGCAGGCGCCGCACGGTCTCCATCGTCTCGTCGACGGACAGCGTCGTCTGCGACAGCCAGACGACCTTGGACGAGTCCTTGACCTCGATCGTGTCGGCCTCCTCCGGAGAGTTCACGACCGTGACGTGGTCGGGGGCCTCGCCGGCGGTTCCTTCGACCTCTTCGTGCCCTTCGTGACCGATCAGCAGGATTTCGTAGTCATCGCGGGCGAAGCGCACCGCCTCGCGGTGCACCTTCGTCACGAGTGGGCACGTCGCGTCGATCGCGCGCAGGCCTCGGTCGGATGCCGCATCCACGACGGCGGGAGAGACACCGTGCGCGCTGAAGACGACGTGCGCCCCCTCAGGCACCTCGTCGACCTCTTCGACGAAGATCGCACCGCGCTGTTCGAGCTCGGTCACGACGTGGATGTTGTGCACGATCTGCTTGCGCACGTAGACGGGCGCGCCGTACCGCTCGAGGGCCTTCTCAACCGCGACCACGGCGCGGTCGACACCGGCGCAGTATCCGCGCGGGGCAGCGAGCAGCACCTTCTTGTGTCCGGGGACGGGGATATCCTGAAGGCGCTCGCGCCGCCGCGGAACGCGGGGCACCGCCATCCGTACGATCGGGTTCGCAGACACAGCAGTCACATGCATGAGTCTATGGGCGGACACCTGTGCGAAGGCCGGACCACGTCGCGGCGCGCGCACACGAGAGGACTGCATGACCACTTTCCAGGCCGCCCCCGTGCCGGGCGCGGCTCCCCCGCCCGATTCGGTGCATCCGCGGGATTCCTCCCTCGAGGCCCCGACGTCGGTTTCCCGACTCAACGAGACCATCCGCGGTTTCGTGACGAAGTGGGGCTCAGTGTGGGTCGAAGGCGAGATCACCTCGTGGAACCTGCGCGGCGGCAACGTGTTCGGGCGCCTCAAAGACGTCACGTCGGATGCCGCCATCTCGTTCCGCCTGTGGTCGTCGACCCGCGAGCGCCTGCCGGCCGACCTCAAGGTCGGCGACCACGTCATCGCGTGCGTCAAAGCCGACTATTTCGGGCGCACGGGCGACTTCAGCTTCGCCGTGTCGGCGATGCGCCACGTGGGTTTGGGCGACCAGCTCGAGAAGCTCGAGCGCCTGCGGGCCCAGCTGCGCTCGGAGGGCATGTTCGATCCCGCGCACAAGAGGCCGCTGCCCTTCCTCCCCCACCTCATCGGCCTCATCACCGGCGAGAACTCCGACGCCGAGAAAGATGTGCACCGCAACGCCGAGCTGCGCTGGCCGCACGTTCGGTTCCGTACGATCCACGCCGCCGTGCAGGGCGACCGGTGCGTGCCCGAGACTCTCGCGGCGCTTCGCACCCTCGACGCCGATCCCGAGGTCGACGTCATCGTCATCGCACGCGGCGGCGGCGACCCGCAGACGCTTCTGGGCTTCAGCGATGAGCGTCTCGTGCGGGCTGTCGCCGCGGCATCCACACCCGTGGTGAGCGCGATCGGCCACGAGAACGACCACCCGATCCTCGACGACGTCGCCGACCTGCGCGCATCGACCCCCACCGACGCCGCAAAGCGGATCGTGCCCGACGTGGCCGAACAGCGCGCCTACGTCGCGCACCTGCTCTCCCGTCTGACGTCGCTGCTGACGACCCGCGTCGGCCACGACATCGCCCAGCTCGAACAGCTGCGCTCCCGGCCGGTGCTGCGCGCACCCGAGTCTCTCCTGACGACGCGCGCCCACGAGCTGCACCTGCTGGGCGCGCGGGGGCGCGATGTCGTCGACCGTGCCCTCGAGCGGCAGGGGCGACGCACGGCCGAACTGCGCGCGACGCTGCGCGCGCTGTCACCCGCGGCGACGCTTGCCCGCGGCTATGCGATCGCCCACCTCGGCGACGGCGCCATCGTCCGCGATGCCGAGCAGGCACCGGCGGGGGCGCACGTCGCCGTCACGGTCGCACGAGGCTCCTTCGGGGCCCGCTCGGAGGGCCCACTCGACGAAGGCGACGCGACCGGGCGTCCGGCGGCTGCGAACTAGGATGGAGCCCATGACCGACTCGACCGCCGCGGCAGTCTCGGACCTCTCGTTCGAGCAGGCACGCGACGAACTCGTCCGTGTCGTCGCCGAACTCGAACAGGGCGCTCCGACCCTCGAGCACTCGCTCGCGCTGTGGGAACGAGGCGAAGCCCTCGCCGCCCGCTGCGAAGAGTGGCTGCTCGGCGCGAAGCGCCGCCTCGAAGCCGCGCGCGGCACCACCCAGCCGGACGCGGAGGCGTGATGGCGTCGCGCCAGCCGCGGATCGTGGCGGAACTCGGCCGCCCCGAGACCCCCGCCGAGACCGCGACCCGCAAGGCCGAAGCCTCGCGCACCTACCGGTCGAGCCAGACCACCCGCAACCTCATCGCGGCACTGCTCGTCACGATCGCGATCGTCGCCGTCATCGTCCTGGGCGTGCCCCGCGGCACGCCGCCACCGCAGGAGCCGATCGATGTCGCGGCAACGGCCGAGAGCATCGGCGTCGCTGAGGGGCACACCGCGATCGCCCCCGCCGTGTCCACCGACGACTGGGTCGTCAACCGGGCTTCGGTCGATGGTGACGGCTCCGTCCGCGCCTGGACGATCGTCTACGCCCCCGCCGATGAGAAGATCCCCGGATACCTCATCGTCGCGCAGGCCTTCGACGCTGACGCCGGCTGGATCACACGCGAGCTGTCGGGGTCCGCGCCGAGCGGCACGCAGAAGATCGGCGGCGTGACGTGGGACCGCTACGACCTCGAGGCGAGCCGCACCGGCAACATCACCGTCGCCCTCGGCACGACCGCCGGCGACGACTCGATCCTGATCTACGGCACCGCCGCTGACGCCCTCCTCGAAGACATGGCGACCGCGGTGGCCGACGAAGTGCTGACGCTGCGAGAGGACGCTGAATGAACGGGATGCCGACACCGCAGGAGGCGTGGGACGAGATGCGGCGCGGCAACGAGCGATTCGTCGCCGGCGCGCCGCGGCACCCCCATCAGGATGCCCAGCGTCGCCACGAACTCGCGAGGGGGCAGCGCCCGCACGCGGCGCTCTTCGGCTGCTCGGACTCCCGACTCGCGGCCGAGATCATCTTCGACAAGGGCCTGGGCGACCTGTTCGTCATCCGTAACGCCGGTCAGGTCATCTCGGACTCGGTCGTGGGCAGCATCGAGTACGCCGTCGCGGTGCTCGACGTGCCCCTCATCGTCGTGCTCGGCCATGACGAGTGCGGCGCCGTCGCGGCCGCGATCGAGAGCACGCAGCTCGACGCTCCCCCGCTCGCGCCCCACATCTGGCGCCAGATCGCGCCCATCGTGCCCGCTGCACGCCGCGTCATCCGCGAGCAGACCGTCGACGGCGTCCGTCCCGGGACCGTTGACGCCGAGCTCGTCGGCCGTGAGCACCTGCGCGACACCGTTGCGTGGCTGCTGCATTCGTCCGAGCTCGTCAGCCAGGCGATCGCCGAGCAGCGGGTGGGCATCGTGGCTGCGAACTACCGCCTGGCCGAAGGGCTCGCCGCCCCGGCCATCAGCCTCGGCGTCACGACAGACGCCTGACCCCCGAGATCCAGAGACGAGAGGAACGACGACGTGACCGATATCGAGTACCGCACCGAGCACGACACCATGGGAGAAGTCCGGGTGCCCAAGGACGCCCTCTACGGCGCACAGACGCAGCGTGCCGTCGAGAACTTCCCCATCTCCGGAGACCGTCTCGAGCCGGCCCAGATCGCCGCCCTCGCGCTCATCAAGAAGTCCGCCGCGCTCGCCAACGCTGAGCTCGGCACGCTCGACGCCGACATCGCCGACGCCATCGCGCGCGCGGCCGACCGCGTCATCGCGGGCGAGTTCGCCGACCAGTTCCCCATCGACGTGTACCAGACCGGTAGCGGCACCTCGTCGAACATGAACATGAACGAGGTGCTCGCCAAGCTCGCCTCGCTCGACCTCGGGCAGCCCGTACACCCCAACGATCACGTCAACGCGTCGCAGTCGTCGAACGATGTCTTCCCGACGTCCGTGCACATCGCCGTGACGCAGGAGATCATCGACGACCTCATCCCGGGCCTGGACCACCTCGCGGTCGCGCTCGAAGCAAAGGCCGAAGCCTGGGCGAGCGTCGTGAAGTCGGGCCGCACGCACCTCATGGACGCCACCCCCGTCACGCTCGGCCAGGAGTTCGGCGGCTACGCGCGCCAGATCCGCCTCGGCATCGAGCGCGTGCAGGCCGTCCTCCCCCACGTCGCCGAGGTCCCCCTCGGGGGCACCGCCGTGGGCACCGGCATCAACACGCCGCTCGGGTTCCCGCAGAAGGTGCTCGAACTCATCGTGAACGACACCGAGCTGCCGATCACCGAGGCGAAGGACCACTTCGAGGCCCAGGCGAACCGCGACGCTCTCGTCGAGGCATCCGGTGCCCTGCGCACCGTCGCCGTCTCGCTCACGAAGATCAACAACGATATCCGCTGGATGGGCTCCGGCCCCAACACGGGTCTCGGAGAACTGCACATCCCCGACCTTCAGCCGGGCTCCTCGATCATGCCGGGCAAGGTCAACCCCGTCATCCCCGAGGCCGTGCTCATGGTGTGCGCCCGCGTCATCGGCAACGACGCGACGATCGCGTGGGCCGGCGCGTCCGGATCGTTCGAACTCAACGTCGCGATCCCCGTCATGGGCTCGGCGCTGCTCGAGTCGATCAGCCTGCTCGCGAATGCCTCACGCCTGCTCGCCGACAAGACGATCGACGGGCTCACGGCCAACGTCGACCGCGCGGCTGCCTTCGCCGGCATGTCGCCGTCGATCGTGACCCCCCTCAACAAGCTCATCGGGTACGAAGCGGCGGCGAAGATCGCGAAGCACTCGGTCGCCAACGGCATCACGGTGCGCGAGGCCGTCCTCGACCTCGGCTACGTCGAGCGCGGCGAGCTGACCATCGAGCAGCTCGACGAGAAGCTCGACCTGCTGTCGATGACGCACCCGGGCTGATCGAAGCCGAAGCACCACGCGGGGCCACGGGGGTCCATAATCAGGGAGTGGCCCGAACACCACGCCCGATCTCGGCGCGCGTCCGCATTCTCGGCGCGGTGCTTGCCGTGGCCTGCGTCGGACTCACGATCGTCGGTGGTGTGACCTTCCTGATGCAGCGCGACTGGGTGGTCACCGAGATCAACGAGCGCCTGGAAGCTCAGGTGGCGCGTCTGCAGACGGTCGCCGACGCCCCTCTGTCCTCGCCCCCCGGCGACGGGCAGACCCAGACGGCGGTCGAGGACGTCCCCGTCACCGACTTTCCGTCCGTCGACGCGTACCTCGAGGCGGTCGTCGCGCGGCTCGTCCCCGCGCGCAACGAGGCCTCGATCGCGATCGTCGACGGCGTTCCGCGATTCGTTCCCTCGACGCTGTCGGGCTTCGACATCTCGGACGACCAGGACTTCGTCGATCGCGTCGTCTCGGAAACGGCGTCCGGGCAGACAGTGCGCGGTACCGCAGTGACCTCGCACGGGCCGTTGAGCTACATCGCGATCCCGATCCGTATGGACGGCGATCCGCAGGAAGGCGTGTACGTGCGCGCCGTCGACCTGGAGGCGGAGCTCGAGCCGGTGACCGCCGCGATGGCGACGTACGGCGTCGCGACGCTCATCGTGCTCATCGCGATGGGGGTCGTCGGCTGGTTCGTGACGGGGCGCCTGCTCTCGCCGATCCGGCACCTGCGCGAAACGGCCGACACCATCACCCTGGACGACCTGTCGCCGCGCCTTCCCGCCGTCGGCAACGACGAGATCGCCGACATGTCCCGCACCGTCAACTCGATGCTGGACCGCCTCGAAGGTTCAGTCGATGTGCAGCGCCGACTCCTGGATGACGTGCGGCACGAGCTGAAGACGCCGATCACGATCGTGCGGGGACACCTCGAACTCATGAACCCCCGGGATGCCGCCGATGTGACCAGCGCCCGAGATCTCGGCATCGCCGAGCTTGACCGCATGACCCGACTCGTCGAGGACATCGATCTGCTCGCGAGCGTCGAGGGGGGCTCGTTCACCCTCACCCGTATCGATCTCGCTGCACTCACCGAGCGCGTCGGCGAGCTCGTCTCGGTCATCCCGGGTCACACGTGGCGTGTCGAGCATGTCGCGCGCGGCCGCCTGCTGGGCGACGACGACCGTCTGTTGCAGGCGTGGCTGCAGTTGGCCGACAACGCCGCCAAGTACACCACCGAAGGGTCGGTCATCGAGATCGGCAGCGCGAAGGACTCCTCCGGCATCCGACTGTGGGTGCGCGACCACGGTGCCGGGATCCCGCCGGCGGCGCGGCATCGCATCTTCCGCCGCTTCGACCGCGCACACGGCAAGCGCAGCGTCGGCGGGTCGGGTCTGGGCCTGGCGATCGTCGACGCCATCGCCAAGGCGCACAACGGTCACTGCGCCGTGACCGATACCCCCGGCGGGGGTGCGACCTTCACGATCCATCTCCCCCTTCCCGTCGCAACGACGGAGTTCCCCGCACCCGTCCGCGCCGGTGACGTCGTGCTTCAGCGAGAGGCATCGGGATGACGACGATTCTGATCATCGAAGATGAACCCCACATCGCGGCGTTCATCGCACGCGGGCTCGAGACCGCCGGCTACGACACGATCCAGATCGAAGACGGCGCCGAGGGGCTCCAGGCAGCGCTCAGCGGTGCCGCCGACCTCGTCCTGCTCGACATCGGGCTCCCCACGATGGACGGCTTCGAAGTGCTGCGCGAGCTGCGGGCCGGCAACACGGCGCTTCCGGTCATCATGCTGACGGCCCGATCGAGTACGCGGGACACGGTCGAGGGACTGGACGCCGGTGCCAACGACTACGTCGCCAAGCCCTTCACATTCGACGAACTTCTCGCACGTGTGCGCTCACGGCTACGTGAATCCACGCAGGCCGGCGGTGTGCTGATCAGCCGCGGCGACATCGTGCTCGATGTGCTGGCACGCCGAGTGACCGTCGCGGGCGTTCCCGTCGAGCTGTCGGCGCGCGAATTCACCCTTGCCGAGCAGTTCCTTCGCCACGCGGGCAGCGTCCTCAGCCGCGAACAGCTGCTGAGCACCGTGTGGGGCCTCGATTTCGACCCCGGTTCGAACGTCGTCGATGTCTATGTGCGCTACCTGCGCGGCAAGCTGGGGGCGCATCACATCGTCACGGTGCGCGGCGAAGGCTATCGCTGGGAATAGTCCCACGCGAGAGAAGCCCCCGACGTTGGGGGACGTCGGGGGCTGGAAGACCGGTCTGGGGGAGGCCGGTCGCACATCAATCGCGTGAGTCTGGGGAACCTTGCGATCGATCTCTCTTCGAGCCGTCCCCGTGCAGGGGTGTCCCGGGGACGGACGATCTCACCGCCGGAGCGGAAGTCTCAAGGGGCGCCGGCGCCTCGCCGCGCAGGCCGAAGCGGGGGTGGTCGTGGGTGTCGACGCTCTCACGGTTGTCGCGATCGGGGCGCTCGGCGGGGCTCGACGGACCCGGCCCGACGACCGTGACGTCCGGTACGACCACGATGGGCGCGGGAGCAGGCACGACGACGGCGACCGGCGGTTCGGCGACGACCGGCGGCGTATGGACCACGGGCGGGGCGACCGGCGTCGCCGGCGGAGCCACGGCAGCGGGCGGCTCGGCGGCGGGAGGCGCCACGGGCGAGGGGACGTCTTCGCCGACGATCTCGGTGACGGGCGACACGTCGGCCGGTCCGGCGGCGGGCGCCGGCGTGACGGTCGCCTGCGGTGCTCGACTGATCTGGACCGTCGCGGTGTTGACGGGAGCCCCCGGCAACTCCGCGAAGATCGCGGCATTGCTCACGACCACGGTGGCGACGACGGCGGCACTCACCGCAAACGCGGTCGTACCTCCGATCGCGATCCGTGCGCGCGTGTCCACGAGAGCCGTCCCTTCGAGTCCGTGGAATTCACGGACCCTTCAATGGTGTCAGAGCCCACCCCCTGACCGTCCCTCTCGCGGGTGAGACTTTTCTCATACCGGCCGCCGATTCAGGCCAGTTCACCCGCCTCCAGCAGGTCGGTGACGAGCGCGGCGATCGCCGACCGCTCGGATCGCGTGAGCGTCACGTGCGCGAACAGGCCGTGTCCCTTGAGCGTTTCGATGACCGATGCCACCCCGTCGTGCCGTCCGACGCGCAGATTGTCGCGCTGTCCGACGTCGTGGGTGAGCACCACTCGGGAGTTCAGCCCGATGCGGCTCAGCACGGTCAGCAGCACGTTGCGCTCAAGGGACTGAGCCTCGTCGACGATGACGAACGCGTCGTGGAGCGAGCGGCCACGGATGTGCGTGAGCGGCAGCACCTCGAGCAGACCGCGCTCGATCACTTCGTCGAGGACATTGCTCGAGACGACCGATCCGAGGGTGTCGTAGACCGCCTGACCCCACGGGTTCATCTTCTCCTGCTGGTCTCCCGGCAGATACCCCAGCTCTTGCCCGCCCACGGCGAAGAGCGGTCGGAAGACGATGATCCGCTTCTGCTGCTGGCGCTCGAGAACGGCCTCGAGGCCCGCGCACAGCGCGAGCGCCGACTTGCCGGTCCCCGCGCGGCCACCGAGCGAGACGATGCCCACGTCAGGGTCCAACAGCAGGTCGATCGCAATGCGCTGCTCGGCCGAGCGGCCGTGCAGTCCGAACACCTCGCGGTCTCCCCGCACGAGCGAGAACGAGCCGTCGCCATGTGCCCGCCCGAGCGCCGACCCCCGCTCGGAGTGCACGATGAGACCGGTGTTGACGGGAAGACCCCGCACGTCGTCGCTCTCGGCGACCTCGCTCTCGTACAGGTCGCTCATCTCGTCGCCCGAGACATGGATGTCGGCGATGCCCGTCCATCCCGAGTCGACGGCCTGCTCGGCGAGGTACTCCTCGGCGCTCACGCCGAGCGAGGCGGCCTTGACGCGCATCGGCAGGTCCTTCGAGACGACCGTGACCTCGTGGCCGTCCTGCGCGAGGTGCATCGCGACCGCGAGGATGCGGGAGTCGTTGTCGCCCAGGCGCATGCCCTGCGGCAGCACCGAGGCATCGGTGTTCGACAGCTCGACACGCAGCGAACCGCCCTCGCCGACGGGTACGGGAAAGTCGAGTCGACCGTGCTCGACACGTAGCTCGTCGAGGTGGCGCAGGGCCTGGCGGGCGAAGTAGCCGATCTCGGGATCGTGGCGCTTGCCCTCGAGCTCGGTGATGATGACGACCGGGATCACGACGCTGTGCTCGGCGAATCGGAAGAACGCCCGCGGATCACTCAGCAGCACCGAGGTGTCCAAGACATAGGTGCGCAGCGTCTGATCGGCCTGGTCGAGGCCGGGCAGCTCCTGGTCGATCTGCTCGTGTGGTGCTCGTGTGGTGGTCACAACCCACTCCCCGCCCCCGGGTGGAGAACCCGGCAGTCACGAGTCGACCAGGTGTCACGAGTCGCGATCCAAGAGGCCGACCCGACCGGGCACGATGCCCGATGCGATGAACGTACGTCCGCCACATGACATCCGCTGCGTTCGACACGCCGAGGCGAGGCTAAGCGGCGGTGAACGTGCGTTCCCACACGCGCGCCGTCGCGAAGGCGGGGGCCGTCAGCTGCCGAATCGCCGATCGCGGTCTGCGTAGTCGCGGATCGCGCGCAGGAAGTCGACTTCGCGCAGATCCGGGCCCAGCGCCTCGACGAAGTAGAACTCGGAGTGCGCTGACTGCCACAGCAGGAAGTCGCTCAGTCGCTGCTCGCCCGAGGTGCGGATGACGAGGTCCGGGTCGGGCTGACCGCCCGTGTAAAGGTGTTCGCCGATCTGCTCGGGAGTCAGGCTCTCGGCGAGCTCGTCGAGTGATCCCCCCGACGTCGAGTGATCCGCGATGATGCTGCGCACGGCATCGACGATCTCGCCTCGCCCGCCGTATCCGACGGCGAGGTTGACGTGCAGACCCGTGTTGCCCTTCGTGCGCTCCTGCGCTTCCTCGAGCACGCAGGCGAGATCGGGCGGCAGCAGCTCGGACCGCCCGACATGCTGCACTCGCCAGTCGCGTTCGCGTGAGAGTCCGTCGGCGAGTTCGGCGATGATGTCGATGAGGTCGGACAGCTCACGCGAGTCGCGCTTGGCCAGGTTGTCGTTGGAGAGCAGGTACAGCGAGACGACCTCGACCCCGATGTCGTCGCACCAGCCGAGAAAGTCGCGCATCTTGGCCGCTCCGGCGCGATGTCCGTGAGCGGCCGAATCGTAGCCGAGCTGGCGGGCCCAACGCCGGTTGCCGTCGATCATCATGGCGACATGCCGCGGTACCGCCGCGTCATGGAGGCGGCGGCGGAGCCGGTTGATGTACAGCCGATAGAGGGGCCCTCTACCCTCGTTCGACGAAGCGCGCGCCACACCCCTACGCTACCGCGCGACGCCGCGCGGCATGTTTCCCGCGGCATACTCGGACGCGTAATCTGTGCGTGTGACCGACCGCCGCCGTGTTTCCGAAGAACCCGACGTTCCTGAGCTGCCCCTCATGGAGGCAGCGGACGTCGACGCCGCGACCCCCGAGATCCGCCCGACCTGGCGCGGCTGGATCCATGCCGCGACCTTTCCGATCGCGATCGTGGCGGGCATCGTGCTCATCGCTCTGGCGCAGGGCGGCCCGGCGAAATGGGCCTCGGCCGTCTTCATGCTCACGTCGATGCTGCTCTTCGGCAATTCCGCCCTGTACCACCGCATCGACTGGGGTCCGCGCACCAAGGCCATCCTGAAGCGGATCGACCACGCCAACATCCTGCTGCTCATCGCCGGCACGTACACCCCGATCGCGGTGCTTGCGCTCCCGACCGCCCAGGCCGTGACGCTGCTCTCGCTCGCCTGGGGCGGCGCGCTGCTGGGCATCCTGTTCCGGGTGTTCTGGATCGACGCGCCACGCTGGCTCTATGTCGCCCTCTACCTCGTGCTGGGCTGGGCGGCCGTCATGTACCTCGTGCCGCTGTTCGAGGCGAACCCGGCGATGATGATCCTCGTCGTCATCGGCGGTCTGCTCTACACGCTCGGCGCGGTCATCTACGCGCTCAAGCGGCCGAACCCGTGGCCCGGGCACTTCGGCTTCCACGAGATCTTCCACGTGTGCACCGTGCTGGCGTTCCTCTGCCACTGGACGGCGTGCCTGCTCATCGCTATGCAGCCGGCCTACCACGGCCCCTGATCCTCAGGCGCGCGGCGGTGCCTGCGAGTCGTCTGAACGTGAGCCGTCCCCCTGCCCGGCCGCATCGCGCGCCTCGGCCTCTTCGCGCAGTTCGTCGGCGATGTCAGCGCGCACGCGGCCTCGACGGATCCGGCGCAGCATGTCGAAGATGAGCAGGAAGACCGCGACGACGATGAGCACGATGACGGCGAAACCCAGTGGACCGGGAGTCACCAGCGACGGGTCGACCGTCATGCTCGGCGTCGGCTGGGGGGCTGCGGTCGCGAACGCGGCGATCACGGCGTGCATGGTGTCCTCGATCCGCGCAGAAAGCGCATAGCCTGGATGTCCCAGCCTAATCTTCTCGACAGGATCGCGATGACGACCCAGGACATGCTCGACCGGCGCTATGGTCGGCGCAGTCGTTCGGGTTCGCGTGCGCTCGTCATCATCGGGATCACACTTGCCGTCATCGCCGTGGGACTCTTCTCGTGGATGACGGTGGCTTCGTCCCTCGATGCGGTCGACGCCGACACGACGGGCTTCGATGTGGTCGATGAGCGCACCATCGTCATCGACTTCCAGTTCACCTCTCCCCCGGAGCGCAGCGTCGCGTGCGTCCTCGAGGCTCAGGACGAAGATCACGGCGTCGTGGGCTGGAAGGTCGTCGAGTACGAGGCGAGCGACCTGCACGGCCGCGCGTTCAGCGAGGTCGTTCCCACGACGGCGGGCGCGGTATCGGGGTTTGTCAACGACTGCTGGGTGACGTAGTCTGTTCCCGTTCACGCCCTGGCAACCGCCGGGGCGTTCGCCGTACCGCCCCCACAGCAAGGAGATCGACGTGTCCAGCGATGCCCAGGTGACCTTCCTCACCCAGGATGCCTACGACCGTCTCGCCGACGAGCTCGAGCGTCTTTCGACGACCGGCCGCGAGGAGATCGCCAAGCGGATCGAAGCCGCCCGCGAAGAGGGCGACCTCAAAGAGAACGGCGGCTACCACGCCGCCAAGGACGAACAGGGCAAGCAGGAGGCCCGCATCCGCACGCTGCAGCAGCTGCTGAAGGATGCGACCGTCGGCGAAGCACCCGAGAGCACGGGCGTCGTCGAGTCCGGCACGGTGGTCACCGCCATCGTCGCGGGCGGCGAAGAGGTCTTCCTGCTGGGCAACCGCGAGATCGCGGTCGGCTCCGAGCTCGACGTCTACAGCGAAGCCTCGCCTCTCGGCTCGGCCATCCTCGGCCTCGCCGAGGGCGAGAAGACCTCGTACACCGCACCGAACGGCCGCGAGATCGCGGTCGAGGTCGTCAAGGTGGAGACCTACGCGGGGCAGTGACCCTCGCGCGGGCCCGGCGACAGCTCAGCCGCGGACGATGACGGGCTCGAAGCCCGCCTCTTCGAGCACGGCGATGACGTCGGCGCGGTGCTCTTCGCCGCGCGTCTCGATGCTCAGCTGCAGAATCACCTCGCTGATCTGCAGACCCTGACCGTGCCGCGTGTGCAGCACCTCGATCACGTTCGCCCCAGCGCGCGAGACCAGCTCAGACACACGCGCGAGCTGCCCCGGGCGATCCGGCAGCGGGATCCGCAGTGACGTGTACCGGTCGGATGCCGCAAGTCCGTGCGCGACGACGCGCTGCAGCAGCAGCGGGTCGATGTTGCCGCCAGAGAGCACACTGACGGTCGTGCCCGTCGGTTGCAGCTTGCCCGCGAGCATCGCGGCCACACCGACGGCGCCGGCGGGTTCGACGACCTGCTTCGCACGCTCGAGCAGGACGAGCAGCGCCCGGGCGATGTCGTCTTCGGAGACGGTGACGACTTCGTCGACGACTTCGCGGATGATCTCGAATGTCAGATCGCCGGGGCGGGCCACGGCGATGCCGTCGGCGATCGTGGGGCGCGTGGCGACCGCGACCGGGTGACCGGCGGCGAGCGAGGCGGGGAAGGCTGCGGAGTTCTCGGCCTGCACGCCGACGATGCGGATCGAGCGCCCCACGGCCGCGGCACGCGCTTTGAGGGCGGCTCCGACCCCCGCGATCAGTCCGCCTCCGCCGATGCCGAGCACGACCGTGTCGATGTCGGGCAGCTGGTTCCACAGCTCGATGCCGAGCGTCCCCTGCCCCGCGATGATGTCGGGGTGGTCGAAGGGATGGATGAGCACGGCGCCCGTGCGCTCGGCGAACTCGGCGGCGAGGCGCAGAGGCGTCTCGACGGTCTCACCTTCGAGCACGACGTCGGCTCCGTACCCGCGCGTCGCGAGGAGTTTGGGCACGGGCACACCGAGGGGCATGAAGATCGTCGCGGGGATCCCGAGCTCCTGCGCCGCGAGGGCGACCCCCTGGGCGTGGTTTCCCGCCGAGGCGGCGACGACACCACGCGCGCGCTCGTCGGCGGTGAGGCGCGAGAGTCGGTAGGTCGCCCCACGGATCTTGAACGAGCCCGTGCGCTGCAGGTTCTCGAGCTTGAGGTGCACGGGCACACCGAGCAGCTCGGACAGGTACTGCGAGGCATCCACCGGGGTCGGTGAGATCACGCCGGCCAGCGACGCCGCGGCATCCTCGAAGGCGGCCAGCGGCGGCACGGCCGACCGGATCTGAGATGTGCTCACGCGCTTGTCCTCCTGGGACGTGGGACGGTCGTCCAGATGAAGTCGCCGGTGGGTGGCGCGCCGGTCTCCCACGCCCGCCTGCTGAGATACACCGTCACGACGTTGGCGAATGCGGCCAGCGGTACGGCAAAGAGCGCACCCGGGATGCCGGCGATCATGGCGCCACCCGCGACGACGATGACGATCGCGAGCGGATGCACCTTGACGGCGTGGCCCATCAGCAGCGGCTGCAGGACGTGACCCTCGAGCTGCTGCACGCCGAGGACGACAACGAGCATCCACAGCGCGATCCACGGGCCGTTGTATACGAGGGCGAGGAACACCGCGACGGCGCCCGTCAGCACGGCACCGACGATCGGAACGAACGCACCGAGGAACACGAGGACGGCGATGGGGATGGCCAGCGGCACGCCCAGCAGGAACGCGCCCAGCCCGATTCCGACGGCGTCGATCGTCGCGACGAGCATCTGCGTGCGGGCGTAATTGACCACCGTGACCCAACCGGCCTTCGCAGCTCCGTCTACGGCAGGGCGCGCCCGCCGCGGGAAGAGCCGTGTCGCCCACTTCCAGATCCCCGCGCCGTCGGCGAGAAGGCACAGCAGGATGAAGACGGACAGCAGCGCCCCGGCCGCGACGTGACCGAGCGTTGTTCCGATCGCGAGTGCACCCGACCACAGCAGCTGACCCTGCTCCTGCATGAGCTGGCTGCCCTGCGCGAGCAGGTCGTCGATCTGCTGCTCCGTGAGGTGCAGCGGGCCGTCGACGAGGTACTGGCGGAACTCGACGACCGCGTCGACGGTGCGTGCCTGCACCGATGCCAGCTCCTTGCTGATCTGCCACCCGACGAGCCAGAGCAGGCCCGACACGACCGCGAGCGTGCCCACGACCGAGATGACGATCGCGATCCATTTCGGAACGCCTCGGCGCAGCATCCATGAGAAGGCCGGCCACAGCAGGGCCGTCACGAGGATCGCGATGAGAAGAGGGATGACCAGCAGCTTGAGCTGGATGATGAGCCAGATCGCGACCCCGACGGCCGCGGCGATGACGAGCAGCCGCCACGAGTACGCGGTCGCGATGCTGAGGCCGGGCGGCACGGTGCGGCTCGCCTCTGTCGTGACGACGCGCCTGCGATCCCGCAGGGCGTCGAACAGCGAGCCGCGCGGCGGGGGTTCGTCCCGCCCTGACTCGGTGCTGCTCATCCATCAAGTCTACGACCGGCGCATTCCGCAGTCATGATGCTCGCACGCGGTGTCGGGAGCGGTCATTAGGCTGACGCCCGTGAAGTCCTCGCTCAGTCGTGCCGAGGCCCGCCGCATCGCCGTCGCCGCGCAGGGCTTCGCCCGCCCGTATCCCGATGACGTGGGCACGCGGCAGCTCAATCTCGCCCTCGGTCGCATGGCGACGCTGCAAATCGACTCGGTCAACGTGTTCGCGCGGTCCCATTACATGCCGCTGTTCTCGCGTCTCGGGCCGTACGACCCCGCACTTCTGGATCGACTCCTCTTCGCTCAGCGCCCGCCCTACCTCGAGTACTGGGCGCACGTCGCGGCGTTCATCCCGGCGACCGACTGGCCGCTGTTCCGGTTCCGCATGGATGCGCTGCGCGCGAAGTACGGCACAGGTCCCGATACGTGGTTTCAGGCACATCGCCCGGTCGTGGACTGGGTGCGCGCCGAGCTCGCTGAACGCGGCCCGCTCCGACGGGCGCAGATCGAGTACGACACGCAGCGCGGCGCGCGCGGTGAGTGGTGGGACTGGGATGCCGTCAAGCGCGCGCTCGAGCAGCTGTGGCTCTTCGGCGAGGTCGCGATCGCCGGCCGCCGCGGCTTCGAGCGCCGCTACGCTCTCGCCGCGGATGTCGTGCCTGCTGCGTCCCTCGGTGCGCGCGTGCCGCGGGAAGACGCCATCCGCGAGCTCGTGCGGCGCGCGGCGCGCGCCTACGGCGTCGCCACGGCGGCCGATCTCGCCGACTACTGGCGGATCACCGACCGCGCCGCGCTGCGGGCTGCCCTCCATGATCTCGTCGAATCGCGTGAGCTGCAGCCCGTCACGGTCGAGGGGTGGACGACGGGCGGCAGACCCACGCCGGCCTGGGTGCACACGGATGCCCGCCTCCCCCGGAGCATCGAGGCGAACACGATCCTGACCCCGTTCGATCCCCTCGTGTGGTTCCGCGACCGCACCCAGCGCCTGTTCGACGTCGAGTACCGGATCGAGATCTACACGCCGGCCGCCCGCCGCCGGTTCGGCTACTACTCCCTGCCGGTCCTGCAGGGTGACGACGTGGTGGGCCGCGTCGACCTCAAAGCCGACCGGGCGGCATCCCGTCTGCTCGTGCAGTCCGCGTGGTGGGAAGCAGGTCATCCCCCGGATGCCGCGGGGCATCTGGCTGACCGGTTGCAGGCCGCCTCCGCGTGGCAAGGGCTCGACACCCTGTCGATATCGGGGTGGGGCGATGCGGTCGACGATCTCGCGGCAGCGCTCCCCCGCGCCGGGCGTCACGATGCAGGTCCGCTCACCGCGGGTTAGCGTGGCACTGTGCAACGCCGTGTCATCGCAGGGGTGGTCGCCGGCGTCGCGGCGGTCGCGGTCGGCGCCGGCATCGCGGCGTGGGCGCTGACGCGTCCGCCGTCGGCCGATGACGCCGCCGAGCAGTACCTGCGCGCACTGTCCGACGGAGATTTCGCCGCGATCTCTCCCCTGCTGCCCGAGACGGCCGACGCGACGCGCCTCGAAACGGCGTTCGCGGGGGCGACAGGACACCTCAGCGACTACACCGTGAGGGTGACCGACGAGGGCGACACGGTCCACGCGCGGGCCGACGTGCAGCTCGGCGGTGCCGACGGCGTCGTCGTCTTCGAGCTTTCGCGCAGCAAGACGGGCTGGGTGCTCACGGCAGAGTCATTCGCGAGCCTCGAGGCCACGACGACCCTCGGCGACTCCGTCGTCATCGGCGACGCGCTCGAGCCCTCGGGTACACCGATCCCGCTACTCCCTGCTGTCTACCCCGTGTCGGCGGCGCCGACAGGGCTCCTCGACGCGCGTGTCGAGGCGGTCGTCACGGGCGAGCGCCCCGTCACGGTCGCGCTCGATCCGATCCTCACGCCGACAGCGACAGAGGTCGCCCAGCAGCAGCTCGACGCATACGCCGAGGCGTGCACCGCACCGGCGGCCACGGTTCCCGAGCGGTGCGGCCTGCGCGTGCCGTGGGCTGCGGATCTGCGTGTGCTCGAGCGCGTCGCCTTCCGCGTAGAAAAGCTCCCGACTCTTCAGATCGGCCCCGACGGCCGATCGTTCGAAGCGACCGGCGGCGCCATCGTCGCCACCGCGACCGGCACGACCAGAGCCGGCTCGGCGGCCTCGTTCACCTACCGTTCCGGTGCGTGGGCGCTACGTGGGACCGTCGACTTCGAGGGCGAACAGATGGTGCTGCGGGTCCACTGACCGCCTACCGAGACCGGCGCTGACACGACAAATGCCGCATATCTGCATCGACGAACGCGACATTGTGGCCGCGCATATCAGAGTGGACGCAGTTCAACAAGACTTATATCCGCACGCGCGCGACGCTATGCAAGGAGTATGACAACATCCCTACCCCTACCCGGAACAGCTCGGAGGCGTCGCGGCACAGTTGCCGCCACCGTCACCGTCGCAGCCCTCGCGGCTGCTCTGCTCAGCCCGACGGCGGCATCAGCGACAGCCGCTGACCCCGTCATCACGATCGAAGACGGCGTCACCCAGCCGGTCTTCGACTACGGCACGGCCGTGCGTGAGCGCGTCTTCATCCCCGTCGAAGGCGTCGACCAGGACAACGACGGCATCACCGATGTCACGTCCGTCGACATCATCCGCCCGGCCGCGGCCTCGCCGGAGATGAAGGTCCCCGCGATCATCGACCCGAGCCCGTACTACACGACACTCGGACGCGGCAACGAGTCCCAGCTGCTGACGGACGTCGACGGCGACGGCGTCGCCGATCTGTTCCCCCTGTTCTACGACAACTACTTCGTACCGCGCGGCTACGCCGTCATCCACGCGCAGATGAACGGCACCGGCTGGTCGACCGGGTGCCCCCACCACGGTGGTGCCGGTGACATCGAGAGCATGAAGGTCGTCGTCGACTGGCTCAACGGCCGTGTCCCCGCCTTCAACGCCGCCGGTGACGCCGTCGCTGCGACGTGGCACAACGGCAAGTCGAGCATGATCGGCAAGTCCTACGACGGCACGCTGGCCAACGGCGTCGCCGCAACCGGCGTCGACGGACTGTCCACGATCGTCCCGATCGACGCGATCAGCGACTGGTACCGCTACTCGCGCACAAACGGCATCCGCCACAACTCGAACTACCCGGCGAGCCTGTCGAACACCGTCACCAACCCCGACCGTCGCGCCCTGTGCGCCCCGTCGCGTGCCGTGTTCAACGACATCGACGGTGACGAGACGGGCGACATGAACCCGTTCTGGGACGAGCGGAACTACCTCAACGGCATCGACAACGTCAAGGCGTCGGTCTTCGCGATCCACGGCCTCAACGACGACAACGTGCGCATGAGCCAGTTCGGCGACTACTGGGAGGCCCTCAGCGAGCGCAACGTGCCGCGCAAGGTCTGGCTCCCCCGCCTCGGCCACATCGACCCGTTCGAGTTCAATCGTGAGGTGTGGGTCGACACGCTGCACCGCTGGTTCGACTACTGGCTGCACGGCATCGACAACGGCATCATGAACGAGCCGCAGTCCACCGTCGAGTTCGGTCCGTCCGAGTACGTCCACGAGGCATCGTGGCCGGCTCCCGGCACCGAGACCGTCGAGCTCAACCTCTCCGGTGCGACGCAGGGCGCTGCCGGTGCGCTGCGCATGGCCCCGGTCGCCGATGCATCGACCCTCTCGTTCCGCGGCGGCTCCAACGCGCCCGCTGAGAACACGTTCATCCAGAACCCGACCGCCGCCCAGGCCAACCGCGTCGTGCTGCTCTCCGAGCCGCTCACGCAGGACCTGCGTGTCTCGGGTACGCCCGTCGTCAAGCTCGACGCGTCGCTGAGCCAGGAGCAGTCGAACCTCGCTGCGCTGCTGGTCGACTACAGCACCGACGTGCGCACCCCGCGTTCGCCCGGTGATGGCATGCTGACCACAGACGTCCGCACCTGCTGGGGCGTTTCGAGCGCCACCGACAGCGCGTGCTACCTCGAGGCTGAGCGTCGCTCGGCATCGTCGGACTTCTGGCGCGTGTCGCGCGGCGTCCTGGACTCGTCGAACCGTGAGGGCATCGCCGAGGGCCAGGCATCGCCGGTCGTCCCCGGTCAGAAGTACGACTTCGACTGGAAGATGGAGCCGTACGACCACGTGTTCAAGGCAGGCTCGCGCATCGGCGTCATCCTGACGACGAACCTGTCGGGCTACCAGGCCGGCTCGCCGAACGCCACCGTAACCTTCGACGCTGCCACGTCTACGATCGCCCTGCCCATCGTGGGCGGCGCGAACGCGGCGGCCTCGGCCGGTCTGAACACCGTCGCCCTCGATGCAGCCGTCACGGCGCGCTGCCTCGCCGGCAAGGTGTACAACACGGTATCGGTCACGAACAACGACTCCGTCGCTGCGAACATCTCGGTCACGAGCCAGCACGGCAACAAGTCGTTCGTCTCCGTCCAGCCGGGCAAGACCGTCTCGGTCTCGCTCAACACCCGCACGGCAACGCTGACCGCGGGAGAGATCGGCATCGGCGGTAACGCTGACGGCCGCACCGACCGCACCAGCACGGTCACCTACGCCGCACACACCTGCGGCTGATCCATCACTGACGCCGGCCGCGGCATCCTGGTTTCGCCAGGGTGCCGCGGCCGTCGCCGTCGGTACCGGCGATTCCCCGTCGCACTCGGCACAGCCGGGCGGCGGGGTCTTGCCCGCATCGCGCCGGCCGGGTCGGAGTGCATTCGCGCTGACGGCACCGTCGCGGTGACACCGCGGCACTCGCCGGAGGCGCCGGGCCGGTGGCAGCACCCAGCACCCAGCACGCAACAGGCACACCGATAGCGCCCCTACCGGCACGTCCTCATCGCTGAGGGCCGGGTCACAGCAACGCGTCTGCCCCCGGCAGGGAGCAGACGCGCACGGTGGATCAGAACTGCACGCGGGGCGGCTCCGAGATCGCGGCGCCGTCGACGACCTCGAAGAACTCGCGCTCGTGGAATCCGAGGTTGCGTGCGAAGAGGTTGTTCGGGAACACCTTGATCTTGGTGTTCAGCTCGCGCACGCCGCCGTTGTAGAACCGGCGCGACGCCTGGATTTTGTCTTCCGTGTCGACGATCGACTGCTGCAGGTGCAGGAAGTTCTGGCTCGCCTGTAGCTGGGGGTAAGCCTCGGCGACGGCGAACAGCGACTTGAGCGCCTGCTGCATGTGCCCTTCGGCCACGCCCGTCTCAGCCGGCCCCGTCGCCGTGAGCGTCTCGGCGCGCGCCCTCGTGACGTTCTCGAACACGGCCTTCTCGTGCGCCGCATAGCCCTTCACCGCCTCGATGAGGTTGGGCAGGAGATCGGCACGCCGTTTCAGCTGCACGGTGATGTCGGCCCACGCCTCGTCGACGCGGACGTTCAACTGCACAAGCGAGTTGTACGTCGCCCAGAGGTAGACACCGGCGATGACGACGAGCGCCACGACGATGAGAACCGGAATGAGCCATTCCCACATAGCCACAAACTCCGTTCGAAAGATCACCTCATCCTAACGGCGGCACCGACGCCGCGACCGGCACCAGAGGAGACTCCCAGCTACTCGCCGAGCACACGTCCGAGGTAGGAGTTGTGGAACATGCGCGTCGGATCGAGTCGATCCCGCACGGCGATGAAGTCGTCGAACCGCGGGTACCGGTCGCGCAGGTCCGAGGCATCCCGCGTGTGCATCTTGCCCCAGTGCGGTCGTCCGCCGAAGCGCAGCATCACCTCCTCCGCGGCTTCGAAGTACGCCGTCGGGTCTTCGCGGACGTACCGGTGCACCGCGATGTACGCGGTCTCGCGTCCTGACGCGGTCGACAGCCACAGATCATCGGATGCCGCGAACCTGACTTCGATGGGAAAGGAGATGCGCCACCCCTCGTCGGCGATGAGGGTGCGCAGGGCCGCGAAGGCGGGTACGGCGTGCTCGGCAGGCAGGGCGTACTCCATCTCACGGAAGCGCACGCTGCGCCGGTGGGCGAAGACGCGCGCCGAGTAGTCGGTCTGCTCGCTCGTGCCCGTGAGCTTCGTCGCGGCACGCGACACCGCGGGCACGACGCCGGGAACCGCCGACCCGAGCGCGCACGTCGCGCGGTACACGCCGTTGGCCAGGAGGATCTCGTCGACCCAGCGCCGGACGACCGGAACCGGTTGGCGCACGTCGCTCTCGGGCAGGCGTGTCAGCGACGTGGTGAGCGCCACCTCGGTGTGCGGGAACCAGAAGAACTCCGTGTGGTCAGCCGCGCGCACACGCGCGGCGAGCCCGTCCAGGACGTCATCGAGCGGCTCGCGGCGCTCGACGGCGTGCAGCAGGAACGCCGGCACGCATTGGATCGTGATCTCGACGAGGATGCCCAGGGCACCGAGGCCGAGAGCGACCGCCGGCAGCAGATCGGTGTTCTCGTTCTCGTCGACGGTCATCCGCTCACCGTCGGCCTGCACGAGGGTGACGCCCGTGACCTGGGTCGCGAGTCCGCCGAACCGCGCACCCGTGCCGTGCGTACCGGTCGAGATCGCGCCGGCGAGCGACTGCCGGTCGATGTCGCCGAGGTTCTGCATCGCGAGCCCGTACCGCGCCAGCAGACGCGGGATCTGGTGCAGGCGGGTGCCGGCCAGCAGCGTCACGCGGGACAGCTCGCGGTCCACGCGCACGACACCGCTGAGATCGGTCAGATCCAGCAGCACCCCCGGCGCAACGGCGATGGCCGTGAAGCTGTGCCCCGCGCCGACGGCTTTGACGCGCATCCCCCGTGCGGCCGCCGCTCGGACGGAACGCTGCACGGCCGACACCGACCGCGGAAACTCGATGCGCTGCGGCCGCACCGAGACCGAACGCGCCCAGTTGTGCCATGTCCCGCCCGGACGCGTCACAGGAAGGCCTTCCCCTCGCCGCGATAGGTCGGCAGCTCGTCGACGACGGCTCCGTCATCGACGACGTGATATCGGTCGAGCCGCTCGGCGAGCTCGCCGCTCTTCGCGTGGCGGAACCACACCCGGTCTCCGACCGACAGCATGCGCGCCGCTTCGCCCTGCAGCGGGGTCTGCACCTCGCCGGCGCCTTCGCGAGGCAGCATCCGCAGTCCCTCCGGCCACACGGGTCGCGGCTGTCGACTCGCCGCCGGCGGGCCCGATGCCACCCATCCCCCGCCGAGCACCGTGGCGATGTCGGGGCGGGGTTTGCGGACGACCTCGAGCGCGAAGGCTGCGGCCGGCGCCGGGTCGAAGGCGCGGTAGCCGTCGAAGAGGTGTCCCGCGAGCAGTCCGCTGCCTGCCGTGAGCTCGGTGACCGACTGATCGGATGCCGTGAGCTCGAGCGAGCCCGTCCCCCCGGCGTTGACGAACTCGAGCGGCGCGACATCGCGCAATGCCGCGACGATCGCCGCTCGCCGGTCGAGCAGCTCGTGCGCCGAGCGGCGCTGCATCCAGCGGATCGCCGCATCGCCCGCCCCCGTGGCATCGCCCTGCCCCGCGATCTGGGCTTCGTACATCATCAGACCGACGAGACGGAAGCCGTCGCGAGCCGCGATCGAACGGGCGAGAGATGCCACCTCCCCCGGCTCGTGCAGAGGCGAGCGGTGCACCCCGATGTGCCCGAGGCCGGGTGCCCGCCAGGACGCGTCGGCGTCGATCGCGACCCGCAGCTCGGGCCGCGCTCCGGGTGCGGCGACGGTGTCGACGAGGTCGAGCTGCGCGGCGTCATCGATCATGAGCGTGATGCGGGAGGCCGCTCGCTCATCGGCGGCGAGCGCAGCGATCGAGGTGCGGTCGGCCGTGGGATAGCCGAGCACGACGTCCTCGTGCGTATCGGCGAGCCAGAGCGCCTCGGGCAAGGTGAAGGCGAGCACGCCGCGGTAGCCCGCGAGGGCGAGAGTCGCATCGAGCACTCCGCGCACACGCACCGACTTGCTCGCGATACGGATCGGCACGCCGCCCGCGCGCACCACCATGTCGAGGGCGTTGTGGCGCAGCGCCGCGACGTCGATCACCCCGACAGGCCCCGAGATGTCGGCGACAGCGCGGGTCAGCGTCGTCCAGTGCCGAGCGGGTTCGGGCCAGGTGGGAGCCGAGGTGGCCGTCGCGAGCAGGTCCATGCGCCCCAGCCTACGAGGCCGTTGCGCACGGCACCCGCGTGCGGTTCGATGTGGGCATGACCACTGCCATCCACTACCTTGCGCCCGGCACGAGTCGTCCCGCGTGCGGGGACACGAGCCCGGACGCTCTGTCGTCGGGGTCCCTCGCTTTGGTGACGTGCACGGCGTGCGCACGCGTCGTCACGACGCCGCGCCGGCCGACGCCACACGGGCGAACCAACTGACGCGCGCGAAAGAGCACCGTCGTGCCCCCGGTGGGACTCGAACCCACACTTCAGCGATTTTAAGTCGCCCGCCTCTGCCATTGGGCTACGGGGGCATCGTCGTCGACGACACCCACGCTATCGGTCAGCTCGAGACAGCGGCCTTCTCGGCGTCGGCGTTCTTCGCATCGGCCGACTTGCCCTGGTCACGGGGTTCGGCCGGCGGCGTGACGGCCGGCTGCGTCGGACGAGGGCGGGCGGCGAACTCTTCGAAGACGTAGCGCGGGCTCTGCACGGTCTCGAGGTTGACGAGGTCGCGACCCAGCCAGAAGTTGTTCCACCAGCCGCCGATCACGCGCCACTTGCGCTCCCACGACGGCATCGCGAGGCCATGGTAGCCACGGTGCGCGACCCAGGCGACGAAGCCCTTGAGTGCGATCTTGCCGGACTGGAAGACGCCGTTGTAGAGACCGAGGCCAGCGACGGCGCCCAGGTTGTGGTGGACGTACTCGCGCGGCAGCTCGCCGCGCAGGACACCGACGATGTTCTTGGCGAGCAGCTTCGCCTGACGCACGGCGTGCTGCGCGTTGGGCACGCAGTAGCCGCCCACGCCGCCGCCCGAGAGGTCGGGCACGGCCGAGATGTCGCCGGCCGCCCAGGCGCCCTCGACGATCTCGTCAGCGGTGCCGACGCGCAGGTCGGGGCGGGTCTGGATGCGACCGCGCTCTTCGACGGGCAGGTCGCTGCCGCGCACGACGGTCGGGTTCGCCATGACGCCGGCGGTCCAGATGATGAGGTCGGTCGGGATCGTCTCGCCGGTCGACAGCTGGACGTTGCCGTCGACGGCACCGGTCACCTGGGTGTCCAGGTGCACCGAACCGCCGCGCTCGGCGAGGCTCTTGAGCACCCACTCGCTCGTCTTGAGCGAGACCTCGGGCATGATGCGCCCCATCGCCTCGACGAGGTGGAAGTGCGTGTCATCGAACGTGATCTGCGGGTAGCTCTTCACGAGCGAGGATGCCAGCGAGCGCAGCTCGGCGAACACCTCGATGCCGGCGAACCCGCCGCCGACGACGACGACGGTGAGCAGACGGTCACGCTCGGGTCCGGGCGGCAGCACGGACGCCTTGTCGAAGTTCGACATCAGGCGGTCGCGGATCGCGACGGCCTCTTCGATGGTCTTGAGACCGATCGCGTTGTCGGCGATGCCCGGGATCGGGAATGTGCGCGACACGGCACCGGCGGTCACGACGATCTGGTCGTACTCCTGCTGGTACGGCTCGCCTGCGACGGGGGTGATCGTCGCGACCTTGCGGGCGTGATCGATTCCCGTGACCTTCGCCGCGATGACGGCGGTGCGCTTGAGGTGACGACGCAGCGCCACGACGGAGTGACGCGCCTCGATCGAGCCGGCAGCTACCTCGGGAAGGAACGGCTGGTACGTCATGTACGGCAGCGGATCGACGATCATGACTTCGGCTTCGCCCTTGCGGAGAAGCTTCTCCATCTTCCAGGCGGTGTAGAAGCCCGCGTATCCGCCTCCGACGATGAGGATTCTGGGCACAGTGTTGCTCACGGCGGGGAAAACTCCTCGTGGATCAGCGGCTCGGCGCGCGGGACGCCATTCGGATGCGTCGGACAGTTGCAGTGACGCCGAGCCCCATCAGTATAGCGGTGGACGTCAGCACCAGGAGCGGGAGCGTGCCATACAGCAGAGACTCATACGACGGCAGCAAGGGGGAAGCTTCCACCGGCCCGTCAGCGACCGGCGGCAGAGGGTCGATGTCGACGGGGCCGCCCGTCGGCGCGGGCGCGGGTGCGGCATCCGCTCGGCGGTAGAGGCGGACCCACTCTTCCAGGCTGCCCATCGGATTGGACGAGACGGCGGGAACATCCGCCGAGATCGCGGCAGCGGCATCCACGAGACCGTATCCGTATAGCGGGTCGGGGTGCGCCGTCGCCAGCGGAGACGGTCGCGCCGTCTGGATGATGCGGTTGATGACGTTGTTCGCGTCGAGGTCGGGGTGCGCGGAGCGCACGAGCGCTGCGATGCCGGCGACGATGGGGGCCGCCCCGCTCGTGCCCTTCCACAGCACGACCTGGCCATCGGCTGCGATGCCGAGCAGGTTCTCGCTCGGCGCCGAGACGCCGATCGTGATCCCCTGCGTCGAGGCTTCGACGCTCGCGCGTCCCTCGGGGTCGACGCCGCCGACGGTGAGGACGCCCGGGATGGTCGCGGGGGCGCCGACGCGCGACGTTCCGCTCGCGCGGTTGCCCGCCGCGACGACGACGACGACGTCGTTCTCGTAGGCGTAGAGGAAGGCTTCGTCCCAACTGCGGTCCCAGTCGGGCACGTTGGTCGTGAGCGAGAGGTTGATGACGTCAGCGCCGTTGTCGACCGACCAGCGCATCGCCTCGGCGATCTGGTCGACGAAGGGCACGGAGGCGGCAGCTCCGAAACCGACCGACACCGACAGCAGCTCCGCTTCGGGCGCGACGCCGATCATGCCTGTCCCGGGCCCCGTGCCGCGCGCCGCGGCGAGCGAGGCCACGAGCCCCCCGTGACTGCGATCGACCGTGCCGACGGGCTTGCGGCCTTCGGGACCGCCGGTTCCCGAGACATCGATGCCGCCCACGACGGCACCATCGAACTCGACGGGGCCCCGTGCGATGCCGGTGTCGATGATCGCGATGCGAACACCCTCGCCCCGGGTCGTCTGCCAGGCCTCTTCGATGCCGTACTCGTCCAGCCAGTACTGCATTCCGCGGATGGGGTCGATCTCGGGCACGTCCGCAACGGCCGGGGCGGCGGCCAGCGGAGCGACGAGCGACAGCAGGAGCGCGCCGGCCGCGAGCGCGCCGCGCCTCACCCCGCGGCTCCCGGCTGGGCGCATACGCAGCGCTCGGGCGACCACGACGACAACGCGAGCGCCCGGTCACCGAAGGGGTTGACGCCGGGTCCTGCCGCGAGCGCGTGCGCGAGCACGGCGTGCAGGCACTTGATGCGGGTCGGCATGCCGCCCGCGGAGATGCCTTCGATCTCGGCGACCTCGCCGTAGGGCGCACGGTCGGCGAGGTAGGCCTCGTGTGCGCGCTGATACGCCGCGCGCACGTCGTCGTCGTTCGCGAGGTCGTCGGTGAACTCCCGCATCACCTGACCCGCTTCCAACGTCGACATCGCCGCCGTCGCGGCGGGATGCGTCAGGTAGTAGAACGTCGGGAACGGCGTGCCGTCGTCCAGGCGCGGCGCCGTCGCGGCGACCGTCGGGTTGCCGCACACGCACCGCGCGGCGATGCCGACAACCCCCCGGGCTGGACGCCCGAGTTGGTCGCGCAGGACCGCGAGATCGGCGTCGCTGACAGGCGGATAGGGAGGCGTAGGCACGCTCTCCAGGTTACCCGGCACCTCCGGGAGACAGCTGAATCTCCTCACCCCTCGGGCGAGTCCGCCGGCTCCGGGTCGGGCACGCCGATCGTCGGCGGCGCGACCGTCTGCGCGAGGCCCGCTTCGGTGAGCGAGCGCACGAACTGCGACATCCAATCGGTGCGCGTCTGCTCGACGTCTTCGCTCACGGAATCGAGCTCCTGCGGACGCTGGTATGCGGGCAAATCGTTGTCGACGAGGTAGATGACCTCGCCCGGCTTGACGTAGTAGAGACGCTCGCGCGCCTGCGTCGTGATGTACGCGGGGTCGCGCCAGCGTTCGCGCTGCTCTTCGAGCGCGGTGACCTCTTCACGGCTCATCTGCACCGAGCGCTCGAGCGCCGACAGCTGCTGCTGCTGCTCGATGTACATGCCGATCGTGGGGACGAGCACGAACGCCGCGAGCACGACGAGCCCCAGCATGATCACCATGAAGCCCGACAGGCGGATGCCGCCGAGCCACTGCCTGACATCGACCTGACGCGCTTCGCGCGAGCGCCGGGCACGAGAAGGGGAAGCCGTCGTCTTCGCCACGGCTTCCCCCTTTGCGTGAGCAGCCCGCGCCCGGGCGTATCTGGATCTAGGCCTTGAAGCGCGGGAAGGCCGAGCGACCCGCGAAGACCGCGGCGTCGCCGAGGTCTTCCTCGATGCGCAGAAGCTGATTGTATTTCGCAACGCGCTCGCTGCGGGCGGGCGCGCCGGTCTTGATCTGACCGCAGTTCACCGCGACGGCGAGGTCGGCGATCGTGGTGTCCTCGGTCTCGCCGGAACGATGCGAGAGCATCGAGCGGTAGCCGTTCTGCGTCGCGAGAGCGACGGCGTCCAGCGTCTCGGACAGCGTTCCGATCTGGTTCACCTTGACCAGAAGCGCGTTGGCCACTCCGAGGTCGATCCCCCGCTGAAGTCGCTCGGGGTTCGTCACGAACAGGTCGTCGCCGACGAGCTGCACCTTCGAGCCGAGCCTGTCGGTGAGAACCTTCCAGGCGTCCCAGTCGTCTTCGTCGAGGGCATCCTCGATCGTGACGATCGGGTAGTTCGCGACGAGGTCCGCGAAGTAGTCCGTCAGCTTCTCGGCCGACCAGGACTGCCCCTCGACGGTGTAGACGCCGTCGTCGAAGAACTCCGTGGCGGCGACGTCGAGCCCGACGGCGATATCGGTGCCGGGCGTGTAGCCGGCCTTCTCGATCGCGCGCATGAGGAAGTCAAGACCGTCGCGGTTGCTCGGCAGGTCGGGGGCGAAGCCGCCCTCGTCGCCGAGTCCCGTCGCGAAGCCCGCAGCCTTCAGCTCGCCCTTGAGGACGTGGTAGACCTCGGTGCCCCACCGCAGCGATTCGGCGTAGGTCTCGGCACCGATCGGCGCGAGGAAGAACTCCTGGAAGTCGATGCCGTTGTCGGCGTGCTCGCCGCCGTTGATGACGTTGAACAGCGGCACCGGGAGAACATGTGCGTTGGGACCGCCGAGGTAGCGGAACAGGGGCAGGTCGGCAGCATCGGCGGCCGCCTTCGCGACGGCGAGCGAGACGCCCAGGATCGCGTTGGCGCCGGTGCGCGACTTGTTCTCAGTGCCGTCGGTCTCGATGAGGATCTCGTCGACGATGCGCTGCTCGCTCGCCTCGACTCCCTCAAGGGCCGGTCCGAGCTCGTCGATGACGGCGGCGACGGCCTTCTGAACGCCCTTGCCGCCGTAGCGGCTCTTGTCGCCGTCGCGCAGTTCGTACGCCTCGAACGCTCCGGTCGATGCGCCGGAGGGGACGGCCGCACGCTGGACGGTGCCGTCATCGAGCAGCACCTCCACTTCGACGGTCGGGTTGCCGCGCGAATCCAGGATCTCGCGCGCGCCTACAGCCTCGATGAGTGCCACGGGGGACTCCTTAGGTCGTGGAAGTGGGGATCGGCGGAGCGTCGTCGGTCCGTCGGTGCGAGTCTAGTGATCGGACGCCCTTTCGGAACGGCCCCGGCCACTCCCCGGCCGCCCCCGGAGCCCGCCGGGGATGTGTCACCCGCCGTTATACGACCAGCGCGATGGCGATGCCGTCCCAGCCCTTCGCG
This sequence comes from Microbacterium sp. Y547, assembly GCF_057669785.1. Lineage (NCBI taxonomy): Bacteria > Bacillati > Actinomycetota > Actinomycetes > Micrococcales > Microbacteriaceae > Microbacterium > Microbacterium sp. Y547. The sequence continues at coordinate 166,696 of NZ_JBYHFN010000005.1, forward strand.
TCGAGCGTCTGGATCGCCGTCGCATCGAAGCGGGGGTCACGGCCCAGCATCTCGAGGCCGCGCTGCACGCCGATGATCTGCGGGTCCTCGGTCGCCGGATCGGCCACCTCGCCCGAGCGGACCGTGTTGTCGACGACGACGATGGTTCCCGCCCGCCCCAATCGCGCGGCCCAATCGAGGTAGATCGTGTTCGACTCCTTGTCGGCGTCGATGAAGACGAGGTCGAACGGCTCGCCGCCCTGAAGTGTCGGCAGCACATCGGCGCCGCGACCGAGCGCGATCTCGACCCGGTCTCCCACGCCGGCGCGGTCGAGGTTTCTGCGCGCGACCTCGGCGATGTGCGGCTCGGCCTCGATCGTCACGACGCGGCCACCCTCGGGAAGCGCGCGGGCGAGCCAGATCGTCGAGTACGCGCCCAACGTTCCGATCTCGAGCACGCGACGTGCGTGGGACACGCGGGCGAGCAGGTGCAGGAGCTTGCCGTTGACGGGAGCGACCTCGATCGACGGCAGGCCTGCTGCCCGCTGATCGGCGACGGCCTCCTCGAGGTCGGCGTCATGGCCGACGAGCGTGTCGGTCAGGTAGGCGTCGACCCGACGCCAGGAGTGCGGGTCGGGAAGAGGTTGGTTCACCCGTCCAGACTCGCCGGACCCTCTGCGTCCGTCAACCCGGCGGCGATCGGCGGGTCTGCGCTTTCGCGCGCGCCGCCATCGTGGCCAAGAGCGCGGCCCCGGTCTCGGCATCGTCGACCGTGACGACGAAGGTGCGCCCGTTCGACCTCGAGACCTCGATGCACGATCCCGTCCGCAACACGGCACCGTATCGACCGTCGGGCGACCAGCGCATGCCCCACCCGCCGAAGTCGGCCATGGGGTTCACGTGCGATGCCGTCACCGCCGCGACGTCGCTCGCGGCGATTCGGAACCTCGGGATCCCGAGCGCCGAGCGCACCGTGAGCCCGGACGCATCGACCACGACGTGGAAGACCGTGTTGGAGGCGATGAGGAGCGCCATCAGCGCGCCGAGGCCGAGGCCGATCCACCCAGCGCCCGACTCCCCCGAGAGGATCATCCCCACTCCGATCGCGACGAGAAGCGCCACGGCGCCGGCGAGCAGGATCATGCCCCCGCGCGACATGACGGCCGAGCGGATCCAGACCGCCTGCACGCCCTCGGCGAGCGGCAGCGGTGCGATCTGCGCGAGGGCGGCACGCGGCGGCGCCGCCGGCAGCGACGCCCACGCGATCGCGACCCCGACAGCGCCGGCCACGACGCCGACGAGCATGCTCGGCCAGATCGTCGGGGCATCCGTCGCCTCATCGGCTCCCACCTGTGCGAGCACGGCGGTCGTCATCAGCACGACGATGAAGGCCGTCGTGCCGAGCGACACCGCGCCGATGAAGCGGTAGGAGCCGCCGCCGTGGTCCGCGCGCGGGTCGACGCGGCGCGGCCACAGGGCGGGTCCGACGACGATGAGCGGCAGCAGCACCCCGATCACGGCCGTCAGTGCGAGGGCGACCCAGGCGGGAGCGTGCCCGTCGGGCTGCCCGCTCACCCCCCAGTGGATCACGATCTGCGCGGGAAGGCGCGGCAGGCAGATCGCCTGGATGATCATGCCGACGAGGGCGAGCGCGACGGGGACGACCAGACCGACGACGCGCAGCCGGGAGGCGACCTCCCGGCTCATCGCGCCGTTCCCCGTCGACCGGGAGAGCGGAGGCTCACGTGTCGTGTTCGATGATCCCCACGTCCTGCCGGTGGTCGTCAGGGTCGCCGGGTGGGAAGACCGCGACCTCGGGCCTCTTGCGCAGCGAGAGGGCGCTGGCGACCGCCCCACCCCACACGACGACGATCGACAGGACGAGGAACGTGATGGCGAGGGGGGTCATCGGGACGCCTTTCGCTGAGCCGACAGGGTTTTCGGCGCCGGGGGAAATGGCGGCCAGGCCTCGAAGTCATCCGGCGAGCGCTTCCACCGAAGCGCGGTCAGCACGGCGGCGCCGACCACGATGACCCCGATCGTGCCCCAGCCGAAGGTGAGGAGGTACCAGTCGGGCAGGCCGCCGTAGCCTTCCGTGACGAGCACGATGATGCGCTGCACGAGCATGTAGCCGAGGACAACCGGACCGAGGACACCGACCAGGAAGATCCACCAGCCGCCGACACGGAAGGTCGAGAGGGTATTGAGGTGGTAGCGCAGCTCGGGCCCCTTGCGCGCGACCCACACGACCAGGATCGTCAGGAACACCGCGGATGCGACGATGCCGATGTTGTTCGCCCACTGGTCGACCGTGTCCAGCGCGAGCAGACCCGTCGTCGTCGAGAAGATGAGGATCGACAGCACGGCCGACACGACGCCGACACCGATCGATGCCGTGCGGCGCGTCCACCCGAACTTCTCCTGCACGGCCGCCGAGACGACTTGCAGGATCGACACGAGCGACGTGAAGCCGGCAAGGGTCAGCGAGCCGAAGAACAGGCATCCGAAGATCGGGCCGCCCGGCATCTGCGACACGATCGCGGGGAACGTGATGAACGACAGTCCGACGCCCGTCAGCCCTTCGAGCTCGTCGACCGCGATCCCCTGCTGGAAGGCGAAGAATCCGAGCGTCGCGAAGACGCCGATGCCGGCGAGGATCTCGAACGACGAGTTCGAGAACGCCACGACGAGACCCGGCGTCGTGAGGTTGGACTTGCGGCGGCGATACGACGCGTAGGTCACCATGATGCCGAAAGCGATCGACAGCGAGAAGAAGATCTGGCTGTACGCCGCGATCCACACGTTCGGGTTCCCCAGTGCCTCCCAGTCCGGCGTGAACAGGGCGTTGAGGCCCTCGGCCGCGCCGTCGAGGAAGAGCGCACGCACGACCAGCACGGTGAAGGCGACGACGAGCACCGGCAGCGCGATCATGTTCGTGCGCTGCACGCCCTTGGCGACACCCGCCGCCATCACGATGATCGCAACGACCCAGACGATCGCGAGCGGAATGAGTACGCCCGGCACGAACTCGAGGCTGAAGCCCGGATCGCCGACCTTCAGGTAGTCGTTCATGAGGAACGCGCCCGGGTCATCGCCCCAGCGCAGATCGAACGAGAAGACGAAGAAGCTCAGCGCCCATGCGATGACGGCGGTGTAGTACAGCGCGATGACGAAGGCGATCATCGCCTGGAACCAACCGAGGGCCTCGAACAGGCCCTTGCCCCGGCGTGCGAGCCGGCGGAACGCCGTCGGCGAGGCGCCGCGGAAGCGATGGCCGATCGCGTAGTCGAGGAAGAGGATGGGGATGCCGGCGGTCAGCAACGCGATCAGGTACGGGATGAGGAAGGCGCCGCCGCCGTTCTCGTACGCAACACCCGGGAACCGCCAGATGTTGCCGAGACCCACCGCCGAGCCGATCGCGGCAATGATGAAGCCGACCTGGCCGGTCCATTGCTCGCGGGGCTTCTCGGTGCTCACTCCGGTGCGCGACTGTGCTGTGGCCACAGGTAACTCCCTCGTCAGTGTGACGACCGCGCGCAATCTGGGGGGGGTGCGGCGGTCACCGGAACGCTACCAGCCTCGTGCGCGTGCGCGCGAACCGCGCGGATCGCCGCTGCTCAGCCGAGCGGCTTGATCTCGAGGTCCGCGCGCGTCGCGCCGGCTGCCACGGTGGCGAACGCCGTGTACCCGTCGGATGCCGCGCGCTCGAGAAGCGCCTTGAGGTTCTTCGTGCGCCGCTCCAGGCGCACGCGCGAGCCCTCGGCGACGAGGGCTGCCTTGATCGCGATGAGCTCGTCCTGTGCCGTGTCGCGGTCGTGCACCAGGACGACGGCCGACGCTGCGGCATCCGCTCCCTCATGGACCAGGTCGACGATGCGCTCGAAGCCGATCGAGAAGCCCACGGCGGGCGCGTCCTGTCCGAGGAAGCGACCGATCATGCCGTCATAGCGGCCTCCGCCGCCGAGCGAGTAGCCGACGGACGGGTGTGCGAGCTCGAAGATCGTTCCCGTGTAGTACCCCATGCCGCGCACGAGGAAGGGGTCGAAGACGAGGGGGATGTCGGCGGCTTCAGCCGCCGCGTCAGCCGACGGGCGTGCCGCGGCCACGGCCGCGCCGATGCCAACGAGGTGCGCGACGATGTCGTCGGGCGCCCCCTCGGGAAGCATCCTGCGGATCTGGCGCTCGCTGTACGGGATGTACTCGAGCGTCATGGGGCGGGTGAGGAATGCCTCGAGGGCGTCGACGGCGGCGGGCGTCACGGCCCGGTCCCGCAGCTCGGACACGACGCCGGCGGGCCCGACCTTGTCGAGCTTGTCGATCGTGATGAGCACGCCGGGGCGCTCACCGGGGGCGAAGCCGAAGCTGTCCAGCATCCAATCGAGGATTCGGCGGTCGTTGATGCGCACCGTGCCGCCATCGAGCCCCAGGGTGTCGAGCGTGTCGAGCGTCGCCACGACGAGCTCGGCCTCGGCGCGCGCCGTGGCGTCTCCGATGATGTCGATGTCGCACTGCACGAACTGGCGGTAGCGGCCCTTCTGCGGGCGCTCGGCACGCCACACGGGGGCGATCTGGATCGCGCGGAAGACACTCGGCAGCTCACCGCGGTGGCTGGCGTAGAACCGCGCGAGAGGCACGGTCAGGTCGTAGCGCAGCCCCAGGTCGGTGAGGGCCGACGGGTCGTCGGCGGCGGCGCGGATCGCATCACTGTCGAGACCGCGCTTGAGCACGTTGTACGCGAGCTTCTCGTTGTCGCCGCCGATGCCGGCGTGCAGGCGCGCGTACTCCTCCATGACGGGGGTCTCGATCTCGTCGAACCCGTGCGCGCGGTAGCGCTCGCGGATGACGGCGAGCACACGCTCGCGGCGGGCCTTATCGGCGGGGAGGAAGTCGCGCATGCCGCGCGGCGGATTGACGGATGCCACGGCTCTATCTTTCCAGGTCTCGCAGCTGCTCTTCGGTCGCACGGATCTCGGCCTCGAGGTCGCGCAGCCGCACCCGCAGTGCGCGCTCTGCATCCCACCCGTTGGCGCGGGCGACCGCGACGAGCCCGAGCAGCGCGTCGCCGAGTTCGGCCTCGGTCGTCGGCTCGTCGACGACCTCAGGGGCCGGGTCAGAAGGTGAGCCCGCTTCGGGGCGCTGAGCTCGTGGAAGCGTCGCCGCCTTGCCCAAGAGCTTCTGCGCGAGCGCGAGCGAAGGCATCCGGTCGCTGACGCCGTCGAGAACGCTGGTGCGCTCGTGCTTCTCTGCGGCCTTTGCGGCGTTCCAGTGCACGAGCACCTCATCGGGGGTGCGCGCGACGGCGTCGGCGAAGACATGCGGATGCCGCCTCATCATCTTGTCGGTGAGCCCCCGGGCGACGTCGTCGATGTCGAACGGCTCGACGGCGTCGCGCGAGGCGATCTCGGCGTGGAACAGCACTTGCCAGAGCAGGTCGCCGAGCTCTTCACGCAGCTCGGCGGGCGTGCCGTCCTCGACGGCGTCGATGACTTCGGCGCTCTCCTCGACGAGGTACGGCACGAGGTCGCGATGATCGATCTGCTGGGTCCACACACAGCGATCCCGCACGGCGCGCATCGTCTCAGCCGCGGCACGGAGGGCATCGGGCTGCGAGCGCGGGTCGGGTGCGGCATCCGTCATGCGATCTGGCCCTTCGTCTCCTCCTGCGGCGGCAGCTTCTCGTCACGGGTCTCCGGCGACATGCGGCGATAGTGCAGCGCGCGCTGCGCGACGAGCGCAGCCGCCAGCACGATCGAGATCACCGAGCCGGCGAGCACGCCGAGCGTCGCCTCGTCGCGCATGAGCGGGCTGTCCGCGAACGCGAGCTCGGACAGCAGCAGCGACACCGTGAAGCCGATCCCGCCGAGCGCGCCGGCCGCGACGAGGTCGAGGAACGCCAGATGCGGCGCCGTCCCGCGTTTGCCGATGCGCAGCGATATCCATCCCGCGATCGTGATGCCGATGATCTTTCCCACGGGCAGCGCCACGAGGATGCCCCAGAACGCCGGCGAGAGCTCGGTGGGAGACACCATCGGGATCACCACGAGCGCCGCAGAGAAGGCGAACAGCGGCAGGACGAGCCCGTTCACGAACGGTTCGAGCGTGTGACGCGTGCGCATCGCGGGCTGCTGCGCCATCACGAGGCCGAGCGCGACACCGGCGATCGTCGCGTGCACGCCCGAGAGGTACACGAGCACCCACGTCGCCGACCCGAGCACGACGAGCCCTCCGATGACGGCGCCGTCCGCACGCGAGCCGAGCATGCGGCTCAGAACGGCGAAGATCGCCACGGCGACGACGGCGAGCGCGAGCAGGCCGACGTTGACGTCGTTCGTGAAGAGCACCGCGATGAAGACGATGCCCACGATGTCGTCGAGGATCGCCAGCGCGAGGAGGAAGATCCGGATGCCGCTGGGCAGGCCCTTGCCAAAGACGGCGAGCACGCCCAGGGCGAAAGCGATGTCGGTCGCCGTGGGGATGGGCCATCCCCCGGCGGCGTCGGACCCGCCGGCGAAGAGCAGGAACACCCCGATCGGCACGAGGACTCCCCCCGCGGCAGCGATCGCCGGCTGCAGGGCCTTGCGTGCGGAGTTGAGCTCCCCCACCGTCAGCTCGTACTGCAGCTCGATCGCGACCACGAAGAAGAAGATCGCGAGCAGACCGTCCTGCACCCAGTGTCCGACGGACATCTCTAAGACGCCCGGGATGCCGAGGTACGTCGCCTTTATCTCGGCGATGGCAGGGCCTATCGGCGAATTGGCCAGGACCAGACCGAGGATGGCTGCGGCCAGCAGCAGGACGGCGGGAAAGCGCGCGGAGCGGAGCAGGGACATGGGCCTCTTTCGAGTGAGTCGGCAGGGTACGGCAGCACCGTGCCGACCAGACTTCCCGGCTCACCGCGGCCCAGTGTACCCAGACGTGGTCAGTCCACGCGCGTGTCCTTCGCGTGGCGGGCGAGACTCTGCCCGTAGCGCTCCGTGAGCTGCACCATGAGGTCGGGGGTCTCGGCGTCGAGGCCGAAGACGTAGCCGGGGAAATCGAGTTCGCGCTGCGCCGCCCAGATCTCCTCGTGGCGCTCCGGCGGCAGGATCCGGGCGGGCTCGCCGACAGCGACCCATCCGATCGGGACGACCGACTCGGGCGGCAGAGTCGTGCGCAGGTGCACGACGGCGTTGATGCGGATGTCGCTTCGCGCACCGATCCGGGCGCCGTTGAAGACGCGGGTCCCGGTCGCCAGGAACACTTCGTCCTCGATCGTCGCGCCCGAAACGCTGGCCATCGGCCCGACGAGCACGTGGTCTCCGATGTGCACGGGATTCGTCGCCGTCGCGCGAACGAGCGCATTCTCCATGACGATCACGTCGTGCCCGAGCGTGACCCGACCTCCCTCGGAGGTGAGGACGGCTCCGTGCAGCACTTGACACTCGGGGCCGATCTGAACGTCTCCGCTGATGACAGCAGTCGGTGCGATGACCGCCGTGGGGTGGATGCGGGGCTCGACCCCGAGATGCGTGAACCTCATCGTTCCTCCTCGGTCGGCGCTCAGCGTAGCGCGCCCTGACGCGCGTGGCATCCGCTCAGGAGTCGCGCGCGTTAGGCTGATGTCTCTCATCCGTGCCGATGCGCGTCACCCGCGCACCCCCCGGACAGCCACGCACAATCCGCGTCGCACCCGGCAGCCCACGAACCCGTGGGTGGGGATCGCCGGTTCCGGGTGCTATCGCTCCGGCCAGAAAGTGCTCTCCGTGACCGAACCGCTCGCCGCTCTTCCGCCCGCCGTCACCGAGGTGTTCGACACCGTTCAGGCACGCAACCCCCACGAACCCGAGTTCCTCCAGGCCGTGCACGAGGTGCTCGAGTCGATCGGTCCCGTGCTCGAGCAGAATCCCGAGTTCGTCGACGGCGGCATCGTGGAGCGGCTCGTCGAGCCCGAACGACAGATCCTGTTCCGCGTGCCGTGGGTTGACGACAGCGGGCGTCTGCGCGTAAACCGCGGATTCCGCGTGCAGTTCTCGTCGGTGCTCGGGCCGTACAAGGGCGGACTGCGCTTCCACCCGTCCGTGAACCTCTCGATCGTGAAGTTCCTCGGCTTCGAGCAGGTGTTCAAGAACGCGCTCACGGGCCAGGGCATCGGCGGAGCGAAGGGCGGCAGCGATTTCGACCCGCACGGCCGCTCCGGCGGTGAGGTCATGCGCTTCTGCCAGGCGTTCATGGACGAGCTGTACCGCCACCTCGGCGAGCACACCGACGTCCCCGCGGGCGACATCGGTGTCGGCGCGCGTGAGATCGGCTACCTCTTCGGCCAGTACCGCAAGATCACGAACCGTCACGAATCAGGCATGTTCACCGGCAAGGGCGTGCAGTGGGGCGGCGCCGAAGTGCGCACCGAGGCGACCGGCTACGGCGCGGTGTTCTTCGCGCAGGAGATGCTGGGCGTGCGCGGTCAGTCGCTCGCGGGCCTGCGCGTCGGTGTGTCCGGCTCGGGCAACGTCGCCATCTACGCCATCAAGAAGGCCTGGCAGCTGGGCGCGACCCCCGTGACGGCTTCGGACTCGTCGGGTTACGTCGTCGACGACGCCGGCATCGACGTCGAACTGCTGCGCCAGATCAAAGAGACCGAGCGCGCTCGGATCTCGGAGTACGCCGCACGCCGGCCGTCGGCACGATTCGTCGAGGGTGCTCGCCCGTGGGAAGTGCCCGTCGACATCGCGATTCCGGCGGCGACCCAGAACGAGCTCGACGAGCGGGACGCCCGCGCGCTCATCGCCAACGGAGTGCGTGCGGTCGCCGAAGGGGCGAACATGCCGTCGACGCCCGGCGCTGTCGCGGCCTTCCAGGCCTCCGGCGTGCTGTTCGGGCCGGGCAAGGCCGCCAACGCGGGCGGTGTCGCGACCTCGGCGCTCGAGATGAGCCAGAACGCGTCACGCCAGCGCTGGACGTTCGATGACAGCGAGGCGCGCCTGCGCGCGATCATGAAGGACGTCCACGATGCGGCCTTCGATGCCGCGGCACGCTACGGTCGCCCCGGCGACTACGTCGTCGGGGCCAACTCGGCTGCCTTCGAGCGTGTCGCGCAAGCGATGCTCGCGCAGGGCGTCATCTGACGCCTTTCGACGACGCGTGCGGTCAGCCGGCCTCGGCCGGCGCCGCATCCTTCTGCGGCCAGAGCTGATCGAGCAGCTGCGCGACCCACGCGATGAGCTCGCCGTCGCGCAACACTTCGCCGCCCGCGGTCGGCAGCGGGACGACGAGGGCGTCACCGCTCGAGACGAGCTTCGCCTTGGGGTACAGCCGCTGCAGCCGCACCCGCATCGAATCGGGCAGGTTCGCCGGGGCGATGCGCAGATTCGGTCCCATCGCGACGACGTCGGCCAGCCCCGCGCGCGCGGCGCGACGCCGCAGCCGCGCGACCGCGATGAGACCGTCGACGTCGCTCGGCAGGTCGCCGTAGCGGTCGGTGAACTCGTCGACGACGAGATCGATCGCGTCGTCCTTCGCCGTGAGCGACGCCGCAGCCGAGAGCTTCTGGTAGGCCTCGAGCCGCAGCCGTTCACTGTCGATGTACGACTCGGGGATCCGCGCCTGCACGGGCAGCTCGAGCCGCAGCTCGGTCGGACCCTCGACATCGTCGCCGCGGAACGTCGCGACGGCCTCTCCGATCATGCGCAGGTACAGGTCGAACCCGACCCCCGCGATGTGACCCGCCTGCTCGGCACCGAGCAGGTTGCCGGCACCGCGGATCTCGAGGTCCTTGAGCGCGACCTGCATGCCCGACCCGAGGTCGTTGTTGACGGCGATCGTCTCGAGGCGGTCCGCGGCGGTCTCGGACAGCGGCTTCGTCTCGTCGTAGAGGAAGTACGCGTACGCCCGCTCGCGCGCGCGCCCCACGCGTCCGCGCAGCTGATGCAGCTGCGACAGTCCGTATTTGTCGGCCCGGTCGATGATGATCGTGTTGGCGTTGGAGATGTCCAGGCCCGTCTCGACGATCGTCGTGCAGACGAGCACGTCGAACCGGCGCTCCCAGAACGCATCGACGACCTCTTCGAGGGCGTGCTCGCCCATCTGGCCGTGGGCGACGGCGATGCGCGCCTCGGGCACGAGCTCCGCGAGGTCGGCCGCGACCCGCTGGATCGACTGCACGCGGTTGTGCACGAAGAAAATCTGCCCCTCGCGCAGCAGTTCTCGCCGGATGGCCGCAGCGATCTGCTTGTCGTTGCGCGGACCGACGAACGAGAGGATCGGATGCCGGTCCTCGGGCGGCGTCTGCAGCGTCGACATCTCCCTGATGCCGGTGACCGCCATCTCGAGCGTGCGGGGAATCGGCGTGGCACTCATCGCGAGGATGTCCACGTTCATCTTCAGCTTCTTCAGCGCGTCTTTGTGCTCGACGCCGAAGCGCTGCTCCTCGTCGACGATCAGGAGCCCGAGGTCTTTGAAGATGACCTTCTCGGTGAGGATCCGGTGCGTCCCGATGACCATGTCCACCGTGCCGTCGGTGATCCCCGCGAGCACGTCGCGCGCCTGCTTGTCGGTCTGGAACCGCGACAGCGCTTTGACCTTGACGGGGAATCCGGCGAACCGCTCCGTGAACGTCTCGAAATGCTGCTTCACGAGCAGTGTCGTGGGCACCAGCATCGCGACCTGCTTGCCATCCTGGATTGCCTTGAAGGCCGCCCGCACGGCGACCTCGGTCTTGCCGAAGCCGACGTCGCCCGACAGCAGCCGGTCCATCGGGATCGGCTTCTCCATGTCGGCCTTGATCTCGTCGATCGTCTGCAGCTGATCGGGAGTCTCGGCGAACGGGAAGGCCTCTTCGAGTTCGCGCTGCCACGGTGTGTCCGGACCGAACGCGTGACCCTTGGCCGCCATGCGCGCCGAATACAACTTCACGAGCTCGACCGCGATGTCGCGCACGGCCCGGCGCGCCTTGCCCTTCGCCGCGGCCCAGTCGCTGCCGCCCATCTTGGACAGTGTCGGCGCTTCGCCTCCGACGTAGCGCGACAGCAGGTCGAGCTGATCGGTCGGCACGAACAGCTTGTCGCCCGGATACCCGCGTTTGGACGGCGCATACTCGAGCACGAGATACTCGCGCACGCTCTTGACCGGATTCCGCCCGCCGCTGGAGACCTCGCGCTGCGTCAGCTCGATGAAGCGCCCGATGCCGTGCGTGGCGTGCACGACGGGATCTCCAGGCTTGAGCTGGAGCGGGTCGACGACGTTCTTGCGGCGCGACGCGAGCTTCTTGACGACGCGCTGGTCGCCACCGATCGTGCGGCCGTAGAACTCGGTCTCGGTGAGCACGGCGAACTTCGCGTCGGCCACCTCGAAGCCGCGTTCGAGCGGTGTCGCGACGACGTACGCCACGCCGCCATCCGGAATACCAGAGAGGGTCTCGACCTTGCGCGCCGCGATGCCGCGTTCGGCGAGCACGTCCCGCGCGCGATCCACGAGGCCGCCGCCGGACGCGGCGACGACGACGCGCCATCCGTCGGCGAGCAACTGGCCGACATGCGCCGTCGCCCCGTCGACGTTGCCCTGGAACGAAGGCACGGATGCACCGGGCACGCGGATCGCCGAAGCCTGCTCGAGGGCGACGTCGATGTCGATGTCCTTGCCGGCCTCCTGAGCCGCGCGCAGCTCGGCGATCGCGTCGGCCGCACCGGAGTCGAAGGCGCTCAGCGTCCACCACACGGCGCCACGCTCGTGGGCAGCCTCACGCAGACGCGGCAGTGTGATGAAGTCCCCCGCGCCGAGGTCGATCGGTGCCTCCGCACCGGCCGTCGCGGCGCTCCACGCGGCCTCGAGGAACTCGCGGTTGGTCTCGCCGAGGGTGATGGCGCGCGCGACGGCACGCTCGGGGTCGACGAGGGCGATCGCGGCGCCCTCGGGCAGGTAGTCGACGAACGTGACGATCCGATCGGCGACGGCCGGCAGAAGCGACTCCATGCCCTCGGTCGGGATACCCTCGGCCATCTTCTCGAGCATGCCGCGCAGGCCCGGGAAATCATCCGCCAGGGCGCGGGCACGCTCGCGGACATCGCTCGTGAGCAGCAGCTCGCGGCTCGCGATGAGCTGCACGGCGTGCACGTCTCCGGGCAGCGAACGCTGGTCGGCGACCGAGAAGGCGCGGATCTGGTCGACCTCGTCGCCGAAGAACTCGATGCGGTAGGGGTGCGGGGCTGTGGGCGGGAAGACATCGAGGATGCCGCCGCGCACCGCGAACTCGCCGCGGCGCGACACCATGTCGACGCGCTGATACGCCAACTCGACGAGGCTCAGCGCGATCGTCGACAGGTCGTGGCCGCGTCCGCCGACCGAGAGCTCGACGGGGGGCACGTCGGTCAGGCCCGCGGCGAGGGGCTGGATCGCACCGCGCACCGAGGTCGTCACGACGAGGGGGGACGTGCCGTCCCACCGCGCGATGCGGCCGAGCACGTCGAGCCGGTTGCCGACGATCTCGGCCGACGGGCTGAGTCTTTCGTGCGGCAGGGTCTCCCACGCCGGGAAGTGCATGACCTCGGCGCCGGGAAGCACCGACCCGAGCGACGGCCCGAGCGCATCGGCGCGGCGGCCCGTCGGCGTGATGACCAGTAGCACGGGCGGATGACCCGCCGCGCGGCGCCTGTCGAGGAGCGCCGCGAGCAGCGGAGCGTCGAGGCCCTCGACGAGCGAGAAGTCGGCATCGACGGAGGCTGCGCTCGCGGCATCCCGGAAGGACTCAGCCTGTTCGAGGGCACGCACGATCCCGGGAACTGTCACCGCAGAAGTCTACGCGTGACGACGGACATGGTTGCCGCGGGCGCTCGTAGGATGAACGGGTGAGCGATCGACAGCCCTTCGGGAGCACCCCCGCGAATGCCCCGTACGCTCCGCCGTACGTGTTTCCGCGCGCGATGGTGATGCCGCCTCCTCCCCCGCCGCGGCCTTCGGCGACGATCGGGATCGTCGCGCTCGTCGCCGCACTGGTCGCCGCCGTTGCGGCGCCCCTCGTCGTCGCGTTCGCGGCGTACAGCATCGGAGCGTCGGGCATCGACTTCGCCCGGCTCGTGAGCGGGCCCGACCTCGACCTGGCAGTGCTCAGCCCCGTGCGCGACACGGTGCTCGTCAGCGAGATCGCGGGGTGGGCGGGCACGGCGGCGGGCATGTGGGCCCTCGTGCAGGGCATCATCGCGATCGCGACGGGCGCAGGGCGCGGTCAGGGGATCGCGGCCGTCGTGCTCGCCGTCTGCGGTCCGCTGCTCTTCGCGATCGGCGTCCTGGCCGGTCTCGCGCTCGGCCACGCGGCAACGCCGATCTGATCCGACCGCGCCGTACGCCTCAGACGCGTGGGGCGTGATGCTTCTGCTGCGCCGCGAGCAGTCCCTCGCCGACGAGCTGCTCGACGGCATCGGCGGCGTCGGAGAGCAGGATCGGCAGCGTCTTGCGCTCCGTCGCCCCGAAGGGATCGAGCACCCAGTCCGCGGCATCCTGACGCCCGGGGGGCCGGCCGATGCCGACCCGCACGCGCGGGAAATCCGGAGTGCCGAGAGCCTTCGCGACGTCGCGCACACCGTTGTGACCACCGTGGCCGCCGCCTGTTTTCAGCTTCAGGGTGTCGAACGGGATGTCCAGCTCGTCGTGCACGACGATGACATGGTCGGCATCGATGCCGTAGAACTTCGCGAGCCCCGCGACGGGCCCTCCTGAGACGTTCATGAACGAGTTCGGCTTCGCGAGGATGAGCTTCGCACCCCCCGGCCGCAGCCACGTCTCGACGACCCGGGCATTCGCCTTGTGCGCCTTGAACCCCTCACCGCGCCGTGCCGCGAGCTCATCCACGACGAGCTGCCCGACGTTGTGCCGGGTCGTTTCGTAGCGCGGCCCGGGGTTGCCGAGGCCGACGACAAGCCATGCATCTGCCATGTCCACCATCCTGCCCGAACGCCACACGACTCAGCGCCGCCCGTCCCAACGCCGAAGGGGTGCGTCGCCCGATCGGACGACGCACCCCTTCATGAGCTTTCGGAGTCTTACTCTGCGCTCTCGGCCGACTGCTCGGCGGCGAGGGCGGCGTCGTCCTGGGCGATCTCTTCTTCAGCGGCGATCGCGGCGGCGGGCACCGAGATGGCGACGATGAGCGTCTCGGGGTCGGCGATGAGCGACGAGCCCTTGGGCAGCGTGAGGTCGGCGGCGGTGATGTGCGTGCCGTCCTCGAGGCCGTCGATGTTGACCTCGATGCCCTCGGGGATGTGGGTCGCCTCGGCCTCGAGCAGGATCGTCGCGGCGTCGAGGTTGGCGATCGTGCCCGGGGCGGACTCGCCCACCATCGCGACGGGAACGTCGACGTGGACCTTCTCGCCCTTGTTCACGACGAGCAGGTCCATGTGCTCGATGATCTGGCGTACCGGGTCACGCTGCACGTCCTTGACGAGCGTCAGCTGCGACGAGCCCTCGATGTCGAGGTCGAGCAGCGCGTTGGCGCGGCGCACGAGCAGCGAGACCTGGTGGCCCGGCAGCGCGACGTGCACGGGGTCGGTTCCGTGGCCGTAGATGACGGCGGGGATCTTGCCCTCGGCGCGGAGGCGACGGGCGAAGCCCTTGCCGAAGTTGTGGCGGGTCTCGGTGGCGACCTTGTTGTCGAGTTCGTTCGACATGATGTTTCTCCTTAGGGCACGCGGCCCGTCTGCTCTCGGGCACCGCGCGAGTCGCGGGCCCACGTAGATGGGGGTCTCGACTCGAACGCGAGTGCGTGAGGAAACCCGAAAGGCCTGCACACCCCCGTCGATAACGGATTCCGTCACGTACCGCCGGGGCGGCAAGCGACGATCCCTCGCCGAAGTCCTCCACGAGTCTACCAGCGCTCCCGCTACGATGAGGAACGGACCATCCTGCCCCGACCCCGGAGGACCCCGTGACCATCGATACCCAGCTCGCCACGACCCTCATGTTGGGGCTCATCAGCCTCCTGAGCGCCCTCGGACTGATCGCCCTCGCCGGCGCCCTGTGGTCGCTCGGCCGCTCGGGGTACCGCAACAGCTGAGCGCCCCGGCGCGGTGGGCGCGCCGCCATCCCCGCGCGATCGCGTCACGCGTTGCGCACCGAATCGTCCCTTCATCGATCCCAGGAGCACGCGTGCCGCAGACCGACCCCTCCCACAGCAACGACATCTCGACCGATCGCGACGACCAGCCGGGCTCGGCTCCCGCCCACGAGGGCGCTCCGCGGCCCGAAGAGGTCGACCGTCCCGTTCCTTCGCCCGAAGGGCCGGATGCCGCGGTCTCCGCGACGGCGAACATCGGTGTCGTCGGCCTGGCGGTGATGGGCTCGAACCTGGCGCGCAACCTCGCCTCGCGCGAGGGGAACACCGTCGCGGTGTTCAACCGCACCTACGCCAAGACCGACGAGCTCGTCACCGAGCACCCCGAAGCCGGTTTCGTCGCCACGTCGTCGTACGAGGAGTTCGCCGCGTCGCTCGTGCGTCCGCGCACGGCCGTCATCATGGTGAAAGCCGGCCCCGCCACCGACGCCGTGATCGACGCGCTCGTGTCGGTGTTCGAGCCGGGCGACATCATCGTCGACGGCGGCAATGCGCTGTTCACCGACACGATCCGCCGCGAGAAGGCCGTGCGGGACACGGGCGTCAACTTCGTCGGCATGGGCGTCTCCGGCGGCGAGGAAGGCGCGCTGCTCGGTCCCTCGCTCATGCCCGGCGGATCCGACGAGTCCTGGACCACGCTCGGCCCGATCCTGCGTTCGATCGCGGCGGTCGCCGAGGGCGAGCCGTGCGTGACGCACGTCGGCCACGACGGCGCCGGACACTTCGTGAAGATGGTGCACAACGGCATCGAGTACGCCGACATGCAGCTGATCGCCGAAGCGTACGACCTGATCCGGCGGGCCACCGGCAAGAGCCCCGCCCAGATCGCGGACATCTTCACGCAGTGGAACACCGGCGAGCTCGAGTCGTATCTGATCGAGATCACCGCCGAAGTCCTCCGCCAGACCGACGCCTCCACCGGCGAACCGCTCGTGGACGTCATCGCCGACCAGGCGGGCGCGAAGGGCACCGGGGCATGGACGGTGCAGACCGCCCTCGACCTCGGCGTGCCGGTGTCCGGGATCGCGGAAGCCACGTTCGCCCGGTCTCTCTCGGCACAGGGCGCCCAGCGTCCGTATGGCGCGAACCTGCCCGGCCCCGACGGCGACCTCGACGTCACCGACGTCGAGGCGTTCATCGAAGACGTGCGGTTGGCGCTGTACGCGTCGAAGATCGTCGCGTACTCGCAGGGATTCGACCTCATCCGCGCCGGCGCCGCCGAGTACGGCTGGGCGATCGACCTCGGCGCCATCTCGAAGATCTGGCGCGCGGGCTGCATCATCCGCGCCCAGTTCCTCAACCGGATCGCCGACGCCTACACGCAAGACCCCGGTCTGCCCCTGCTCATGGCCGCTCCGTACTTCGACGAAGCGCTCGGCCGGGCACAGGGGGCATGGCGCCGCATCGTCGCCGATGCCGCCGTCAGCGGCATCCCCTCCCCCGCATTCAGCTCGTCGCTGGCCTACTACGACGGCATCCGCGCCAAACGACTGCCGGCGGCGCTCATCCAGGGCCAGCGCGACTTCTTCGGTGCGCACACCTATCGGCGGATCGACCGCGAGGGCACCTTCCACACCCTCTGGTCGGGGGACCGCACCGAGATCGAGGCCGAAGACACGCACTGACGCGCGCCCGTGACCCCGAGACACCGGCCGCCGAGAGCGGTCTCGGTCATCGGGCTCATAGGAAGTGCATAGACAGTGCCGAGCGCGGGGCGTAGGCCAGACCCGGGGAACAGCCCACAATGGGAAGCGTGAACGCAACCCCCACTCTGCGCCGGCCCGACGGCACGGCCCTGCGCGTGCTCGTCGTCGACGACGAGCAGATGCTCACCGACCTGCTCGCCATGGCGCTGCGCATGGAGGGCTGGGAGGTGCGTGCCGCGTCTTCGGGCACCGAGGCGCTGCAGGCCGCGCGCGAGTTCGAGCCCGACGCCATGGTCCTCGACGTCATGATGCCCGACCTCGACGGGATGGCCGTGCTGCAGCGCCTGCGCCACTCGGGTGACAACGTGCCCGTGCTCTTCCTCACGGCGAAGGACGCCGTCGCCGACCGCGTCGCGGGTCTCACCGCGGGCGGCGACGACTACGTCACGAAGCCCTTCAGCCTCGAAGAGGTCGTGGCGCGTCTACGCGGCCTCATGCGCCGCGCAGGAACGGCGCATACGAGCGGCAGTGAGCCCATCCTGCGCGTCGGCGATCTCACGCTCAACGAGGACAGCCACGAAGTCGAGCGCTCGGGAACAGAGATCGAACTCACGGCGACCGAATTCGAGCTGCTGCGCTTCCTGATGCGCAACCAGCGCCGCGTCGTGTCGAAATCCCAGATCCTCGACCGGGTGTGGAACTACGACTTCGGCGGGCGCTCATCGGTCGTCGAGCTGTACATCTCGTACCTGCGGAAGAAGATCGATGCGGGCCGCGAACCCCTCATCCATACCGTGCGCGGCGTCGGGTACATGATCAAGGCCCCGCAGTGACGTCGGATGCCGCTCCCCCGGCGTCACCGAAAGGCCGACGGCCCTGGACCCTGCAGAACCGCCTCATCATCACGATCGTCTCGATCGTCTCGCTCATCCTCGTGCTCGTCGCCGTCGCGATGAGCGCGATCCTCGGCACCGTGCTCGAGCAGCGCCTCAACGCGCAGCTGACCGCGACGGCGAACCGCACGGCGCTGTGGATCGGGCCCCTGCTGAACGCGGGCCTGTCCGCCGCTGACGTGCTGCGCGAGAATCCACAGCCGGTCGGATCGCTGCTGGCGATCTCGTCGCCGTTCGGAGACGCGACGGCCGCCGTCGTCACCGAGGACGGCAGCGTCACGGCGCTCGATGACGATCAGATCTCTCAGATCGAACAGGGACTGCGCGTCGAGGGACCCATCGTCGCGTCGATCGACGGTGTCGGGACGTACCGGCTCGAGGGACTGCGTGCGGGGGCCACCGTCGTGCTCGTCGGCCTGTCGCGCGCCGATGTCGCCGCCACGATCGGACAGATGCTCACGACGATCACTCTGCTCACCCTCGGCGGACTGATGCTGCTCAGCGTCGCGACGGCGTGGACGATCCGCGTGGGACTCGCGCCGCTTCGGGCCGTCGCCGACACCGCAGCGCGGGTGTCGGCGCTGCCCCTGGCCGAGGGCACCGTGTCGCTCACCGAACGCGTGCCGGCCACGCAGGCCGACCCGCGCACCGAAGTCGGACGCGTCGGCGCGGCGCTCAACACGCTGCTCGATCACGTCGCGGCTTCGCTCGATGCGCGTCAGCGCAACGAAGAGCGGATGCGGGCTTTCGTCGCCGATGCGAGCCACGAGCTGCGCACGCCCCTCGCCTCGATCCGGGGGTACTCCGAGCTGTCGCTGCGATCCCTGCGGCAGGCGCAGGGATCGGGCGGGGCGGCCGCGGACACCATTGCGCGCGAGACGACGGAGGCCTCGCTCGAGCGCATTCAGGCGCAGTCGCTGCGCATGACGGCGCTCGTGGAGGACTTGCTGCTGCTCGCCCGGCTCGATGAGGGACAAGAGCTCGTCTACGGCTCTGTCGACCTCTCGCGGCTCGTGATCGATGCGACGGGCGACGCGCGGGCGGCGGCATCCGATCATGACTGGTCGCTCGATCTCGACGAGCAGCCCGTCGTCGTGGCGGGAGACACCGGGCGGCTCACGCAGGTCGTGGCCAACCTGCTCGCCAACGCGCGCGTGCACACGCCCGCGGGCACGCACGTCGCGGTCTCGGTGCGCCACGACGGCCGAGACGCCGTCGTGCGCGTGCACGATGACGGCCCGGGGATCGACCCCGCCGTCGCCGACGAGCTGTTCCAGCGCTTCGCGCGCGGCGACCGCTCGCGTGCGCGGCAGACCGGCGGCACGGGCCTCGGGCTGTCGATCGCGCAGGCGATCGCCCGCGCACACGGCGGGTCGCTGTCGGTGCGGTCGGCACCGGGCGACACGACGTTCGAGCTGAGGCTTCCTGCGGCGCGACCGGCTGACCCGGGCGCGCACCCCGCTCAGTAGCCGCTGAAGGCGTCGGTCGTGATCGAGCGCGCGCGCTCGAGGGCGGGCGCGAGGTCGGCGATCAGCCCGGCCGGCCCGGAGATGTAGGCGTGCCGTGAGGTGATGTCGGGTACGACGCGCACGAGGCCCTCGGCGTCGAGCCGGACACCCCGCGCCCACATCCAGTGGGACGGCAGATCCTCGGGCCGATCCCGCGTGAAGACGACCACGGGCACGCCCGTCGACTCGAGGTCGGAGCGGTAGGCGAGCTCGGACGCCTCGGAGGCCACGTACACGAGAATGACGTCGCGTGCCTCGTCGGCGAGCTTCGCGGCACGCAGCTGCGACACGAACGGCGTCACGCCGATGCCGGCGGCGACCAGCAGCAGGGGCGCGCTCGTGCGCCGGGGCAGCACGAAGTCGCCCCACACGCCCGTGACGGGCAGCGCGGTTCCGGGTTCGACGGCCGCCAGCGCGCGCTTGTACGAGCTCGGCGGCTTCGCCCCGGAGCTCGGCGCCTCGCGGAAGGCGACGCGCACGAAGGGCATGTCCTGCGGCGCCGAGGCGATGCTGAACTCGCGCCGTGTTCCGCGGGCATCAGGGTGGTGGTGGGGCACTTCGAGCTCGAGGTACTGCCCCGGCACGAACCGCAGAGGACGACGGGCGCGGAAGGTGATCTCGCGGACGGTCGGGGTGAGCTGTGCGCGTGATTCGAGCACGAGGCTCACCGACGAGCGCACCGCGAACGCGAAGGCGACGAGGTTGCCGATGAGCAGCGCCCGCTCCTGCCCGAGAGTGATCGCTCCGAGATCGATCGGCCAGCCCGCGAGAAGGCCCACGACGCCGGCGACGATGAACTGCTGGCGACGACGCGGCGGCAGGGTGAGGGGCTCGGAGAGCATGAACGCGCCGAGGAAGAGGAAGGGGGAAGACGACAGGATCGGCCAGAAGATGTCGCCGACCTCGGTCGACACCCCCGCCGCCTGATACTGCGCCGCCGTGCGCACGACGGCGACGCCGACCGCGACGACGAGGAAGACACCGATCACCCGCAGCTTCTCTGTGCGCCACAGGACCACGATGCCGAGCAGCGCGACGGGTACGGCCATCGCGGGTGTGCCGACCCACCACGACGGCATCCCGAGCGATGGCACGGCCAGTGCGACCAACGTCAGCACCGTCGCGCCGACGGCGGCGGGGTTGAGGATGTGCCGGCCCTGCCACGCCAGGATGTACTTCGAGAGGGATGCCACGGCGGCTGCCAGCGCGATCCCGGCCAGTCCCGCGAGGTCGAGCGTCGGGCGCAGCACGAAGAGCAGGATGTGCGCCGTGATGAGCGAGGACTCCAGACGCCACGGCAGCGAGAGGATCCGCTGAGCCGCGGCATCCACCCCCACGCACACGACCGAGAGCACCGCGAGCGTCGCGATCAGCTCGAGCGGACCGGGGGCGACCAGACCGAAGAACGACAGCACGAAGGCGACGGCAGCCAGCGCGGCGAGCGCGAGCATCACGAGCCGGTACATCGATACACGTCCGAGAACCGCGAAGACCCGGCTCCAGAGGACGGTCAGCGAGCCCAGCACGTCACACCACCTCACGAGAGAGGTCGGCAGACGAACGGAGGCGCGGCGAAGACGTGTCGGTCACCGTTCCACGGTACTGCCCGCACCGAACAGCTCTGCACCGCAGCCGGGCGACCACTGCACCCGACCGTCGGTGCTCATCCGCACCCACTCGACGCCCCAGGCGTGGGCGAGCCGAGGACCGCCGTCGAAGAACAGCGCCGTCGCGATCGCGTCGGCCCGCAGCGCCGTCTCGCCCACAGCCCACGTCGCCGCGATCGCGCGCACGGGCTCCCCCGTCCGGGCATCGAGCACGTGGTGCAGGCGCTCGCCCCACGCGCGCCGGTTCGTCGCCGAGGCGCACAGCGCGGCATCCTCGATCTGCCACACCCCGATCGCGCGGCGAGCGTCGAACGGGTGCTCGAGCCCGATCCGCTCGCGCGTACCCCGCACCGCGATGTCGCCGCCGGCGTCGACGACGGCATCTCGGCATCCCGCGCCGGTGAGGACGTCCGCGACGAGGTCGACGAGACGACCCTTGCCGACCGCGCCGACATCGATGAGGGCGGGATGCCGCAGGCCGAGATGGTGCTCGCTCCAGGTGAGCAGGTCGCGCCAGTCGGCGGCCGCGGGCTGCGCGCCGCGATCGACGAGAGAGAAGTCCGCGTCGTATCCGCGATGCGCGAGCGCGTCGCCGACGAGGGGCTGCACGGCGCCGGCCGTCGCCTCGGCCAGAGCGACGTAGACGTCGAGCATGGCGCGGGTGTCCGCGGGCGCAGGCACCTCTCCCCCGTCACGCGCGAGCAGGCTGATGAGCGAATCGGGGCGGAAGCGCGACCAGGCGGCATCGAACGACGAGATGACGGATGCCACGCGGTCACGCACGGCGCTGGGCACCGGATCGGCGGTCTCGATGTGCCACACCGTGCCGATGGCGGTGAAGCCCCACTGCGAGCGCGGCGACACGTGCGTCAGCCCGCGGCGTCGGCCTTGATCGCCCCGAGCGCCTCGGCGAAGCCGCCGCTGGTGAGCGAGGACCCGGCGACGCGGCTGACCGAGATCTCATCGAGCGGCTTTCCCACGACCTCGTCAGAGATGCCGCCGATGAACTGCGACTGGAACTGCCCCGACTCGGCGCGTTGCGGGTCTCCGACGACGCTCACGTCGGTCACGACCTCATCGGCGAGCGTGAGGGTCACCGTGATCGTCTCGACCGTCTCGGGCGTCGCGTACGAACCCTGCGCCGTGTAGGTGCCGTCGGCGTACTGCCCTGTGGAGCGCTCACCGTCGGGTTCGGCGGAACCGCACCCCGCGAGACCGAACGCACCAGCCACACCGAGCGCGGTCGCCATGACCACGCGAGTACGAGCGATCACGCCGCCCCGTCGAACATGCTCGTGACCGAACCGTCCTCGAAGATCTCGTGGATCGCGCGGGCGAGCAGCGGAGCGATCGGCAGGACGGTGAGGCTCGGGAAGCGCTTCTCGGGCGGCAGCGGGACCGTGTCGGTGACGACGACCTCGTCGATCGCTTCGCTCTGCAGACGCTCAGTGGCGGGAGCGCTGAAGATGGCGTGCGTCGCGGCGACGATGACGCGCTCGGCGCCGCTCTTCTTGAGAGCCTCGGCCGCCTTCACGATCGTGCCACCCGTGTCGATCATGTCGTCGACCAGCAAGCAGACCCGACCCTCGACGTGCCCGACGATCTCGTTGACGGACACCTGGTTGGCGATGTTCGGGTCGCGGCGCTTGTGGATGATCGCCAGCGGCGCGCCGAGACTGTCCGACCACAGGTCGGCGACGCGCACGCGGCCGGTGTCGGGAGAGACGATGGTGAGCTTGGCGCGGTCTTCCTCTGAGAGCGTGTTCTCGAAGTACTCCAACAGCACAGGCTTGGCGAACAGGTGGTCGACGGGGCCGTCGAAGAAGCCCTGGATCTGCGCGGCGTGCAGGTCGACGCTCATGATCCGATCCGCGCCCGCGGTGCGCAGCAGGTCGGACACGAGTCGGGCGCTGATCGGCTCGCGACCGCGACCCTTCTTGTCCTGACGCGAGTAGGGGTAGTACGGCATGACCACCGTGACGCGCTTCGCGGAAGCGCGCTTGGCGGCATCCAGCATGATGAGCGTCTCCATGAGCCACTCGTTGACCGGCGGCCCGAAGCTCTGGATGAGGAAGAAGTCGCATCCGCGGATCGACACCTCGAAGCGGGTCAGGATCTCTCCCGACGCGAACGTGCGGTACTCGGTCGGAACGAGCTTCGTACCCAGACCCTCGGCGACGTCGGCCGCCAGTTCGGGGTGCGAACGGCCCGACGCGACGACGAGCCGCTTCTTGGTCTTCGCTACCAGGCCCGGGGCCATGTCCCGCGCGTTGTCGCGGTCAGCCGTCTTGCTCTTGCGCCCCATCGTCCGCTTTCTGTGCGGACCGAGCCTTGGCCGCGACGTCCGCGGCTCCGGTTCCCGGTCTGTTCATCTCGACCCACCCCTCGACGTTGCGTTGAGGTGAGACGCTCAGTGCCAGGGCACCCGCGGGAACGTCCTTGCGAACGACGGCTCCCGCCCCGGTCTTCGCGCCATCTCCGATTCTAACCGGCGCGACGAAGACGTTATGCGACCCCGTGTGTACCTCGTCGCCGACCTCGGTGCGGTGCTTGGCGAGATCGTCGTAGTTGGCGGTGATGGCGCCGGCACCGAGGTTCACACGGCGGCCGATCGTCGCGTCGCCGATGTAGGACAGATGAGGAACCTTGCTGCCCTCGCCGATCGTGGTGTTCTTCGTTTCGACGAACGTTCCGATCTTGCCGTTCTCGCCGAGGATCGTGCCGGGCCGCAAGTACGAGAACGGTCCGACCGTCGCACCTGCGCCGATGACGGCCAGTGTCGCGTCGGTGCGCTTGACGGTCGCACCCTCCCCCACTTCGCAGTCGGACAGCGTCGTGTCGGGTCCGATGACCGCGCCCGAGGCGATCGTCGTCGTCCGCAGCAGATACGTGTTCGGCAGGACCGTGACATCGGGCGCGAGCGTCGCGTCGACGTCGATCCATGTCGTCGCGGGGTCGAGGATCGACGCGCCTTCGAGCTGCCAGCGTCGCACCGTGCGGGCATTGAGCAGACGCGCCGCCTCGGCCAGCTGCACGCGGTCGTTGACCCCGAGCGCGACGGCGGCGTCGGGGGCCGGTGCCGCGGCGACCGGCTCGTCGGCACCGCGCAGCAGGCCCACGACATCGGTGAGGTACATCTCGCCCTGCGCGTTGGCGGTGCCCACGCGCGCGAGCTGCGTGCGCAGCGACGCCGCGCGGAAGACATAGACCCCCGCGTTGATCTCGGTGACGGCGCGCTCCTCGGGCGTGGCATCCTTCTGCTCGACGATGCGCTCGACAGCGCCCGACGCGTCGCGGATGATGCGGCCGTAACCGGTCGGCTCATCGAGGATGGCGCTCAGCACGGTCGCGGCGGCGGCACGCTCACGGTGCGTCCGAAGCAGCATCTCGAGGGTGTCCGCGTCCAGCAGCGGCACATCGCCGCTCAGCACGAGCACATCCCCGTCGAAGGCGGGGATCGCCTCGAGCGCGATCTCGACGGCGCGGCCGGTGCCGGGGACGTCGTCCTGATCGACGACGACGGCCTCGGGGTCGGTGTCGACCACGGCCTGCGCGACACGGTCGCGCTCGTGCCGCACGACGACGAGCACGGCGGCGGGTGAGAGCGCGCGAGCCGTGCGCACGACGTGCCCGACCAGCGGAAGCCCGCCGATCGGATGCAGCACCTTGGGCAGCGCCGACTTCATACGGGTGCCCTGCCCCGCGGCGAGGACGACGACGGCCAGCGGTGTGTGCGTGTTCGACATGCTCCGCCGCCAGGATTCGAACCTGGGCCTAACAGCTCCAAAGGCTGTCGTGCTGCCGTTACACCACGGCGGACCGGCCGCCACCGCGGCACCCGACAAGTCTGCCACGTGGAAGGCGGATGGGATGATGGGCGGGTGGCGGATAAGTCGGACGAAGTCGATCGCATCGTCGAGGCGTGGGTCGCGCAGCGCCCCGACCTCGACTTCTCGCCGCTGGAAGTGCTCTCGCGCGTCGACCGGCTCTCTCGCCACCTCGATCGCGCGCGTCGCGATGCGTTCCGCCGCAGCGACCTGGAGCCGTGGGAGTGGGACGTGCTGTCGGCTCTGCGGCGCGCGGGTGAGCCGTTTCAGCTGAGCCCCAAGCAACTGCTGCAGCAGACGCTCGTCTCCAGCGGCACGATGACGAACCGCATCGATCGGCTCGTGGCGCGGCGGCTCGTGCGACGCGAAGCCGACCCCGACGACGGGCGCAGCATCCTCGTCACGATCACCGATGACGGACGCCTGCGCGTCGATGCGGCCATCACGCGCCTCGTCGACGCCGAGGCGACGCTGCTCGCGACTCTCTCCCGCGCCGACCGCGATCGCCTCGCCGGGCTGTTGCGAAAGCTGAGCCTCGGCTTCGACCGCTGAGCGCATCCGGGCCGGCGTCACCACCGGGCCCGGATGCCACAGGTCAGCGTCCGACGGACTCCGCGAGGTCAGCGCCGGCCGACTCGTCGAGGTAGCGCTCGAGGCTGTCATCGAGTTCGTCGATCCACGGCGTGTGGTGCTGCACGGCGATCGTTCCGGTCATGACCGAGCGGTAAGTGCGGTCACGGTAGCCCATGATGTCCTCGGCCTTGTCGTGCTTCCACGCCAGGAAGATCTCGACGACCTCATCGATGTCGAACATCGGGTGGTCCGTCGCATCGATCAGGTCACGGATGTAGTCGCCCTGGAAGCGGATCTCATCGGCGGCGCTGGCGATCGCGTGGAACCGCGCGAGCCACTGATCGATGTCGATCTGCCGCGTCGCGGCATCCGGAAGCCGGATGCCGCCGAGGATGACATCGCGCACGAACCAGGCCTGGGCGTCGAACATGTTGAAGGTGAACCACTGGTCCTGCGCGCCGAGATAGAACACGTGCGGGTTGTCCTGCCACACGACACCCTTGTACAGCCCCGCGGGGTAGACGCAGTTGCGCGATTCCAGGGCGAGCTCGTCGGGAAGGAACGGGTACTTGTGCAAGTAGCCCGTGCACAGGATGACCGCGTCGATCTCGGCGACGCTGCCGTCCGAGAAATGCGCCGTCGATCCCTCGAAGCGATCGATGAGCGGACGCTCTTCGAACCCCTCGGGCCAGTCGTATCCCATGGGCTGCGTGCGATAGCTCGCGATGACGCGGCCGGCGCCCATCTTGTAGGCCTGGCTGCCGATGTCCTCGGCCGAGTAGCTCGAGCCGACCACCAGGACGGTGCGGTCCTTGAGCGCCTCCGCGCCACGGAAGTCATGCGCGTGCATGATGATGCCGGGGAACGTCTCGACACCGGCGATCTCAGGCTGGGACGGGAACGAGAAGTGACCGGACGCCACGATGATGCGATCGAACTGCTCGCTGGTCGTCGTGCCCTTGACGAGGTCTTCACTCGCGAGTGTGAACGTCTCGGTCTCGGGGTCGTAGTCCACCCAGCGAACGACCGTGTTGAAGCGCACCGCTGTGCGCAGGCCGGCCTTCTCGACGCGGCCGTTGATGTAGTCCCACAGCACCTCACGCGGCGGATAGGACGAGATCGGCTTTCCGAAGTGCTCATCGAAGCTGTAGTCCGCGAACTCCAGGGCTTCCTTGGGGCCGTTGGACCACAGGTTGCGGTACATGCTGGAGTGGACCGGCTCGCCGAATTCATCGAGACCCGTGCGCCACGTGTAATTCCACTGGCCGCCCCAGTCCTCCTGCTTCTCGAAGCAGACGATCTCGGGAACTTCTGCGCCCGCTTGCTCTGCCGCGTGGAAGGCTCGCAGCTGCGCCATCCCACTGGGACCGGCGCCGATAATCGCTATTCTCATGTATTCGTATCCTCTAGTTACGTGTCATTTGCATCTGCGTCATCGCATACGTCGGCACCGCTGCGGCACGGGGAAGAAGCACCACGCGCACCGTTCGGGTATCGGTGCTGACCGTTTTCCAGGGTATCAAGCACGCGATCAGAGGCCCTTTCCAGAGGTCACGGTCACCACGAAACACTGCGCGGGCCCGCCCCCGAAGGGACAGACCCGCGCAGTGTTCTGGAGAGGATCGGCTACGAGCCCTGATATGGGGTGAAGACCGTGAAGGTCTCGCCCGTCTCGAGGTTCGTCACCGTCACGGTCGCTTCACCGTCGGCGACCGACGCCGACCGTGAGTTGAGCGAGACGGCGACGGTCTTGCCCGGTGCGACCGACGAGAACGACTTCTTGCCGAAGGCCGTCGCGACGTTGATGTTCACCGGGGCATCCCCGTCGTTCGTGACCGAGACGGTCACGTACGCCGTGCTGCCGAGCGAGCGCGTCGCGGTGCCGGCCGTGACGGTGAGCGAGTCTGCGAGCTCTCCGCAGTCACCGACCGTCGCGCCACCCAGGGCGTTCGTCGCGCCGAAGTCACTCAGCGCGGCGCTGTTCGCGTCACAGGTGAGCGTGCCGTACACGGTGTTGCCTGCGAACACGGGACCGTACGCACCGGCGAGCCTGCTGAAGCGCTCGTTGGCGGTGACCTGCGTGTTGCCGGACAGCTCGACGCCACGACGGAACGTCGTGCCCGCCGCGGTGACGTCGCGCTCGACGCCGCTGATGGTCGCGGCGCCCTCGACGGTCGATCCGAAGATCTGGAACGTCTCGGCGTCGTTCACGGCGAGTGCGCCCGAGATGACCGTGTCGGTCACCAGGGCAGAGGCACCGTCGGCGACGGTGAGGGCCCCGGCGATGTCGGCATCCGTGATGCACGTGGCACCCTCGGTCAGCGTCACGGACTCGAGCGAGCCGGTCAGCGTCTGAGTGCACTCGAGAGCCTCGCCGGGCAGTGCCGTCGCGGTGTACGAGTCGGCATCGCCGATGTTGCCGGCGGCGTCGATTGCGCGGTGCTCGACGAGGTGCGTACCGAACCCGGGGATGAAGCCGCCCAGCGGGTGGTCATCCGGAAGGGTCTGCTCGAACGCGGCCTTGCTCAGTCCACCCGAGCCGAGGTTCCCGTAGGTGAGAGCCTTCAGGTCGGTGCCGGAGTGACGGAAGCGGAACGGCGAGTCGGGCATCGGCTGCTCGGGGAAGCCCGAGTAGTCGAGCCATCCGTCGCCGTTGAGGCGCAACTGGCCGACGACGTAGCGCTCGCTGTCGTACCCGACGGTGGAATCCGTCGGGTCGAGCTTCATGTCCCATCCCCCGAAGTAGATCGGGTGCGCGTCGGTCGTCGAGGTCGCAAGCGACTCGGACAGCGTCCGCGGCGCGGTGGGCATGACGGCGTCGATCTTCCACGCCTGGGTCGCCGGAGCGACGTCAGGGTGTGCCGGGTCGGTGACCGAAACCGTCAGGTCGTAGGTTCCCGAACCGAGATCGAGAGCGCCCAGATCGAGCGTCGTGCGCGTGCCGGACTGCACCTCGACGCCGTCGATCTTCCACGTCACCGTGGGGATGCGGTCGCTCGGGTGGTTCGTCCGGACGAAGACGACCTCGTCGTGTGCGAGCGGCGTGGCAGTGAGGCTCGCCGAGGTGATCTCTGCACCGGGAGCGGACGGAACGACGGCCTCTGCGCCGATGGTCCACTGACGGGTCTGCACGAAGCGCGGACCGTTGTATCCCGAGTCGGTTGCCGTGTTGTTCGTCGACGGGATGCGGACCCAGTCGATGCCGTCGGGACCGACGGGGTCACGAACCTCGACGTGGACGATCGTGCCCTCGGGCAGGTCGAGCTCTCCGAGATCGAGGCTGCGCTCGGGGCCTGAGGCGATGATCTCGCCCTCGGGACCGCCGTTGCGCCACGTCACCGTGAGCTCGTGGAAGCGCGGCTGGCCGGACTCGGTCCACAGGGCGCTGTCGGCGGGGACGACGCCCTCGGGCGTCGACGTGACGACCATCTGGCCCGAGTCGCGCAGGCCCGTGATGCGGGCGACCATGTGCTCGAGGCCGATCTGATCGAAGTCGTATCCGACCCAGCGCATCATCGAGTGCTCGCTCGGGCGGAATTGGCCACAGGGGTACAGGCCGCCGGATTCGTAGAGGCCGATTCGGCCGCCTGAGCGGCTCTCTTCGCCGAGCCAGCGGAACCACTTGTGCTGGTCGGCAATCATCTGCTCTTCGGACGTGTACGTCGTGTGGTGGAAGCTCGTGCCCGACTCAGCACCCGTGTAGCACGAACGGACGATGTCGCGCGAGTTGTAGGGGTACTCGTCGCGCAGCGTGCCGAGCGAGTGGCCGAGCTCGTGCAGCGAGACGACGGGTCCCTGCGGGGAGCCCGCGGAGGTCGTCGCGTCGCGTCCGCCGATGCCGCCGTACGTGAAGGTGTTGGCCAAGGCCAGCGTCTGGACGTTCTGCGCCGTGCGCGGAATGCCCAGCAGCGGAGCGACGTAGTCGTCGAGGATCCGGCGCTGAGCCTCGATGCCCGTCTCGCAGGGGTTGACGCCCTCGGGGTAGCGGCCCGCCTGCGACGCGCAGTCGACGGGGGCGCGGCCGTAGGTGATGCCCCGGGCGAGCGGGTCACTGCAGCCACTCAGCGTGAGGCGCAGGGCCGTGTTCTTGGTGGCGAGGGGTCCCTCACGCTCGCCGGTGTCGCGGATCGTGCCGTCGGGGTGACGCACACGGCCGTCGGGGTCGCAGTGCACGCCGTAGTCGATCGAGGCGAGCTGCACGGCGTAGATGTTGATGTAGTTCTTGTAGCTGCGGAAGGGCTCGGTCCCCCACAGCACGCCGAGGTTGCGGTCGAGGTCGGCCATGAACAGGCTCTGCTGGTCAGCCTGGTAGCCGTCGCCGAAGACGACGAGGTTCAATCGCTCGCTGGGGTCGCCGGTCACCTGGATCGGCACGACATTTGGCTCGGGCAGCGGGTCGACCGCTGTCGCCGTCGCTGTCGCGGCACCGCCGACGACGAGCGTTGCGGTCATCGCGACCGTCGCGAGTACCGCGCCGATCCTCGATGACGCTCTTCTGGGGGTTTTCAACACGTGAACCTTCCTCTTCCGGGGACGCGTCGGTGCGCCATCACGGATCCACACCGCTTCGTAGGGGTGCAGGGGTCTCCGGGCGGGCGCCCGGTGACGTGTTACACACTACTGAAGCGCTCCGACAACGACCACGGACGGACGCCCGCGGTTAGTAATATTTGACATATCACTGATGGCCCTGCGACGATTCGGGCACCGTCGACGGATTCCACGCGGCACGACGTCGTGACAGCACCACGGAATCCCGTCGATCAACGCAACCGCTACGCACGATGCCCGCGGTGAGGCGGGCACGTGCACGGACCCCGACATCGTCGAAGAAGGGACCCTCCACCGTGAGACTCAGAACGCCCGCAGCCGCGGCTGCCCTGGTGTGCGCCGGCCTCGTCGCCGCCACGGCGACCCACCCCGCGACCGCCAGCACCACCGCGCCCCCCGAGATCGTCGTCGCCGACGGCGTGACCCAGCCGGTGCACGGCTATGCCGACGCCGTACGCGAGCGCGTCTGGGTGAAGGCAGGCATCGACAGCGACCGCGACGGCGTCGAAGACGTGATCCGAGTCGACATCATGCGCCCGGCCGCGACCGAAGACGGCCTGAAAGCCCCGGTCATCATCGACAACTCCCCCTATTACACGACGCTCGGACGCGGCAACGAGTCCGAGCTCAAAGCCGATGTCGACGGCGACGGGCTCAACGACCGGTGGCCGCTGTACTACGACAACTACTTCGTGCCGCGCGGATACGCCGTCGCGCTCGTGGACATGACCGGGACCGCCGGATCGACAGGGTGTCCGACGATCCAGGGCGAGTCCGAGAACCTCTCGGGGCCCGCCGTCGTGGATTGGCTCAACGGTCGCAACACCGCCGTCGATGCGAACGGCGACCCCGTCGTCGTGGACTGGCACAACGGCAAGTCCGGCATGATCGGCAAGTCGTACGACGGCGCGCTGGCGATGGGAGCCGCCGTCTCGGGCGTCGAGGGTCTTGCGACCGTCGTGCCGATCGGCGGGCCGTACAACTACTACGACTACACCCGCACGAACGGGCTCGTGCAGCGTGGGGGCAACTACCTGCGGTCCCTCGCCACGACGATCACGAACGACGACCGCGCGCGCCAGGCCCGGTGCGCACCGGTGTGGGATGAGATCGACGCCGCCGACGGCGACGAGAACGGCGACTACTCGCCGTTCTGGTACGAGCGCAACTACCTCGACGACGTCGACAAGGTCACCGCCTCGGTCTTCCTCGTGCACGGCCTGCAGGAGGAGAACGTGCGCGCCGATCACGCCTCGAAGATGTGGGCAGCCCTGGGCGCCCACGACGTCGAGCGCAAGATGTGGCTCTCACGCACGGGCCACATCGAGCCCTTCGACTTCCGCCGCGGCGAATGGGTCGACACCCTGCACCGCTGGTTCGACCACTACCTGCACGGCATCGACAACGGCATCGACGACGAGCCGATGGTCGATGTCGAGGTCGCCGGCGGCGAGTGGGAGCAGCACGCCGACTGGCCCATCGCAGGGACAGAGCACGTGGAGTTCTATCTTCGCCACAACGGAGACGGGGCCGGGTCGTTCGCCCTGACCCCCGCTCCGGGCGAAGCGTCGTCGGCCTCGTTCGTCGATGACTCGCGCCAGACCGAGGCGCAGGCGATGGCGAACCCGCAGGCGACGTCGGCATCGCGGCTGGCCTTCCTGTCGGAGCCGCTCGCCCGGGATCTGCGCATCTCGGGAACCCCCGTCGTCGAGCTGACGGCCGCCTCGAGCCAGGACGTCGCCTATGTCGGCGCGATGCTCGTCGAGTACGGCCCGAGCAGGCAGAACGACCGCACCGGCGACGGCATCCGGCAGAACACGACGGCACCCGAGACGTGCCACGGTGAGGCGTCCGAGCACGATGACGCCTGCTACCGGATCGTGGACTACCGTCCCATCACGACCGACCAGTGGCGCGTCACGAAGGGCGCGATGGATGCCCGCAACCGCTTCTCGCTCGAGGAGGCGACGCCGCTCGTGCCGGGTGTGCCCGAGAGCCTCAGCTTCCCGATGCTCCCCGAGGACTACACGTTCACCGAGGGAAACCGCATCGGCGTGATCCTGGTCGGCTCGTACCGGTCGTACTCGGTCGAGACACTGGCATCCCGCCCCGAGATCACCGTCGACACGAAGGTGAGCCGCATCAGCCTCCCCGTCGTCGGCGGGACCCAGGCGGCATCGGATGCCGGGGTCGAAGCGCTCGCCGGAGCGGCGACGGCCACGACGCGCACGCTCGGCGGCACGGCCTACGTGAGCGTCACGGTCGGCAACGACGCCGAGGGCGCGGTGGACATCACCGTCGAGACGGAGTTCGGCACGAAGAGGTTCGCCTCGGTCGCGTCCGGCAAGACCGTCAGCGTGTCGTTCAACACGCGTGCGACCTCGGTCGGCGCGGGCGAGGCGACCGTCACGGTGACCGGTGTCGTCGACGGTGAGACGATCACCGTCATCAAGAAGGCGCCCTACTCGGCGCGCTGAGTCCAGAGGCGGCGGGGGTGCGCTCTCGCACCCCCGCCGCCTGCCGCTCACTCCTCGACGGTGGACAGCTCGAACCAGCGCTCCTCGACGGCATCCCGGTCGGCCTGGAGCGCCGTGATCTTCGCCATCTCGGCGGCGAGGCCCTCGTAGTCGGCCTGGTCGTGGTCTGCCAGCGCCGCGCGCGCGGCGGCGATCTGCTGCTCGAGCTTCGCGAGTCGACGCTCGAGCGAGGCGAGCTCCTTCTGCATGGCCCGCAGCTCGGCGCCGCCCAGCCGCGGTGCATCCGGTGTGTCAGCGGATGCCGCAGCCCGGTCCGCTGCAGGAGCGTTGCGCTCGCGCTCGCGCAGGCGCAGGTACTCATCGACGCCGCCGGGCAGGTGACGCAGGCGCCCGCCGAGGATCGCGAACTGCTGATCGGTGACCCGCTCGATGAAGTATCGGTCGTGGCTCACGACGAGGAGCGTGCCCGGCCACGTGTCGAGGAGGTCCTCCATGGCGGCGAGCATGTCGGTGTCGAGATCGTTGGTGGGCTCGTCGAGGATCAGCACGTTCGGCTGCTCGAGCAGGATCAGCAGCAGCTGGAGGCGCCGCTTCTGGCCGCCCGAGAGGTCCTTGACCGGCGTTGAGAGCTGAACGCTCGAAAAGCCCATCTGCTCGAGCAGCTGACCGGGGGTGAGTTCCTGCGCCTTCGAGCCCGCGCCGAACGTGTACGACGTCCGCAAGCTCGCGATCACGACGCGGACCGGGTCGTTCAGGTGCTCCTCGAGTTCGTCCAGGCGCTGCGTCAGCGTGGCCACCTTGACGGTCTTGCCTCGCTTGACGCGGCCCGTCGTCGGTTCGACCTCACCCGAGACGAGCCCGAGCAGGGTGGACTTGCCGGCGCCGTTGACACCCAGGATGCCGGTGCGCTCCCCCGGCGCGATGCGCCATTCGACGGGGTGCAGCACCTCACGGTCGCCGTACGAGACCGACGCGTCGAGCAGGTCGACGACGTCCTTGCCGAGCCGGGTGACGGCGAGAGACTGCAGCTCGGTCTTGTCGCGGATCTCGGGCACGTCGGCGATGAGCTCGTTGGCGGCGTCGATGCGGAACTTCGGCTTCGACGTGCGCGCGGGGGCTCCTCGTCGCAGCCACGCCAGCTCTTTGCGGGCGAGGTTCTGGCGCCGCGCCTCGATCGTCGCCGCCTGACGGTCGCGCTCGACCCTCTGCAGGATGTACGCGGCGTACCCGCCGTCGAAGGGCTCGACGATGCGGTCGTGCACTTCCCACGTCGCCGTGCACACCTCGTCGAGGAACCACCGGTCGTGCGTCACGACGAGCAGTCCGCCCTGATTGGCCGGCCAGCGGCGCTTGATGTGGTCGGCGAGCCAGGCGATCGCCTCGACGTCGAGGTGGTTCGTCGGCTCGTCGAGGAAGATCACGTCGTGGTCGCCGACGAGAAGCTGCGCGAGCGCGACACGACGGCGCTGACCGCCGGACAGGCCAGCGACCGGACCGTCCCACGCGATGTCGGCGAGGAGCCCCGAGATGACGTCGCGCACGCGCGGCGAGCCCGCCCACTCGTACTCGGGCGTGTCGCCGACGACGGCTTCGGCGACCGTGCCGGTCTCACCCAGCGTGTCGGACTGATCGAGCACGCCGACGCGCACGCCGCCGCGCACGGTGACCCGGCCGCCGTCGGGTTCGAGTCTGCCGGCGAGCATCGCGAGAAGGCTGGACTTGCCGTCGCCGTTGCGGCCGACGACGCCGATCCGATCGCCTTCGTCGATGCCCAGCGAGACGGAGTCGAAGACGACTTTGGTCGGGAACTCGAGGTGCAGGGCTTCCGCCCCGAGAAGATGCGCCATATTCCTTCCAGGCTATGCCCCCCGTGAGCCCGAGAGTGCACCAGGGGCCGAGGCTGCGGGATTCACCCGATGTTCACGGCGGCGGACGGCCGCCCGCCGGCGCGCGGTGAGGGCCTACGGGGTCAGTACCAGAACGACAGGCGGGGCGACGACGGCCACGACAGGATCGCCGCGGCGCGGATCGGGTCGGGGGTCTCGGCCCGTCCGGCGGCGGCGAGGGTCGCAAGCGAGACCCCGCCGAGGTAGACCGCGCCGAGCTCAGCGGCACCGAGCGCGACCGGAAGCGCGTCGACAGGTGCGTCACCGTCGACACGCGACACCCGGGCCGCGCCGTCGTCGGCGACATCGAGCAGGTATCGCCCCGCCGCGAAGCCCAGCGGGTCGGTGACCTCGAGCACGAGCCGGCCCGGCGACGCATACCGCCGTGCCTCGAGGGCCCCTTCGACGTCGAGGATGCGCACGTACTGGTGGTCCTGAACCGTCACGACCGCCGCACGCTGGTCGGCGATCATCCACCGCAGCGGCTCATCGACCGAGACCTCTTCGGCGCGCACCTCGGCCACGAGGTCGAGCTCGAGCAGGAACCGCCACAGCGCCGCGTACGCGTCATCGCCGTCCGCGACGAGGTAGTGCACCGAGGCCGTCGCCTTCGTGAAGTCGTCGTGGTTCTCGCGGACGGCGTACACCGCCACGCCGCGCACCTCGCCCGCAGCATCCGTGTACTGCACGGCCCGCTTGTCGCGGGCCTTCTCGGTGTCGGGGCGCGTACCGGCGAAGCCGTCCCAGTGGGAGTCCGGGATCTCGATCTCGCCCGCGACGCGCAGGCGCGACCGCTCGTGCACGAGGGGCATGAGCTCGCGAGCCCGCTCGCGGGTGATGAAGTCGACCCGCCCGTCGGGGCGCGGTCCGATCCATCCGGCGCGCGCCGTCTCGATCCGCACCGACGCGCTCATCGCCGCGGGTCCGAAGCCGTAGCGGCCGTAGAGCGTCGACTCGCTCACCGTGAGCATCGCCGCCGGCACACCGGCATCCCGCGCGGCGCGCAGCTCACCCTCGAGCATCGCCCGCGCGATCCCGCGGCGGCGGTGCGTGGGCGAGACCGTCACGGCCGAGATGGCGCACGAGGCGATGCCGCCGCCACCGGGCACCGTGAGCTCGGAGATCCACGACGCGATCGTGCCGACGGGCGCGTCGGCCATGGGCGCCGTCGGGTCGTAGACGCCCGTCAGTCGCCGGTACCCACTGCGCTCGCGGACCGCCGCGACCTGCTCGTCGGTGCGCTCGCCGTCCTGGAACCCGCGGCGGACGACCTGCAGCCACGGCGCGAAGCCGTCGGAGTCGACGGCGACGCGGCGATATTCCAGCCCGCTCGTGGCGAGCCGCTCGGCCGATACGGCATCCGCTGCTCCCTCGCGGAACGCCGCACGGGCGGCGTCGTCGAACAGGTTCATGGGCGTTCTCCTCGGTAGGTCGCGGTCGACAGGTCAGGTGTGGACGACGCGGGCACCCGCGACGGGACCGTGCACGTGCAGGGCGTCATAGCCCGCGGCCGACAGCGTCACCTGAAGGTCGATCGCCCCCTCGGCATCGCTCGCAAGGAAGGCGATCGTCGGCCCGGATCCCGACACGATACCCGCGAGCGCCGACGCACTCGACTCGCCGAGTTCGAGCAGCTCGCGCAGGTCGGGTCGCAGCGACAGCGCCGCCGTCTGCAGGTCGTTGCTCAGCGCGTCTGCCAGCGCCGCGGCATCCCCCGCGCGCAGCGCCTGCAGCACGGGCGGCGCGACGTCAGGCGTGCGGTCCGGACGGGGGGCGTCTGTGGTTTCACGCAGCTCGTCGAGGTGCCCATAGACCCGCGGCGTGGACAGGCCGTCGTCCGAGGGCACGATGACCCAGTCGAACCGCCCCTTCGCGAGTGCGGGACTCAAGCGATCGCCCCGGCCCGTGCCGACCGCCGTGCCCCCGAGCAGAGCGAAGGGCACATCGGCGCCCAGGCGGGCGGCGAGGCGGTGCAGCTCGGCACCGCCGAGGTCGGTCCCCCACAGGGCGTCGCACGCGACGAGCGCGGCGGCGGCGTCGGCCGAGCCGCCGCCCATGCCTCCGGCGACCGGCACATGCTTGACGATGTCGAGGTGCACGCCCCCCGTGTAGTTCGCCCTCTGCGCGACCAGTCGCGCGGCGCGCACCGCGAGGTTGCGGTCATCCAGCGGCACGCCCGTGACATCGACCGAACCCGACACCGACATGGTGAACTCGTCGGAGTGCGAGGCCACGACGTCTTCGTACAGCGACACCGCCTGGTACGCCGACGCGACGTCGTGGTATCCGTCTTCCTGCACGCGCCCGACCTCGAAGAACACGTTGAGCTTGCCGGGCGCGCGCACACGCACGTCGTCGTTCACGAATGCGTGCGTCACGTGTCCTCCGCTTCCTGCCACAGGTCTCGCTGACCGCCCTCGCCGAGCGCATCGATGCGGGCGAGTTCGTCAGCGGTGAAGGGCGCGCCCTCGAGGGCGGCGAGGTTCTCGTCGATCTGAGCGGGGCGGGACGCACCGATGAGAGCGGATGCCACGACACTCTCGCGCAGCACCCATTGCAGCGCCAGCTGGGCCAGCGACTGGCCGCGCTGCTGCGCGATCTCGTCGAGGCCCCGCAGCCGCGCCAGGCCGGCGGGGGTCAGCGGACGGTCAGGGAGCGATGCGCGCTTCTGCGACCGCTGGGCGGGGGTGCCCGCGAGGTACTTGTCGGTGAGCAGGCCCTGCGCCAGCGGGACGAACGCGATCGCGCCCATTCCCTCCTGGTCCAGAACGTCCGTCAAGCCGTCCTCGATCCAGCGGTCCAGGACCGAGTACGACAGCTGGTGGATGACCAGCGGCGTACCCATCGACCGCGCGATCGCAGCGGCCTGCGCCGTCTGCAGCGCGTCATACGACGACACCCCGACGTAGCGCGCCTTGCCCGCGCGCACGAGCGTGTCGAGGGCTCCGATCGTCTCCTCCAGCGGAACGTGCGGGTCGAACCGGTGCGAGTAGAAGATGTCGACGTGGTCCAGACCCATGCGCTGCAGGGACTGGTCGGCGCTGGAGAGCAGGTAGCCGCGCGATCCGCCGTCGCCGTAGGGACCGGGCCACATGCGATAACCGGCCTTGGACGAGATGATGAGCTCGTCCCGGTAGGGCGCGAAATCCTCACGCATCATGCGGCCGAAGTTCGTTTCGGCCGAGCCGAACGGCGGGCCGTAGTTGTTGGCGAGGTCGAAGTGCGTGATGCCCCTGTCCAGCGCGTGGCGAAGCAGAGCGCGCTGATCGTCGAAGGCGATGTTGTCG
The DNA here is from genome assembly GCF_057669785.1 of Microbacterium sp. Y547. NCBI lineage: Bacteria > Bacillati > Actinomycetota > Actinomycetes > Micrococcales > Microbacteriaceae > Microbacterium > Microbacterium sp. Y547. The sequence continues at coordinate 204,003 of NZ_JBYHFN010000005.1, forward strand.
CCGAAGTTCCACCACAGACCGAGCGACACGGGGGGCAGGACGAGCCCGGACGATCCGACACGGCGGTACGGCACATCCTGATAGCGGTCCGCGGCAGCGGTATAGGGACGGTGCAGGTCTCCACCGTCAGGCGTTCGGGAGGGCACGTCGCTCACAGATCCAGGCTAGTGATCGACACGGGCGATGCGCAGGTAGTCCTCGACCGTGAGGCTCTCGCCCCGCGCCGTCGGGGCGACGTGCGCCGCCTCGAGCACGGCGCTGGCGTGCGCGGACGAGCCGCCGAGGACCTCGGAAAGCGCCTGGCGAAGCATCTTGCGTCGCTGTTGGAAGGCCGCGTCGACGATGCGGAAGGTGCGGCGACGTTCGTCCTCGGTGCCCCGCGGTTCGGCGTCGCGCTCGAAGGCGACGAGCACGCTGTCGACGTTGGGCACGGGCCAGAACACGTGACGGGACACCGTGCCGGCGAGGCGCCAGGTTCCGTACCAGGCCGCTTTGACGCTGGGCGACCCATAGGTCTTCGATCCGGGGCCGGCGGCGAGGCGCTCCCCCACTTCGGCCTGAACCATGACCACTCCGCGCTGCAGCCGCGGAAAGGTCTCGAGGAAATGCAGCAGGACGGGCACGCTGACGTTGTACGGCAGGTTCGCCACGAGCACCGTGGGGTCACCCGGAAGCTCCGTCACCCGCAGCGCGTCGGCGTCGATGACCGTGAGCGCACCCTCGGGCACGCCGTGCGCGCGGGCGGTGTCCTCCAGACGCGCCGCGAGCCGGTGATCGATCTCGACGGCCGTGACGGCGGCCCCGGTCTCGAGGATCGCAAGAGTGAGCGAGCCCAGCCCCGGTCCGACCTCGACGACGCGCTCCCCCGCGGCGACGCGGGCGACGTTCACGATCTTTCGCACGGTGTTCGCATCGACGACGAAGTTCTGCCCGAGCTTCTTCGTCGGGGTGACATCGAGTTCTGCCGCGAGCGCGCGGATCTCGGATGCACCGAGGAGAGTCACGGCCATGCGTCAACTGTAGTCACGTGGCAGAGGCTCTCCGTCCCTAAGATGTCGAGGTGCCTTCCCTCGGTGACTTCATCGCGCCGCGGCGACTCGGCAGGGACTTTCGCTGGCTGCTCTCCTCGTCCTGGACGAGCAATCTCGGCGACGGCATCGCGCTGTCGGCATCCCCCCTTCTGATCGCCTCGCTGACGTCGTCGCCTCTGCTCGTGGCCGCCGGGGCGATGATGCAGTTCCTGCCGTGGCTGCTGTTCGGCCTGCTCGCCGGCTCGATCGCGGATCATCACGACCGCCGGCGGCTCGTCATGATCGCCAACGCCTCGCGCGCCGTCGTCGTCACGGGACTCGTCGTCTTCCTGCTGACGGACCAGGTGACCGTGGTCATCGTGCTCGCGGCGGCCTTCCTCTACGGCACGGCCGAGGTGTTCGCCGACACGGCGGGCGCGACGCTCCTGCCGATGCTCGTGCGCCCGGCCGACCTCGGCATCGGCAATGCGCGCCTGCAAGCGGGGTTCCTCGTCGGCAATCAGCTCGCGGGACCGCCCCTGGGCGCTTTCCTCTTCGCGGCGGGCTCGTTCTGGCCGTTCGTCACCCAGATCGTCTGCGTGAGCCTCGCCGTCATCCTCATCTCGCGCATCGCCCGCACACCCGTTCCGCCGAAGGAGGATCCCGCCCCCGAGGTGAAGCCGCGTCCGATCCGCGAAGGGCTCGCCTGGCTGCGCGCCAACGCGCCCGTGCGCACACTCGTCCTCATCATCCTCGTCTTCAACGTGACGTGGGCAGCCCCGTGGGGCGTCCTCGTGCTCTATGCGACCGAGTATCTCGACATGGGCGCGGTCGGCTACGGCGCCCTCACGACGGCGTCGGCGCTCGGCGGACTCATCGCCACCGTGTGCTTCGGGTGGCTGGAGCGGCATGTCTCGTTCGCGACGCTCATGCGCGTGTGCCTCACGCTCGAAGTGCTCATGCACCTCGCTTTCGCGCTCACGACATCGCCGATCGTCGCGTTCGCCCTCATGTTCGGATTCGGCGCGTACGCGTTCGTGTGGGGAACGATCTCGACGACCGTGCGCCAGCGGCTCGTGCCGATGCACCTGCAGGGCCGCATCGCATCGGTCAACATGGTCGGCGTCTTCGGAGGGCTCGTCATCGGGCAGCTGATCGGCGGCCTGCTCGCTCAGGGCTGGGGGCTCACCGCGCCGTGGTGGTTCGCGTTCGTCGGCTCGGCGATCACGCTGCTCGTCGTGTGGCGGTCGATCTCGCACATCGCGGCGTCACGCCCCGTGCTGGGCGACGACGCGACGGATCAGTCCTCGAACGCCCCGTAGACCTCGAGCGTGTTGGCCGCCAGCTGCGCGCACAGTTCGTCGAGCTCGACGCCCAGCTCGACGGCGAGGAAACGCACCGTCACGGGGATCAGGTACGGCGCGTTGGGGCGACCGCGGTGCGGCACGGGGGTGAGGAACGGCGCATCCGTTTCGACGAGGATCCGCTCGCGCGGGGTCACCTTGAGGGCATCCCGCAGGTTCTGGGCGTTCTTGAACGTGACGTTGCCCGCGAACGACAGGTAGTAGCCCCGTTCGGCGGCGATCTCGGCCATCGCCGCGTCGCCCGAGAAGCAGTGGAAGACCGTGCGCTCGGGGGCTCCGACCCGCTCGAGGGTCTCAAGGACGGCGTCGTGGGCCTCGCGGTCGTGGATCTGCATCGCGATGCCGTGCTTCTTCGCGAGGGCGATGTGCGCCTCGAAGCTCTCGAACTGCGCGGGCAGGCCCTCTTCGCCCGTACGGAAGAAGTCGAGCCCCGTCTCACCGATCGCGCGCACGCGCGGCTGGGCGGCGAGCTCATCGATGACGCCGATCGCTTCGTCCAGCCGCCCGGCGCTCTGGTACGCGGGCGCCTCGTTGGGGTGGATCGCGACGGCCGCGAGCACGCGGGGATGCGATGCCGCCGCCCACGCCGACCAACGGCTCGAGTCGATGTCGCCACCGGCCTGCACGACCCCCACGACGCCGACCGCCGCAGCGCGCTCGAGCTGCTCGTCGAGGCTCAGCGACGCATCGCCGTCGTCGATCTCGAGGTGCGCATGGTTGTCGTACACCGGCACGGGCAGGGGCTCGGGAGCTTCGGGCCACCGCACGTCGCCGCGGCCCTCCTGCGAACGGGTACGGACGTACTGCGACGGGTCGCTGTCTGTCACGAGGAGCGCCGTTCCCGCACGCTCACGCGCCCTGCTCGACGCGCGGGAACAGCGGCGCGAGGCCGTTGACGCTCGTGCCGGGACGCAGGACACCCCACTGGCCCGCCTCGCGGATGGGCTGATCGACCAGTCGACCGAGCGACTCGGCCGCGCCGAGCGCGACCCACAGCTTCTCGGTCGCCTCGGGCATGACGGGAGACAGCAGCACGGCCAGGGCGCGCAGCCCTTCGGCGGCGGTGTAGAGCACGGTGCCCAGTCGCACGCGCTGCGTCTCGTCCTTCGCGAGCGCCCAGGGCTCGTTCTCGGTGATGTACAGGTTGAGGTCGTCGACGATCGTCCAGATGGCGTGGATCGCCTCGTCGATGCGGAATCGCTCGATCGCGGCATCGGCGCTGGCGGCGGCATCGGCCACGATCTGCTGCACGCGCAGGTCACGCTCGGTGTATTCGCCGGGGGGCGGCACGATGCCCTCGAAGTAGCGCTCGACCATCGCCGTCGTGCGCGAGGCGAGGTTGCCGAAGCCGTTGGCGAGCTCGGCCTGGTAGCGCGCGGCGAGGTCCTCCCACGAGAACGAGCCGTCCTGTCCGAATGCGATCGCCGAAAGGAAGTAGAACCGGTACGCATCCGACCCGAAGACGTCGGTGATCTCGGTCGGAGCGATGCCGGTGAGCTTGGACTTCGACATCTTCTCGCCGCCGACGAGCAGCCAGCCGTGCGCGAAGACACCCGCGGGCACATCGACGCCGGCGGCCATCAGCATGGCGGGCCAGATGACGGCGTGGAAGCGCAGGATGTCCTTGCCCACGACGTGGTACGCCGGCCAGCGGCGCGCGAATTCGCTTTCCTCGCCGGAGCCCGGCGCAGGGTCGTCGCCGTATCCCACGGCCGTGACGTAATTGAGCAGGGCATCGACCCACACGTAGATGACGTGGGATTCGTCCCAGGGCACCGTGATGCCCCAGTCGAACGTCGAGCGTGAGATCGACAGGTCTTTGAGCCCGCTCTTGACGAACGAGACGACCTCGTTGCGCGCGGACTCGGGTCGGATGAAGTCACTGCTCGCGTAGAGCTCGAGAAGCTTGTCCTGGAACTCGCTGAGCTTGAAGAAGTAGTTCTTCTCCTGCAGCAGCTCGAGCGGCTTCGAGTGGATCGCGCAGACCTTGAGCCCCTCGAACGCCCCCTCGCCCTGGACGATCTCGGCCTCGGTCTTGAACTCTTCGCAGCCGACGCAGTAGAGCGCCTCGAACTCGCCGGCGTAGATGTACCCACGGTCGTAGATGGCCTGCACGAACCGCTTGACCCGCTCCTCGTGGCGCGGCTGGGTCGTGCGGATGAAGTCGTCGTTGGCGACATCGAGGGTCTCCAGCAGCGGGAACCACGACTCGCTCACGAGCTTGTCGACCCATTCCTGCGGCGTCGACCCGTTCGCGGCGGCGGCGCGCATCATCTTCTGGCCGTGCTCGTCGGTGCCCGTCAGCATCCACGTGTCATCGCCGGCCTGGCGATGCCAGCGGGCGAGCGCGTCGACGGCCACGGTCGTGTAGCCGTGGCCGATGTGGGGCACGTCGCTCGGGTAGTAGATCGGCGTCGTGATGTAGAAGCTGCGGCCAGAAGTCACCCTTGAGATTCTAGGCCGGATGGATGCCGCTTCTGGCGCTATGACGGCCGCGCTCGCCGCGCGAGTGCTTCCTGGTAGAGATCCCGCGACGAGTGACCAGTGTGCGAGGCGACCTCGGTGGCGGCAACTTTGAGGCGCGTCCCCGCCGCGACGAGGTCGAGCACATGCGTCACGGCATCGGTGAAGGGAAGTTCACGCGCCGCGGCCCCGGCCACGACGATGACGAGCTCGCCCCGCACGCCCTGCTCGGCCCAGGCGACCAGTTCGGCCAGGGTGCCCCGCGCGACCTCTTCGTGCAGCTTCGTCAGCTCGCGGCAGACGGCTGCGCGCCGATCGGCGCCGAACGCCGCGGCCATGTCCGCCAGCGTCGCGGCGGCGCGCGAGGGGGCGTCGAAGAACACCATGGTGCGCTGCTCGCCCGCCAGCGCGGTGAACTCGGCCATCCGCTCGCCGTGCTTGCGCGCGACGAAGCCCTCGAACGTGAAGCGGTCGGTCGGCAAGCCCGCAACGGCGAGCGCCGTCACGACAGCGCTCGGACCGGGGATCGCCGTGACCGCGACGCCGGCCTCGGCGGCGGCCGCGACGAGCCCGTAGCCGGGGTCGGAGACCGTGGGCATGCCGGCATCGGACAGCACGAGCACGTCATTGTCGCGAGCGAGCTCGACGATCTCGGGCGCACGCTCCTTCTCGTTGTGGTCGTGCAGCGCGATGAGCCTCGGCCGGTTGGCGATGCCGAGCCCCGCGAGCAGCCGCTGCGTCGTGCGGGTGTCTTCGGCGGCGACGATCCTGGCCTCCTCGAGTGCTTCGACGAGGCGGCGCGACGCGTCGCCCAGATTGCCGATGGGGGTCGCCGCGAGGATGATCACGCCGCCAGCATAGGCTGGTCGCCGTGATGCCGATCGCCGAGCCGCTGCTGCCGCCCGCGCGACCGACCCTGTACGACCGGTGGATGCTGCGCCTGGCCGGCGAGCCGCGTCTGGCCCGGCTGTGGCGCTGGCTCGCCCCGACCCTCGTCACCGTCGTCGCCGCCGTCCTGCGGCTGTGGAACCTGGGGCATCCGAGCACCCTGGCGTTCGACGAGACCTACTACGTCAAAGATGCCTGGACGCAGTGGAACCTCGGCTATGCCGCGAGCTGGCCCGATGACGCCGATGCGAGCTTCATCGCGGGCGACACCGACATCTTCCTCACGTCCGGCAGCTTCGTGGTGCATCCGCCCCTCGGCAAGTTCTTCATCGGCCTCGGCATGGCGCTGTTCGGGCCGGATTCGGCCTGGGGCTGGCGCATCGCGGTGGCTGTGTTCGGCATCGCGACCGTGCTCGTGCTGTACCTCGTGGCGAAGTCGCTCACGGGTTCGATCGCCTTCGCCACCGTGGCATCCGGTCTGCTGGCCGTCGACGGTCTCGCGATCGCGATGAGTCGCGTGGCACTGCTGGACGGCATCCTCACGTTCTTCGTGCTGCTCGCGTTCTGGTTCGTGGTGCTGGATCATCGCCGCACGGCGACCCGGTTCGCCGCGGCGCTCGCCGCGCGCGACCACGGCGATGATCCGCCCGCGTGGGGACCCGTGCTGTGGAACCGCCCGTGGGTGATCGCGGCAGGTGCCGCGGTCGGAGCCGCGACCGCGGTCAAATGGTCGGGGCTGTACGTGGCTGCGGGCCTGGGGATCTACCTCGTCGTGGTCGATGCTCTCGCGCGACGCCGCGCGGGCGTCATCTTCTGGCCGACCGACGCCGCCTTCCGCCAGGGCGTCGTGACGTTCGTCCTGTTCATCCCGGTCGCCGCCGCGGTCTATGTGGCGTCGTGGGCGAGCTGGCTCCTGACAGACGGCGGCTACGGGCGCCGCGCACTCGAGGGCTCGGACGGCGGTGGCATCGGCTCGGCCCTGGCGAATCTGTGGGCGTACCACGAGCAGATCTACGGCTTCCACGTCGGACTCGTGAGCGCCCACGGCTACGCGAGCCCCGCCTGGCAGTGGCCCCTGCTCATGCGCCCGACGTCGATGTACTTCCAGAACGACGACGGCATCGTGCAGAACATCTACAGCATGCCGAATCCGCTTGTCTGGTACGCCGCCGTCGCCGCTGCGGTCTACCTCGTGTGGCGCTTCGTCGTGTCGCGGGATTGGCGTATCGCGCTCGTGCTGACCGGCATCGCGGTGACGTACGTCCCGTGGCTGCTCTACCCCGAGCGCACGATCTTCCAGTTCTACACCGTCGCGATCCTCCCGTTCCTGATCCTCGCGCTCACGTTCGCGCTGCGCGACGTCGCCGGCGCGGCGAGCACCGACGGCTACCGGCGCCAGTCAGGGCAGCGGGTCGTCTGGGTCTTCCTCGCCGTCGTGCTCGTGCTGGCGGCGTTCTGGTACCCGATCGTCACCGCGACCGGTGTGCCGTACGACTTCTGGCGCATGCACAACTGGCTGCCCAGCTGGATCTGACGGGCTGCGCGGGGTCTGTCCGCTCTCAGCCGTGCGAAGCCGCTGCCGCGGCGCGCGCCGCGATCGGAAGCGCGTCCAGGATCTGCTCGATCGCGGCATCGTCGTGCGCCGCCGTGAGGAACCACGCCTCGAAGACGCTCGGCGGCAGCGATACACCGGCATCGAGCATGGCGTGGAAGAACGGCGGGTAGCGCCAGGCCTCTTGCGCGCGGGCGTCGTCGTAGTCGCGCACGGGCTCTGGGCGGAACGCGAGCGAGAAGAGGTTGCCCGCGTGCGAGACGACGTGGGAGACGCCCTGGGCGGAGAGCGCCTCGCCGAGCGCCGTCGAGACCGCGCGGGCGGCGCGGTCGACGCGGTCGTAGACGTCGGCATCCGCCAGCCGCAGCGTCGCGATGCCCGCCGCGACGGCGAGCGGGTTGCCGCTCAGGGTGCCCGCCTGATAGACGGGGCCGAGGGGTGCGAGCAGCTCCATGAGGTCGGTGCGACCGCCGATCGCCGCCAGCGGCATCCCCCCGCCGATGACCTTGCCGAACGTCACGAGGTCGGGGCGCCATCGCCCGCCTGCGGCTTGTTCGAGACCCCACCAGCCGGCCGGTCCGACGCGGAAGCCCGTGAGGACTTCATCGAGGATGAGCAGCGCACCGTTCGCGTGCGCCGTCTCGGCGAGGAACGCGTTGAACCCCGGATCGGGCACGAGGATGCCGGCATTCGCACCGGCGGCCTCGGTGATGACGGCCGCGATGCGCCCGGGGTGCGCGGCGAAGGCCGCGCGCACGGCATCGCGGTCGTTGTAGGGCAGCACGAGGGTGAGCGCCGCGACGTCGGCGGGCACCCCCGCCGAGCCCGGCAGTCCGAGGGTGGCGATTCCCGAACCGGCTTCGGCGAGCAGACCGTCGGAGTGCCCGTGGTAGTGCCCGGCGAACTTGACGACGATGTCGCGCCCCGTCGCTCCTCGTGCGATGCGGATCGCGGTCATGGTCGCCTCGGTGCCCGTCGACACCAGCCGCAGGCGGTCGATTCCCCGCACGTCGTCGATGCGCAGCCGGTCGATGACGAGTTCGGCCAGCTCGGTCTCGCCCGGCGTCGATGCGCCGAACGACAGGCCGCGGGAGGCGGCCTCCTGCACGGCCGCGACGACCTCGGGGTGAGCGTGGCCGAGGAGCGCGGGGCCCCACGAAGCGACGAGGTCGATGTAGTCGCGGCCGGCGACGTCGCGCACGGTCGCTCCCGTCGCCGAGACGATCGAGAGGGGCGTGCCGCCCACCGATCCGAAGGCGCGCACGGGAGAGTTCACGCCACCGGGGATCACGGCGCGTGCGCGGACAGCGGCGTCGTCGTTCGTCGTCATGCGCTCAGCCTTTCGGCGGCCTCGATGGCCCAGTAGGTCAAGACGGCGTCGGCACCGGCGCGCACGATCCCGACGAGCGATTCGTCGATCGCGCGGGTGCGGTCGATCCAGCCCTGCGCGGCGGCGGCCTCGATCATGGCGTACTCCCCCGACACCTGATACGCCCAGACGGGCACGGGTGAGGATGCCGCTGTGTCGGCGAGCACGTCGAGGTAGCTCATAGCGGGTTTGACCATGACGATGTCGGCCCCCTCGGCGATGTCGAGGTCGACTTCGCGCAGCCCCTCGCGACGGTTCGCGGGGTCGAGCTGATACGTGCGGCGGTCGCCCACGAGCGAGGACTGCACGGCTTCGCGGAAGGGTCCGTAGAGGGCCGAAGCGTACTTCGCGGCGTACGCGAGAATCGCCGTCGCGCCGTGCCCGGCACCGTCGAGCGCCGCCCGCACGGCTGCGACCTGGCCGTCCATCATCCCGGACAGTCCCAGCAGCCGCGATCCGGCGGCCGCCTGCGCGAGAGCCATGTCGCGATACCTCTGGAGGGTCTCGTCGTTGTCGACGCGACCCTGGTCATCGAGCACGCCGCAGTGACCGTGGTCGGTGAACTCGTCGAGGCACAGGTCGGTCTGCACGACGAGCGTGTCGCCGACTTCGGCGGCGGCGACGCGTGTCGCGACGTTGAGGATGCCGTCGTCGTCGGTTGCTCCCGACCCGATGGCGTCTTTGTGCTCGGGCACGCCGAAGAGCATCACCCCGCCGATGCCCGCCGTCGCGGCGCGATGAAGCTCGGACTTCAGAGAGTCGAGCGAATGCTGCACGACGCCGGGCATCGAGCTGATCGGGCGGGGTTCAGTCGCTCCTTCCCGCACGAACAGCGGCAGCACGAGCTGTGCCGGGCTCACCCGGGTCTCTCGCACGAGTCGGCGCCAGGCGGCCGTCGCGCGCAGTCGGCGAGGGCGGACAGCGGGAAATGCGGTCATTGGGGATCCTCATAGGGCCGTGCACGCAGCGGGGCCAGGTCGGCGGCTCCCGCGGCGAGCAGTTCGTCGGCGACACGCTCAGCCATCTCGAGCGCCGTCACGTCGCCCAGGTAGGCGGCGTGCGAACTCGTGAGCTGGTCTCCGCCGTCGGGCCGGTAGACCCGCGCCGAGAGGAACAGCATCCCGTCCTCGACGAACGCGTGGGCTCCGACAGGGGCAGCGCACCCCGCTTCGAGCCGGGCCAGCACGCCCCGCTCGGCTTCAGCCGCGACGCGCGACGGGCGATGGTCGACGCGCGCCGCCAGGCGCTCATCTCCCACGCGGGTCTCGACCGCGAGCGCTCCCTGCGCGGGGGCGGTTGGCCATCGGTCGAGCTCGAACAGCTCGGTGACGACGCCGAGCCGGCCGAGCCGCGTCAGACCCGCCGCGGCGAGCACGACGGCGTCGAGGTCGGTGCCGACGCGGCTCAGACGCGTGTCGATGTTGCCGCGGATGTCGATGAGGTCGAGATCGGGCCGGTGCCTCGCGAGCTGGGCGCGGCGGCGAGGTGACCCCGTGCCGATCTTCGCGCCCTCGGGCAGCGTGTCCAACGTCAGAGCGTCACGCGCGCACAGTGCGTCACGTGCGTCCTCCCGCTTCGGCACCGCGGCGATCGACAATCCCTCGAGCGGGCTGGTGGGCAGGTCTTTGAAGGAGTGGACGACGGCATCGATCTCACCGGCCAGGAGCGCCTCTCGAAGCGCCGCAGCGAAGACGCCCGTGCCGCCGAGGGTCGACAGCGACGCCGTGGAGCGGTCGCCCTCGGACACGATCGGCACGAGTTCACCGCCGAGGGCGTCGGCGACGGTGGCGGCCTGGGTCATCGCGAGGGCGCTCGCGCGCGTGCCGATCCGCAGGGCGCTCATGACGTCGCCGGCGCGGTCATGCAAGCACCTCGCCCAGTTCGTCGGGTGTGATGAGGCGACCGGTGAAGAACGGCACCTCTTCGCGCACGTGGCGGCGCGCTTCGGTGAACCGCAGGTAGCGCATGAGATCGACGAGTTCGATGGGATCGTCGGCTTCGAGGCCGAGCAGCCACTCGTAGTCGCCCAGCGCGAAGCTCGCGACGGTGTTCGACTGCACGCTCGGGTACTCCCGCCCCTTGCGGCCGTGGTCGGCGAGCATCGCCCCGCGTTCGGCGGAGGGCAGCAGGTACCACTCGTAGCTGCGCACGAACGGGTACACCGTGAGCCAGCCCTTGGGCGGCAGGCCACGGGCGAAGGCCGGTGAGTGGTCGCGGCTGAACTCGGCATCGCGGTGCACGCCGAGCGCGTTCCACGTCGGCAGCAGGGGCGACAGCTCGAGCGAGCGGCGCAGCGTGCGCAGATCTGCCTGCAGACCCTCAGCGGTGTCGCCCGTGAGCCACAGCATCACATCGGCGTCGGCGCGCAGGCCCGAGACGTCATAGACGCCGCGCAGGCTGGACACGCCCGCCGAGACCTCGGCGAAGCCGGAGCCCGTCGCCGGCGCGGGGTGCGGGTCGCGACGGAAGACAGCCCACAGAGTGTAGAACGTCGCCGTGGAGGTCGTGTCGGTGGTCGGATCGGTGCCATCGTTCGAAGAACTCACCCGTCCATCCTCCCCCTTTTCCGAGGGGATGCGCCCGTCATGCCGAGGTCGTCATCGCCGCGGCCGTCCGTTCGGCATGCGCGATGACACCGGCAAGGCCTGTGCCGGCGACTCCCTCCCCCACCGAGATGACCTCGTCGGGATACGGCTGCGCCCCGCGGTCCCAGGCCTGCACGGCGGCATCCGTCACCGCCTGAAGCGGCGCGCCGAGCAGCTTCTGCGCGTCGGCGACGGCGCGCGCGACGGCGTCGCCGGCGAGGTCTCCGTCGTAGGACAGCCGGACGGCGTGTCGAGCGCCGAGCGCCTCGGCGGCCCACGCCCACTTCGCGGTGATGTGGGTCAGGGCCCGCGCCCCCACGCCCGGAGCGTCAGCTGCCACGAGCAGTCCCGTGCCGCGCGGTGCGGCATCCCATCCCGGAGCGTCCACGACGAGCGTGACGAGCGTGAGCCGCCGCCGCGCAGCGGGTGCCGAGAAAGCACGCACGACGGTGCCGTCGAGGCGCTGCCCCCCGGCGACGACCCCGTGGGCATCGAGCGCGGTGACGTCGACGCCCGTGCGCACATCGACGCCCAGCCGGGCGGCGTCGGCGGCGAGCGCCGTGACGAGTCGGTGCATCCCGCCGCGCAGGCCTGCGACCTGCGTGCCGGCGGGGGCCTGCGCGCGGAGAGCCTGCACGGCCGCCGCGAGCGAACCCCGGGCCGTGAGTTCGGCGCGCAGCCGCGGCGCCACCGCTTCGACGGGCAGCGCGTCGGGTTCTTTCGAGTGCACGCCGCGCACGACAGGGGCGACGAGTCCGTCGACGACGCGAGACCCCATGCGAGCGCGCACGAGGGCGCCGAGGGATGCCGCGTCCCGGCCGATCCGCGCCGGCAGAGCCCGATCGAGTGCGGCGCGCCAGGCTCCGACGCGTCCGATCGCGCGAACGACGTCGGGCGCGAGCGGTGTCCCCGGAATGCCCAGGACGCCGACCGCCGGCAACGGCACGGCGGTTCCGTCGGCGCGGTGCAGCCACGCCGATACCGGAGCGGGCGGCACGACCTCGAGGCCGAGTTCGGCGGCGAGCGTCGTGACGGCACCGCCGCGCGTCGCGAACGACTCGGCGGCGGCGTCCAGCGTCACTCCGGCCAGCGGTAGCGGCTGCACCTGACCGCCGAGCCGGTCACTGCGCTCGAGCAGCACGACGTTGCGGCCCGCGAGGGCGAGGCGGCGCGCGGCGACGAGGCCCGCGACGCCGCCTCCGACGACGATGACCTCAGAGCTCATGCACCAGGTCGACGATGCGCGTCAGCACGGTGGGGTCGGTCTCGGGCGGCACGCCGTGCCCGAGGTTCACGATGTGCGCCGGGGCCCCCGAGCCGCGCTCGACGACGTCGCGCACGTGGCGCTCGAGGAGGTTCCAGGGCGCCGTGAGCAGAGCGGGGTCGATGTTGCCCTGCAGCGGCATCGTGCCGCCCAGACGCCGGTTCGCCTCGTCGAGCGGCAGGCGCCAGTCGACGCCGATGACGTCGGCACCGACCGCAGGGGTCGCGTCGAGCGCTTCGGAGAGTCCGAGGCCGAAGTGGATGCGCGGCACGTCGAGTCCGCGCAGCCAGTCCATCGCGCGACGCGAATGCGGCATCGCGCGGCGCACGTAGTCATCGCGCGAGAGGGACCCCGCCCATGAGTCGAAGAGCTGCACGACGCTGGCCCCGGCGAGCACCTGCGCGCGCAAGAAGGCGCCCGTCACGTCGGCGCACCAGTTCAGCAGCGTCGCCCACGTGTGCGGGTCGCTGCGCATGAGCGCGCGCGTGCGCAGCTGATCCTTCGAGGGCCCACCCTCGATGAGGTAGCTCGCGACGGTGTACGGCGCTCCACCGAACCCGATGAGCGGCGTGCTGCCGAGTTCGGCGACGGTACGGGCGACGGCCTCCGAGATGGGCGCGAGTGCGTCGGGTTCGAGGGGACGCAGAGCCAGGACATCGGATGCGGACCGCACGGGGTTCGCGAGCACGGGACCGCGTCCGGGCACGATGGTGACATCGACGCCCGCGAGGAGGACCGGAACGACGATGTCGCTGAAGAAGACGGCGGCATCGACACCGTGGCGCCGGACGGGCTGCAGCGTGATCTCGGACGCGAGCGCCGGAGTGAGGCACGACTCGAGCATCTCGGTGCCGGCCCGCAGCTCGCGGTACTCCGGCAGCGAGCGGCCCGCCTGACGCATGAACCAGACCGGCAGGGTCTCGGGCCGGTCGCCCCGTGCGGCGCGGACGAGCCGGGCACCGGTCGTCCTGCCGTCGCGCAGGGGGTGGGTATCGGGCAGGACCGTCACGTCGGAAAGCACACAGCCAGGCTACGACCTCACGCCGTTAGAATCTCTGCGTGCTGTTCTGTCTGACGGCGAATCACCGCAACACCGAGTTCGAGGTCTTGGACCGTATCTCGCGTGTGGCTGAAACGACCGCCGCCGACCTCACCGAAGCGCATGACTTCGTGCGCGGAGCCGTCGTGCTGGCCACGTGCAACCGCTTCGAGACATACCTCGACATCGACGAGCCGCTCACGGGCGCCGTCGCCGTCGCGCGCGAGGCCGTGCTCGAGCAGCTGGCGCTCGCCGACACCGACATCACGGCGCTGCGCGCGTCGGCGGTGACCGTTGCAGGTGACGACGTCGTTCGCCACCTCTTCAAGGTCAGCTCGGGCCTGGAGTCGATGGTCGTCGGCGAAGAGGAGATCAGCGGTCAGGTGCAGCGCGCGCTCACGGCGGCACGCCGCGACGGCACGACGAGCCCGACCCTCGAGCGGGTCTTCCAGCGCGCGGCGCACGCGACCCGCGCCGTGCGCGCGCAGGCAGACGTCGCCGCGGGCGGCCGCTCCCTCGCCCGGCTCGCGCTCGAACTGGCCGACACGCGCGTGTCCGATTGGCAGAGCACGCCGGTCCTCATCGTGGGCACGGGCCAGTACGCCGCGACGACGATCGCCGCCCTGCGGGCCCGCGGCGCAGCCGACGTTCGCGTGTACTCCGCGACCGGCCGCGCGCAGCAGTTCGCCGCGCGCTACGGCATCCGTGCCGAGCACGACCTGCGCACCGCGATCGGGGGCGCCCGCATCGTGCTCACCTGCACGACCCGCTACACGATCGTCGGCGACGATGTGCCCACCGGTGCCCCGCGCCTCATCATCGACCTCGGCCTGCCGCGCAACGTCGATGCCGCCGTCGCCGACCTCGACGGGGTCGAACTGCTCGACCTCGAGCTGCTGGGCCGGCATGCCGCGCTTCCCGAGCTCGGCGCGGGGGCGCACGAGATCGTCGGGTCGGCAGCGGCGGCCTTCACCGCCGAAGCCGCGGCGGCTCCCGCCGTCGTCGCGGTGCGCTCGCACATCCAGGCGGCCCTCGACGACGAGCTCGCCCGCGCCGCCGCGCGCGGCGGTGATGCGGCTACCGAAACCGCGCTGCGTCACCTCGCCGGGGTCATTTCGCACATCCCGTCGGTGCGGGCCCGCGAGCACGCCGAACAAGGACGCCTCGACGAGTACGAGCGCGCGCTCGGGATCGTCTTCGGCATCGACGTACCCGCCGCGGCCCGATGCCCCCGCGGGCTCGAAGCGGTCTGACCGTCGCCGCACCGGCATCCCCTCGACGCCAGACGCAGCACGTTGCCGAGACGGCGGACCGGCACCCCCGAGAAAGCTCGAGGGCACCGGTCCGGTACGTCACGCGGAGGCCTGCCTCCGGGTGCGGAGCACGAGGATCGTGGCCCCGCCCAGCAGCGCCAGACCCGCCAGGCCGGCGATCCACGGCGTGCCGATGGATCCGGTGAGCGGAAGCTCACCGCGCACGAGCGTCACTTCGTCCTCTTCGCCGCAGTCGCCCTTCGCGAGCACGACCGGCGCATCCAACCCCTCCGGCGTGTGCTGCAGGGTCGCGACCCACAGCTGACGTCCTTCCCTGGTCGCCGTGAGGGCAGGTGAGGCGAAGACTCCCGAGCCGACGATCGAGGTGCGACGCGTCTCGACGAGGGTCTCGGCCGTGCACGTCGGAGCCTGGTCGTGCGCGTTGTGGAACACCTCGAAGACGATCTCGGCCGCGACGTCGTCGCCGAGCCCTTCGACGAACGCCTCGTCGCGGTAGGTGTCACCGATCCCGACCGAGGGCGTCGCCTGCGTGCGCAGTGACGCTTCGCTCACGAGCGTCGTCTCGTGCGGCAGACCGCACTCGCCCTGGTCGAGCACGATCGGATCACCGTCGGCGTCAGCTCGCCACGACAGGCGCTCGACGCTGTAGTGCGTGCCCGCCTCCGTGACGCGGATGCCGGGCGAGGTGTACTCCCCCGCCTGCGTGATGACGACGGGCCGGTCGCTCGTGTCCCCTACGAGGGAGTCCGCCGTGCAGGAGTCGATCGGGGCGACGCCGTCGACGGCGCGGTAGAGCTCGAACGTGATGTATGTCTCGCCGTCGGCCGGTACCAGTCCGTCGACGATCGCGACATCGCGCACGAGACCGGCATAGCCGATCGTCTCGGGTGCAAGCGAGCCGATCGTCGGCACGGGCGCCGAGGTCATCTCGCTCTCGAGGCCGCACTCGCTGACCATGATCTCGCGCCCGTCGACATCGTCTGCGCGGTGCTGCCACGCATAGTCGCCGAACGACGGCACGACAGGAGCCGTGAACGTGTACCGGCCGACGGCGTCGATGTGCAGCGTCTCGCTCTGCCAGACGAGGTTCTCCGCGACGCACGCGCCCAAGGCCTCGGTGTCCTCGGGCACCCGGTAGAGCGCCGTCGAGATGTCGGCGCCGCCGGCGGGAAGCACGTCGGCGACGATGACGGTGTCGAACGCCGTGCCGCCCTTCTGCGCCGCGGGCTGGGCCTCGGAGGTGATGTTGGGCACCATCGTCATCTGCGTCTTCTCTCCGAAACGCTCGTGCCGTTCGTAGGCGGACCCGTTCTGCAGGTACGCCCGCGTCTGGTCGGACTGGTCGGTGCCGATGATGCTCCATACCGCGGTGTAATGGCCGGGACCGGGGAGTTCCCAATCCGACTCGACCCGGTACGGCTGTGACGGACCTGTCGCCGGATCCGTGACCAGCACGAGCTCGCCCACCTCGACGGCGTCGGCGGGGATGTCCGCCGTGGCCTCGATCGGCTGCGCGGGGGTGCTGTACACCCGGGCCGTGGCTGCCACGGTCACGAACCGACCCCCCGCGACCCGCGGCCACTCGTTGAGCGACGTGCCGAATGTCACGTGGTCGACGAAGGTGCCTCCCGGCGCGTAGACCTGCTCGACCTGCGTCGTGATGTGCGGCGCGAAGGTCACACTGCGGGCGGTCGAGTCCTTGCCGGCGACGCGGAAGGTTCCGGCGCCGCCAGGACCGACAGCCGCCTGCTGACCGGGCGTCGTCCACAGGTGCAGCGCCGCGGCATGCCCCGACCCGAAGGTGCCCGAACCCGAGATCCGATAGGACGCGCCGTTGTGGGTCGGCGGCACTCCGCGCACGGGATAGGCGACACCCTGTCGCATGCCGGCGAGCGACGCGCTCCCCGTCGAGGCGAAGATGCCGTTCGTGAGCGAAACGGTTCCCGTTGCGGGCGTCCCCACCATCTTGACCGTGCCGGCGTAGTTGTTCGCGGCGTCGGTGGTGAAGACGAGCTCGCCCGCACCGTTGACGGCTCCCGCGGTGACGCCTTCGACGGCCGCGAGCAGTTGCGCGGCGCGGGCCTGGATCGCGCCGACGGTCGCGGGGCCGACGAGCCCGACGAGCTTGTAGTTGATGAAGCCGTTGAGATCGTGGGAGCCGTTCCAACCGCTGGAGTTGTACATCGCATCGGGGTTGGCGAGATGCTTGACGACGAACGAGACCGCCGAGGCGTTCACGTTGTCCCAGCTCTGGCCGTACTGCGTGACGATCGTGTTGATCTTCGCCGCGGTGTCCCCGCTGATGGTCGACGTGCCGAACGGGCTGTCCGAGATGATCGACGAGTGGATGCCGGCCGAGCTCGTCGCCCCGGTGGGGTTGGCGGCGCCCGGCACGATGCAGTAGATGAGGCTGCCGTCGGGCGCGATGAAGGCGCCCTCCCAGCCGATATGGCTGCTCGGCCACGTGCCGAAGCCGGGACCTTGCGACGCCGCCGACGCGCTCTGCACGCCGACGATCGCACCGGCGGCGACGATCGCCGTCGCCAGCACCGTCGCGACGAGTCGCACGGTGCGACGCGCGAACGTGCGCCGGATGCGCAGCATCCGGCGGGTGATGGTCGTGGAGTCGGCCCGCTCGCGAGCTGCTTTCCGGATAGACATGATTCTGCCCTTCGTTCGTTTCGGAACGACGGTAGGTATCTGTGGATGTGCGAGGGCCCGTGCGAGCCCCCGTGCCGTGCCGCCACAGCGGATCTGCGTGCCGGGTTGCGGGATTGCCGTGTCGGTCGGACGATACGCGTGACCGCGAGCTCAGCCGGCGGCGAGCTGCGCGGGGTCGGTGACGGGAAGGCGGCAGGCGAAGCCGTGGCAGTCGTATGCGGTCGCACGGGCGCCGACGATCGCCGGTTTATCGGCGAACAGCTCGAAACCCGCGTCGACCCACTCTCTGGCCTGGTCGGGGCTGATGACCGCGACGACATCGGCATCGAGACCACGTGCCTCGCGCGCGAGCGGATCGTCGGAGTCGCCGATGACGACGACCTGCCGCGGGGGCGCCGCGATGATCGTCGCGACGCGCAGCAGCGCGCCGTGCGCGAGCGGCTGGGAAAGCGCGGCAGCGGCGTGTCGGGCGACGAGGTGCTCGGCCCGAGCCCTCAGCTCATCACCCCCGCCGAGCAACCAGAGCTGCGCGGCCGCGTCGGCCAGCGCCGCGACCCCCGAGGGCTCGTCTCCGTCGGATGCCGCGTCGGGTGCGCCGATGCCCTGCACCGTGAGCACGGGGTCGCCGCCGCCGGGCACGGCGGGCTCGTCGTCGGCGAGACAGGCCTCGACGAGCTCACGGGCGCGCACGGCCGCTGCCGGCTCGCCCGTCGCGATGGCGAGCGCGACGAGCCCGGCGGCGAGCTGACCGTAGTCGGAGAGCGTCGCGGCGGCGCGTGAGGGGATCTCGTCCAAGGACGCACGCACGAGGCCGCCGTCGGGCAGCGTGTTGGCCCCGAGCACGGCGTCCGCCGCCCACGCGGCCGCCTCGATCCAGGAGGGTTCGCCGAAGCGCGCGCCGGCACGGGCGAGCGCACCGATCGCGAGACCGTTCCACCCCGTCACGACCTTGCCGTCGACGGCTGGCGGCTCGAGTCCCGAACGGTCTTCGAGCAGGTAGTACCCGCCCTCGCTGCGGACGCCGTCGATCCACGACTCGGAGTCCTGCGCCGCACCGAATCCCCCCGATGGCTGCTGCAGCACCGAGGTGAGGAACGAGGCGATGCCGCGTGCGGTGCGCTCGTCGTCGGCCTCGCGGGCGGCCTCGAGCAGCAGCGCGTTATCGGTCAGCATGCGCTCGTAGTGCGGCACGGTCCAGTCGCGCCGCGTCGCATAGCGGAAGAAGCCGCCCTCGGCCCGGTCGCGCAGCGGCGACGCAGCCATCGTCTGCAACGCCCGGTAGGCGACGGCCGCCGCCTCGGGCTCGGCCGTGCGCACGAAGCGGCTCAGCAAGAAGCCCAGTCCCGTCGCGACGGGGAACTTCGGCGCAGCCGGGTCGCCGCCCCAGAACCCGGCGTACTCGGGATCCTCCTGTGCCGCGAGAGCGCGTGCAGCGGCGCGCAGCTCTTCTGCGTCGGGCAGCGAGCCGGCCTCGCGGGTCTTCGTCCGCACCTCGGTGAGCGCGTCGACGATCGCCTCGGCGGTGCTGTCGACCTGGTCGCGACGCTCGGTCCACGCCTCGTGCACGGCCGCGAGCACCTGACGAAACGCCGGCAGACCGCCGCGCGGTTCGGGCGGGAAGTACGTCCCCGCGAAGAACGGGCGCCCCTCGGGCGTCGTGAAGACCGTGAGCGGCCAGCCGAGGCTCGGCGTGAACGCCGCGGCGGCGGCCATGTACGCCGCGTCGACCTCGGGATGCTCCTCCCGGTCGACCTTGATCGCGACGAAGCCCGCGTCGAGATCCGCCGCGGTGGCGGCGTCGGCGAAGGACTCCCGTGCCATGACATGGCACCAATGGCACGTCGAGTAGCCGATCGACACGAGCACGGGCACGTCACGCCGACGCGCCTCAGCGAAAGCCGCCTCTCCCCACGGATACCACGCGACGGGATTCTCGGCGTGGGCCCGCAGGTAGGGGCTGGCCGAACGAGAGAGGCGGTCGTTCATCTCCTCAGTTCAGCTCATTCGGGTGCGCGCCGACGCGCCCCGTGCCATCACCCGGATCGAGAGCGTCGATCGCCGCCATCTCGGCGTCCGAGAGCGCAAAGTCGAAGATGCGCAGGTTCTCGCGCAGTCGTTCGGGGTTGACCGACTTCGGAAAGACGATATTGCCCTTCTGGATGTGCCAGCGCAGCACCACCTGCGCGGGCGTGCGGCCATGAGCTGCCGCGGCGTCGTGCACGGCGGGTGTGCCGAACAGGTCGTACTTGCCCTGTCCGAGCGGACCCCACGCCTCGATGCGGATGCCCCGTTCGGCGCACCACGCGACGACGTCGCGCTGCTGATGGGCGGGGTGCAGCTCGATCTGGTTGACGGCGGGCAGCACTCCCGTCGCATCGACGATGCGCTCGAGGTGCTCCACGAGGAAGTTCGACACGCCGACCGAGCGCACGAGACCCGTGTCGCCGAAGGTCGTGAGCGACTTCCACGCGTTGACGTAGTTGTCGTTCGCCGGTGCGGGCCAGTGCACGAGATAGAGGTCGACGTACTCCAGCCCGAGTGTGGTCAGGCTCTGCTCGAGCGCAGCGCGCGGCTCTTCCCCGGCTTGCCGGTCGTTCCACAGCTTCGTCGTGATGAACAGCTCCTTGCGCGGGATGCCGCTCCGCGCGATCGCCGCACCGACACCCGCTTCGTTGCCGTAGATCGCTGCGGTGTCGATGTGGCGGTAGCCGAGCGCGAGCGCCTCACTGACGACCTTCTCGGTTTCCGCGGGCGGCACCTTGAACACGCCGTACCCGAACTGCGGAATGTCGTACCCCGAGTTGAGCGGAATCCGCGGCACATCGGCGGGGGGCTGAGCCTCGGGGCCGGCGTGGTGGTGTGCGTGGTGGTCTGCCATGCGAACAGACTACGACCGCAGAGCCTGCCCGTCTCGGGTGGATGTGAAGAAACCGGGTGACAGACGTACGCCCCCGACCGCCGCGGGCACGACGGGCGACCCTTCCTACGCCGGATCGCACGCCGACGCCCGCCGGGGAGCCTGCGACAGATACGATCGAGGGCTGTGTCCGCGCCAGAACCTGTCATCTCATACCCGCCGGAGCTGCCCGTCAGCGCCGCACGGGACGACATCGCGCGCGCCATCCGCGATCACCAGGTCGTCATCGTCGCCGGCGCCACGGGGTCGGGCAAGACGACGCAGCTGCCGAAGATCTGCCTCGAGCTCGGCCGCACCCGCATCGCCCACACCCAGCCGCGCCGGATCGCGGCGCGCACGATCGCCGAACGCGTCGCCGAAGAGCTCGAGGTTCCCCTCGGCACGACGGTCGGCTACAAGGTGCGATTCACCGACAAGGTCACCGAGGACACCCGCATCGCCGTCATGACCGACGGGATCCTCCTCAACGAGATCCACCGCGACCGGCTGCTGCGGCGATACGACACGATCATCATCGACGAGGCGCACGAACGCTCTCTCAACGTCGACTTCCTGATCGGGTACCTCACCCGCATCCTGCCCCAGCGCCCCGACCTCAAGGTCATCATCACGAGCGCGACGATCGACCCCGAGAGCTTCGCGAAGCACTTCGCAGGTCCGTCCGGGCCCGCGCCCGTCATCGAGGTGTCCGGCCGCACGCACCCCGTCGAGATCCGGTACCGGCCACGGACGGATGCCGCCGAGAGCGACGGCGACGACGTCGACGGAATCACCGCGGCGCTGCGCGAACTCGATCGCGAACCCGCGGGCGACGTACTGGTCTTCCTTCCCGGCGAGGCAGAGATCCGCGACGCGATGGATGCCGTTCGCGGCATGTACGCCAAGGATGCCGCGCCGACCGAGGTGCTCCCCCTGTACGGGCGCCTCTCCTCGGCCGAGCAGCACCGCGTGTTCGAACGCTCACGCGTCGCGGGCGTGCGCCGCCGTGTCGTCCTGGCGACGAACGTCGCCGAGACGAGCCTCACGGTCCCCGGCATCCGGTACGTCATCGACACGGGCACCGCCCGCATTTCGCGGTACAGCAACCGCACGAAGATCCAGCAGCTGCCGATCGAACCGATCTCGCAGGCCTCGGCGCAGCAGCGCTCCGGCCGCGCAGGACGCACGGCGCCGGGCATCGCGATCCGGCTCTACGCCGAAGACGACTTCGCGACGCGGGACGAGTTCACCGAGCCCGAGATCCTGCGCACGAGCCTCGCCTCGGTCATCCTGCAGATGCTCGCGCTCGGATTCGGCGAGATCGAGCGGTTCCCCTTCCTCACACCGCCCGACTCGCGCGGTGTGAAGGCGGCCGTCGACCTCCTGACAGAGCTGGGCGCCGTCGAGACGGCGCGCTCAGGGGGCGGCAGGGGCGCGTCAGAGACAGGACGGCTCACCGAGATCGGCCGGGAGATCGCACGGCTGCCGATCGACCCGCGGTTCGCCCGGATGATCGTCGAGGCCCGCCGCACGGGCGTGATGCCCGACGTGCTCGCGATCGTCGCCGGGATGTCGATCCAGGATGTCCGCGAACGACCCGAGGAACGGCGCGAAGAGGCCGACCGCCTGCACGCCCGGTTCACCGATCCGACCAGCGACTTCATCACGCTCCTCAACCTCTGGAACCACCTGCTCGAGAAGCAGAGCGAGCTGGGCTCGAGCGCGTTTCGCCGCATGTGCCGCGCCGAGCACCTCAACTACGTGCGCGTGCGGGAGTGGTTCGACGTCCACCGTCAGCTCAAGGCTCTGCTGGGTCGTTCCCCGCGAAACCGCACGGCCGACGCGCACTCCTCCCGTGACGGCGAAGCTGCGGGCTCGGATGCGGACGCCATGCACAAGGCGATCCTGTCGGGCCTGCTCTCGCACATCGGCATCCTCGACGACCGCGCCCCCGCCCGTCAGACCGGCGCGAAGGGCGCCCAGGGCAAGAGCGCCGCTCCGGCAACCTACATCGGCGCGCGCGGCACCCGGTTCTCGATCTTCCCCGGGTCTGGGCTGAAGAAGAAGCGGCCCACCGCCGTCATGGCCGCCGAGCTCGTCGAGACGAGCCGCCTCTTCGCCCGGACC
This sequence comes from Microbacterium sp. Y547, assembly GCF_057669785.1. Lineage (NCBI taxonomy): Bacteria > Bacillati > Actinomycetota > Actinomycetes > Micrococcales > Microbacteriaceae > Microbacterium > Microbacterium sp. Y547. The sequence goes on from NZ_JBYHFN010000005.1 coordinate 226,495, forward strand.
GTCGCAGCGATCGACCCCGCCTGGGCCGAGCCGCTCGCGGGCGACCTCGCCAAACGGCAGCTGAGCGAACCGCACTGGTCGAAGGCCGCGGGCGCGGCATCCGCGTATGAGAAGGTCACTCTCTTCGGGGTCGAGATCGTGCCGCGCCGCCGCGTGCAGCTCGCCCGGTTCGACCGGCCGTTCGCCCGCGAGCTGTTCGTGCGCCACGCGCTCGTCGAAGGTGACTGGGATTCGTCGCACCTGGACAAGCGGCTCACGGCCTTCGAACGGCGCAACCTCGAGCTGCGTCGCCGGCTCGAGAAGATCGAGGAGCGCGAGCGGCGACGCGACATCCTCGTGGGCGACGAGGCCGTCTACCGCTTCTACGACGCGCGCATCCCCCGGGACGTCTTCGACGCGCGCTCTTTCGAAGCGTGGTGGCAGGATGCCGCGGCCACGACGCCGCGCCTGCTCGACATGGCCGAGGCCGACCTCCTCGACGACGCGGCGCGCGGCGACGAGCGGGACTTTCCGGCGCGCTGGCGTCAGGGCGATCAGGTGCTCTCGCTCGCCTATCGCTTCGAGCCGGGCGCACCCGATGACGGTGTCACGGTCATCGTGCCCCTCGCTCTGCTGGCGCAGCTGCGTCCGGACGGGTTCGACTGGCAGGTGCCGGGTATGCGCGACGAGCTCATCACGGCACTCCTGCGCGCGCTGCCGAAAGCGATCCGCCGGCATGTCGTGCCCGCCGCGGACTGGGCCGCGCGGCTGTCCGAAGACCTCGCGGGCCTCGGGCCCGAATCCCACGACGGTCTGCCTCCCACGCCGCTGCTCGACGCCCTCGCGACCCGCATCCAGCGGATCGCCAACCAGCCCGTCACCCCCGCGGACTTCGAGCTGGCTCGCGTGCCGTCGCACCTGCTCGTTTCGTTCCGCGCCGTCGACGAGCGGGGACGCACGGCCGGATCGGCGCGCGACCTCGGCGACCTGCAGCGACGGCTCGCCGATCGTGCGCGCACGGCCGTCTCGCGCTCGCTGACCCCGCGTGCCGCGGCGCCCGGGCCCGCAGCACCGCCGAGCGCGGCAGCATCCGCCGCCGTCACAGAACGGTCCGGCCTCACCGACTGGGAAGTCGGCGACCTGGCCGACGTCGTCGACACGAAGGTGGCCGGCGGCGTCGTACGCGGGTATCCCGCGCTCATCGATGAGGGTGCCAGCGTCGCACTCCGCATCGAGACGACTCCGGAGGCCGCCGCCGCCGCAACACGCGCGGGCGTGCGCAGACTCGTGCTCCTGACGGCCCCATCGCCCGCCGCCTATGTGCTGGAGCACCTCACGTCGGCCGAGAAGCTCGCACTGGCGGCATCCCCGTATTCGTCGGCGAAGGCGCTCATCGAAGACGCGCGCCTCGCTCTCGCCGACGCTGTCATCGCGCGCACGGTTCCCGACGGTGTCGTGCGCACGCGCGCCAGATTCGAGGCCGTGCGGGATGCGTTCTCAGCGGTCGTCGTCGATGAGCTGTTCCAGACCGTTTCGCTCGTGGCCCGCATCTTGACGGCGGCGCGCGATGTCGAGCGGGCCGTCCGCGACCAGAACTCGCTGACGCTGCTGGCGGCCCTGAACGACGTCAAGGCGCAGGTCGCGGGGCTGGTCTTTCCCGGCTTCATCGCGCGGACAGGCCTCGAGCGGCTCGCGCACCTGCCGCGGTATCTGCGCGGTGCGCTCGAGCGGGTGCGCAGCCTCACCGACAGCCCCGGGCGCGACCGTCAGCGGCAGAACGAGTTCGAGCGCGCTGCCGCGCTGTACATCGAGGCGGGCGGCACGCTCCCCCTCGCGCCCGATGCATCGCCGTCCCTCAACCGCGTGCGCTGGCTGCTCGAGGAGTACCGCGTGAGCCTTTTCGCGCAGGGGCTCGGCACGGCCGAGCAGGTCTCACTGCAGCGCATCCAGAAGGCGCTGCGGGAATAGTCCTTCGCCGCGGACGGGTTGGCCCCGACATGGCACACGCGATCGTCTACACCGAGTTCGGCGGACCCGAGGTCCTGCACCAGATCGACTTCGATCCGTCCGAGCCCGGGCCGGGCGAGGTCGCCGTGCGGGTCGAGGCGGCCGGCGTCAACCCGATCGATGGCAAGCTGCGGTCCGGACGCCGGGCATCCGCTCCCCTGGACGGGCCACGGCGCGTCGGCGCCGACGGGGCCGGCGTCGTGACCGCCGTGGGCACCGACGTCGAGGGACTCCGCGTCGGTGACGCCGTCGTCTTCTCGGGCGTCATGGGGGCCTACGCGACCGCCATCGTGGTCGACGCCCGGCGCGTCGTGCCGCGACCGGCGTCGGTGAGCGCCGAACTCGGTGCGGCCCTGGGCATCCCCTTCGGCACCGCCTACCAGGCTCTGCGCTCGCTCGCCGTCGGGCCGCGCGACGCGCTGCTCATCCACGGCGGATCGGGTGCCGTCGGCCAGGCGGCGATCCAGTTCGCCGTGCTCGCCGGCGCGACCGTCGTCGCGACGGCGTCCGAGCGCCGGTTCGACCGCGTCCGCGCGCTCGGGGCGATTCCCGTGGCGTACGGCGAGGGACTCGTCGATCGGGTCCGTGCCGCGACCGCGAACGCGAACGCGATCACGGTCGCCCTCGACGCGGCGGGAACCGACGAGGCGCTGCAGGCGTCACTCGATCTGGTCGCCGACCGCGCCCGCATCGCGACGATCGTTCGTGGGGCGGATGCCGCTGGCCTGGGCATCCGCGCCTTCTCGGGCGGCAGCCCCGACCCGCTCACCGCGCAGCAGCAGGCCTGGCGTGCCGAGGCCGTGCCGGTGACCCTCGCGCTGCTGGCCGCGGGCCGCTTCTCGGTCGAACTCGGCCCGTCGCTGCCCCTCGCGGAAGCATCCGAGGCCCAGCGCCTCGTCGACTCCGGCACGGACGGCAAGGTCACCCTCCGCCCGTGAACTGCGACCTTGCCCCCGGACCGCGAGAGGCTCGGTACGCTCGGAGAATGACTGCATTGCGCTGGGGCATCCTCGGACCTGGCGGGATCGCCCGTGCGTTCGCCCGCGACCTGAAGACGGCCGGGCTCGACCTCGCCGCGGTGGGCTCCCGCCGACTCGAGAACGCCCGCGCGTTCGCCGACGAGCTCGGCGTGCCGCGCGCCCACGGGTCGTACGAAGACCTGGTCGCCGACCCCGGCATCGACATCGTCTACATCGCGACACCGCACCCGTTCCATGCGGCGCAGGCCATCCTCGCCCTCGAAGCGGGCAAGCACGTTCTCGTCGAGAAGCCCTTCACGATCAACGCGGCCGAGGCCGCCCTCGTGCGCGACGTCGCCCGGGCGAAGGGCCTCCTCGCGATGGAGGCGATGTGGACGCGCTACCTGCCGCACATGGTCCGCATCCGCGAGCTGCTCGCGCAGGGCGCGCTGGGCGCCGTGCGCGCCCTGACGGCCGACCACACGCAGCGAATCAGCTCGGACCCCGCGCATCGTCTCAATGCCCTCGAACTCGGGGGCGGTGCACTGCTCGATCTGGGCATCTACCCCGTCTCGTTCGCATGGGATGTGCTCGGCGCGCCCGCGACGATCGCGGCTGCGGGGACTCTCGGTCCGACCGGAGCCGACGCCGAGATCGCAACGATCTTCACCTACCCGTCGGGAGCGATCGCGACGACCCTGTCGGCGGCGCACTCGGCGGGCCCGAACACGGCGCACATCATCGGCACGGATGCCCGCATCGAGATCGACCCCGTCTGGTACACGCCGACGTCCTTCCGTCTTCTCGGTCCCGACGGCGCGGTCCGTGAGGCGTTCGCGTCGCAGGTCGAGGGCCGGGGCATGCAGTATCAGGCACTCGCGGCCGAGCGCTTCATCGCGCAGGGAGTCACCGACAGCGATGTTCTGCCGATCGATGAAACCGTCCAGATAATGGGCAGTCTCGACGCTGTCCGTGAGATCATCGGTCTTCACTACCCCGGAGAGAACTGAACATGCCAGACCTGCTCCAGCCCCGCGTCGCCGTCTACCTCGACTTCGACAACATCGTGATGTCCTGGTACGACCGCGTGCACGGGCGCAACGCCTATTCACGTGATCGTCAGCGCATCGCCGAGAACGCCACGGCGCCCGAGATCGCCGAACGGCTCGCCGCGGCACGCATCGACGTCGGGGCGATCATCGACTACGCCGCATCCTTCGGAACCCTCGTGCTCACGCGCGCCTACGCCGACTGGTCAGCGCCGGTCAACGCCGACTACCGCTCGCAGCTCGTCGCGCGCGCCGTCGACCTCGTGCAGCTGTTCCCCGCCGCCGCCTACGCCAAGAACGGCGCCGACATCCGCCTCGCCGTCGACACGGTCGAGGACATGTTCCGCCTTCCCGACCTGACGCACGTCGTCATCGTCGCCGGAGACTCGGACTACGTGCCCCTCGCCCAGCGCTGCAAGCGGCTCGGCCGGTTCGTCGTCGGCGTCGGCGTCGCCGGCTCGACCGCGAAGTCGCTCGCCGCGGCATGCGACCAGTTCGACGCCTACGACGCGCTGCCGGGCGTGACCCCGCCGGCGACCGGCAAGTCCGACGGCGGCACCCGCCGCTCGCGCCAGAAGGCCAAGGACCCGGCCGCCGATCTGCTCGAGCGGGCGCTGCGCCTCGAGAACGACAAGGACGACGACAAGTGGCAGCACGCGTCCGAGGTGAAGAGTCTCATCAAGCGGCTCGACCCCGCGTTCAGTGAGAAGGCGGTCGGACACAAGAGCTTCACCGACTTCGTCAAGGCCCATCCCACGGTGGCCGAGGTCGACGAGTCGTCGAACATCGTGCTCATCCGTCTCGCGGGTGAGCGCCGCTGAGGCCGTGAACACTGTCGGGTACAGTGTGGGACTGTGGCACGACGCAGCGCCCAGCCGGGCTCGCAGTCCTCGCTCCGCGAGGCCAATCGCGCGCGCCTGCTCGAGTCTCTGAAGCGGCACGGGCGCCTCACTCAGGTCGAGCTTGCCGGGATCACCGGCCTCTCACCGGCGACCGTGTCGAACATCGTCAAAGAGCTCACGGCATCGGGTGTGCTGCACACGTCGTCCACCTCGCGCAGCGGTCGCCGCGCGACCCTCGTCTCGCTCGCCCGACGGCTCGGACTCGTCGCGGGCGTGCATTTCAGCTCTCGGCACCTGCGCATCGCGATCGCCGACCCGATGCGCACGATCGTGGCCGAGACGGCGCTGCCGGTCCCCCTGGATCACCGCCACGACGCCGAACTGGACCGCGTGAGCATCCTGCTCGGCGACATGATGGAGTCCCTCGGCGGGAACGTCTCCGACCTCCTCTCGGTGGGGCTGGCCCTTCCCGCGCCGATCGATCCGCGAACGGGCATGATCTCCACCCCCGGGCTCCTGCGCGGGTGGGAGGGCGTCGATGTCGGCGAGAGCCTGCGAGCGCGTATCGGGCGACCCGTGCACGTCGACAGCGAAGCGAATCTCGGCGGCCTCGCCGAAGCACGTGAGGGCAGCTCGCGCACGGCCGCGTCGTCGGTGTTCATCCGGGTCGGCCACTCGATCAGCTCGGGCCTCGTCATCGGCGGCGACCTCTTCCGCGGCGCGAACGGCAAGGCCGGCCAGATCGGCCATGTGACGCTCGACGAGAACGGCCCCATCTGCCGGTGCAGCAACCGCGGCTGCCTCGAAACGTTCGCCGGCGGTCCCGCGCTGCTGTCGCTGTTCCCCCCGGGCGAGGGCATGCAACGACTGGGCGATCTCTTGCAGGCTGCCGAGGACGGCGACGGCAGCGCCCGCCGCGTCATCGCCGACGCGGGCCGTCATATCGGTATCGCCGCGGCGAGCCTGTCGAACCTCTTCGACCCCGAGATGATCGTCGTCGGGGGTGAGCTGGGCCTCGCGGGTGAGATCCTCATGGCACCGATGCGGCACGCGCTCGAGCGCTCGGCGCTACCCGCCGCGGCGGGGCTGCCCGAGGTGGTCGGGGCATCGTTCGGAGAGTGGGCCGAGACGCGCGGAGCAATCGCGATCGCCCTCGACAACGTCGCCGTCGAATCCGATGTTGTGGCCATCACGGCGTAGCGTGCTCGGATCCGCGCGAGTGCGCCGCGTCATCGCCGCCTTCGCGGCAGTGTGCCTGAGCGCGATGCTGCTCGTGGCGTGCAGGGATGACGGGGGCTCGGCGGGAACGATCGCCCTCCTGCTTCCCGATGCCAAGACGGCGCGCTATGAGACTTTCGACCGGCCCTTCTTCGAGGCGCGGGTCGCCGAGCTCGGCGACTACCGCGTGCTCTACGCCAATGCCGACCAGGATGCCGCGAAGCAGCAGCAGCAGGCCGAATCCGCGCTCGCGTCGGGGGCCGGTGTGCTCGTCCTGGACCCCGTCGACGGGCGCGCCGCGGTGAGCATCGTGACAGCGGCGAATGCGCAGGGCGTGCCTGTCGTGTCGTACGACCGGCTCGTCGAAGGCGGGGATCTGGCCTACTACGTGTCGTTCGACAACGAGAAGGTCGGGATGCTCCAGGCGACGGCCTTCGTCGACGCGCTGCGCGACCGCGGCGAGGGCACCGGCGGCATCCTCATCGTGAACGGATCGCCCACCGACGGCAACGCAGCCGCTTTCAGCGCCGGTGCCCACAAGGTCATCGACCGGACGGGCCTGGACGTGCTCGCCGAGTACGACACGCCCGATTGGAGCCCCGACAAGGCACAGGACTGGGTCGCCGGACAGATCACCCAGTACGGCGACCGCATCGCCGGGGTCTACGCGGCCAACGACGGGATCGCGAGCGGCGCGGTGGCGGCCCTACGCGCGGCCGGGGTCTCGCCGATGCCGGTCGTGACGGGTCAGGATGCCGAACTGTCCGCGCTGCAGCGCATCGTGCGCGGCGACCAGTACATGACCGTCTACAAGGCGATGAGGCCGCAGGCAGAGCTTGCCGCCGAGGTGGCCGTCGCGCTCCTGCGCGGCGATACCGTGGCGGCGCCGATGACGATCGACGGCACACCGACGACACTGCTCGAGCCGGTCGCGGTGACCGTCGACGACATCGTCGACACCGTCATCGCCGACGGCTTCTGGCGGCTCGAGGACATCTGCACGCCGGACTACCGCGCGGACTGCGTGGCAGCGGGGCTCGTCGTGGAGTGAGCGCGGGGCGCGAGTAGGGTCGTTGCCAACGACCCCGATGACGAGGAGTGACGATGGCGCCGACTCGGCCAGGGCGCTCCCGCGAGCGCGTGCTGACGATGCGCGGGATCGGCAAGCGCTTCGGTTCGGTGAGGGCCCTCACCGGTGTCGACTTCTGGGTCAATGAGGGCGAGGTCGTCGCGCTCGTCGGCGATAACGGTGCGGGGAAGTCCACCCTGATCAAGGTGCTCGCGGGTGTGCACGCTCCGGATACCGGCACGATCGAGTTCGACGGCGAATCGGTCCAGATCCACTCCCCCGCCGACGCGCAGCGCTTGGGCATCGCGACGGTGTTCCAGGACCTCGCGCTGTGCGACAACCTCGACGTCGTGGCGAACCTGTGGCTCGGACGGGAGCTCGTCGCCGACGGCCTTCTCGACGAGGTCGGGATGGAGAAGCGCACCTGGTCGCTGCTGCGCGAGCTCTCGGCCAAGGTGCCGTCGGTGCGCGTTCCTGTCGCGTCGCTGTCGGGCGGACAGCGTCAGACGGTCGCGATCGCACGCTCGCTGGTGGGCGATCCGAGGGTCATCATGCTCGACGAGCCGACGGCGGCGCTCGGTGTCGCGCAGACGGCGGAAGTGCTCAACCTCGTCGAGCGACTGCGCGAACGAGGGCACGGCGTGGTGCTCATCAGCCACAACATGGCTGACGTCCTTGCCGTCGCAGACCGCGTCGTGGTGCTGCGGCTGGGCAGGAACAACGGGGTGTACAGCGCCGCCGAGCTCACGAGCGAGACACTCATCACCGCCATCACGGGCGCCACAGACGTGTCCACACGCCCGGCTGCGGCCCCACCGCCTGAAGCGCCCGGCCTGGACGAAGAGCGCACGGGGGCGCAGGTCATCCCGCTCCCGCGCCCCCACGAGCGGCGCAGCGGACGCCGGGGCGGGGACGCATGAACGGGCGGGACACCGGTTCGGCCGCTGTCGAGGACGAGCTCGGACGATCCGCCGGCATCCGATCCTCGCTCGACCTGCTGACGGCCCGGATCCGCGGCGGTGACCTCGGCGCACTCCCCGTCATCGGCGGCCTCCTCGTCATCGCGATCGTCTTCCAATCCCTGAACCCCGTGTTCCTCTCCTCGACCAACCTCGTCAACCTCACGATGCAATGCGCGGCGATCGGCACGATCGCACTCGGTGTCGTGATCGTGCTGCTCGTGGGCGAGATCGATCTGTCGGTCGGCTCGGTCTCGGGTGTCGCCGCGGCGGTGCTGGCGGTCACGTTCGTGCAGCTGTCGTGGCATCCGATCCTCGCTCTCCTGGCGGCCGTCGCGATCGGCGTCGCGGCGGGGCTGCTGTACGGGTTCCTCTTCACGCGGTTCGGTGTGCCGAGCTTCGTCATCACCCTCGCCGGACTCCTCGGGTTCCTCGGGCTGCAGCTGTGGGTCCTCGGCCCCAACGGCTCGCTCAATCTGCCGCCCGACTCCTGGCTCGTGACGTTCGCGCAGCGGCTGTTCCTTCCCGCGTGGGCCTCGTACGCCCTCGCGGTGCTGGCTGCAGCAGGCTACGCATGGACGCGCGTGCGCCACGCCCGCCGCCGTGCAGCGGCCGACCTCGTGCACCGCGGGTACCTCGAGATCGGCCTGCGGGCGGGCGGGCTGCTCGCCTTCCTCGTCGTCGTCGCCTGGTATCTGCATCTTTCCCGCGGTGTGGGCGTCATGTTCCTGCTGTTCGTCGTGCTCGTCGTCGCGGTCAACGTCCTGCTCACGCGCACGCGGTGGGGTCGGGCGGTCTACGCCGTCGGCGGATCGGTCGAGGGTGCCAGACGTGCGGGAATCCGCGTCGAGCGCATCTACGTGTCTGCGTTCGTCCTGTGTTCGACGCTCGCCGCCCTCGGGGGCATTCTCGCGGCGGCGCGGCTCGCCGCGGCGAACCAGAGCTCCGGCGGCGGAGATACGAACCTCGTCGCCATCGCCGCCGCGGTGATCGGCGGGGCGAGCCTGTTCGGCGGCCGAGGCACGGCATACGCCGCACTGCTCGGGATCATCGTGATCCAGTCGATCTCGTCGGGGCTGACGCTGCTGAACCTGGATTCATCGATCCAGTTCATCGTCACAGGCGTCGTCCTCGTGCTCGCCGTCATCGTCGACTCCGTCTCTCGTCGCTCGCGCGCGGCGAGCGGACGGGCATGATCTCTGGATTCACTTCACGAACGAGTTGCCAAAGCGTTACGTTCACTACTTGACGTCAAGGATGCTGCGGCCCCAAGATCGACCTGAGAACGATGCGCCTCGGGCGCCGCCCGGGATTCGCACCTTCAATGACGAAAGGCGAACGATGAAGAAGTCATCTCTGTTCGCGGTCGCCGCACTCTCAGGCGCCGCCGCGATGATTCTGGCCGGCTGTGCCGGCGGCGGCGCCACGCCGTCCGAGAGTGGCGCCGACAGCGGAGCCGGCGGCGACGCGACCGGCCGAGCCTGCGTCATCCTGCCCGACGCCGCATCATCTCCTCGCTGGGAGAACTTCGACCGCAAGTACCTGCAGGAGGGCCTGGAGGGCGCCGGCTTCGAGGTCGACATCCAAAACGCCCAGGGCGATGTGAACAAGTTCTCCACGATCGCCGATCAGCAGCTTACGCAGGGCTGCGGTGTCATGCTGCTCGTCGATTACCAGGGCGCCGCCGAGACGGTCGCCGCCAAGGCGCGGGCCGAGGGCATCCCTGTCATCGCCTACGACCGGCCGTTCGCCGGCGCCGACTACTACGTCTCGTTCGACAACGTCGAGGTCGGTCGCCTGCAGGGCCAGACGGTTCTCGACGGCCTGGAGACCGCCGGTGTCGCCCCCGCCGATGCGACGGTGGTCTACATCGGGGGCGACCCCACCGACGGTAACGCCGCGATGTTCCACGAGGGCGCCGTCGAGGTCATGGAGGGCGCCGGAGTCGTCGCAGCTGCAGAACCTCCCGGCGCATGGGACCAGGCGAAGTCGCAGACGAACTTCGAGCAGGCGCTGACCTCTCTGGGCGGCGAGGTCGACGGCGTGTGGGCGGCCAACGACACCAACGCCGCCGGCGTCATCAAGGTGCTGCAGGACAACAACCTCGAGGGCGTGGCGGTGTCCGGCCAGGACGCCAACGTGGCGGGGCTGCAGAACATCCTCCTCGGCTGGCAGACCGCTACGGTCTACAAGCCGGTGGCCGATGAGGCCGCCGCGGCTGTAGAGGTCGCCATCGCCCTGCTCAACGGCGACACGGTCGAGACCGACGCAGAGCTCGACGACGGGACGCCGTACATCCAGGTCACTCCGGTGCTCGTCGGACCGAACGAAGTCAAGGATGTCGTCGCCGCCGGCGACGCCGCCTTCGACGATGTCTGCACGCCCGATGTCATGGCCGCGTGCGAGGAGTTCGGCGTCGTCGCCGGCTGACCTCCTCATAAGGGGGCGCCGCGTCCGCACGGGCGCGGCGCCCTTCCCCACCATCGCAAGGAAGCGAGCATGCCAGAGACCATCCCCGCCCCCCAGCCGATCATCGAGCTCATCGGCGTCAAGAAGGCCTTCGGGCCGGTCAGCGTCCTCAAGGGCGTCGATCTCACCATCCGCGCCGGCCGGGTCACGGCCCTGGTCGGTGACAACGGCGCGGGAAAGTCGACGCTCATCAAGGGGCTCGCCGGCGTCCAGCCCTACGACGAAGGCCAGGTGCTCGTCGACGGGGCGCACCGGGACCTGCACGCTCCGCGCGACGCGGGTGCCCTCGGCATCGAGGTCGTCTACCAGGACCTCGCGCTGTGCGACAACCTCGACATCGTGCAGAACATGTTCCTCGGCCGCGAGGAGCTCGCGAACGGCACGTTCGACGAAGGGCGCATGGAACGAGAGGCCTCCGACACTCTGCGCTCGCTCTCGGTGCGCACGGTGAAGTCGGTGCGCCAGAAGGTGTCCTCCCTCTCGGGCGGGCAGCGCCAGACCGTGGCCATCGCGCGCGCCGTGCTGAAGAAGGCGCGCGTGGTCATTCTCGACGAACCCACCGCGGCGCTCGGCGTCGCCCAGACCGAGCAGGTGCTCAACCTCGTCGAGCGGCTGAGGGACCAGGGCGTCGCGGTCGTCCTCATCAGCCATAATCTCGCCGACGTGTTCGCCGTCGCCGACGACATCGCCGTTCTCTACCTCGGACAGATGGTCGCCCAGATCGACACCGACGAGACCACCCGGGACGACGTCGTGGGGTACATCACCGGCACCAAGACGAGAGGCGTCACGCTCATCGACAGCACCACGATCCCCACCGGAGGCGTCGAATGACCACGCAGGCGCCACGCACCGAGGCCTCGCCCGACCCGCTCGCGAGCGACATGATCGGCAGCGGCGTCGAGGGGGGTCTGCGAGATCAGGTCACCGCGTGGTGGCAGCGCGTGCGCGGCGGCGACATGGGAGCCCTCCCCGCCGTGGGCGGGCTGGTCGTCCTGGGCATCATGTTCAGCGCCCTCAGCCCGTTCTTCCTCACCGAGCGCAACTTCGCGAACCTGCTCAATCAGGCGGCGTCACTGGTCGTCCTGGGGATGGCACTCGTCTTCGTCCTGCTGCTCGGCGAGATCGATCTGTCAGCCGGCGTCACGGGAGGCGTCGGCATGGCGTTGTTCGTCGTGCTGAACGCCGTCGTTGGAGTTCCCTGGCCCCTCGCCCTGCTCATCGGATTCGGATTCGGCCTGCTCACGGGCGCCCTCATAGGTTTTCTCGTGGCGAGAATCGGCATACCGTCGTTCGTCGTCACGCTCGGCCTGTTCCTCGGGTTCCAGGGTCTCGCGCTGGTCATCATCGGTCCTGGCGGGCTCTACCGCATCCAGGTGCGCGAACTCATCGCGCTGCAGAACGGCAATCTGCCGGTGTGGGGCGGCTGGGTCATGCTCGCCGTCATGCTGGCTGTCTCCGGCGGCACGGCGATCTGGGACCGCGCACGGCGGACGCGGGCCGGCGTACCGAACCGCGCGATGCCGCTCGTGTGGATCAAGCTCGCCGTCATCGCGGTCATCGGCGGTGCTGTCGTGTACGTGCTCAACCAGAACCGCGGACAATCCGTCGTCGAGGTCGCGGGTGTGCCCGTCATCGTGCCGATCGTGCTGGTCATCCTCTGGATCGGCACGTTCGTGCTGGACCGCACGAAGTTCGGCCGGTACATCTATGCGATCGGCGGAAACGCCGAAGCGGCACGCCGCTCGGGAGTGAAGGTGCGGTGGGTGAAGTGGTGGGCATTCGTCATCTGCTCGTCGCTCGCCGTAGCCGCGGCGCTCTTCTCGGTCTCGCGCGTGGGCTCAGTCGACGCGACGGTGGGCCGTGACATCGTGCTGTCCGGCGTCGCGGCGGCCGTCGTCGGCGGGGTGAGCCTCTTCGGCGGCAAGGGCCGGCTCGTGAACGCCGCGATCGGCGCGCTCGTCATCGCGATCATCACGAACGGCCTCGGGCTGCTCAATCTGCCCGCCGGCGTCAATCTGCTCGTCACGGGCGGCGTGCTGATCCTCGCGGCGACCGTCGATGCGCTGTCGCGACTGCGTTCCGGGGGCGGGATGCGCACGTAGCGCCCCTCTGGCGTCATCGCAGCAGAGAGCGCAACGCCTGATTCGGTCAGCACGCCTGGAGGACGGCAACGGGGAGCACCCCTCTCACCAGGGCGACCCCGGACACCGAGGCCTATCGCGGCGGTGCGCCCCGGGGCCATACTCGGGGCATGCGAGCGGTGTTCGATTTCCTCGCCACGCAACCGGTCCTGACCGCGTTCCTCCTGGTGGGGCTGGGCTCTGCGCTCGGTCGCGTGCGGGTGGGCGGGGTGTCGCTGGGTGCGATCGGCGTCCTGTTCGCCGCGATGGGCCTGACCGCGTGGGGTGTGGCCACCGGGGTCACCATTGAGCTTCCGGCGCTCATCGGCGACACCGGTCTGGTGGCCTTCGCCTTCTGCGTCGGCCTGATCGCCGGACCCAGCTTCGGACATACCCTCCGCACCGCCTACCCCCTCCTCCTCCTGGTCACCGGGCTTCTCTTGGCCACCGCGGCCACCGGCCTACTGCTCGGTCGCGCTCTGGGCTTCTCGACGGTGACGATCGCCGGCACGTTCGCGGGTGCGGTGACGAACACACCGGCACTGGCGGCGAGCGGAGGCAGCCCGGAGGCCACGGTGGGGTACGCGAGCGCCTACGTCTTCGGCGTGATCGCGCCCATCGTGGCCGTCAGTCTGGCGCTGCGTCATCGCGCTTCGCACGACGAGGCTGCCACGCAGTTGGAGAACAAGGCTGTGCGGATCGACACCACCGATCGCCCGACGGCAGGGGCGCTCAGCCGTCGCTATGGAGGGCGCATCACGTTTTCGCGGCTCCGCTCGAAAGGCGGCGGCGACTACGTCGTCGTCGGGCCCGACACCGAGCTCCCGCCCGGCGGAGTGGTCAACGTCGTCGGTCCGCGCGAGGCGGTCGACGCGGTAGCCGCCGAGCTGGGGCACACCTCATCCCTCGACATCATCCAGGACAGGTCCCGGCTGGAGTATCGCCGCCTCATCCTCTCCAACCCCGAGCTCGCCGGCCGCGCACTCGGCGCTCTCGGGCTGCGCGAACGCTTCGGGGCGACCGTGCCGCGTGTGCGCCGCGGCGATGCGGAGATGCTCGGTGCGGACGATGTGATCCTGCAGCAGGGCGACCGGCTGCAGGTCGTGGCTCCCCGGGACGAGATGCCCGCCCTGACGGCGCTGATCGGCGACTCCGAACGGGGCATGACCGATATCAACCCTGTGGCGCTGGGCATCGGAATCGCGCTCGGGCTCGCGCTCGGTGTCGTCACGGTGCCGTTGCCGGGTGGCGGCGGATTCGCCCTCGGCCCGGCGGCGGGCGCGCTCATCGCCGGTCTCGTTTTCGGTCGCGTCCGCCGCGTGGGCCCGGTCGTGACGACGCTGCCCACCAGTTCCGCAAACGTGCTGGCCGAGCTGGGGCTCGTGCTCTTCCTCGCCTACGCCGGAACCAAGGCAGGGTCGCTGATCGTCTCAGCCATCACGTCGGGCGAGATCGTCGGCCTCCTGGTGCTGGGCGCCGCAATGACGGCGCTCCTCGCCGTCGGGACGTACGTCGTCGCGCGTCTCGCGCTGCGCACCGAGGGCACGCGCCTGGGCGGAGTGTTAGCGGGCACCTTCACCAACCCGGCGCTGCTGGGCTTTGCCAACACGCGCACCGGCTACGACATGCGTGTCACGGTGGGCTACACGCTGGTCTACCCCGCCGCCATGGTGGTGAAGATCCTCATCGCACAGGTCCTCGTCGTGGCGTTCTGACAGTCAGGCGCCCCGGCCGAGGCGATGTTGAGGAGGCGCTTGGGCGCCGCGACCAGCAGAGCGGCAAGCACCCAACAGGCCAGGCTGCGCCACATCATGCGGCGGCCGCTCGCACGTCGTCGATGAACCGCACGTACTCGTCGGCCGTGTTCTCCGCCGTCATGACGCGCAGCACGACCTCGTCGACGGCGTCGCGATACTGCGGGATGCTTCCCGCCAGCGCCGCCGGTTCGATCGTCGTGTCCAGCGCGGCGATGCCGAGCCGCGCGAAATGCGCGCGGTACGCCGGGTACCCCGCGTAAGCGTCGGCCTCGGCGCGCAGCCGCCCGACGGCGGCTGGATCCGACGTGGCGCGGACATAGAGGGCGATCCGCGTGCTCGGCGCGGCTTCGTGCGCCTGGGCGCGCTGCGTCCGCGCGACGTCGGGCGTGAGCCAGCTCAGGACGAGACCGTCGGATGCCGCGGTACCGAGCCGCCGCATCCGTGGGCCGAGTGCCCCGACGACGATCCGCGCCGATGTGCCGGCGCGGATCTCGGCCACGGCGCCCCGCACCCGATCGAGTGCCCCCGTGCGCGCCTGGCCGGAGCCGATGCCGAGCACGAGGCGGTCTGCCGGAAGCCCGGCGGCGCGCTCGAGGATCTCGCGGGGCGAGCGCCGGTCGACCGGCAGCACGCCGGTGGCCAGCACAAGGCGCTCCGTCGCTGCAGCGGCGGCGGCGATGACGTCGAGCGCGTCATGCCCGACCGTGTCGTTGACCCACAGCGCGTGCAGGCCAGCCTGTTCGGCCGCCCGTGCGACGGCGCTGCCGACGGCCGGGCCCGCGGCGGCCGCGATGCCGATCGACAGATCGCCTGTCACGGTGCCACCCCGACGTGCCGTGCCACCGCGCCGGTGTGCGCATAGAAGGCCGCCAGATCGGACTCGCCGTCAGCTGGAAGCAGGATGACGGCGTCGACCCCGGCCTCGAAGAATCGTGCGGCGCCGGCGGCGACATCGTCGGCCGATCCCCACAGCACGCGCCCCTCGGCGGGACGGTCCGGGAACTCCCCGCGGGCGCGTTCCTCGGCGGCGTCGCCGAACGCGGCATGCACGTACGCGACGATCTCGTGCGCGCCGGTGCGCCCCGAGGCCTCGCGCCCCTCGCGCACGATCGCGATCCGATCGGCGACCTCGTCGGGAGTGTATCCACCGACGAGCACCGTTCCGTCGGCGACCTCGCCGCTCAGGCGCAGCGTCTTCGGACCGTCGGCCGCGGCATACACCGGCGGTGCGACGGCGACCGGCCACTCCAGGCGCACGGCGTCGAGTGTGACGTAGCGGCCCGAGACCGTGACCTCGTCGCCGGCGAGAAGAGCGCGCACACTCGGGATGTACTCGCGCATGAGGGTGAGCGGCGAGGCGACGCGGGCGCCTGCCTGCCCCATCCAGTCGAGCACTCCGTGGCCGAGTCCGGGCAGGAACCGACCGGGGAACATCCGCTCGATCGTCGCGATCTCCATCGCCGTGAGGGCGGCGTTGCGCAGCGGCATGGGTGCGATGCCGAGGCCCACCCGCAGGTTCTCACTGCACGCGAGCGCGACGGCCGCGGTCGCGAAGCCGGACTCGCGGAAGCAGTCCTCCCACACCCACAGCTCGGTAACGCCTCCGGCCTCCGCGGCCTCGACGGCTGCGCGAAGCGCCTCGGGAGGGTTCTGGTACGGGCTGAAGATCGTGCCGATGCGTGCCATGCCTCCACTCTGGCACCACCGACAGACACCCGCACCGGATGACCGGTGCGGGTGTCGGATCGGTTGTCGGGCTCAGGCGGCGACGGCCAGCGGCACCCCCGCCGTCGCGACGATGCCGTCGGCGGCGGCATCCACCGTCACGGCACCGCCATCGGTGAGCGCGCCCGTCACGAACAGCTCTGCGAGCCGGTCATCGACCTCACGCTGGATGAGCCGACGCAGCGGCCGCGCCCCGTACTCGGGTTCGTAGCCGTGCTCGGCCAGCCACTCGATCGCCGCGTCCGTCACGGTCACGGTCACCTCGCGCTGCGCCAGCCGTGCCTCGGTCGCGCCGAGCATCAGGTGCACGATCTCGCGCAGCTGCGTCTTGTCGAGCTTGCGGAACAGCACGATGTCGTCGATCCGGTTGAGGAACTCCGGTCGCATCGCTTCGCGGAGCTTGCCCATGACCCGGTCGCGCAGGTCCTTCTCAGACCCGAACCCCGTGGAGCCGCCGCTGTCGGCGAGGAAGCCGATCGCTCCACCGCGCGACGCGAGGAACTCCGAGCCGAGGTTCGAGGTCATCACGATAACGGTGTTGCGGAAGTCCACCGTCCGGCCCTGACCGTCGGTGAGCCGCCCGTCCTCGAGCACCTGCAGGAGCAGGTTGAAGACATCCGGATGCGCCTTCTCGATCTCGTCGAACAGCACGATCGAGTACGGGTCGCGGCGCACGCGCTCGGTGAGCTGACCCGCCTCGTCGTAGCCGACGTAGCCCGGAGGGGCGCCGACGAGTCGCGACACCGTGTGGCGTTCGCCGAACTCGCTCATGTCGAAGCGGATGATGCTCTCGGAGTCGAACAGCGAGGTCGCCAGGGCCTTCGCGAGCTCGGTCTTGCCGACGCCGGTCGGTCCGAGGAAGAGGAACGATCCGACGGGGCGACGCGGGTCTGCCATGCCGGTGCGGCTGCGGCGCACCGCCTTGGCCACAGCGGCGACGGCGTCGTCCTGCCCGATGACGCGAGCGTGCAGTTCGGACTCGAGGTGCGCGAGACGGTCGCGTTCGGACTCGGTGAGCCGCGCGACCGGGATGCCGGTGGCCCGGCTGATGACACTCGCGATCTCGGGTTCGTCCACGACGTGGCTCGCCTCACCCGGCTCGCTGTGGGCCATCTTCTCGGACACGCTCTCGAGCCGGCCCTGCACGGCGGCGATCTCGTCGCGCAGACGGGAGGCCTCTTCGTAGTGCTCGGCCGACACCGCGGCGTTCTTGTCCGCTTCGAGGGTCGCCAGCTGAGCCATGAGCGCACTGATGTCGACCTTGGCGCCCAGGCGCAGTCGCAGTCGCGCACCGGCCTGGTCGATGAGGTCGATCGCCTTGTCCGGAAGCACGCGCTCCGTGAGGTAGCGGTCGCTCAGTTCGACGGCGGCGCGCAGCGCCTCGTCGGTGTAGACGATGCCGTGGTGCTGCTCGTACACGGATTTGAGCCCGTGCAGAATGCGGACGGCGTCTTCGATCGAAGGCTCGCCGACGCGGACCGGCTGGAAGCGACGCTCGAGCGCGGGGTCCTTCTCGATGACGCGGTACTCGGTGAGTGTCGTCGCCCCGATCAGCTGCAGATCACCGCGTGCCAGGCGCGGCTTGAGGATGTTGCCGGCATCCATCGAGCCGTCGCCGCCGCCTCCGGCGCCCACGACGGTGTGCACTTCATCGATGAAGACGATGAGCTCGCCCTTGCGTGCGGCGATCTCGTCCATCGTGCCGGTGAGGCGCTCTTCGAAGTCACCGCGGTAGCGGGTCCCGGCGAGCATGGCGGGCAGATCGAGCGCGATGACGCGCTTGTCGCGCAGCTGCTCGGGAACCTCGGCTGCCACGATCGCCTGCGCGAGGCCCTCGACGACGGCGTTCTTGCCGACGCCGGCCTCGCCCACCAAGACGGGGTTGTTCTTCGTGCGGCGGCTCAGGATCTCGATCGTCTGCTCGATCTCGGCGGCGCGGCCGATGACGGGGTCCAGCTCGCCCGCTGCGGCACGGGCCGTCAGATCGGTGCCGAACCTGTCGAGCATCGGCGTGTCGGATGCCGTGGCCTCGGGCTGCTGCTCAGGACCGCCGACGCCGCCCGGCGTGACGGTCTCGCGCGCGCCCTGCGTGAGGGCTTCGGCGGTCACGCCGGCCTGTGCCAGTACCTGGCCCGCCGGGGTGTCCTGCGCGAGCACCAGAGCGAAGAAGAGGTGCTCCGGGTCGACATAGGTCGAGCCCGAGGAACGGGCGACCTGGAACGCGTGGAAAAGCGCGCGCTGCACCGAAGGAGTGACGACGGCACCGTCGATACCGGCAGCACCGGATGCCGCGGGCAGACGCTCCTCGGTCGCGCGGGCGATCGCCGCCGGATCGGCGCCGATCCGCTCGACGGCGTCCTTCGCGGGCGATTCCGTCACCAGGACGCGCAGCACGTGAAGTGCGTCGAGCTCGTGCTGACCGCGTTCGAGCGCGAACCGGCCGGCGCGCTGCAGGATCTCCTGCGTGCGCGAGCCGAGGAACCGGGTGAGGTCGATCGAACGGCCCGCGCGAGCGCGCTCGCCGGCGAGGTACCGCGCGAGGAACTCATCGAACGAGCTGTTCTCGCCGGCACCGTAGGGGGGCGTGAAGTCTTCGGGCATGCATTTCTCCTGGTCAAACCTGAGTAGAGCGCTATCAACTTACAAAGTTGAGCAGAGTCGTATCAAGTTCAACGAATGGCGTGCCGACATATTCCCCGCGTTGATCGCTCACACCGAACGCTCCGAAATGTCCGTGCGGAGCACGGATGTGCCGATCCGGCGACGGGACGATGCTGGATCGGTGTCACCGAGACAAAGGAGAAGGACATGACCGATCTGCAGACCACCACGATCAGCGAGGCCGACAGGGCACTCAAGGCCAAGCACCGCGCGATGTGGGCATCCGGGGACTACCCCCGCGTCGCATCCGACCTCGTCTGGCCTCTCGGCAGACGCGTCGTCGAGGCCGTCGACATCCGCCCCGGCGAGCGCGTGCTGGACATCGCCGCCGGATGCGGCAACGCTGCCATCCCCGCTGCGCTGCGCGGCGCGACGGTCGTCGCGAGCGACCTGACCCCGGAGCTGTTCGACGAGGGTCACCGCCTGGCACAGGCGGCGGGCGCGGAGCTCGAATGGATCCCCGCTGACGCCGAGGCCCTGCCGTTCGAAGACGACGCTTTCGACGTCGCGCTCTCGACGGTCGGCATCATGTTCGCCCCGCACCATGACCGCAGCGCCGCCGAGATCGTCCGCGTGACCCGACCGGGTGGGCGCATCGGGTTGCTCAACTGGACGCCCGAGGGGTTCATCGGGCGGATGTTCGCCGTCATGAAGCCGTTCGCGGCGCCCCTGCCCGAAGGAGCGCAGCCCGCTCCTCTCTGGGGCGACGAGGAGTATGTGCGTGCGCTGCTCGGCGACCGGGTCGACGACGTGCAGGTGTCACGCGACACGGTGCGAATCGACCACTTCTCGGACGGAGAGCAGTTCCGCGCGTACTTCGCGTCGAACTACGGCCCGACGATCGCCGTGTACAACCGCAACGCCGACGATGCGGCACAGAGCTCAGCCCTCGATGCCGCGCTCGTCGCCCACGCCGACGGCGCTCTGGGCGAGAGCGGATCCATGGAATGGGAGTACCTGCTGGTCACCGCCCGCGTCTGCTGAGCATCGCCCCCCTTCCGCTGACGTCAGGCGTGACTACACTGAGCGGCGTGCTGGGCCCGCCCCTCACTCCGCGCGAAAGCGCGGTGCTGGCAGCCGTAGAGCGGCGTTTGAACAACTCCGAGATCGCCGCGGAGTTGTTCATCTCGGTGCGCACGGTCGAGAGTCACATCGCGAGTCTGCGCCGCAAGCTCGACGCCCATGCGCGGACGGAGCTGCTCGAAGCGGCCCGCGAGCGCCGAGCGGCCGCGGTGCATGTCCCGACGAACACGCTGCGCGGCAGGGGTCGCGATCTCGCGCGGCTCGAGCAGCTTCTTCGCCATGGCAGGTGGGTGACGATCGTCGGGCCCGGCGGCGTGGGCAAGACCAGGCTCGCGCTCGAGATCGCGAAGTCCCCAGGGCCCCGCATCCCCTTCGTCGTCGACCTCGAGCACGCCGAACCCGACGATGTCGTCTCGAGGGTCACGTACGCCCTCGGCCTCGAGGGCTCACTTCGCGGCGATCTCTGCGCCCAGCTCGGCGTCGCCCTGTCCGCCCGGCCGTACATGCTCGTGCTCGACAACGCTGATCGGGTCGGCGCGACGACCGCACGAGCCGTGCGGCGGCTGTGCGATGCTGCCCCCGACCTGCACGTCATCGTCACATCGCGCACCCCGCTGGGCGACGAGGACGAAGTCGTCCACGTTCTCGCTCCCCTGTCCACCGAAGGCCCCGATGCCCCGGCCGTCGCGCTCGTCGTCGATCGGCTCGAGTCCGCGGGCTACACGTTGACCCCCGAGGACCTCGCAGCCGTCCAGCGCATCGGCCAGCGGCTGGACGGCCTGCCGCTCGCCCTCGAGCTCGCGGCATCCGCCGCCCGCCATCTTCCGATCGCGCAGCTCGACGCCCGGCTCTCGCGCGGTTTCGCGACCCTTGACCGGGCGGCACCGCACGGTCGCCATCGCACGCTCGAGACGACCTTCGACTGGACGTGGGATCTGCTGGCAGCCGACGAGCAGGAAGTGCTGCGGCGGCTGGCCGCCCTTCCCCGCACGTTCGATGTCGACCTCGCCGAGGCCGTCACCCACCCCGGCGTCGAGAGCGTCATCATGCGCCTGCTCGATCGCTCGCTCCTCGTGCCGCACTCGCAGGAGCCGCTGCGCTTTCGCTTGCTGGCGGTCATGCGCGAGTTCGTGCATGCGCGCACGGATCCCTCGCTCATCCGCGAGGTGCTCGAGCGCCACGCCGACCACACGATGCGGATCGCGAGCGACTTCGCCTCACGAGCACGCACCGACGGCACCCCCGCCGCTGCCCGCACCTCGGCTGCCCTGTGCCCCGAGATCCACGCGGCGCTTCGCTGGTCGCTCGCGGCGCGGCATCCGAGCGCCGTCGCCCTCGCGTCATCGCTCGCGGTCGGGGTCGAGCAATACGGAGCCGACGTCGAGAGTATGAGCCTGATCGCGGCCGCGTCGACTCAGGACTGGTTCCTCGACGCGATGCGGCCGCAAGACCTTCTCGTCCTCGGAAACGCCCTCGCCTTCTCGGACATCGACCGGGTCGCCCTCCTCGCCGAACGCGCCCTCGCGATCGCCGCTGACGACGAAGCACGCGCCGCGCATCAGCTGGCAGGCCTTGCGGCGGCCTACCGGTCTGACTCGCCGGAAGCGCTGCGACACCTCGCCGAGGCCGAGCGGCTCGCCGAAGCCCCCGGCGACGACTGGGAGCTGGGGGCGATCCGCCAGTTCCGCGGAATCGCGCAGCGGGCATCCGACCCGTCCGACCTGCAGGCGGCGCTGTCGTCGTTCGAGTCCGCCATGCGCGCCTTCGCGCGGGCGGGCGACGACACACACGTGAACAACGTGCGCTACATGATGGCGCTGACCTCAGCCGAAAGCGGCCACGACCCCGAGCGCGCCGTGCGCTGGGCTGCGGAGTGCGTCGAGCATGCCGCGATCACCTTGAACGAGCATGAACTCGCGCACGCTCGGCTGGTGCAGGCATGCCTCGGACTGGAGGTGGCCGGCGACCCGGCGGAGCTCGCAGAGACCTTCCGGCATCTGGGTGACCTGCGCTGCACGAACCGGATGCTGCTGCTGTGCGCCGCGCGCACGCCCGAGCCGCGGCGACGCATTCCGATCCTCCGGGACGCGCTGGCGATCGCGGTTTCGGCGGGCGATCATGCGCGCGAAGTCGACACGCTCGGCAGCCTCGTGAGCGCCTACGACGCCGCAGGCGACGAGGCAGAGGCCCTGGCCGCGCTCGATCGGATCGCCCGACTCTCGAGTCAGGAAGCAGCCGAAGCGGCGTGCCCGCCCGGCCTGCGCGCGAGGTTCGCCGAGATCAGTGCCGTCCGCCCGGAGGGCCGATGATGAGCAGCGCGACGAACACCAGGATCACCGCGAGCGCCAAGAGGATCGCCAGCACCCACGGCCGGCGCAGGAACCACCGCATGAGCCGGTCGTGCCACGCGGCATCTCGGGGGTCGTTCGTCTGCTCCAGCCGCCACGCTCCGCGGAGTCGGCCCGTGCGGTGCAGCCAGATCTCCATCGGGATCGTCGCGTAGGGCACGATGGCGCTCACCACGGCGCTGATCGTCGGCCCCAGACGCCAGCGCTGGTTCTTCGCGACGAGGATCGCCGTCGCCCCGTACGACAGGAACACGAAGCCGTGGATGCCGCCGCCGATCGTCGTCGCGATGGTCAGGTCGAGCGTCGCCCGCAGGATCAGACCGGTGATGAGCAGCGTCCACGAGATCGCCTCGGCGATCGCCAGCGTGCGGAACAGGGTCTGGGGCGTGCGGAACACGGGTCTCCTCGGGTGGGCGCTTGCCTTCCACCCTACGTTCGTGCGTGACACGCGAACGACACCGGATGCCGCGGGTTAGCGTGGAGCGGTGATGTTCTCGCTCGACGACCTGCGGCGCTGGCCCGACCTCGAAGCACCCGGACTCGTCGCGGTCGACGCGGCCGACCGACTGCTGCTGGACGAGTCCGCCGCCGCACGCTCTGACCTCGGTCCCGGTGAACTCGTCGTGATCGGCGACGCTTACGGCGCCCTCACCCTCGGCGCGGCCGCGCAGGGAGCCCAGGCCATCCGCGTCCATCAGGATGCGCTGACGGGCGAGCGCGCGCTCGGGGCCAACGCCGAGCGCGCGGGGCTGCGGGACGCATTCGCCTCGCACACCCTCGACGCGTCCCTCGTGAACGGCGCCCGCGTCGTGCTCGTCCGCCTCCCCCGCTCGCTCGACGCATTGCGCGACATCGCCGCGCTCATCGCCGCCCACGCGGCATCCGATGTCGTCGTCTTCGCCGGCGGGCGCATCAAGCACATGACGCTCGCGATGAACGATGTACTGCGGGTGAACTTCGACCGGCTCGACGTGACGCACGCACGGCAGAAGTCACGGGTCCTGGTGGCTCGCGGGCCGCGTGACGGGCACGACCCCACGCCTCGCCGACAGGAGCACGACGGCCTCATCGTCTGCGCGTTCGGTGGCGCGTTCGCCGGAACGTCGATCGACATCGGCACGAGGCTGCTGCTGGAGCACCTGCCCGAACGCGTGACGGCTCCGGCGATCGACCTCGCCTGCGGTACAGGCATCGTCGCGACCGCGCTCGCGCTGCGTCACCCCGACCTGACCGTGTACGCGTCGGACGAATCGGCGGCTGCGGTCGCCTCGGCCCGCGCGACGGCCGACGCGAACGGCGTGGCAGACCGCGTGCGGGTCGAGCGCGACGATCTGCTCGGGTCGCTTGCCGCGGGAAGCGCCGGCTTCATCGCGCTCAATCCGCCGTTCCACAGCGGAAGCGCCGTGACGGAAGACCTCGCACGGCGGTTCTTTCAGGATGCCGCACGGGTGCTCCGCCCCGGCGGCGAGCTGTGGACCGTGTTCAACTCGGGCCTTCGCTACCGCGCCGCACTCGAGAAGATCGTCGGTCCGACCCGTCAGGTCGCGCGCAACGCGAAGTTCACGGTCACCGCGTCCACGCGTCGGTGACACGCCGTCCGAGGCGGTGGCGGAGCTCGCATCCCGCGCGCCGATAAAGTCGGAAATGCTGTCCATTTTCCGCCTTTGGAGGCCCCATGACGATGACCGCTGCACCCCGTGACGCCGAGCGCGCCGACGACGGCTATTTCGGCCCCGAGAGCATCTCGTGGCGGATCTTCTCGGACCCGACGTCGAAGCTGGGGGGAATGGCGGCTCTCATCATGCAGGCCCTCAACCCGAGCATGATGCGCCTGTTCTACGCCGCGACCGAGTCGCACGGCGACGCGGCCGGACGCGACGAGCGCACCGGGCGGTACTTCGACACCGTCGTGTTCGGCGACAAGGCGCATGCTGACGCCGCCGCGGCCTCGGTGCGCCGCATGCACGCCCACGCGACGTGGACCTCGCCGGACACCGGTGAGGTGCTGCGGGCCGACAAGCCCGAGTGGCTCGCGTGGACCCACAACACCTTCGTTTACGCGCTCCTGCGCGTCTCAGAGGAGTTCGGGCTCGAACTGACCCCGGCCGAGCAGGAGCAGTTCATCGTCGAGCAGCTGATCGCAGCGCGTCTTGTCGGCATCGAAGACGAGGCGCTGCTGCCCCGCACCCGCGCCGACCTCGAGTCGTACATCAACGCGCAGACCGGCTGGCTCGCGCTGACCCTGCCGGCCGCCGAGGTGACCCGGGCGCTCCGCGCGCCGTCACTGCGGGGGAACCCCATCACGGTGTGGACGACGATCATCGTGCAGGACGGCGTGCTGTCGGTGCTGCCGGAGTGGGCTCTGCTGCTGTACGGCATCGAAGGGCGACCGATGAACCTGCGCGCCGCGGCCCGCACGACGAAGCGCCTGATGGGCATCGCCCGGCGTTCACGTTCCTACGCCGACACGATCGCCGACGCCACGAAGCGCGTCACGACCCACCCGTACCGCAAGGTGCGTCCCGCGCGTCGCTGACGGTCAGGCGTTCTCGCCGGACTGCTCGCGCCGACGCCGCGCGAGTTCGGCTCGCAGCCGGTCCTCTTCGATCTCCCTCTCGAGCGCGGCGAGCTGCTCCTCGGTCGTGCGCACATCGTGACGGATGGGCGCGGGTGCGGGAGCGGGCTGCGCCCGGGGACGCGGCGCGGTGCGCGGCATCCGCGGGCCGTCTTCGGGATACACGCGACCGAGCGTGAACCACAGCATGCTGCCGATGATCGGCAGCAGGATCACGATGATGATCCACATCGTCTTGGGCAGGTGCTTCACCTGGAAGTCGTCACGACGGATGATGTCGACGAGCGAGAACACCATCACTCCGACGACGAGAACCGAGATAAAAGGCATAAGGTTCCACAGCCTAGCGCTGTGCCGACAACCGGTTGCCTACGGCCCCCGAGCGGAACGTCGGGTCGGGATCGTTCCACGTCTCGACGGTCTGTGCGATCCAGAAAGCGGCGAACAGGACAAGGGCGAGGGCTTCGCCGAGGAAGACCGGCGAGACACCCCACAGCTCAGGCACCCCTCCGCCGAGAGAGCCGACGATGACGACCGCGAGCAGGGCCAGCAGCACGGCGATGATCGCGACCGTGATCGCGAGATAGACGGCTCGATAGCCGAACGCACGCGCACGGCCGGCGTCGATCGCGGACGCGAGCGCGGCGAGCGCGATGAACCCGAAGAACGAGGCCGCCGCGATGACGTGACCGACCCGCAGAAAGCCGTCGGGGGCCACGAACCGCCACACCGCCGTGGCGGCGATGAGCGCCCCCGAGACGACGAGCGTGGGGAGCCGTCGGGACACCGTGCGCTCGGTGATCGCCAGCACGAGCACACTCCCCCAGCCCACGGCCCCGATGACCAGCAACGCCGTCATGCCGTTGCCGACCGCCTGCGCGAAGGCCTCGGGCACGCACGGCTCGACGCCGCCAGGGCACTCCACGGCGAGCCCGGGCACATCCCCCGCGAAGACCGGTGTGGGCACGATCGCGATCAGGGGCGCGACGACCGCCGCCAGGTCGAGAGACACCTGGCCGAAGCTGCGCCCGGACAGCACGAGCAGCGCGAGCGCGACGGCGAACACCCCGCCGACGAAGACCGGTCCGGCGGCGGTGTAGTACGCCGCGCTCACCGAGCCCAGCGGACCGCTGTCGATCCACAGCGCCGTGAGCGAGGCGGCCAGCAGCACCACGATGCCGACGAGCGAAAGCCGGACGTAGCGATACGTGCGCTGCAGCGACGTGCTCGCGACGGGTATCGCCGGGCCCGCGATGAACGATCCGTCTGCTCCGGCGACCCTTGATCGGGCGGGCTTTCGAACACGTTCCGCGCTGGCTTCCATCTCGTCGCCCAGCGTGCCCTGCCACGCCCGATGGGTCAAGCGATCTTTGCTCGAGCGGCGGGTGCTCAGGGCCGATGCACGCGCGTCGCGCGGCGCGCCTCGAACTCCGGTACAACTGGTGCTGACGCACAGTCATCTGCGGGATGCCTCCCGACAGGGCGGCGCCGGAGTACATTGCCGCTGAAGGGACCGCGTTGAGCAGCACCGCCCACCCCCCTCGCCCTGACCGCCGCCGACCGATCACGGTCGCCGTGCTGGGGGCGGCGGCCATCCTCGTGGGTGCGACCGTGGCCGTCGCGATGATGGCCACCGCGACCGACGCCGGCCGTTCGTCGACAGCCTCTCCCTCAGCACCCTCGCTCAGCCCTCCCCCCACCCCGACGCCCACACCCACCCCACTCACGCCGCAGGAGCAGCTGCTCGCGTCGAGCGACGACCCGAACGCGTGCTCCGTCGCTTTCGCAGGCCCCGGGATCGCTGATCCCCCGATGCTGCAGACCCAGGGGGCGCTCTACACCGGGCTGCCGATTCCCACGCAGGACGGCGCCGTCTTCGCCGGCTGGTACGCGACACCGGCCGATGCCGCGGCCTACGCGGTGCCCGGGCGGGTCAACGGGTCGGAGGCCGTCGTCTGCGCCGACCAGCAGGTCACGCTGCACGGCTCGTGGATGACCCCCGAACTCAACGCCGCAGAGAGCGCTCGAATCCCGATCCTCATGTACCACCAGTTCACCGCGAAGCCCGAGGGCGAAGCAGGCTGGCTGCGCGGCAACTACGCGTACATCGGGGATTTCGAGGCGCACATGGCCTACATCGCGTCCACCGGCTTCTACCTGCCGACCTGGGATGAGCTTTCCGCATTCATCGACGGGCGACTCTTCCTGCCCAACCGCTCGGTCATCGTGACCGACGACGACGCCGACCAGTCGTGGTTCGATCTCGCCGTGCCCGTCATCGACGCCCACCAGGTGCTCGCCACCTCGTTCATGGTCACGGCCTACCGGCAGGATCCTGCGCCGTCGTCCTACGTGCTGCGCCGATCCCACACGCACGACATGCACCAGGCAGGCGCGAACGGCGACGGACGCATCGTGAACTGGTCAGTGCCCGAGATCGTCGCCGACATGGAGATGTCGGGCGCGACCCTCGGGGTGAAGGAGGTCATGGCCTATCCCTTCGGGCACTACAACGACACCTCGAAAGAAGCACTGCGGCAAGCCGGCTGGGAGTTGGCCCGCACGATCGAACCGGGCTCTGTGACGATCGGAACCGACAAGCTCGCCCTGCCGACGGTGCGCATCAACTACGGGATGGGCCTCGACACGCTCATCGGCCTCATCGGCTGACGCTGTCGCGCGTCGACCAGAACGCCCACGCGACGAGCAGGGGCTGGAAGAACAGCCGGACGAGGCGCTTGCGGTCGGTATCGAGTCCGAAACCGTCACGCCGCATGCGCCACTGCTCGATGTTGCCAGGGAACACCGCGATGAAGAACGCGGCGAGGATCACCCCGAGCGTGCGACGCGAGCGCGGCAGTGCGACCAGAGACGCACCGAGCATCACCTCGACGACACCGGATGCCACGACGACGGCATCCTTGTCCATGACTCGGGTCGTGAAGTCAGGCACCTGCGCTTGGAACTCTTTCCGCGCCCAGAACAGGTGACTGATGCCGGCGAAAACCATGGATCCGGCCAGCAGCCAGCGTGCGATCGCCCTCATCGGCTCACTCTCATCTCATCTCTGAAGATCCGTGGCGCGGATCATCGTCACATCTCGGTGCAGGCGTCACCCGACGAGGGGTGTCCATAGAGAACGAGCGCCGCGCCGGTGTCATCGAGGACCGAGACGGAGGTCGCTCCGAGGCGAACCGCTTCTTCGCAGAGCGCGAGAGCCGCCTGCGCTTCGGGGCTGCCCGGCTCGCCGCGCGGCGTGGGGATGCTGGTGGAGATCTCCCACCGCCCCGGTTCGGTCTCCCGCACGCCCGTGGCTTCCGGGGCGACGATGCTCAAAGACGCCAGCGTGTCCCCCTCTGCCGGCGCGTCGGCCGGCGGCGCTGTCTCAGTGGGTGCATCCGCTGCCGGCGTCTCGGCGGCAGGTGTCTCGGTAGCCGGTGTCGGAGTCGGAGTGGCGGACACCGTCGCGGTTCCGCTCGGCGTGGCCGTCGGCGAGGGATCAGACGCTGCACAGCCGGTGAGCACGAAGACGAGGGCGACCGCGGCGAGAGACAGGGGGCGCTTCATGCCTGCCACGTTATCGCGCTCCCGCGCGGGTCGGCGCGGAGGCTCATCGGTGCTCGGGTTCGGCGGCGAAGACCGGCTCGGGGGTCGCCAGTCGAGCGACGATCGAGTCCCGCCTTCAGATTGTCGAACGGTTTCTCGACCAGGAACCACGAGGCCGTCGCCGCGAGGATCGTCAGCACGAAAGCGCCGATCTGCCAGTACTCCCAGCCCGCGTCGCGAAGCCACCAGGTCAGGGGGTAGTTCCAGAGGTAGGCGGCGTACGAGATCGCTCCGAGCCCCAGGAGGGGCTTCACGGCCAGGGGCACGACGGGAACATCGCGAAGCTTCCACAGCACCACAACGGTCAGAAGACCGATCACGATTCCTCCGACGTAGTAGGTCGCGGGGAGCTCCTTCGCGCCCGGAACGACGGCATAGACGATCAGCGCCAGCCCACCCAGGCAGGCGCCGGCGGTCGCACGGCGCCCGTACACGTAACGCGAGATGTGATGCTGCCCGAGCTGCGCCGCCGCTCCGATGACCATCGCGATCGTCCAGGTGGTGACAGCGTTGTAGGTCAGCCAGTAATCGGGGGCGACGAGCGTGAGCCAGAGACAGTTGCCGGCGAAGATGAGCACGGCCGTCACAGCGACAACGAGCCGAAGGCGCTTCCACCGCAGTCCGATCGCCAAGACGAGAGGCCACACCAGGTAGAACTGCTCTTCGTTGGCGAGGGTCCACAGGTGACTCATATTGCCGCTGCCGTGACTGAAGAACGGCACGTTCATCGTGTACGTGAGAGCGACCATGACCGTGCGGACCACCTGTGGGCGGGTGTCGGAGATGTTGAGCACCCCCTCGACGATGACGAACCCGATGAGCAGGAAGACCAGTGCAGGAACGAGGCGGATCGCGCGGTTCCGATAGAACCGCCCGTAGCGCACTTTTCCGTACCGCCGCAGGTCCGACATCAGGAGCCCCGTGATGAGGTAGCCGCTCAGGGTGAAGAACACCACGACGCCGATCAATCCCCCCGCGCTTGTCACCTCCGGATACGAATGCCGGATGAGCACGAGCAAGATGGCGATGCCGCGCAGGACGTCGAGTCCTTCGATGCGCGCGCCTTTAAGAAACGGCACTGTTCCCCCAGATGAGCGGCAGCCGCAATCCCCATGCGCGGCCGACGTGCGCTCACAATAGCGGTGCGCGTTCCGCGAGAACAAGCATCATGTGCGGGCATCCGGGAGAACCCGACCGACCGGGGGCCGAGCGGTCACGTCAGGAGGCCCTCCCCGATGTAGCCGCCCGCCGCGCAGCCCGGTGGTACGGCGAAGACGGCCGAGCCGATCGGCGTCGTCCACTCGTTGAGCAGGTCGAGCTCATCGAGTCGCCGCTGGATCGGGGTGAACTGACGATCGACGTCGGCCTGGAAGGAGACGAAGATCAGTCCGGCCCTCGAGATCTCCCCCGCGACGGGCATGTCGTCGTAGTTGTATGCCCGACGGAAGATCCGTTCGGTGGGGTTGTCACTGCGTGCACGCCGCAGGTGCGAGAACTCCGGAATCACAGGGAAGCCGATCGCGTCGGTTGCCGTGAAGTCGGGCTCGTCGAACTCGTCTGTTCCGGTCAGCGGCGCGCCGGTGGATTGGAAGCGGCCCACCGACTGGTCTCGGCCGCTTCGGTCGAGGCGGTCCCACGTGTCGAGGTTCATGTCGATGCGACGGATCACGAGGCTTGTTCCGCCGGCCATCCACCCGTCGGTGTTCCACACGACCTGGTCGAAGTCCGGCGTGCCGGGGCTGACGTTCGAAGTGCCGTCGACCTGGCCGAACAGATTCCGCATCGTGGTGCCGGGCTTCACGGTCCCGTGCGCGCGACGGAACCCCTGCTGCGACCAGCGCAGGGTCGCGAAGCTGCGGGCATCCTTCAGCAGCATCCGCGACGCGTGTGCGACCGTGAGCGGGTCGTCGGCGGCGACCTGGATCAGCAGGTCGCCGTCGCTGTACTCCGGCTGCAGCCGGTCGATCGTGAAGGCCGGCAGGGGGCGCAGCCAGGAAGGCGCCTTTCCCTGGGCGCGGCTCACGAGTTCCGGGCCGAAGCCGAACGTGACCGTCAGCCGCGCGGGCGAGACGGCGAGTTCGGGCTCCGTGTCAGCCAGTGCGCCCTGACCCTGTGTGAGGCGGGCGGCGTCATCGGTGAGGATCCGCATCATCCGCCGCAGTCCGTCCCGATCGGTCCCGGGCAGCAGATCGAGGGCGAGGAAGACCCCGTGCGCTTGCGCGTCGGTGTCGATGCCGGCCTGGTGGGCGCCGTGGAAGGGGACCGTCGTGTCGCCGTTGAGGGGCACGGATGCCGCCGGGGCAGGCGCCGGGTCCTGTGAACGGACGACGAGGTCGATGCCGACCGCCGCTGCTGCGCCGACACCGGCGACAGCGCCTCCGAGGAGGAACTGTCGCCGGGTCGCGCTGCGGCGGCCGGGAATGTCGTCCCGGCCGCGGCTCATTTGTGGTCCATCTCCATGTCCCCGTCGTAGTTCTCGTTCGCTCCGGCGAAGTCCTTCACGGGGGCGACGAACTCGAACGAGGAGCCGTCGGACAGGAGGAGGGTCAGGGCGAGCTCGTCTCCGGCGTGCAGCGGCTGGGTGAGTTGCATCAGCATGATGTGGTTGCCCCCCGGTTCGAGCGTCAGCATTCCGGATGCGGGGATCACGAAGCCGCCGTCGACCGGACGCATCATCATCTCGCCGGTGTCGTTGGCGACCGTCTCGTGCAGCTCGAGCATCGGCGACACTGCCGCCTCGGCTCCGACGACCGTGACGTCGGCGTCGCTGCTGTTCGTCAGCTCACCGAACGCGGCGGACATCCCGCCGTCGACCGCTTTCACCCACGCGTCGGCGATCTCGATCGAGTCCGCGGCGGGTGAAACGGTCTCGGCGTAGGCGGGCTCCGGGGCGGGAGCGGCGCTCGACGCGCAGCCGGTGAGAGCGAAGGATGCCGCAGCGAGCAGGATCCCGGCGCGGAGGGCGATGTTTTTCTTGATGATCACGGGGGTGTGCCTTTCACAGATGGTTCGACGACTCATCGATGGGAGCCGCCGGTGTCGACACCGGATCGGTGCCGACGAAGGAATCGGAAGAGCGCGAACAGGGCGACCGCGACGATCGCTCCGCCCGCGCCGATGAGAACCGTCCGCAGCGCGGGGTTCTCCTGTGTGGCCTGACTCTCTTGTACGCCGGCGTTCTCGGGTGCGCCCGCCTTATCGGGTGCGACCGCCCCGGCCCCTGACCCCGCATCCGTGGCGCGCGCCAACGGCTCGCCATCGCCGACCGTGAACGGGATGATGCCCGAGATCGGGTGGCCGTCGTCCGACACGACCCGCCAGCGCAGTTCGTATCCGGCCTCGGGCATTCCAGGACGCACCTCGGCGGTGACCTCGTTGCCCTCGGGGACGGGCGCCTCGGCGATCCAGTCGGCGCCCTCGGCGTCGACGATCACGACGACCGCGCCGGTGGTGAGCACGTCGCCCGAGAACGTCAGCGACACCGCCGCAGGTGCCTCGGCGAGTGCCTCGCCCGCCGTGGGCGAACTGGCGATGAGCTTGTCGTGCGCGGATGCCGGGTCGGCCGCGGACAAGACCGCGAACATCGCCACAGCCACCCCCGCCGCGAGCATGCGAAAACGGGACATGACAAACCTCTTCGATCACGCGTCACGTCGTGACGCAGCGGACGAGTGTCACCTGCTCACGGAGCAGGCGACGGGGGTCACCCTCCGAAGGATTCCGGAGGAGAGATCAGACCGATACGAAGAGAGGGGGCCCGCGCCGCGCGAGCGAAGAGGGGTGCCATCCGAGCGGAGCCATCGCGCGCCGTTCGATGGCGACGGCGGCGATACGGCGCGGTGCGAGCACGACGCTGACCGACGCGAGGCGCCGGGTCGCCGCATGCAGGACGTCACCTGCCAGGGCGAGAAGCCGGCGGACACCGCGCTCGCCGCGGTACAGCACGGCGAGCGTCACGACTGCGGCGACTGCGTGGCCGAGCCACATCGTCACTCCGTCCGGCGCGACTCCGGGCGCCGACACGGTTGTCGACGCGGTGACGTGATGGGTGAACAGCGCCGGCGACGAGGCACCGGACCCGCGCGACATCCCCAGGACGAAGAGCTCGTGGAACAGGGCCTGGCTCGCGACGACCGCGGCCGACAGTCGCCACAGCGAGAGGGACCGACCGGTCAGCAGCGTGCAGACCATGACCGCGAGCAGCCACGGCACGATGACACCGGCCCAGCCGGGCATCTCGCCGCCCCCCGCGACGTGCGACAAGAGGGCGATGAAGGTCGAGACGGATGCCGCCAGCACACCCCGCAGGACACGGGGGCCTCGTGATGCCCGGGTGGCGCTCCCCGTCGGCACGTGATCGTTCGCCGGAGGGATCAGAGAGACGGAGTCGAGGTCATCCACGCCGGTCGCACAGAAAGGTGGGCGCGAAAGCGCGCTCTCTCTCGTACGACTCTGCATGTCGATCGCTGCTCCGGGTGTGAAGGGTCGCGGTCGACGGGACGCTGCCGGCGCCGAGACTTCACCCGCAACGCTACCAATCGCGTCAGCGCCCACCAACCACGTTCAGAGCGACGAACGCCGGGCACCCATGGTTTGGTGGCTGCGGCCTCGCCGATGACAGACGACGCGGGCGGGTCACCGCGATGTCCTCGCCACCCGAAGTGGCGCTCTTCCGCCTGGCGGCCGTCAGCCCGAGCGAGGTGCGGTGGGCCCGGGCGCTTGGCGTCACCCGGGCCCGCCCTTCCGCTGACTGACCGGTCCTGACCCGGCTCTCGCAGCAGGCAGTGCACCAAGTGAGAGGGAAGCTGGGGACAACCCTCTCTGTACGCCACACGGTAGACGCCGCGGGAAACCAGCGACAAGGGTGAAATCGGAGTTCACCCGCACGTCACCCGCCCGCGGCAGTGACATGCGTCTTTGGCAGCCGCTGTGCGGCGTCGTCGCAGTGCTTGGCACGGTAGGGAGCATCCGGGTGGTCGGGACTCGTCGCTCCGCGACACGGAGATCAGCCGCCTGAGGCCGCGCCGGTCAGCAGCCGAGGGCGGCGAGGAAGGCAGCCTGCGCGGGGAACCGGTAGACCTCGCCGCCCTCGTGCCGGTTGAAGCCATAGACGTCGATGCGGCGGTCTGCGGTGGCGAGGTGGTTGAAGGCGGCGAACACCGTCGACGGCGGGCAGGTGTCGTCGAGGATCGCCGTGGAGTACAGCGCCGGCACGGAGGACCGCCGCGCGAAGTTGACGCCGTCGACGTACGAGAGCGTGTTGAACACCCGCTCGGCATCACCACTGCCGCGGTGTACGGCGAGATAGCGCACGATCTCGGCGTAGGGGTCCGTGTCGGTCATCCCCACCGCCCGCTCGAAGTGGCAGAGAAAGGGCACGTCCGGCATCGCGGCGACCAGCCGCGGGTGAAGGCCACTCACCGCGACGGTGAGCCCGCCACCCTGACTGATGCCCGTGATGGCCACCCGGTCCGGGTCGACGCCGTCGAGACCGAGCGCCGCGTCCACGCAGCGGATGGCGTCGGTGATGAGCCGGCGGTAGTAGTAGTCCTCGGCGTCCTCGATGCCCCGGGTCATGAGTCCCGGCACGCTTGGACCGGTGCCGTGCGGATCGGCGGTGTCCCCGCCGCCGCCCCATGTGGCGCCCTGCCCGCGCGTGTCCATGACGATGTGTGCACGACCGGATGCCGCCCACGCGAGGCGCTCGTGCGGCAGGCCGCGACCGCCGCCGTAGCCGAGGAACTCGACGACCGCGGGCAGGCGTCCCGTGACGCCCGCCGGGCGGAGGTACCAGGCGCGGATCGGGTCGCCGCTGAAGCCAGGGAAGACGAGGTCGTACACCTCGATGTGCCGCAGCGCCGTGGCCACGGGGGTGAGCACGGCGGCGTCGCCGACCGCCCGCGCTTCGGTCAGCGTGCGCTCCCAGAAGTCGTCGAAGTCGGCAGGTTCGCGGACCTCAGGCCGGTAGGTCCGCAACTCGGATTCGGGCAGGTCGAAGCGTGGCACGGCGATCCTTCCGGTGACGCCTCCGGCGGCGTGGGTCGAGCCTAGCTACGTCGGCGTCCGCCGTCACGGCCGAGGTTTGCCTGGGGCTTTCCCAAACCGCGCGCAGTGCCTTGTGCAACTCGGGCCGGCGTAGCCGTCTCGTCCCACGACGGGGCGTCCCGCCCCGACTGCGTCAGCGCGCAAACGGCGACTCGCGGCGCCGCGAAGGCTTCTAGAAGTCCCAGTCGTCGTCTTCGGTCGCTTCGGCTTTGCCGATGACGTACGACGAACCGGATCCCGAGAAGAAGTCGCGGTTCTGGACATTGGGTTGTCGTGGCGGCGTCTGCCGCGGAATCACGCGGCATTTCGCCGCACACTCACCCACTCGGTAACCCGCTAACCGCGGACGTTCGTGGGCAAAATGTGGGCACGTGTGACGCCCGATTCACCACGTCGCCATGGCGCCGACGCGTCACGGCAGGATCGTGACGAGCGTCCCCAAAGGAAGAGCGTCGACGGCTTCAATGGCTTCCGCGCCGAGGCGGAGGCATCCGTGGGAAACCGCACCGCGGGCCACTTGTTGATAATGAATGCCGATCAGCCCGCCGACACTCCCTCCGTATGGCTCATCCGCAGCGGTTGCGTGCAAAGACGTCAGCTGGATTCGGTGCGTGTCCTGCTGTTGGGCGGGGTCCAGGTATTGGGCCTGCAGATACCCCAAGACGTTGACCGGCGTCGGGGTTTCTGGAGTGCCTACACCCACTTCGAACACGTGTTGAACGGCGTCACCTTCCAGGATGGTGAGCGTCTCGTCAGACACGACGACAACGATCTGCGACGTGATCGGGCGCGGATTGCGGAGCTTATCGCTACGTACCCATGCTGCGGTCTGCGCCGCGGGCGGAGTCGAAGCGCTGGCGGAGCGCTGTGAGGGTAGCTCGCGACGTGATGGCGTGAGTATCAACGACCAGTCACCTTGTCTCAGAATCTCCACCAGCACTGAGGGCTCGCCGAGAAAGTTCACCGCGGCGAACCGCGCAACAGGTTCAGAGCGATCCGCTCCAAAGAGTGGCACATCGGACTCGACCATGTATGCGGTTGCGGAGGTCCGAGCCGAATCGGAGTAGGTAAGTAGTCCGGGGATCACGGCGTCGTAGGAGGCTTCAGGCAGAAGCGCGATCTGGTCGTCGCTGAGTGGAGCCTTCGGCGCGAGCGTGGGTTGGTCACGAAAGGCGTCCTGGTTCATACGTTCGGCGACGGGCGCCGGGTTCGCGCAGCTGGCAAGCATCATGATCAGGGCGAGCGCAAGAACACCAGACGGTGGGAGCCTCCGCCAGCCTGGGCTTGCATGCCGTGCGCGCAAGCCCAGGCCGCCGAGAGTGTTCATCGCGATTGCTATCCGGAAACCACTGGTAGCGCCGGTCGGCTCGGGCGGTCCGGTGCCGGCGGAGCAGGTTGTGACGGATCCTGCACTTCGATCGCTCCCACTTCGATAATTCCGTCCACGGTGCAACCGAAGTCACCCAACGTGAAGGTGCCGCCGCCGGGCTCGCTCACGGTAACCCCCGTGATGGTCACCGCCGACCCCTGTACGTGAATCAGGTAGCTACCCGACGGGCCGAACGTGTACGCCGGAAAGGATGGCGAGGCCACGATCGGAAATGGTGCTGCCGGGTCAGGGACGGTGGTGAGAGGCAACGGAAAGTTCGTTGCTGTCAGCGGGCTTGACGTGTTGTCCGGCGCGGTGATGTCCACCGTGACATTGACGAAGCCTTCCATGGTTTGGTAACCGTTGTCGAGGATGGCTTCGGCGACCTCGGCAGGCAGCTCGAGGTCTACGGTGACCTCGGGATAGACAGTGTCTCCAGCATGGATCGTGTCCGGCAGAATCACGTCGACCTCGACACCAACCGCGAATGGGTTCCCCTCATTGACATACCCCTGAGTACAGGAGACGTCGAACGTTGCGTGCACAGTCTGCGCGCTCGCAGGTGCCGCCAACCAGAAGCCGCCGCTAACGACGAGAGCCGCAACAGCGATAACTCCCATTCGGCGTGTCTTGTGCGCGCATTTATCCTTGATCTCCACGTTCGCTCCCTGTGTGTTCGGTCGTCCGCCAATGAAAAGCCGGTCCGTGTTGGCCGAAGGTATCTGCACGCTGGGTGAAATGGAAGTGGCCACCTCCCCCTTGTTAATTCGCAATCACAGACCCTGATGGATGCCGATCATGTCAGAGCGGCGATAGCTGAAGCGGGCCGGCACATGCACGTCTGGTTTCGCGTCGTCCGCAGAATCACGTGCATATTTGCAGCATTTCGCGCGTGCATGCAAGAAAGCGAATAGCAGCGAAATACCACACTCAGCCTTCTGACAACTAGGCATATCGGGCAGTGCAGAGATCACCCGGGTGACAATGAAGATCACCCTCGGGTGAAGACGCTCTCAGCCACACTTACGGAAGTACTCTGCTGCCCTAAATAGCGGGTATGCGCTGACCAACTCGCTCATATGTGACACTTTGCTCACCCTGCTGGGCTGCCCAATTCAGACGTCACCTACCGATACGGCAGCCCCGAGGCGTTCTCGTGGCTCACCGGCATCCGAACAAGATGCGGTGGGCCTGGGCGCTTGGCGTCACCCAAGCCCACCCTTCAGCCGTGTCGCCGGAACCGACCCCGGATTTTCGCAGCGGGCATTGCACCAAGAGAGAGGGAAGCTGGGGACCCCCTCTCTGTACGCCACAACGTAGGGGCGGGGAAAACCAGCAACAAGGGTGAAACTCGAAGATCACCCGCACTTCACCCCGGCCCCGCGGCATACATCCTGCGTGCCGGCGGCCACCCGATGGATCAGTACCTGCCCTGCCCCGCTCTGTCAGAGCGAACGGCCTCGCGCGCGCCGACAAGCGCACACGAGGGCCTAACCGATTGGAAGGCCGTTGAGATTTACTGAGCAGCCGAGCACTGTGGCAGGCTAAACGCGCGACCCGACGCTGGCCCAGCGAACAACGTCTTGGCCATCGCAGGATTCGCGGTCGGAGTGACCAGGTCCTCGATGTTGATCGCCTGCACACGGCTGGGCGTTTCCAGCAGGTACCGGTTCGTGACCGACTGCGCGCGGCCGTCGTGTGGTCGAGCTTGATGCCGTTCTCGCCGTACTTCGCTTCCAGACGCCGTCCTCGTTGTACGTACTGATGTCACCCTTGGCCATCGTTCGTCCCCTCTGAGGAGGTCAGCCGCTCACAGAATGTGGGCAAAACGTGGGCAAGGCCCCCGCCGGGGGCTCTATGCGAGCTGCTGGCGGGGGCCTCAGTGTTCATGGTGCGATCCGGTGATTACCTGCTTGACCTGGACTTTTAGAAGTCCCAGTCGTCGTCTTCGGTCGCCTCAGCCTTGCCGATGACGTACGACGAACCGGAGCCCGAGAAGAAGTCGTGGTTCTCGTCGGAGTTCGGCGAAAGCGCGGACAGGATCGCGGGGTTCACGTTCGTCACCGACGAGGGGAACATCGCCTCGTAGCCGAGGTTCATGAGCGCCTTGTTGGCGTTGTAGTGCAAGAACTTCTTGACATCTTCAGTGAGACCCACGGGGTCGTAGAGGTCTTGCGTGTACTGAACTTCGTTCTCGTACAGCTCATACAACAACGAGAACGTGTAGTCCTTCAGCTCGTCGCGCGTCGCCTGGTCGACGGTCTCGAGTCCGCGCTGGTACTTGTAGCCGATGTAGTAGCCGTGCACGGCCTCGTCACGGATGATGAGGCGAATGAGATCGGCCGTGTTCGTGAGCTTCGCCTTCGACGACCAGTAGATCGGCAGGTAGAAGCCCGAGTAGAACAGGAACGATTCGAGCAGGGTCGAAGCGACCTTGCGCTTGAGGGGGTCATCGCCGCGGTAGTAGTCCACGATGATCTGCGCCTTCTTCTGCAGATTCGTGTTCTCGGTCGACCAGCGGAACGCCTCGTCGATCTCTTTCGTCGAGCACAGCGTCGAGAAGATCGACGAGTAGCTCTTGGCGTGCACCGACTCCATGAACGCGATGTTCGTGTAGACGGCCTCTTCGTGCGGCGTGATCGCGTCGGGGATGAGCGAGACGGCGCCGACCGTGCCCTGGATCGTGTCGAGCAGGGTGAGACCCGTGAACACCCGCATCGTCAGGATCTGCTCGTCATCGGTGAGCGTATTCCAGGACTGGATGTCGTTGGACAGCGGCACCTTCTCGGGCAGCCAGAAGTTGTTCACGAGGCGGTTCCACACCTCGAGGTCTTTGTCGTCCTGGATGCGGTTCCAGTTGATCGCCTGCACGTGGTTCAGGAGCTGCAGCTTCTCAGCCATGATTGCCTTTCGAAAAATCCCAGATCAAAGCCACTACAGCATGCACGAGACACACTCGGTCATGTCGGTGCCCTCGAGTGCCAGCTGCCGCAGGCGGATGTAGTAGATCGTCTTGATGCCCTTGCGCCACGCGTAGATCTGCGCCTTGTTGATGTCGCGCGTCGTGACGGTGTCCTTGAAGAACAGCGTGAGCGACAGGCCCTGGTCGACGTGCTGCGTCGCCGCGGCATACGTGTCGATGACCTTCTCGTAGCCGATCTCGTAGGCGTCCTCGTAGTACTCGAGGTTGTCGTTCGTCATGAACGGCGCCGGGTAGTAGACGCGGCCGAGCTTACCTTCCTTGCGGATCTCGACCTTCGACGCGATCGGGTGGATCGACGACGTCGAGTTGTTGATGTACGAGATCGAACCGGTCGGCGGCACGGCCTGCAGGTTCTGGTTGTAGATCCCGTGCTTCTGGATGCTGGCCTTCAGCGCCGTCCAGTCCTCCTGCGTGGGGATGTGGACACCGGCGAAGAGCTCGGCGACGCGCTCGGTCTGCGGCACCCACTCCTGGTCGATGTACTTGTCGAAGAACTCCCCGGACGCGTAGGTGGAGTCCCAGAACCCGTCGAAGACCTGACCCCGCTCCTTCGCGATGACGTTCGACGCGCGCAGCGCGTGGTAGAGCACCGTGTAGAAGTAGATGTTGGTGAAGTCGAGGCCCTCTTCCGAGCCGTAGCGGACGTGCTCGCGGGCGAGGTATCCGTGCAGGTTCATCTGCCCGAGGCCGATCGCGTGCGAGCGGTCGTTGCCGTCTTCGATGGAGCGCACCGAGGTGATGTGGCTCTGGTCGCTCACGGCGGTGAGCCCCCGGATGGCCGTCTCGACGGTCTGGCCGATGTTGCCGCCATCCATCGCGAGGGCGATGTTCATCGAACCCAGGTTGCAGGAGATGTCCTTGCCGATCTGGTCGTACGACAGGTCCTCGTTGTACGTCGTCGGCGTGTTGACCTGCAGGATCTCGCTGCACAGGTTGGACATGTTGATCCGGCCCTTGATCGGGTTGGCCTTGTTCACCGTGTCCTCGAACATGATGTACGGGTAGCCCGATTCGAACTGGATCTCAGCGATCGTCTGGAAGAACTCGCGAGCGTTGATCTTGGTCTTCTTGATGCGCGCGTCATCGACCATCTCGCGGTACTTCTCGGTGACGGAGATGTCACCGAACGGCACGCCGTAGACCTTCTCGACGTCGTACGGAGAGAACAGGTACATGTCCTCGCCGTTCTTGGCGAGCTCGAAGGTGATGTCGGGCACCACGACACCCAGCGACAGCGTCTTGATGCGGATCTTCTCGTCGGCGTTCTCACGCTTGGTGTCGAGGAAGCGCATGATGTCGGGGTGGTGGGCGTTGAGGTAGACAGCGCCGGCACCCTGACGCGCACCGAGCTGGTTGGCGTAGCTGAAGCTGTCTTCGAGGAGCTTCATGACGGGGATGATGCCCGAAGACTGGTTCTCGATCTGCTTGATCGGCGCGCCCGCTTCGCGGATGTTCGACAGGAGCAGGGCAACGCCGCCGCCGCGCTTGGACAGCTGCAGCGACGAGTTGATGCCGCGCGAGATCGACTCCATGTTGTCTTCGATGCGCAGCAGGAAGCACGAGACGAGTTCGCCGCGCTGCGCCTTGCCCGAGTTGAGGAACGTCGGCGTCGCCGGCTGGAAGCGACCCGAAATGATCTCTTCGACCAGGTCCATCGCGAGCTTCTCATCGCCGTCGGC
Organism: Microbacterium sp. Y547; assembly: GCF_057669785.1. Lineage (NCBI taxonomy): Bacteria > Bacillati > Actinomycetota > Actinomycetes > Micrococcales > Microbacteriaceae > Microbacterium > Microbacterium sp. Y547. The sequence goes on from NZ_JBYHFN010000005.1 coordinate 266,940, forward strand.
CAGGCCCAGCGCCGTCATGACGACGCGGTCCTCGAAGCGCTCGAGGTAGCGCTTGCCGTCGAAGGTCTTGAGCGTGTAGCTCGTGTAGTACTTGAACGCACCGAGGAACGTCTCGAAGCGGAACTTCTTCGAGTACGCGAAGTCGTTGAGCTTCGAGATGAAGTCGAACGAGTACTTCTCGAGCACGGTCGGCTCGTAGTACTCCTTCTCGACGAGGTAGTCGAGCCGCTCCTTGAGGGAGTGGAAGAACACCGTGTTCTGGTTGACGTGCTGCAGGAAGTACTCCCTCGCCGCACGCTTGTCGGCGTCGAACTGGATCTTGCCGTCGGCGTCGTACAGATTCAGCATCGCGTTGAGGGCGTGGTAATCCAGCCCTTCGAACGCGGGGTTGTGCTTGAAGTCGGTCCGCGCCTCGGTCACTGCAGATTCCACCATTGTTCCAATCCGTCGCTCACGCGATCGATGTCCTCGGGCGTGCCGAATACTTCTAGCCGATACAAGTGGGGCACACGGCACTTGCGGCTGATGATGTCGCCGGCGAGGCAGAACGCCTCGCCGAAGTTGGTGTTCCCCGCGGAGATGACCCCGCGGATGTGACGACGGTTTCGCTCGTCGTTGAGGAACCGGATCACCTGTTTGGGAACGGCCCCCTTCTCTTCGCCTCGACCCTGGCCGCCCCCGTAGGTGGGAGTGACCAGGACGAACGGCTCGTCGACGAGAAGGGGTTCGTGAGATGGATACAGCGGGATGCGTGCGGCACGCATGCCCAGCTTCTCGATGAAGCGGGCGGTGTTGCCGGAAACGCTGGAGAAGTACACCAGCAGCGGTGCCTCAACGGCGACCTGCATGGCCTTCCCCCTCAGTGATGCGTCCTGATCAGAGACGAGACGCGAGCTCGTCGATCTTGTCGGGACGGAAGCCCGACCAGTGGTCCTCATCGGTGATGACGACAGGCGCCTGCATGTAGCCGAGCGCCTTCACCTGCTCGAGTGCCGAGGGGTCCTCGGAGAGGTCGAGAACCTCGTACTCGAGGCCCTTCGAGTCGAGTGCTCGATACGTCGCGGTGCACTGCACGCACGACGGCTTCGTGTAGACCGTGATCGCCATGTGGATCCGTCTCCCCCTTACATTCGATGCTTTCCGGCGGTTTCCCCCCACCGGGAGTCCAATACTACATATGGGTGCCGACATTCGATAGCACCACAAGGTCTAGTAGTTACATCCGTGTAGTTTTCCACCGTTCTCTACAGGTACAACACAAGTTGTCCACCGATTCATCCACAGGATCGACACTGGCTGCGGTGTCCGAAAAGGCCAGGATCACGCCAGTTTCGGAGGCCCCGCACTCAAACGATCCACAGGCGGGACGCTACGAGGGGGTTCCGACATCGGATCGGGCGATGATCGGACGCCCTGGCGTGTCGTGGGCGTGTCGCCCGGCAGCATCCCGAAGCACTACCTTTGATCCGTGGCGGGGTACCGGGAGCTTCTGCGCACGCCCGGCGTCGGGCGGATCATGGCAGCGCAATTGACGGCGCGCTTCCCCAATGGGATGACGAGCCTGGCGGTGCTGCTGCACATCGAGCACGTCACCGGCTCGTACGGGGCAGCAGGCCTCGTGCTCGCGGCGACCTCGATCGGGCAGGCCGTGGCCGGGCCCGTCACCAGCCGCTGGATGGGCCGCTGGGGCATGCGGCGCGTCATCTCGATCGCCCTCGTCGTCTGCGCGCTCGCGATCCTCTCGATCGCCCTGCTCGTCCTGCCGCTTGCGCTGTACATGGCGCTGGGTCTCATCGCCGGCCTGTCGACGCCGCCCGTGCAATCCGCCGTCCGCACGATCTACCCCAAGATGGTGCCGGCCAAGCAGCTCACGCCGCTGTACTCGCTGGACGCCTCGCTGCAAGAAGTCATCTGGATCCTCGCGCCCGTCGTCATCACCTTCGTCGCGACGCAGGTGGGAACCGTCCCCGCGCTCCTGGTCGTCGTCGTCGTGCTGATCGGCGGCGGCACGTGGTTCGTCCTGTCCCCCGAACTCGGGCGCGTGCGGATTCCGCCGAGCCGCCGCGGGATCGGGCGCGTGCTGGCCAAGCCACCCGTCCTGCTCGCGACGGTCGTAGGCTTCCTGCTGATCGGCGCGTGCGCCTCGGTCGAGGCCGGCGTCGTCGCGACGTTCGACCACGGCGGCCTCGAGGCGGGCCTCGTGCTCGCCGTCTTCGCCTTCGGCAGCCTCGGCGGCGGTCTCGCCCTCGGCCACCTGCCGATGGGGCGCTGGTCGATGGCGCGGCGCCTCGCCATCGTCACGGTCGGCCTGTCGCTCACGATGCTCTCACTCAACGTGTGGTGGCTCGGCGGCACCCTCGTGCTCGCCGGCATCGGAATCGCCCCCGCCCTCGCGGTCATCTTCGCGATGACCTCGGCGAGCGTGAAGTTCAGCGAGACGGCCGAGGCCTATGGCTGGGTCGGCACGGGACAGCTCATCGGCGCCGCAGCCGGGTCGTCGATCGCGGGCTTCCTCATCGACGACATCGGCCCGAGCGGTGCGTACATCGCCGGAACCGGATTCGCCGCCGCCGGGCTGCTCGTCGCCGTCGTCTTCGTGCGCTGGTTCCCCGATCTGAGGCACCGTGACGTGAGCCCGATCCCCGACACCGAACCGATCTCGACCCTCACCCAGCCCTGATCATCCTCGAGAGGTACGCAGGTCGTGCCGCAGACGGATGCCGCACCCCCGGCCGCGTTCATAGCGTTGGAGTGTGACGAAGAACCTCTCTGCGACCGGAGCCTTCGTGCTCACCCTGCTCGGCAACATCCTCTTGCTCATCGTGCTCGCTGCGGCAGCCGTCGTGGTGCCCGCGGCGGCGATCATCGTCTTCGGCGGGGAGCTCCTCGGCCTGTGACCCGGGCGCGGCCTACCCTGGAACCATGCCGGCTCCCGTGACCCTCCCCCGTCTGTCCTGGGGCGATCCCGCCGCTGATCGCCACGCCCTGCTCGTGCACGGCCTGGGCTCGAACGGCGCGCTCATGTGGCGCTACGGCATAGCCCTCGCCGAGGACGGCTGGCACGCGGTCGCGGTCGACCTTCGTGGCCACGGGACGGCGCCGCGAGCCCTGGACTACACGATCGCCGCTTATGCCACCGACCTCGCGGTCACACGCCCCGATGACGGCGGATCGTGGGACCTCGTGATCGGCCATTCGCTCGGTGCGGCGGCCTCCACGGCGACAGCCGCGACCGACCCAGCGTGGACGCGCAGACTCGTGCTGATCGACCCCGCGATCCACCTGGGCGCCCGCGACCGCGAGATCGTGCGCACGAGCCTGGAACGCTCGTTCGCCGACCCCACGCCGGCGGCCATCCGCGCCGAGCATCCGACCTGGCACGAGAACGACATCGAGCTCAAGGCGCTGTCGGCTCAGCAGGCCAGCCGTTGGGCGGTCGAGCAGACGAGCGCCCAGAACTCGACGTGGGACGAAAGGGACGCTGCATCCCGCCTCTCGATCCCGACCCACGTCATCGCGTCCGACCCGACGGTGTACTCGATCTTCACGGGCGCGCTCGCACGCGACGTGCTCACGAACCCGCTCGTGATGATGTCCGTCGTCGCGGGCGCCGGCCACTCGCCGCACCGCGACAAGCCCGACGACACCATCGGGCACCTGAGAGAGGCACTGTCATGACGACCTTCGACCCCGCGGACCTGCTGCCCGACGACCTCCTCGAGCGCTTCCGTGCCCGCGCCGTCGTGTATGACCGGGACAACACCTTTCCCGAGGACGACCTCGCCGATCTGAAGGCGAACGGCTACCTCGCGATCCTCGTGCCGCGCGACCTCGGGGGTGCGGGGCTCGGCCTGGCCGAGGCATCCGTTCTGCAGCAGCGCCTCGCGACGGCTGCTCCTGCGACAGCACTCGCGATCAACATGCACCTCGTCTGGACAGGGGTCGCCAAGGTGCTCGCCGATCGCGGCATCGACAGCCTGCGGTTCGTGCAGGAGGGCGCCGCCGCGGGCGAGGTGTTCGCCTTCGGGATCAGTGAGGCTGGCAACGACCTCGTGCTGTTCGGCAGCGATACCGACGCGGCGCCTCAGCCCGACGGCGGGTACGCGTTCACCGGAACGAAGATCTTCACGTCACTCGCCCCCGTGTGGACGCAGCTGGGCCTGCACGGCCTCGACACGACCTCGCCCGATGCTCCGCAACTGGTCTATGCCTTCGTTCCGCGGTCAGAGGCCGTCGTGACGCGCGACGACTGGGACACACTGGGCATGCGCGGCACACAGTCGCGTACGACCGAGTTGCACGGCGTGATCGCGCCGGCTGACCGGGTCGTGCGGCGTGTGGCGCCAGGACCCAATCCCGACCCGATCGTCTTCGGGATCTTCAGCGTCTTCGAGCTGCTGCTCGCCTCGGTCTACACCGGCATCGCGCGGCGGGCGCTCGATGTCGCCGTCGAGACGGTGCAGCAGCGCACCTCGAAGAAGACGGGCAAGACGTACAGCCAGGACCCCGACATCCGCTGGCGCATCGCCGAAATGGCCCTCGCCTACGACGCGCTGCCCCCGCAGATCGAGGCGCTCTGCCGCGACGTCGACGGTCTCATCGACCACGGGGCCCGCTGGTTCTCGCTGCTGAGCGGCGTCAAGCATCGGGCCGTGACGATGGCGAAATCCGTCGTCGATGACGCCGTCCTCGCGGCGGGCGGCTCGTCGTACTTCACGCGCTCCGAGCTCAGCCGGCTCTATCGCGACGTGGTCGCGGGGCTCTTCCACCCCTCTGACCCCGAGTCCGCTCACGCGACGGTCGCTTCGGCCTGGCTGGGGCCGGTCGAGTCCTGACGGCGACGGTGTTGCGCCCGTAGCGCGTCGACAACTCCGGAGGAATGGGGAGTTGGGCGGTTGGGGGCGGCCCGGGCGACGATCCGTCCGGAGTTGTCGACGGGTCAGCGACGCCGCATCCCGAACAGCAGCCCCTTGAGCGCACTCAGCACGGTGTCGGGGTTGTACAGAATGTCCTCGGCTATCGGGCGATAGACCGCGTATCCGAGGGCCGCGAGCTTCTGGTCGCGGCGGCGGTCCTTGCGGATGTCGGCCCAGCTGCTGTGGTGTGCGCGGCTGTCGCACTCGATGACGAGCCAGCCGTCGACGAGCAGGTCGACACGCCCCACGCCGCGGATCTCCACTTGCAGCTCTGGGCGGACGCCGAGGCCGCGGAGCATCAGCCGTACGAGCGTCTCTGGTCCGGATTCGGCGAAACCGTCGACGAGCCCACGCAGCCGACGATGCCGGCGCGGAAGCGCGTCGAACAGCTCGTCCAAGTCGTCCTTGTGGAGCAGCCCGAGGTGAAGGGCGGAGTCGATCGACGCGATCGTCGCCCGTGGGGATTGACAGCCCGCGGCCTGCACGAGCGCGTCGAAGACTCCGACGGTGGCGTGCTGGGGAGGCTGCTGGCGACGGACTTCGACCCAGTGCAGCCGTACTCCCGCGCCGCGTGCGGGCACGGGCAGCCGGCTGGCGCGGGCCGAGACCTGCACGTGGACGGCGCCGAGGCTGCCGAGCTGATCCGTCGCCCCGCCGTGCACGAACACGCCGGCGAGCTGAAGGGCCGAGACGCACGCGAGGCGTCCTCCGGCGCGTGCCGCCGTGGCGACGGAGGGCGCACAGTCCGCTCGGAGGAACACGCCCCGTCGAGCTTTCAGCAGCACGCCGTCGCGAACGAGGCGCCGCGCGTGACGGTCGCTCAAGCCGTGACCGGAGAGGTCGCAACGTCGCAGCAGGGTGTTCCGGGGCACATCGAGGTGCATCATGCCGACGATCGTCGGGGCGGCGCGGCGTGCCGGGCTCGCCGACAGCCGGATGTGGGGAGGGGGCGCGCTCAGTCAGCCCTGGGGAGGGGCGTCGACAACTCCGGAGAAACCGCCCGCCACCCGCCCGTTGCAGGCCCGAAACCCGGTTCTGTCCGGAGTTGTCGACGCCTCCCGGCCGCGCCCGCCCGCCGCCCGCCCGCCCCCCACCGGCCCGGCCCCCGCCCGCAACCCCCGCCGTGTCGGCCTCCTCCCGTGCGAGGATGACGCCATGGCGCGCACCCCCACTCACCTGCTGAGCCCCGCCGACCAGGAGCGGCGCCGCGGACTGCGCTTCATGAAGGGCGTCGCCCTCGGCGCACTGGTCTTCATGGCGATCGTGTTCGTCGTCGCCTTCGCCCTGCAGCAGCAGCTCCCCTGGCTCGCCTACGTGCGGGCGGCCGCCGAGGGCGGCATGGTCGGCGCCCTCGCGGACTGGTTCGCCGTGACGGCGCTCTTTCGCCACCCGCTCGGGATTCCCATCCCGCACACCGCGATCATCCCCCACCGCAAGGACGAGATCGGGCGCACTCTCGGCGAGTTCGTCGAGACCGAGTTCCTGCGCGGCGACGTCGTGCGCGCCAAGCTTGAGGCGACCGCCCTGTCGGCGCGGCTCGGCGAATGGCTCGCGCAGCCCGAGCACGCCGATCGCATCGCCGCCGAGGCGTCGGTCATGGCCTCCGGAGTCCTCAGCGCCCTGAGCGACGACGACGTGCAGCATGTCATCGAAGACCTCGCCCGCGAGCACCTCATCGCCCCGGAGTGGGCCCCGCCGCTCGGGGACTGGCTCTCGCGCATCGTCGAAGCCGATGCCCACCACGCCGCCGTCGACCTCGCCGCCGACAGCATCGCCGCGTGGCTCGAGAACAACCAGGACGCCTTCACCGGACTGCTCTCGCGCCGCCTGCCGAGCTGGTTGCCCTCGATCGCCCACCGCCTCATCGACGAGACCGCCTACCGTGAGGCGACGAAGTTCGTCGCGGCGGTTCGCGCCGACCCGCAGCACCCCGCACGCACGGCGATCGACGGCTACCTCGTCCGCCTCGCCGACAACCTGCGGCACGACCCCGTCACGATCGGCCGGTTCGAAGACGCCAAGGCCGCCGTGTTCGACAGCCCCCGCGTGCGCGAGCTCGCCGCGCAGGCATGGGGCACGGCGAAGGCAGGCCTGCTGCGCTCTCTCGCCGACGCCGACAGCCCGCTGCGGCGCCGGGCGACGGTGGCCATCGCCGAGATCGGCGAGCGCCTCACGACGGATGCCGCACTGCAGAACCGCGTCGACACGTGGGCGACCGACGCCGCCGTGTTCCTCGTCGACCGCTACCGGCACGACATCGCCTCGATCATCTCCGACACCGTCGAGAAGTGGGATGCCGCCGAGACGACGGAGAAGATCGAGCTCATGGTGGGCCGCGACCTGCAGTACATCCGCCTGAACGGCACCATCGTCGGCGCCCTGGCGGGTCTGGTGATCTTCACGATTGCCCATGCACTCCTGGGGTGACACGGCGTAATCTGAGCCCGTGGATGCCGACCAGCTCCTCTTCTCCTACGCGACGCTGCAGCGCCCAGACGTGCAGCTGAACACGTTGGGCAGGCCCGTCGAGAGCGAGCCCGACATCTTGCCGGGGCACCGGCTCGACTATGCCGAAGCACCCCACCCCCGCTCGTCGGATTCGCCGCCGCGGCCCATGCTGCGTCCGACCGGCAGCGAGCTCGACAAGGTCATCGGGCGGGCGATGTGGGTGACCGAGACAGAGCTCGACGCGTGCGACGAGTACGAGGCGGAGCTGTACCGGCGCGTCGAGGTCACGCTCGCGAGCGGCCGCGCGGCATGGGCTTACATCGCGAACCGACTGCACTAGCGTGTGGGCATGGCGCTCTCCCACGATCCCCTCTGGCCCCGCGCGGGCGACTGGCCGCCCGCCGCTGATGAGATGACGGATGCCGCGATCCTCGGCGTCCCCGCTCACGCCACGTCCTTGTCACCGACCGGAGCCGCCGCGACTCCGGCCGCCGTGCGAGAGGCGCTGCGGCGGTACAGCCCGACTCTGATGGGACCGCCGCCGGTCGATCTGACCGTGCTCGACGTCGTCGACGGCGGCGACATCGACGACCCCGACGGGCCCGGCGGCGAGGAGCGGACCGAGTCGCGCGTGCACGCCCTCGCGGAGCGTTCTCGCCGGGTCGTCGCCCTCGGCGGCGACAACTCGATCACGTATGCGGTGGCGCGCGGCGCCGGTGCGTCAGGGCTCATCACGTTCGACGCCCACTTCGATCTGCGCGACGGCGTCTCGAACGGCTCGCCCGTGCGCCGGCTCGTCGAGTCGGGGTTCGACGCCCGCCGCATCGTGCAGATCGGCATCGCGGACTTCGCGAACTCGATCGCCTACGCCCGTCGCGCCGCCGACCTCGGCATCACGGTCGTGACGCTCGACGACGTGCGCCGCCGCGGCCTCGCCGAGGTGGTGGCGCATGCGCTCGAGGTCGCGGGTGCCGAGGATGGCGGCATCCATCTCGATATCGACGTCGACGTGTGCGATCGCTCGGTCGCACCGGGGTGTCCCGCGTCGCTGCCGGGCGGCCTCGCCGCCTGGGAGCTGCGCGCTCTCGTGCGCGGCGTCGCGACCGACGGGCGAGTGCGCTCGGCCGACATCGTCGAGGTCGACGCGACGGGCGATGCCGACGATGCGCGCACCGTGCGCCTTGCAGCACTGTGCGTGCTCGAACTGCTCGCTGGACTCGCCGGGGTGTCGTCATGACGCACCTCGTGCTCGTGCGGCACGCCAAGTCGGACTGGAACTCTCCCGACCTCGACGACCATGACCGTCCGCTCAACGCGCGCGGTCTGCGGGATGCCCCGCTGATGGCGGCGCGGCTGGCGGCGACGGGCCTGCGGGTCGACGCGATCCTGTCGAGCACGGCGCTGCGCGCGTCCACGACGGCCGACTTCTTCAGCGGCGCGATGGGTGTGCCGGTCGAGGAGCAGGAGCGCCTCTACGGCGCCCCCGCCCCGGTGCTGCTGCGGGCGGCGGCCGAGTCGGGGGCCCGATCGGTCATCGTCGTCGCGCACGATCCGGGCATCAGCACGCTCGCGGGCGAGCTGTCCGGCGGCGGGATCGGGCACATGCCGACGTGCGCGGTCGCGACCTTCCGGTGGGACACCGACGACTGGGACATCGCGACGAGCATCGATCCCGAGGACTGGACCTGGAGCACGCCGCGCTCAGAGTAGGACGCCGTCCTTCCACACCGCACGTATGATCGGCACCCCGGGCCGGTAGGCCAGGTGCACCCGCGTGGGGGCGTCGAGCAGGGCGAGGTCGGCCCGCATTCCGGGAGCGATGACGCCGACGTCGGTGCGGCGCAGAGCCTGCGCGCCGCCCGCCGTCGCCGCCCAGACGGCTTCAGCCGGCGACATCCCCATCTCGCGCACGGCGAGCGCGATCATGAGCGGCATCGAGCTCGTGAAGCACGACCCCGGGTTGCAGTCGCTCGCGAGGGCCACCGTGACGCCGGCGTCGATGAGGCGGCGCGCGTCGGGGTACGGCTGCCGGGTCGAGAACTCGACGCCGGGCAGCAGCGTCGCGACGGTTCCGGATGCCGCGAGCGCCGCGACGTCCTCGTCGCTCAGGTACGTGCAGTGGTCGACCGAGGCTGCACCGGCGGCGACCGCGACGGCGACGCCTTCGCCGTGGCCGAGCTGGTTGCCGTGCACGCGGGGGGCGAGTCCGCGGTCCACGCCTGCCGCGAGAATCCGCCGTGCTTCGGCGGGCGTGAAGGCACCGCGCTCGCAGAAGACATCGATCCAGCGGCTGTGCGGCGCGCACGCGGCGAGCATCTCGCCGCAGACGAGGTCGACGTAGGCGTCGCGGTCGTCGGCGTATTCGGCGGGCACGACGTGCGCGCCGAGGAAGGTGACCTCATCGGTCACTTCGGCCGCGAGTCGGGCCAGGCGCTCCTCGTCGGCGACCGACAGCCCGTAGCCCGTCTTGACCTCGAACGTTGTCGTGCCCTGGCCGTGCAGCTCGTCGGCGAAGCCGGCGAGGCGCGCGCGCAGCTCGTCGTCGGTCGCGGCGCGGGTGGCGGCGACGGTCCGCCGTATACCGCCCGCGGCATACGGCACGCCCGTCATACGAGCCTCGAACTCGTCGGCGCGGTCGCCGCCGAAGACGAGGTGGGTGTGCGAGTCGACGAACCCGGGGAGGACTGCCCGTCCCCCGGCATCCACCACGTCGCCCCCGCCCGCCGACAGCGACGCCGCGGACGGGGCGTCGGCGGCGGAGCCGACCCAGGCGATGCCGCCGTCCTCGATCAGGACGGCCGCATCGCGCAGCGTGCCGCAGGGGTCACCGGCTTCCTCGACGTTCGTCGTCAGTTCGCAGATGTTCGTGATGAGGGTCGTCGTCACGGCAGTCGCCTTTCTTTCGGGCTCGCGGCCATCACAGCATGGGCACGTTCAGCCCGCGCTCGCGCGCGACCTCGACCGCCCGCTCGTATCCCGCGTCGACGTGGCGCATGACGCCCGTGCCGGGGTCGTTCACGAGCACACGGGCGAGCTTCTCGGCGGCGAGGGGCGTGCCGTCGGCGACGGTGACCTGCCCCGCGTGGATCGAGCGGCCGATGCCGACACCGCCACCGTGGTGGATCGACACCCACGATGCACCGGATGCCGTGTTGAGCAGGGCGTTGAGCAGCGGCCAGTCCGCGATCGCGTCCGACCCGTCGGCCATTGCCTCGGTCTCACGGTACGGCGAGGCGACCGAGCCCGCGTCGAGGTGATCGCGGCCGATCACGATGGGCGCCGACAGCTCGCCCGACGCGACCATCTCGTTGAACTTCAGCCCCGCGAGGTGGCGCTCCTGGTAGCCCAGCCAGCAGATCCGGGCCGGAAGCCCTTCGAAGTGCACGGTGTCGCCGGCCTTCTCGAGCCATCGCACGAGCCCCGCGTTGTCGGGGAAGAGCGCCTTGACGGCCTCGTCGGTCTTGCGGATGTCTTCGGGGTCTCCCGACAGCGCCACCCAGCGGAAGGGCCCGCGCCCTTCGGCGAACTGCGGGCGGATGTACGCCGGCACGAAGCCCGGAAACGCGAACGCGTTCTCGTACCCGCCGAGTTGCGCCTCGGCGCGGATCGAGTTGCCGTAGTCGAACACCTCGGCACCGGCATCCTGGAAGCCCACCATCGCTGCGACCTGCGCCGCCATCGACGCGCGGGCGCGCTCGGTGAACCCGGCCGGGTCGCGCTCGGCTTCGGCCCGCCACTGGTCCAGCGGCACGCCGACGGGCAGGTAGGCCAGCGGGTCGTGTGCGCTCGTCTGGTCCGTGACGATGTCGATCGGGATGCCGCGGTTCAGCAGCTCGGGGAACACCTCGGCGGCATTGCCCACGACGCCGACCGACCGTGCCTCGCCCGCCTCACGGGCAGCGAGGACGCGCGTGACCGCCGCGTCGAGATCCGTCGTGTACTCGTCGAGGTAGCCGTGCTCGACGCGGCGCGCGAGGCGTGACTCGTCGACGTCGACGATGAGCACGGCGCCGCCGTTGAGGGTGACGGCAAGAGGTTGCGCGCCTCCCATTCCGCCGCATCCGCCGGTCAGGGTGAGCGTGCCGGCGAGGTCGTCGCGGCCCAGTGACCGCGCGACGGCGGCGAAGGTCTCGTACGTGCCCTGCAGGATGCCCTGCGTGCCGATGTAGATCCACGACCCCGCCGTCATCTGCCCGTACATCGTCAGACCCAGCTCTTCGAGCTTGCGGAACTCGGGCCACGTCGCCCAATCCCCCACGAGGTTCGAGTTGGCGATCAGCACGCGCGGCGCCCAGTCGTGCGTGCGGAACACCCCGACGGGCTTGCCGGACTGCACGAGCAGCGTCTCGTCGGGCTCGAGTTCGTCGAGCGTGCGAACGATCGCGTCGTAGGCCTCCCACGAGCGGGCGGCGCGGCCCGTGCCGCCGTAGACCACGAGGTCTTCGGGGTGCTCGGCGACCTCGGCGTCGAGGTTGTTCATCAGCATTCGCTTGGCGGCTTCGGCGCCCCAGCTCTTCGCGGTGCGCTCGGGCCCGCGCGCGGCGCGGATGGTGCGGGTGTCAGTCATGGCGTGCTCCTCGGTCGGTGTGGTCGGAACAGGTGTTCTGGCTCAGGCGGGGCATCCTCACTCGGCGGCGTCCTGTCCGTGCGAGAGCGCCCGCTCAGAGTGAGGGGATGCGGCTTCGGCGACGGCGCCCGAGAGGACGAGCCCGGTCGCGGTCTCGATGTCGGGTGAGACGAAGGCGTCCGGCCCGGGCCCGGCGATGCCGGATGCGCGCAGCAGCGAGCGGACGGCACCCGTCGCGGGTGCGGGCTCGAGCGGCGCGCGCAGGTCGAGGGCCCGCGCCGCCGTGACGAGCTCGATCGCGAGCACCCGGGCGAGGCCGTCCACCGCGCGGCGCAGCTTGCGCGCTGCGGCCCACCCCATCGAGACGTGGTCCTCCTGCATCGCCGAGGACGGGATCGAGTCGACCGATGCCGGCACCGCGAGCCGCTTGAGCTCGGACACGATCCCCGCCGCGGCGTACTGCGCGATCATGAGCCCGGAGTCGACGCCGACCTCGTGCGCGAGGAACGGCGGCAGGCCGTTGCTGCGGGCGGGATCGAGCGCACGGTCGGTCCGCCGCTCCGAGATCGAGGCCACGTCGGCGGCGGCGATCGCGAGGAAGTCCAGGACGTACGCGACCGGGGCGCCATGGAAGTTGCCGTTCGACTCGAGGCGCCCGTCGAGCGTCAAGACGGGGTTGTCGACGGTCGAAGCGAGTTCGCGCGACGCGATCAACGCGGCGTGGTCGAGCGTGTCGCGCGCCGCGCCGTGCACCTGCGGCGAGCAGCGCAGCGAGTAGGCGTCCTGCACACGGGTGCACACGGCCGGGTCGCGGTGCGACGCGACGATCGACGAGCCCGCGAGGTGGGCGCGCAGGTTCGCAGCCGACACGGCCTGGCCGTGCTGCGGCCGCAGTGTCATGAGGTCGGCCGCGAAGACGGCATCGGTCCCCAGCTGACTCTCGACGGACATCGCTGCGGCGAGGTCGGCCGTGTCGAGCAGCGTCCCGAGGTCGTGCAGGGCGAGCAGCAGCATCCCGAGCATCCCGTCGGTGCCGTTGATGAGGGCGAGGCCCTCTTTCTCCTGCAGTTCGAGCGGAGTGATCCCCGCCGCCGCGAGGGCTTCGGTGGCAGGCACGATCTCGGAGTCGGCCGCGCCGCTGCCGGCCACCCGCACGTCTCCCTCTCCCATCGCGGCGAGCGCGACGTGCGACAGCGGCGCGAGGTCGCCCGAGCAGCCGAGCGAGCCGTACTCCCGCACGATCGGCGTGATGCCCGCGTTGAGCATGGCGGCGTACGTCTCGACGACGATCGGCCGCACGCCCGTGCGCGCCGATGCGAGCGTCTGCAGCCGCAGCAGCTGAAGTGCACGCACGACCTCGGTCTCGATCTCGGCGCCCGTTCCCGCCGCGTGCGAGCGGATGAGGCTCGCCTGCAGCTGGCGCCGGCGCTCGGGGGCGATGAACGTCGTCGCGAGTGCACCGAAGCCCGTCGAGACGCCGTAGTGCGGCTCGGGATCGTCCGCGAGTCCTTCGATGAGGGCGCGGGATGCCGCCGCCCGCTCCATCGCGGCGGTGTCGAGGTCGACGCGGGCACCGTAGCGCGCGACGGCGACGACGTCTTCGGGCAGGAGGGGCGCAGCGCCCACGACCACAACAGAACTCATGGCTTGATTCCACACCCCGTCCCTCGCAGGCAACGGTGGCGTATGCCAAGCTGTGTCTGTCATGCCAGACAAACCCGTGCCCCGAGGCCCCCGGCCCCAGGTGCCCGCCGCCGATCAGACGCTGCGGATCCTCGCGCACCTCACGAAGCAGCGCGGTCCCGTGCCTGCCCAGACGATCGCGACGGCGCTCGACCTGCCCCGCTCTACGGTGTACCACCTGCTCGCGACCCTGCAGGAGCACGCCTTCGTCGTGCACCTGCCCGAAGAGCGGCGGTGGGGGCTCGGGATCGCGGCGTTCGAACTCGCCGGAGGCTATGCGCGCCAGGAGCCGCTCGCCCGGGTGGGCCGCCCTGTGCTCGCCGACCTCGTCGATCGCGTCGGTGAGAGCGCGCATCTCGCCGTCATGCACGGCCGCGACGTGCTGTACATCGTCGAGGAGCGCGCTCCCCGGCGCCCCGCCCTCGTGACCGACGTCGGTGTGCGGCTGCCCGCGCACCTGACCGCGACGGGCCGCGCGATGCTCGCGGCACTCCCCCGCGAGCAGGTGCGAGCCCTGTATCCGGATGCCGCGGCCTTCGCCGACCGCACGGGCCGGGGCCCCCATCGACCGCGCGAGCTGCGCGACGTGCTGCGCGAAGCGCGCGAGCGCGGGTGGGCGACCGAGGACGGCGAGGTCACCCTCGGTCTGCAGTCCATCGGCGTCGTCGTGCGCGACCACGCCGGGTGGCCCGCGGCCGCGATCGCCGTGACGTGGCCGGCCGACGGAACGGCTCCCGACCCGGCTCACGCCGCCAACGCGGCGCGCGAGATGGAGCGACGGATCGGGCGCGTCGGATAGCGCGGACACGCATGTCGTGCAGCCCCTTGGGGGTCCTCGGCGGTCATGCATAGCGTCGAAGCATGACGCCCGAAGAGACCCCAGACCAGACCGGACTCCTCGATGCGACCGGCACGATCGACGAGTTCGGCCAGGTCGAGCGCGAAGAAGATGCCACCCCGCTCGTCGACGAGATCGCCGCGCGGGTGCTGCGCAGCGGCGGCCGAGTGCGCGCCGCGCCGCGCCGCGATCTGGTCGACGGCTCTCCCGTCGCGGCGACGCTGCGCTTCGCCGTCGCGGCCACCCGCAGCTGATTCCGGTGACCGCCCGGCCGAATCGCGCCGGGCGGTCACCGCATTCGCGGGGTGGAGCCCCTAGTCGACCTTCGCGACCCGTCCGCCCGTCAGGGCGACGAGCTCGTCATAGGTCAGGGGGAAGACCGTGTGCGGCGTGCCGCCCGCGGCCCAGATCTGGGGGAACGCCGCGAGATCTTCGTCGACGATCGTCGTGAGGGGGGCCGGGTGCCCGGTCGGTGCGACGCCGCCGATCGCCTGCCCCGTCGCATCCCGCACCTGCTGCGCTGTCGCCCGCACGATGCTGCCGCGACCCAGCCGTTCGGCGAGAGCCGCGGTGTCGACACGGTGCGCGCCACTCGTCATGACGAGGAGGGGCTCGTCGTCCGACCAGAACACGAGGCTGTTGGCGATCGCGCCGACCTCCACTCCCAGGGCCGCGGCGGCGAGCGCGGCGGTCGAGGCGGCGTCAGGAAGAACCACGATCTCGCCCTCGACGCCCGCGGCGCGGAGGGCATCGTGGACCATTCGGCTTCGGGGGTGCAGGTGCTCGGTCACCGCCCCAGCCTAGAGGCCACCGCACGCACAGTGCCCACCCCGCTGACACCCGGTGCCCGCCGCGCTTGTCGATGTGCTGAACTCGCCGCGCCTCGGTTGAACGATCCGCACATCGGTGGTCCAATGGTGACGGATGCCGCACAGCCGCGGCACTCACCAGCGCACTGCCCATAAGGCCCGCCGAAAGAAGATCGCGATGACGCACACTCTGCCCCTGCCCGATTTCACTCACGAGCGCGTGGAGGTGACCACGGGGCGACGCAGCGGGCTGTTCATCGCCGTCGCACTGCACTCCTCTGTGCTCGGCTCGGCGCTGGGCGGCGCACGCCTGTGGACCTACCCGCACTGGAGCGACGCCCTGGGCGACGCGCTTCGGCTGTCGGCCGCCATGACGCTCAAGAACGCCGCAGCCGGGCTCGACTCGGGCGGCGGCAAGTCGGTCATCGCTCTGCCCGAGGGGGTCATCCTCGACGAGGAACGTCGCCGCGCGGCATTCCTCGATCTCGGCGACGCCGTCGAGCTGATGGACGGCCTCTACCGCACGGCGGAAGACGTCGGCTCGACGACCGAGGACATGCTCGTCGTCAGCGAGCGCACGGCGCACGTCGTGGGCCTCCCTGAAGCCGGGGGCGGCTCGGGCGAGCCCGCCGGCCCCACGAGCCTGGGCGTCTACGAGTCGCTGCGCGCGACACTCGAGCGCGTGACGGGCACCGCCGACGTCGCTGGCCGCCGCATCACGATCTCGGGCCTCGGCCAGGTCGGCAGCCGCCTCGCGGTGCGCCTCGCCGCCGAGGGCGCGATGCTGACCGTGACCGACGTGAACCCCGCCAAGCAGAACCTCGCCGGCGAGCTCGGCGCGCACTGGGCCACCCCGGGCGAAGAGCACCTCATCACCTCCGACGTCTTCGTGCCGGCCGGCATCGGCGGCCTCCTCACCGATGCGGTCATCGACGCGCTCGACACGAAGGCCGTCTGCGGCCCCGCCAACAACCCCCTCGCACGTCGCGAAGGCGCCGACCGGCTCGCCGCGCGCGGCATCCTGTACGCGCCGGACTTCGTCGTCAACGCGGGCGGTGTGATCTACCTCGACCTCGAGGCCAAGCAGATGGGCACGCGCACCGAGATCATGGACCGCGTCTCGGCGATCGGCGACACGGTGCGCCGCATCTTCGACGAGGCCGAGTCGCGCGGGGTCACCCCGCTCGCCGCCGCGGAGGCCCTCGCCGCCGAACGGCTCGCCGCCGGTCGCACCGCGTTCGTCAACACCGCTTCGTAGTCGGGCTGCGCCCCCTGTCAGCGACGCCCGCGCGTCACTGACAGGGGGCGTTCCCCTTCTGTGGGGGTGGGCCGCGGAACGCGCACGCTTCGCCCCGCCGAGTTGTTTTCGGTCCACCGAAGTTCTAAGTTTTCGGTATGCCGAAATGTGCCCGCGCGATCGCCGTCCCCGCCGCCGCGGTGCTCGTCGCGCTCACCGGCTGTGCGTCGACGGTCGACCTGAGCGATGACCGTCCGGTCGCCCTCGCGACGTTCACCGTGCTCGCCGACATCGCGCAGAACGTCGCGGGCGACCACATCCGCGTCGAGTCGATCACGAAGCCGGGCGCCGAGGTGCACGGCTACGAGCCGACGCCGCGCGATGTGGCCAAGGCATCCGAGGCCGATCTCATCCTCGACAACGGGCTGAACCTCGAGGCGTGGTTCGAGCGGTTCGTCGAGTCCGCAGACGCCCCCCACCTCGTCGTGAGCGACGGGGTGGACACGATCGACATCACCGACGACGCCTACGCCGGCATGCCGAATCCGCACGCGTGGATGAGCCCGCTCAACGCCCAGATGTACGTCGACGCGATCGTGCCGGCTTTCTCCGAGCTCGCCCCCGAGCACGCCGAGGCCTTCGCGGCGAACGGCGAGGCCTATAAGGCCGAACTGCAGGCGGTGCACGACGAGCTCATCGACGCGCTCGGCGAGCTTCCCGACGCGCACCGATCGCTCGTCACGTGCGAAGGGGCGTTCTCGTACCTCGCGCGCGACGCAGACCTGACCGAGCAATACATCTGGCCCGTCAACGCCGAGCAGCAGGCCACTCCGCAGCAGATCGCCGCGACGATCGAGTTCGTCCGCGACAACGACGTTCCCGCCGTCTTCTGCGAGTCGACTGTGTCGGATGCACCGATGCAGAGGGTCGTCGAGGCGACCGATGCCGCGTTTGGCGGAACCCTCTACGTCGACTCCCTGTCCGAGCCCGACGGCCCCGTGCCGACCTACCTCGATCTGCTGCGCCACGACACCCGCACGATCATCGACGGGCTCACAGGCGGCCGGTCATGACGATCGACGTGCAGGACGTCACCGTGCGGTACGGCGACGTGCCGGCCCTCGAGGACGTCTCGCTCGTGATCCGGCCCGGGCTCGTCACGGGCCTCATCGGCACGAACGGCTCGGGCAAGTCCACCCTGTTCAAGACGATCACGGGGATGCTGCGCCCCGACCGTGGACGCGTGCTTCTGGACGGTGCCGATCCTGCCGTCATCCGGCGCCGGGGCGGTCTGGGCTACGTGCCGCAGGCCGAAGACATCGACCCGACCTTCCCCGTCTCGGTGCGCGAGGTCGTCATGATGGGCCGCTACCGCGATATGGGCCTCACCCGGCGACCGCGCGCCGCCGATCGCACCGCCGTCGACGCTGCGCTGGCGCGCGTCGAGCTCACCGACCTCGCCGATCGTCAGATCGGACGCCTGTCGGGCGGGCAGCGCAAGCGGGCGTTCGTCGCCCGCGGGATCGCTCAGGATGCCGACATCCTGCTGCTGGACGAGCCCTTCGCGGGTGTGGACCGGCGATCCGAGGCGCTCATCGTGCGACTGCTCACGGACCTCGCCCGCGAGGGTCGCACGGTGCTCGTCTCGACGCATGACCTCGCCGGGCTCGCGCGGCTCGCCGAGGAGGCGATCCTGCTGCAGCGGCGCGTGCTCGCGCACGGTCCGGTCGCCGACGTGCTCACTCCCCGCAACCTCGCCCTCGCATTCGGCACCAACATCGAGGAGCAGCCGTGATCGATCTGCTCCTCGAACCGCTGCAGTACGACTTCATGGTGCGCGCGCTCGTCACGACCGTGATCGCCGCCGTCGTCTGCGGGCTGTTGTCGTGCTGGCTCGTGCTCGTCGGCTGGTCGCTCATGGGCGACGCGGTCTCGCACGCCGTGCTGCCGGGGGTCGTGATCGCCTACGTCGTCGGAGCGCCGTTCGCGATCGGCGCTCTCGTCTTCGGCTTCCTCGCCGTCGGACTCATCGGCGCGATCCGCGGCACGACCAGAGTGAAAGAGGATGCCGCGATCGGCATCGTCTTCACGACGCTGTTCGCCCTCGGACTCGTGCTGATCTCGGTCACGCCCAGCCAGACCGACCTCAACCACATCATCTTCGGCAACATCCTCGGGGTGAGCACGGCCGACCTGATCCAGATCGGGATCCTCGCCGCCGTCGCCCTCGTGATCCTGCTCGTCAAGCGCCGCGACCTCACCCTCTACGCCTTCGACGCGACGCACGCGTTCGCGATCGGCCTGAACCCGCGACTGCTCGGAGCGCTGCTGCTGGGCCTCATCGCGCTCACCTCGGTCGTCGCCCTGCAGGTCGTCGGCGTCATCCTCGTCGTGGCGATGCTCATCATCCCGGGTGCGACGGCGTATCTGCTCACCGACCGCTTCAGCCGGATGCTGCTGCTCGCACCCCTGCTCTCGGCGGCGAGCGCCGTCGTCGGCATCTACCTGAGCTACTGGGTGGATGCCGCGTCCGGCGGCCTCGTCGTGCTCGTGCAGGGCGTCGTCTTCGGCCTCGTCTGGGTGTTCAGCCCGCGGCACGGCCTGCTCGGTCGGCGGCGCTCCGCGCGCCGGCGCCCGGCCCGCGGCATCCTCACTCCCCCGGCAGCGCGCTGACCAACGAAAGAAGGCACCCACGGGGGGTGCCTTCTCGAGTGTGGTGGACCTGAGGGGATTCGAACCCCTGACCTCTTCATTGCGAACGAAGCGCGCTACCAACTGCGCCACAGGCCCGTAAACCTCAGCAAGATTATCACGCTGAGAAGTCGCGGACGAACGCGCTACTGACCGGATGCGCGACGCGTGAGCAGGTCGCGCACGTGCGCTTCGATCTCGGCGTCGTCGACGTACCCCATGCGGGAGTACTCCGCGGATGCCGCGCGCTGCGGTCGCGCCGACTCGATCGACGTCGGGCGCTGCGCGGCGGCGCGCTGACGGATCGCCTCGTCGACGGCGGCCAGGCGCAGGGCCTCACGCGCGTCTTCGCCGTCGAGCACGGCCGCGGCGCGGGAGCCGGCCGATGCGGTCAGCGGACGCGGAAGCTCACGCGGCGCCCACTCGCGGCGGGTCCGCTCGAGCTCGACGTCCTGCATGTCTAGGGCGACGCGCTCCCGAGCGACGTGGGCGGCACGGGTCACGGCGCGTGCGCCGACACGCGCCATGCGCTGCAGCACGAGCACGGCGATGAGGGTCGCGGCGAGCCCCACCCACAGAAGCAGCTGTGCGCCTGTCGCGATGACGGCCCAGGCGCCCCACCCGGCGACGCCGAGCCCGGCCAGGCCGAGCATCATGGCGCTCAGCCGCACACCGCGGCGCGCGCGGGCGCGACGGGCTTCGGGACTGAGCCTCGCGGCGACGCGCTCGTCACGGGCACGCTCGAGTTCGATGCGCGCGTGTTCGAGGGCCGCCTGCTCGCGCTCGGCGAGAGCGCGGCGAGCGAGCTTCTGCTGCGCCATAGCGGTGCGGGCCGTGAGCTCGAGACGAACCTCTTCGGGTGTCTCGCTCGTCTCGGCGAGCACGCGGAGGGCCTGGTTGAGGCGTACGGCATTGCGCTCGGCGGCGTCGTACTGCCGCCGGCTGTGCCAGCTCGGCAACAGGTAGACGAGCCACAGCAGCGCCGCGACCAACACGATCACGCCGCCGCCCAACACCTGCCCACCCATGCCGTCCACGGTAAGCGACGCGGGCCGTGCGCCCCCGCATCCCCCCGCGTGTCTTCCCAACCCCGGCACGGCGAACCTGCCACGCCGAGGCCGAGGCCGCCGCCGAGGCGACAGAGGTGCGGCGACGCGGGTCAGGCGTGCAGGCGGTCGGCCGGGGGCACGGTCGCCGCGTCGGCGGGGGCGCGACCCGAGACCCAGCGGCGCAGCACGCCCTCGGGCACGTCCTCGCGCACGAGGGCGAAGGCGTAGTGATCCCGCCAGTCGCCGTTGATGTGGATGTACCGGCGACGCAGACCCTCGTACCGGAAGCCCAGCTTCTCGACGACGCGCAGGCTCGCGACGTTCTCAGGGCGGATGCAGATCTCCATGCGGTGCAGCCGCAGGTCGGTGAAGCACACGTCGGTCGCCAGCGCCACTGACGTCGGCGTGATGTTGAGGCCGGCGAACCGCTCGCTCACCCAGTAGCCGATCGTCGCGGTCGCGAGCGAGCCGCGCGCGATCCCCCACACGTTGAGCTGTCCGGCGATCTCACCGTCGTACTCCATGACGAAGGGCACCCCGGAGCCGTCGCGATACTGCTGCAGCAGCCGGCGGACGCCCAGACGCATGTCGAACGACACGGCGCCATCGGGGTTCGTGGCTTCCCACGGGCGCAACCACGAGCGGTTGCTGAGCAGTTCGTTCTGCAGCGTGCGAGCGTCGCGCTGACGCACAAGTCGCACAGAGATCGGCCCGTGTGCTCGCGGAGTCGTGAGATCCATCCGACTCCCCCTACTCGGCGGCGATCAGAGCGTCGCCGCGAAGTCCTTGATCCATGGACGCAGCTCGGGACCGAGATCCTCGCGGTCGGCCGCGAGCTGCATGATGGCCTTGATGTAATCCAGCCTATCGCCGGTGTCATACCGGCGCCCGCGGAACACGACGCCGTATACGCCGGGTCCGTCCGGGTCGGCCGCGAGTTCTTGCAGCGCGTCGGTGAGCTGGATCTCGCCGCCCTTGCCCGGCTCGGTGTGCTCGAGCACGTCGAACACCGACGGAGCGAGCACGTAGCGCCCGATGACGGCGAGGTTCGAGGGTGCGTCTTCGCGCGGGGGCTTCTCGACGAGGCCCGTCACACGCACGACATCGTCATCGCCGGTGTGCTCGACGGCCGCGGCGCCGTACATGTGGATGCTGTCGGGCTCGACCTCCATGAGCGCGATGATCGCGGCGCCCGTGCGCTCGTGCTCGGCGAGCATGCGCGTCAGCAGCTCGTCACGCTCGTCGATGAGGTCATCGCCCAGGAGGACGGCGAAAGACGCGTCGCCGACGTGGGCGCGGGCACGCAGCACGGCGTGGCCGAGCCCCTTGGGCTCGCCCTGGCGCACGAAATGGATGTCGGCGATGTCGCTGGATTCGAGAACGCGACGCAGTCGCTCGTCGTCTCCCTTGTCTTTCAGCCTGACCTCGAGCTCGGGCACCGAGTCGAAGTGGTTCGAGATCGCGTTCTTGTTGCGCCCGATGATGACGAGGATGTCGTCGATGCCGGCGCTCGCGGCCTCTTCGACGACGTACTGGATCGCCGGCTTGTCGACGACGGGCAGCATTTCTTTGGGCATCGCCTTCGTGGCGGGGAGGAAACGCGTCCCCAACCCAGCAGCGGGAATGACGGCCTTGAAAGTCTTCTGCGACATGTTCGTTACTCTACCGGCGCGTCCGACACAGCCCTCTCCCCGCTTCGGAAAGCGGATGAGCGCTTCGCTCAGCCGCCCGCCTCCGGCCGGGGCGCGAGCACCGCGATTAGACTCGGGGCATGGCTCCCGACCTCGTCAACGCGAAGCGCGCCCTGCGCGCCGACCTGCGCGAGCGTCGCCAGACGCTTTCCGACAGCGCACGGGATGCCGCAGCCCACGGCATCCGCGAACAGCTCGACGCCCTCGTGTCCGAACTCGGCGCGACGAGCGTCTCGTGCTTCCTGTCGACACCGACCGAACCCGGCACGCGCGAGTTCGTCGACGCCGCCGTGGCCCGCGGCATCCGGGTCCTGCTGCCCATCACCCGCGCCGACGGCCTGCTGGACTGGTCGGTGTCGACCCCCGACTCCCCCATCGCCGAAGGACTGTTCGGCATGCCCGAACCGGTCGGCGACGTGCTCGGACCGATCGCCGTCAACGATGTCGACCTCATGATCATCCCCGCCGCGGCCGTGTCGCTCGACGGGATGCGACTGGGCTGGGGCCGCGGATACTTCGACAAGACGCTCGGCTCGATGGAGCGCCGTCCGCCTGTCTACGCCGTCGTCTACGACACCGAAGTGCTCGACGAGGTTCCCTTCGACGAGCTCGACCAGCCCGTCTCGGGCGTCGTGACGCCCACCCGCACCCTGTCCCTGTCCCTCGAGCGACACTGACCCATCCGAGAGCACCCATGCCCACCTACGCCTATGCCTGCAAGCAGTGCAATCACCGCTTCGATGCCGTCCAGTCCTTCGCGGACCCCACCCTCACCGAATGCCCCGAGTGCGGCGGATCCCTGCGCAAGGAGTACGGCTCGATCGGGGTGACCTTCAACGGCTCGGGCTTTTACCGCACCGACTCGCGTGCGTCCAGCAGCACGGCGAGCAGTTCCGGTGACTCCGGGTCGTCTTCCGGTTCCGCGTCATCTTCGGCATCATCGAAGCCGGAGGCAAAGTCCTCCCCCGCCGCGACGGGCTCATAACCGGCGGAAGCCGACAATCTCAAAGGAGACCTCGTGATCAAGGGCTTCAAAGACTTCATCATGCGCGGCAACGTCATCGACCTTGCCGTCGCGGTCGTCATCGGAGCGGCGTTCACCGCCGTCGTGACAGCCATCGTCGACAGCATCATCACGCCTCTGCTCGCCATCTTCTGGAAGCCCCAGGAAGACGGCGCGATCGGCTTTCCCGTGCCTGACCTCTACGGCGGCACCGTGACGTTCCCGATCGGCAATCTGATCAACGCGCTCATCAGCTTCCTCGCCATTGCCGTCGTCGTCTACTTCGTGTTCGTGTACCCCATGAACAAGTGGAAAGAGGTCCAGGCGGCCAAGGCCGGCGTCGACGAAGAGCCGCCGGCTCCCACCGAGACCGAGCTCCTCGTCCAGATCCGCGATCTCCTCGAGCGCCAGACAGGCGTCCAGGTCTCTTCGACTCCTCCCGCAGGCGACGCACCGCGTCAGTAGTGCGGGGGGACGTCCTGGCGCATGCGCTCGTCGTTCGGGCCTGAGGGCGAACCGGATGCCGCGGCATCCGGTTCGTCCTGCGTCAACGGTTCGTCCGTCGTCCCCGGCACGGGCGTGAGCCTGACCCGACGGGAGCCGGGCACCCGCACGAGCTTCTGACGGTCGTCGTCAGTCGACATCGATCGGCTGCGTCTGCTGCTCAGCGCGCGGCGATTCGGGTGCGACGCCGAGCAGTTCGGCGATGCGCGTCGCGACGGCGCGGGGGTCGCTGTACAGGTCGAACGAGTGCACGCGCACGTAGTGCCAGCCCAGACGCCGCAGGATCTGCGGGCGCAGGCGCAGGGCCTCGCGCAGCGATTCGCCGATCGTCTCGGGGTCGCTCTCGGCGACGACGGCCTTGCCGTTGTACTGCGCGACGAGCGGCAGGGTTCCGCGGTAGTGCACGTCGACGGCGATGCCGAGGCTGCGCAGCTCGCGGGCGAGGGCCAGGGTGAGCGGGTCGGCGAGGTCTTCGAGCCGGGCATCGCGCGAGCGCGCGGCGATTCCGCCGAGGATCCCCATCAAGGTCGCGGCGCCGTGCTCGAGGCGTCCGTCGTCGAAGGCCGAGGGCCGGATCGACGACACGATGACCATGGAGCGTCGCGCGCGCGTCATGCCGACCGTGAGCAGGCGCTCGCCGTCGGGGGTCGACAGGTCGCCGAAGTCGCTCAGCACGCGGCCGTGCTTGGTGAGGCCGAATCCGAGCGAGAAGACGACGCGGTCGCGGCTCTCGGCGACCGACTCCTCGAGGGTCAGCACGGCGAACGGCTCGGCGGTGTCGCGCGAGACGAAGTCGGCGACGTCGGAACGCCCCGCGAAGGCGCGTTCGACAGCGGCGCGCACGCGTTCGGCGTGCTTGGCGCTGGCGGTGACGACCATGAGCGATTCGTTGCCGCGGTTGATGGCGTGCTCGACGACGAGCGTCACGACGCGCGCGACCTCGGCGTCGGGGCTCTCGACGGCGCCGCTCACGGGATCGGGGGCGCCCGTGCCGCCCTCGACGTAGTCGACGCTCAGACTGCCGCGGCCGAGGTACGAGCCCGCCCACGGGTAGGAAAGGATCTCGCCGCCGTAGAACGCGTCGTTGACGAGCTCGGCGAGGTCTTCGCCACCGGCGCGGTAGCTGCGGGTGAGGGTCTCGACGGGCACGATGTCGGCGAAGCGCTCGAACAGGCTCGTGTCGTCGAAGGGAACCTCGGGCTCTTCGGCAGCGGGGTGCCCGACGACTGCCGCGACGCCGAAGGGCGTGGGCTTCTGGGTCACGGGGTCGCCGAAGACGACGACCTGCCGCGCGCGGCGCAGCGCGGGTGCGGCTTCGGCGAGGCAGAGCGCACCGGCATCCGCGATGATGACGACGTCGAACCCGAACGCGTCGGGGATCGAGGGCACGTCGTAGGGCGACGAGAGCCACACCGGAGCAAGCGAGCGCAGCAGGGTCGGCGCAGCGGCGAAGAGCTGGCCGGGGGTGGCGGCACCGTCCTTCAGCAGCCGCTTGAGCGCGGTGGCTTCGCCGGCTTCGTCGACGATGCCGATGCGCCACTGCGTCGCCAACTGGGCCGCGAGCAACGGACCGGATGCCGCGGCGTGCGCTTCGTCGACGAGCCGGAAGTCGCGCTCGAGCCGGTCGACCACCGAGGTATTCGCACCGAGCAGGCCACGGTCGCTGCGCAGCAGGTGCTCGAGGGCCGACTGCCACCACGCGTATTCGAGCTCGCCGCCGACGCGCTCTTCGGGCACGTGGCGCACCGACAGCTCGGACAGCAGGGGTCCCAGTCCGAGCTGGGACAGCTCGGTGCGCAGCGTCGCGCGTTCGACGAGGTTGTCGAAGACATCGGAATCTGCCGCCAGGCCCGCGATGGTGCGCACGAGCTCGGCGACGGGAAGGGTTCTGAGACTGTTGGATTCGGAGCGGCCGAGTGTGCGGTCGAGCTCGGCGAGCTCGCCGTCGACACGCTGCCACGCGACCTGCACGTCGCCCAGACCCAGCGGCACCTCGGGTGCGACGCCGGATTCGACGAGCCGCTGCCATTCGGTGCGCTGCTGTTGGATGCGGATGAGCGCTTCGTGCATGTCGGCGATGTGCACGCCCGGGCGGATGTACTCCTTCGACAGCCGCCGCAGCCGCCGCCGGTTGGCCCCCGTCATGGTGGGGGAATCACGGCGCGGACCGTGCGCTTGGATGAGTTCGCCGAGCGGACGTTCGAACACCGTCAGGCTGAACCGGTCGAGCGAGTCGCGGATGCCCTGCAGGAGCCGCAGATACACGCCGAGCTCGGCGACCGTGCGGAAGGGGCGCATCCGCGTCTGGGCGATGAGCTCGTAGCCGCGCTCGAGCAGGGCGGGCAGGTCCTGCCGGTGCAGGCGCGATGCCAGTCCGTGCGCACCGCGGGCCTGTTCGGTCGTGTCGAACGAGACGCCGTACCAGGGCGAGTCGTCGGGCCCGAAGCGGAACTCTCCGAGCCGCGCGGCGGAAGCGAGCTTCGCGGCGGCTTCGGCGCGCACGGGGGCCAGGCGCTGCAGGGCGCCGATGTCGAAACGCGCGGATGTGGTGGGCGCGGGCTCGCGGGCCGTGAGTTCGGCGAGCGTGCGCAGGACGTCGAGCACCGAGACCGAAAGCGTCGGGTGCTTCGCCGTGACGGCACCGCGATAGTCGCGCAGCACACCGCGCAAGCGCACGAGCGCGTCGTCGATGTCCGAGATCTTGGGGGGAACGGCCTTCTCGTTGCGGCCGATCGCGCGGATGAGGTCGCGCTGCACGTGCCGCGGCGAGACCGCGAGCCCGGGCAGGCCGACACCCGCGAGGCGGTGCCGCACGCCCTCGAGGGTCGAGCGGCGCGCGCTCACGACGAGCACCCGCTTGCCGTCTTTCACGAGCTGGCCGACGGCATTGATGACGGTCTGCGTGCCGCCCGTGCCGGGAAGGGTGTGCACGACGAGCGACTGCCCCGCCGCGATCTTCTCGAGCACGCGCTCCTGCTCGGCGTCGGCGTCGAGGAGCAGCGTGTCCGATGCGGGAGGCCGCTCATCGGAGTTCGGCCGCGTCGGCACCGAAACGCGCGTCGCGAGCCGCTCCCGGTCGCCGACGTGACCGGCGAGCGCATTCAGCACGGGGTGGTCGAGGTTCGCAGCATCCGTCGCCATCGCCGCCCCGACATCGCCGAAGCTCGACACGACGAGGCGCGGATGCACCGTGAACGACGCGATGTCGCGCGTGATGGCGCGCAGGTGGTCGATGACCGGCTGCGGCTTGAAGATGCCCTCGTCATACGCGAGGGCGGCGAGCGCCATGGCGTCGATCTCGATGCCGAAGTGCGTGCGCAGGGCGCGCGCGAGTTCGGGGTTGAGGGTGATGGGGCCGTGCAGCTTGACTTCGAAGTCGGACTGGTGGCGCCGGATCGCGAGCGGGCGCAGCAGCACGGGTGCCGTGCAGGCGACGCCGCCGATGCGCCACGAGGCGAGGCCGACGGCGAGGTGCACCGTGTCGAGGCCTCGTGTCGTGCGCAGCTCGACGCTCTTGGCCGTGATGCGCTCGGCGGCCAGGCGTGCGTTACGCAGCGCGACCTCGTCGCGGAAGAGGTTCGACAGCAGCGTCGAGCGTCCCGTGAGGAACTGCGGAAGGCTGCTGGGGTGGGCCTGCGTGATCTCGATGCCCGCGTCGTCGCGGTCGGTGAAGTGCAGAAGCGTCGAACGACCGCCGAGTTGCGCGGCTTCGCGCCGCAGCCGGTCGCGTTCGGAGTCGGCGACGTGCGCCACCTCGACGCCGGGGTCGGACAGCCCGAGGTCTGCCGGACCAACCGTCGCACCCACCTCGTCACCGATCACGGTGTTGCCATTTGTTCGCCACACGTCAGCAACATTAGGCGGCGTCTGCCCGCCCTGGTTGCATCCGCGCCGGGTTTCACGGTATTAGGGCGCCGCTCCTCCCCACGGTGGGCCACCGCCGCGTTCTCCCCCGTTGCGCGACGCGCGGGCCGTCGCACGGGCGGTGGCGTCAGGATGGTGCGCATGACCGCTCCGACGCCGCGCTTCTTCGTCCACCCGTCTCCCGTCGGCGACATCCTCGTCGTAACCGAGGGCGAGAGCATCGTGTCACTCGCGCCCTTCGGCGCTCCCCTCGGCATCGAGCTCGAGCAGCTGTCGCGTCGTCTGGGCGCGGTTCCCGAGGCCGCCGTGACGGATGCCGCGACAGAAGCGGCCGCCCAGCTCGACGAGTACTTCGCGGGCGAGCGCCGCGGGTTCGACCTCGACCTCGACTGGCGACTCGTGCGCGGGTTTCCGCGCGAAGCGCTCGAGGCGGCGTGCGACATCCCGTACGGCGAGACAGCGAGCTACGGCGAGGTCGCCATCATGGCGGGGCGGCCCGGCGCGGCACGGGCGGTCGGCACGGCGTGCGCGAAGACGCCGTTCTCAATCGTCGTGCCGGTGCACCGGGTCGTGCGATCCGACGGCTCGCTCGGCCTGTATGGGCGGCATCCCGAGATCAAGCGCCACCTCATCGACATGGAGCACGCGGTGCGCGCCGCCGAGAGCGTCGCTCCGAGCGCGGGCGTGTAGGCCGCCCGCGCACACGGCGACCCCGGGGTCCTCCCCCGGGGTCGCTCTGTGCATCAGTGGTCGGTGGCCTTTTCGGCTCCGTACCCGGTGAGCGAGCGCACCTCCATCTCGGCGGCCTTGCGCCGGTCCTCGGCCTTGCGCGAGGTGACCGATCCGAGCCAGCCGAGCAGGAACCCGAGCGGGATCGACACGATGCCGGGGTTGTTGAGCGGCCAGATCGCCGTGCCGACGTTCTTGAACACGCTCGTCTCGGTGCCCCAGAAGACCGGCGACAGGAAGATGAGGATGATCGCCGCGGCGAGTCCTCCGTACATGCTCCACACCGCGCCGCGCGTGGTGAAGTTGCGCCAGAACAGCGAGTACAGGATCGTCGGCAGGTTCGCCGACGCAGCGACGGCGAACGCGAGGGCGACGAGGAAGGCGATGTTCTGCCCCTGCACGCCGATGCCGCCGATGATCGCGAGCACGCCGATCACGATGACCGTGCGACGGGCGACCTTGACTTCACCGTCGGGCGGCACGTTGCCCTTCTTCATGACGTTCGCATAGATGTCGTGCGCGAACGATGCCGCCGCCGTGATCGTCAGACCCGCGACGACCGCGAGGATCGTGGCGAAGGCGACCGCCGAGATGAAGCCGAGCAGCAACGGCCCGCCGAGCTCGAACGCGAGCAGCGGGGCGGCCGCGTTGACGCCGCCAGGGGCGTTCTTGATCGTCTCGGAACCGACGAGCTGACCCGCGCCGTAGCCGAGCACGAGCGTCAGCAGGTAGAACAGGCCGATGAGCCAGATCGCCCAGACCACCGAGCGACGGGCTTCCTTCGCGGTGGGCACGGTGTAGAAGCGCATGAGCACGTGCGGCAGACCGGCCGTACCCAGCACGAGGGCGATCGCGAGCGAGATGAAGTCCCACGGGTTGGCGCCGTACTGCAGCCCCGGTTCGAGGATCGCATCCTTCGGGTCGCTGACGGATGCCTCGACGGCTCCGGCCAGCAGTGCGTCCAGGCTGAACCCGTTGATCGCGAGCACCCAGATCGTCATGACCAGGGCGCCGCCGATGAGCAGGAACGCCTTGACGATCTGCACCCAGGTCGTGCCCTTCATGCCGCCGATGAGCACGTACACGATCATCAGCAGGCCGACGACCGCGACGACGAGCGACTGCCCGACCCAGTCATCGATGCCCAGCAGCAGCGAGACCAGGCCGCCGGCTCCGGCCATCTGGGCGAGCAGGTAGAAGAAGCACACGGCGAGGGTCGTGATGGCCGCGGCCATCCGCACCGGACCCTGCTTGAGCCGGAACGACAGCACGTCGGCCATCGTGAACTTGCCCGTGTTGCGCATGAGCTCGGCGACGAGCAGCAGGGCCACGAGCCAGGCGACGAGGAACCCGATCGAGTAGAGGAATCCGTCGAACCCGTTGACGGCGATCGCTCCGACGATGCCGAGGAAGGATGCCGCCGAGAGGTAGTCGCCCGAGATGGCAAAGCCGTTCTGGGGGCCGGTGAACGAGCGGCCGGCGGCGTAGTAGTCGGCGGCGGTCTTGCTGTTGCGGCTCGCGCGGATGACGATGAACAGCGTCACGGCGACGAAGGCGCCGAAGATCGAGATGTTCAGGACGGGGTTGTTCTCGACGGTCTGGACGGCCGAGTCGATGGCTCCGAAGACCTCGTTCATGCCGAAGCCTCCTGCTGCTCGAGCTCGTCGCGCAGCTGCTCGGCGAGCGGGTCGAGGCGGCGGTTCGCGTACGAGACGTAGCCCATCGTGATCGCGAAGGTCGACACGAACTGGCCGAGGCCCAGCAGCAGACCGACGTTGATGTTGCCCCACACGGGCTGCGCCATGAAGTCCGGCGCGAACGACGCCAGCAGCACGAACGTGAAGTACCAGACCAGGAAGGCGATCGCGAGCGGGAACACGAAGCTGCGCTGCCGGCGCTTGAGCTCTTGGAACGGCGGCGATTCATCGACGGCGATGTAATCGATGCCGCCTGGGGGCGCCGCATCGATGCGGGGTTCGGACATGTGGCCTCCTTGCCTACATGGTCGTGACGCGTCATCGCGTCCTTTTCCGGTCAGACAGGTGCGATCCTGCCCGGTGGTAGGGTCGACGCTACGAAATGCGGCGACGAGGCCGTACCCCCGGAAGTAGGTAGTTGGTGGGAGCAGCTCAGACGGCCATCGACGCCGACGCGCAGCTCGTGCGACGTGCGGTCGATCAGCTGTCGCGCCGCACACGATTCCCGGTCGCCTTCGGCGGCTTCGAACGAGATGGCGCGGTGCACGTCTCAGCGATCACGGGCGCCCGTACTCGCGCCCTCGACGGGCTCGTCGTCGAGGCGGGTCGGGGCCTCGGTGGCCGCGCGCTCGTCGAGCGGCGCGCGCGCCTGGCCCTGGACTACCGCTCGTCGCGCGGCATCACGCATGACTACGACCGAGCCGTGCTCGGTGAGGGCATCGCGACGCTGTTCGCCGTGCCCGTGATCGTCGGCGACCGCGCGCGCGGCGTGCTGTACTGCGGCTCGTGGGCCGAATCCCCCGTCGGCTCCTTCGGCACGGCATCGGCGTTCGAGGTCGCCAACGAGCTCGCCACCGAGCTGCGCGTGCGCGAAGAGGTCGAGCGACGGCTGTCGCTGGTGGTCCCGAATCCGCCGGCAGGCGCGCTGAGCGGCTCGGCGAGAGAAGAGCTGCGACACAGCTACGCCGAACTGCGCACGATCGCCTCCTCGGTGCAGGATGCCGCGCTGCGCGACCGGCTCGAGCAGGTCGAGCGACGCCTCGCCGCCCTGTCGACCGAGACCCCCGAAGCTCCCGCGGCGCTCGATGTGCGCCTCTCACCGCGCGAGACCGACGTGCTCGCGTGCGCTGCTCTGGGCTCACGCAATGCCGAGATCGCCGAGACCCTCGGCCTCAAAGAAGTCACCGTGAAGTCGTATCTGCAATCGGCGATGGCAAAACTCGACGCGTCGAGTCGCCACGCCGCCGTGGCGAAAGCGCGGCACGCCGGGCTTCTTCCCTGAACGGAATTCCCCGCCTTTTCCGATGAATTGTCGCGCTGCAGTGAGGGAATAGTGGACGGACCGATATCGGCGTATCGTTCAGTCATGGCTCGAAGAATTGTGCATCAGCTGGTCGACGACCTGGACGGCACCGTCCTCGATGTGGGTGAGGGCGAAACCGTGCTCTTCTCGCTCGACGGCGTCGCCTACGAAGTGGACCTCACCGCCGAGAATGCGCGCGCGCTGCGCGACTCTCTCGAGCGGTTCATCACCGCCGGCCGCCGCATCTCGGCGTCGCGCGGCTCGACCACGACCGGCGGAAACTCCGGGCGCACCCGCCGCCGCTCGGGGCAGACCGATTACAGCGGCATCCGGGCCTGGGCGAAAGACAACGGCTACAGCGTCTCCGAACGGGGCCGCGTGCCGGCTTCTGTCATCGAGGCCTACGAGGCAGCCCACTGACGCGTCGATAACTCAGGAAGAAGAGCGACTCCCGACGGCTACACGCCGTCGGGAGTCGCTTTTATCCGGAGTTGTCGACACTCCCCCGGTCAGAAGTCGCGGAGGATGTCCTCGACCCGAACCTTCGCGTCGCCGAAGAGCATCTGCGCGTTCTCGCGGTAGAACAGCGGATTCTGCACGCCGGCATAGCCCGAGGCCATCGAGCGCTTGAACACGACGACGTTCTCGGCCTCCCACACGCGTACAACGGGCATGCCGGCGATCGGCGAGCCCGGGTCTTCGGCCGCGGCGGGGTTGACGGTGTCGTTCGCACCGATCACGAGCACGACGTCGGTACGCGCGAGGTCGTCGTTGATCTCGTCCATCTCGAGGACGATGTCGTACGGCACCTTCGCTTCGGCCAGCAGCACGTTCATGTGGCCGGGCAGGCGTCCCGCGACGGGGTGGATGCCGAATTTCACGTCGACGCCGCGTTCCCGCAGGCGACGCGCGAGGTCGGCGACGGGGTACTGCGCCTGCGCGACGGCCATGCCGTAGCCGGGCACGATGACCACCGACGACGCGCCCGTGAGCATGGCGGCCACCGAGGCGGCATCGATCTCACGGTGCTCGCCGTGGTCCTCATCGCCCGAGCGGGGCGCTTCGATGCCGAAGCCGCCGGCGATGACCGAGAAGAACGACCGGTTCATCGCCTTGCACATGATGTAGCTGAGGTAAGCACCCGACGAGCCGACGAGGGCACCGGTCACGATGAGCAGGTCGTTGTTGAGCAGGAAGCCCGCTGCGGCCGCTGCCCACCCCGAGTAGCTGTTGAGCATCGACACGACGACGGGCATGTCGCCGCCGCCGATCGAGGCGACCAGGTGCCAGCCGAGGGCGAGGGCGAGGATCGTCACGACGACGAGCAGCCAGATGTCCGGCGTGATGACGTACCAGACCGTGAGCCCCGCGAACACGACGAGGGCGCCGAGGTTGAGGATGTTCTTGCCCGGCAGCACGAGGGGCTTCGACGACACGCGGCCCGACAGCTTGAGGAACGCGACGATCGACCCGGTGAACGTGATGCCACCGATGAACACGCCGATGAAGACCTCGGCGTGGTGGATGTCGCGCAGCGCGCCGGTCAGATCACCGTCGTACAGCGCGCCGTTCCAGCCGACGAGCACGGCAGCGGCACCGACGAACGAGTGCAGCAGCGCGATGAGCTCGGGCATGCCGGTCATCTCGACCACGCGCGCCCGCCACAGGCCGATCGCGGCGCCGATGGCGATCGCGATGATCATGATGATGAGGCCGGTCATCATCCCGTCGCTCGGCGACTGCGACATCAGCCACACCGTCGCGACGAGCGCGATGGTCATGCCGACGATGCCGTAGGACACACCGGCGCGGGATGTCTCGTGCTTGGACAGCCCCGCGAGGCTCAGGATGAACAGCAGCGCCGCGACGAGATACGCGGCGGTGGCGATCGCTTCCGCGTTCATCGGGCGTCTCCCTTCGAGAACATGCGCAGCATGCGTCTGGTCACGGCGAACCCGCCGAAGATGTTGATACTCGCCACCAGCACGCCGATGCCGGCGAGGATCTGCACGACCAGGTCATCGGTGGTCAGCTGCAGCATGGCGCCGACGATGATGATGCCCGAGATGGCGTTGGTGACGCTCATGAGCGGGGTGTGCAGCGCGTGCGCGACCTTGCCGATCACATAGAAGCCCACGACGACCGCGAGGGCGAACACCGTGAGGTGCTGCGGCAGCGGCTGGGGCGCGAAGGCGGCGGCGAGGAACAGCAGCACAGCCGCGGCGGCGAACCCGATGATCTTCGGGGCCTTGCGCACGGGCTTGGCGGCGGGCGCGACGACAGCGGCGGGCTGTGCCGCGGGCGGCGCGGCGGACACTTGCGCGGGCGGGGGCGGCCACGTCTCGACACCGTCGCGCACGACGGTCACCGAGCGCTGCACGATGTCATCGAAGTCCAGCGTGAGCCGGCCGTCCTTGCCCGGCGTGAGCAGCGTCAGCAGGTTCACGAGGTTCGTGCCGTACAGCTGGGATGCCTGAGCGGCGAGCCGCCCCGCGAGGTCGGTGTAGCCGAGGATGATGACGCCGTTGTCGGTGACGATCCGCTCCCCCGCGACCGACCCCTCGACGTTGCCGCCCGACCCCGCGGCCATGTCGACGATGACCGAGCCGGGCCGCATGGTCGCGACATCGGCCGCCGTGATCAGGCGCGGCGCCGCGCGCCCCGGGATCTGCGCCGTCGTGATGATGATGTCGACGTCGGCCGCCTGCTCCGAGTAGATCTCGGCGGCGCGCCTGTCGTACGCCTCGCTCGTCGCCTTGGCGTAGCCGTCGGTGGATTGCTCGACCTCGACCTCGACCTTGAGGTACTCGCCTCCGATCGATTTGACCTGGTCGGCGACCTCCGGACGAGGGTCGGTCGCGCGCACGATCGCGCCGAGGCTGGATGCCGCACCGACGGCCGCCAGGCCCGCGACGCCGGCACCGGCGACGAGCACCTTGGCCGGAGGCACCTTGCCCGCGGCCGTCACCTGGCCCGTGAAGAACCGGCCGAACTCGTTCGCGGCTTCGACGACAGCGCGGTAGCCGGCGATGTTCGCCATCGACGAGAGCACGTCCATCGACTGTGCCCGCGAGATGCGGGGCACGGCGTCCATCGCGATCGCCGTGATGCCGCGCACCGCGAGCGCGGCCCGCAGCTCGGGACGCAGCGCCGGACTCAGCAGACCCACGAGGGTCGCGCCGTCGGACAGGCGCGCGATCTCCTCCTCGGTCGGCGCGTCGACTTTCAAGACGATGGGCGCGGCCCAGGCCGTCGCCGTGTCGACGATGTCGGCGCCGGCCTCGGCGAACGCGGAATCCGGGAACGACGACGCGTTGCCCGCCCCCGATTCGACTGAGACGTCGTAACCCAATTGGCGCAGCTTCACCACCGTCGCCGGCGTCGCGGCGACACGGTTTTCCCCCGGCCGCTCGGCGACAATGCCGATACGAGACATGCACAGCTCCTTTGCTCACCTGTGCACCGCGAGAGCGCGCACGATTCCCGACTCTATTGGTCACGATGACCTGATCGCATCTCCCGACGCGGGGCACGCCGCATCCGCGTCGGGAGTCGTCTCCAGCACGGCTCGAAGACTCATCTCGGCGCGGTGTTCCCGTGGCGGGCCTTCACCGCGTACCGTTCCGGTATGGGACTGTTCGGGAAAGAACCGCGAACCATCCGCCTCGAGGATGCCTCGATCGAACTCGAGGCGTCACGCCAGCCGTGGAGCCTGTGGGCCGACGGCTTCGGCAAGCTCGCGATCCGCGCGCTGCAGGTGATCCTCGTGGTGGCGGTCGCCGCCGGCATCATCTTCGTCATCCAGACCCTGACGCTCGTGACGATCCCCCTCGTCATCGCGCTCATCCTCGCGTCGGCGTTCTCGCCCGTCATGCAGTTCATGCGGAGGCATGGCTTCCCGTCGCTGCTCGCGACCGTCCTGACCCTGCTCGCGATCGTCGTCATCCTGTCGCTGCTCGGCTGGCTCATCGTCTGGGCGGTGCGCGACCAGTGGGACGACCTCTACGCGCAGGCCGAAGACGGCGTGCAGAGCCTGCTCTCCTGGATCAACACCCTGCCGTTCGAGTTCCTCTCGCCGGATCAGATCGACGAGTGGCTCAACGCCCTCGGCGACTTCGTCACGAGTGCGCAGTTCGGCTCGGGCGCGATCGCCGGCATCGGCGCCGTCGCGAGCTTCGTCACGGGCCTCGTGCTCATGGTCGTGATCCTGTTCTTCTTCCTCAAGGACGGCCCGCGTATGTGGGAGTTCCTGCTGCGCCCCTTCCGCGGCGAGAGCTACGCGCGGGCTCGCCGCATCGGCGACAAGACGGTGTCGGTGCTCGGGTCGTACGTGCGAGGGACGGCGACCGTCGCGGCCGTCGATGCCATCGGCATCCTGATCGGTCTGCTCATCCTGCAGGTGCCGCTGGCGATCCCGCTGGCCGTGCTCGTGTTCCTGCTCGCGTTCATCCCCATCGTCGGTGCGACGCTCGCCGGCATCCTGGCCGCCCTCGTCGCCCTCGTCGCGAACGGCTGGGTCAACGCCCTGTTCGTCGTCGGTGTCGTCGTGCTCGTCAACCAGCTCGAGGGCAACTTCCTGCAGCCCGTGCTGATGGGACGGTCGATGAAGCTGCACGCCTTCGTCATCTTGGTCGCCTTGACCGTCGGCACCGCCGTCGGAGGGATCGTCGGCGCCGTGCTGGCCGTGCCGATCGCGGCCGCCGTGTGGGGGGTCGTGCAGGTGTGGGACGGCCCGGATCTTCCCGCCCGCTGGGCGCGCCCGAAGCATCCGTTACAGGCCTGACCGCCCCGCCGGTGAGTCGTGAGCCTGACTACCCCGACCGAACCTGACTAATACCCCGGTTCATATGCCCCGAAATGCTCCAAAGCCCCGGCCGGCGAGCAGATTGAGGCAAACGAACGGATGCCACGCGCGCCAACGGATGCCACGGGCGAGCCCGCGGCCGAACTCAGTCCTGGGTGCCCTCGCGCTCGGCGGTCGAGGGCTCGGCCGTGATCGCGCGGCCCTCGGCGAGGTAGGCCAGGCGGTGCAGGGTCTCGCGGTTGCGCCAGTACAGCGGCACATCGAGCACGGGCGCCGGCACGAGACGGCCGGGGCCTGAGACGGCTTCCTCCTGAATGCGCACGAGGCACCGCCCCTCGGCGTGCGCCTTCACGTCGATCACGACGCGCGCCTCGCCGATCGGCCAGCCGCGGGCCTGCAGCACGGCGCGCCGCGGCGGGTCCCACTCGAGGCTCACGGTCGTGTCGTCGATGAGCGCGGGCCAGACCCCGAACGAGTGATGCAGCTCCGAACCGGGTTGCGGCCACCTCGCGTCGACGTCGCGCATGCGCGATGCGCCGACGACCCACGAGGGGTAGAGCCATCCGTTCGAGAGCACGTCGAAGACGTGCTCGGGTTCACAGCGCAGCATCCGGACGTTGGTCGACATGCTTCGACCCTGCCACCGGTCACGGCGCGGGCACACGGGGTTTTGCCCGCGCGCGATGTGGGCTATACGACCGAGGTCCCGCACATGCCGCACTCACCCTTTGCCGACACCTCGACGTAGCACGAGGGGCACATGGCGCGCGGCTTCGGGTCTGCCACGGGCGTGCGGCGCGGGGCGGTGGTGCGCTCGGGGCGGGATGCCGCACGGGCACGGGCGGGCGCCGCGACAGGCTCAGGCTGCGTGACCACGGGCACGTGGGCCTGGCAGTAGAACCGTACGAAACCGTCGTGATGGCGCGGATGCCGGTGCTTGAACGCCCACAGCTCGGTGCGCTCGCGGGGCTCGGACGACAGGCCGCACTCGAAGCAGCGGGTCGGCTCGCCCGGTACGAGATCAGCCACCAGCATCGGCGACTCGAACGGAATCGACTGGCGCCAGTCTGCGGATGATGCAACCTTCATGCGACGAGCCTCACTTTCCCCACCTCAACGTTACGCGACCGGCCACCGCCGACTGACCACGGGTGCCATGCCCCACGCCCGAATGCAACCCCTTTGGCACCTGTGTCGGCGGCCGCGAGAGTGGGGGAAACGGGAGGAGACCCATGAAGGCGATGACCTACCGCGGCCCCTACAAACTGCGGGTTCAAGAAAAACCCGATCCGGGCATCGAGCACCCCAACGATGCGATCGTGCGGGTCGAGCTCGCAGCGATCTGCGGTTCCGACCTGCATCTTTATCACGGCATGTTGCCCGACACCCGGATCGGCCACACGTTCGGCCATGAGTTCATCGGCACCGTCGAGTCGGTCGGTTCGTCCGTGCAGAACCTGTCCCCCGGCGACCGGGTCATGGTGCCGTTCAACATCTATTGCGGGTCATGCTTCTTCTGCGCGCGTGGCCTGTTCTCGAATTGCCACAACGTCAACGCGAACGCGACGGCCCTCGGCGGCATCTACGGCTATTCGCACACCGCCGGCGGGTACGACGGCGCGCAGGCCGAGCTGGTGCGCGTGCCGTTCGCCGATGTGGGGCCGAGCGTCATCCCCGAGGACATCTCGTCAGAGGACGCGCTCATGCTGACCGACGCGTTCTCGACCGGATACTTCGGAGCACAGCTCGCCGACATCGTCGAGGGCGACACGGTCGTTGTGTTCGGCGCGGGCCCCGTCGGCCTCGCGGCGGCGAGGTCGTGCTGGCTCATGGGTGCGGGACGGGTGATCGTCGTCGATCACCTCGCCTACCGTCTTCGCAAAGCGGCCGACTTCGCGTACGCCGAGACGATCAACTTCGGCGAGGTCGATGACATCGTGCGCACGCTCAAGAAGGCCACGTTCGGGCTCGGTGCCGATTCGGTCATCGACGCCGTCGGAGCCGAGGCCGACGGCCACGTGCTGCAGCATGTCACGTCGGCCAAGCTGAAGCTGCAGGGCGGATCGCCGGTCGCGCTCAACTGGGCGATCGACGCGGTGCGCAAGGGCGGCACGGTCTCGGTGATCGGGGCGTATGGCCCCCTGTTCAGCGCCATCAAGATGGGCGACGCCGTGAACAAGGGCGTCACGATGCGCATGAACCAGGCTCCCGTCAAGCGTCAGTGGCCGCGCCTGTTCGAGCACATCCGCGCCGGTCACATCGCACCGCGCGACCTGATCACGCACCGTTTTCCGCTGGACGAGATCGCCGAGGGCTACCACGTCTTCTCGTCGAAGCTCGACGACATCATCAAGCCCGTCATCGCGCCGGTGGCGTGACCCGGGAAAGGAGCACCATGCCGTACACCGCAGACAAGCCCGGCAGCACCCCCGACCCCACCGACCTGCGCGCGCGCATTCCCGGGTGGGGCGCCGATCTCGATCCCGCCGACCGGCCCGCCTTCCCGCGCGAGCAGCCGGGGATCGAGACCGGTGCGCACTGGGACCTGCCCGAACAGCAGCCCGGGTTCTCCGGCCGCGAGCGCTCGGTCGAGCACGAGCGAATGACACCGGTCTTCGGCACGGCGCAGCCGCTGCACGGAGTGTCCGGCGCCATCCGCCGCTTCGCCTACGTTCGCTACAGCGAGGGCCAGACAGCGCATTGGCTGCTTCTCATCCTCGGTGATCGAGTGGATGCCGCGCTCTCGCACGGGCGGTCGTTCTTCTCGCGGCATCCCGATGAACCGATCAGCCAGTCGGGCATCGCCGGCGAGCGCGGCCGGCATCCGATCGCGTCGCGCCTGACGCCGGGACGCATCGACTACAAGCACACCTGGATGGATCCGCTCCTCGTCGTCGGTCCGTGGGTGCTCGCGGGGCTGGCCGCCGTCACGCTCGGTCGCGCGATCTTCCTGCCCGCAGAACGCCGACACCGCAGGCGGTAGCCGCACCGAGACCGGCACTCGATCAGGCGACCCGCGCCGCCACCCGCGCCGCACCGCGCGGGCGACCGGCTGCGCGGTACCACTGCGCGCAGAACACGACCACGATGACCGCCTCGACCCACGCCCCGGCGTAGTACATCAGCTGCGCCGCCTGCTGCACGGCGGCGACGTCGAGCCCGGCCGGCGGGTACGCGTAGAGGTATTTCGCGACGATGCTGTGCGCCGCGAGGCTCAGCACGAGAACCACGGCGACGACGGGGCGGGGCGTCGGGTGCGGCCGCGGATCGAGGCCGATGACCGCCGCGGTGAAGAGGTATCCGACGACGACGAGGTGCGCGAGCACGAAGACGTGCAGAAGCGGCACCTGCTGCACGACGACGATGAGCGGTGTCGCATAGAGCAGCCACGATCCGCTCACGAGCAGAATGCCGGCGGTGACGGGATGCGCGATGAGTCGCGCCGCCGCGGAGCCGAGCACGCGCGACAATCGCCGGGCCGGGATCACCGCGAGGCTGCGCAGCGCGAGGGTGACGGGGGCGCCGAGCACGAGCAGCACGGGGGCGAGCATCGCGCCGACGAGGTGCACGCCCATGTGCGCGACCACGTCGCCGTGCGCGGCGTGCGCGAACGGGCCCGCCAGCGACAGGGTCGCGGCGGTGACTCCCAGCATCCACAGGACCGACCGTGACCAGGGCCAGGCCCGGCCCCGCCGGCGCGAGATGACCACCCCGGCGCCGTAGGCGAGGATCGCCGCGAGTCCCACGAGCACGACGAGCGCGTCGAGCACGGGCAGGGCACCGCCGCTGTGCGCGTGCACGTCAGCGGCCGTCTGCCGTGCGGCGGCGTCGCGTCGCGATGACAAGCACGACGCCCGCGGCGATCATGATGACGGCGGTGACGTTCCAGACGATGTCATAGACGATGAGGTCGTCGACGTATCTGATCTGGTGAAGGCCCATCAGTTTGTGCTGCACGATGCCGTCGTACAGCTGGAAGGCGCCGCCGCCGACGAGCGCTCCCCCGATCCAGCGCCGCCACGAGAGGGCGTTGCGGCGGCGCAGATCGGCGAGGAGGAACAGTCCCGCGATCGTGGCGAACCAGCTGAGGGCGTGGAAGAGCCCGTCCGAGACGAGGCCGATGTCGGTCGTCGACCGGTCGTAGAAGTGATGCCAGTGCAGCAGTTGGTGAAAGACCGTCTCGTCGATGAAGGCGATCGCCCCGACACCGAACAGCACGCCCGACCAGAGGTTGCGGGAGGGCCGCTCGGACGCGGCGACGGACAGGGGCGCCGCTTCTGCGGCTGCGTCGTGTTCGGCTCGCATCCTTCGACAATGCGGGGTTTCGCGCTGGCGCGCGCGGGGCTTGAGGCGCGGCTCGTGTCCTGCTAGCGGTGCCCCGGAAGCATCCACGCGCATGCGCTGTTACCCCTGGCATGGACTACGGCCACCTTCTCCGTTTCGGCACCTTCATCACTCCCGCCGCGGGTGATCCCCAGCGGCCCGTGCAGCTCGCGCAGTTGAGCGAGCAGCTCGGCTTCGACCTCGTCACGTTCCAGGACCACCCGTATCAGCCGGCGTTCCTCGACACGTGGACGCTGCTGTCCTACGCCGCCGCGGCGACGTCGACGATCCAGCTCGCGCCGAACGTGCTGAACCTGCCGATGCGTCCGGCTCCCGTAACGGCGCGCGCGGCGGCATCCCTCGATCTGCTCTCGGGCGGCCGCTTCGCCCTCGGGCTCGGCGCGGGCGGATTCTGGGATGCGATCGAGGCGATGGGCACGCGCCGCCTGACGCCCGGCGAGGCGGTTGACGCGCTGGCCGAGGGCATCGAGGTGATCCGCGAACTGTGGGACACCGACACGCGCGGCGGGGTGCGCGGCGGCGAGCACTACCCCCTGAAGGGCGCCAAGCGAGGGCCCGCGCCCGCGCACCGCGTGCCGATCTGGATCGGCGCCTACAAACCCCGGATGCTGCGCCTCACCGGCCGCCTCGGCGACGGGTGGCTGCCCTCGCTCGGGTATATGAAGCCCGGTGACATCGCCGCGGGGAACGCCCGGATCGATGACGCGGCGACCGCGGCAGACCGGCACCCCGATGAGATCGTGCGGCTGCTCAACATCTCGGGGCGCGAGTCGGCCGACGAGCTCGCGGCGCTCGCCATCGACGACGGGGTCTCGACGTTCATCGTCAGCAGCGACGACCCGGGGCTGCTGCAGCGCTTCTCGGCCGAGACCGCGCCCGCCGTGCGCGAGGCCGTCGACGCCGAACGCGCACGCACCGGAATCTCGACTCCCGGCCGCTCGAGCACCGCGCTCGCGGCCCGCCGCGCCGGCATCGCGTACGACGGCATCCCCGCCTCGCTGCGGGACACCGCCGTCGAGCCTGGCGACTTCGCGTACCGCACGGTGCGCTCGACGTACATGCGCGGCGGCGCGCCGGGGGTCGTGCTGCGCCCCCGCACGGTCGACGAGGTGGTGGATGCCGTGGGCTTCGCGCGGCAGCATCCGGATCTGCCGTTGGGTGTGCGAAGCGGCGGGCACGGCATCAGCGGGCGGTCGACGAACGACGGCGGCATCGTGATCGATCTGCGCGCGCTCGCCGACATCGAGGTGCTCGACGAGCAGACCCGGCGCGTGCGGATCGGCCCCGGAGCGCGGTGGATGGAGGTGGCCCGGGCGCTGCAGCGGTACGGCTGGGCGCTGAGCTCGGGCGATTCCGGCGGTGTCGGCGTCGGCGGACTCGCGACGGCCGGCGGGGTGGGCTTCCTCGGGCGCGAGCACGGGCTGACGATCGACAGTCTCGTCGCCGCCGAGGTGGTGCTCGCCGACGGGCAGGTCGTGCGCGCGTCGGCCGACGAGAACCCCGACCTGTTCTGGGCGCTGCGCGGCGCGGGCGGCAACATCGGCATCGTGGTGTCGTTCGAGTTCGAGGCATCGGCCGTCGGCGACGTCGGGTGGGTGCAGCTCACCTTCGACGCCTCGGATACCGCCGCGTTCGTGCGCGGCTTCGCCGACACGATGAGTGCCGCCCCGCGGGATGTGACGCTGTTCGCGATCCTCGCGCCGGCGCGCGGCGGCCAGCCGCCGATCGGGCAGGTGTACGGCGTCGTCGACAGCCCCGACGCCGACACGATCATCGAGCGACTGCAGCCGTTCGCCCAGATCGCGCCGTTGGTCGGGCAGTCCGTGCAGCTCGCGTCGTACGCCGATGTGATGGCCAACGCCTCGGATGCCGCGCACAGCGGTCAGGGCGAGCCGCGGTTCCGCTCGGGCCTTCTCGGCCGCATCACCGACGAGAGCGCCGAGGCGATCGCCGCGATCGTGCGGTCGGGATCGGCACCGTGGTTCCAGTTGCGCGCCGTCGGCGGGGCGGTCGCGGATGTGCCCGCCGATGCCACCGCCTACGCGTTCCGCGACGCGGAGTTCTCGGTCGCCGCGATCGGCTCGAGCGCGACGTTCGAGCAGCTGTGGAACGACCTCGCGCAGCATTTCGACGGCCTCTACCTGAGCTTCGAGACCCGGGTCAGCCCGGAGATCGTGGCGCAGGCTTTTCCTCCGGCGACCCTCGAACGGCTGCGCGAGGTCAAGCGCCGCTACGACCCGACGGCGCTGTTCCGCGACAACTTCCCCATCGGCTGACCCCGGCGAGGCGCCCGCGGCAGGTCGTGGCGGGCGTCCACCGCTCAGCGACCGGTCGCGGTGTCCGAGAGCGCCTGCGCGATGTCGGCCCAGAGCTCTTCGGTCGGCTCGCAGCCGACCGACAGGCGCACGAAGCCGTCGGGCACGTCGTCGCCCCAGCGCGCCCGGCGCTCGGCCGATGAGTGCACACCCCCGAAGCTCGTCGACGGCACGACGAAACGTGCTCGCTCGATGAATCGCTCGGCGGCATCCACGGTGTCGAGGGTGATCCCGATGAGCGACCCGAACCGCAGCATCTGCCGCTCGGCGATCTCGCGCTGCGGGTGCGACGACAGGCCGGGATACGCCACCTCGACCACGCCCGGCACGTCGACGAGCCGCTCGGCGATCACGGCGGCACTCGCGCACATGCGGTCGAATCGCACCTCGAGCGTCTCGAGGCCGCGGTGCACGATCCACGCCTCGAACGGCCCCGGAATGCCGCCCGTGATCTTGCGCCAGTCGCGCACCCGCT
This sequence comes from Microbacterium sp. Y547, assembly GCF_057669785.1. Classification (NCBI taxonomy): domain Bacteria; kingdom Bacillati; phylum Actinomycetota; class Actinomycetes; order Micrococcales; family Microbacteriaceae; genus Microbacterium; species Microbacterium sp. Y547. The sequence continues at coordinate 309,907 of NZ_JBYHFN010000005.1, forward strand.
CCATGACACCGGCGTCGCGGCTCGCGACGTGACCGAGGAGTGCGTCGGAGTGCCCGTTCACCGCCTTCGTGTCGGATGCCACCACGACATCGGCGCCGAGATCGAGCGGACGCTGCCCCAGAGGCGTCATGGTCGTGTTGTCGACCACGAGGAGTCCGCCCGCGTCGTGAACACGGCGCGCCATGTCGGCGATGTCGCACACGTCGAGAGCAGGGTTCGAGGGCGTCTCGAGGAACACGAGCCGGAATCCCGCCACGTCGACCGAGGCGTAGTCGCGCGTCGCGCACAGCTCGACCTCGACGTCGATCGTCTCGAGGTACTTGTCGGCGATGAGGCGCGTCGTGTAGTAGCCGTCGCTCGGGAGCAGCACGCGGTCCCCCGGACGCAGATGCGTCAGCAGCACGGCCGCGATCGCGGCCATCCCCGACGGAAAGATCGCCGTCTCGGCGCGCTCGAGCAGCGACAGCGCGTCTTCGAGGGCCGTCCACGTCGGCGAGCCCATCCGTCCGTACTGGTACGGGATGCCCGTGGGGTCTCCCGGCAGCACGAACGTGCTCGCCGAGACGACGGGCGGCGAGAGGGGTTCGCCGGGGCGCAGCGTCTGCGCACGATGGTGCAGCACCTCGGCAAACGAGGGCTCGGCGAATGCGTCCACGGTTCACTCCTTCCGGCAGCCGACGCGACATCGTCGGACGCTCAGATTTTCACACGGATCCCCGACACCCCGCGTGGCCCACGACCGCGCCCGCCCGAATCGCCCACTGCTGCCCTCCCGTCGTACAGTCGACTGACCCTCTCGCCCACGAACGGAGCCACTGGTGTCCTCACGTCCGACGCCATCACCCGCCTTCCAGCGCAACGCCCTGGCCCCGGGGATCCTGGCCTCGATCGTCTGCATCGCCGGCATCGCGCTCGTCGATCAGGAGCTCTACCTCGTGGCACGCTTCATCATCGCGATCCTCGCCGTGATCATCGGCTGGTTCGCCGTGCAGGCGGGGCAGTGGTGGTGGGCCCTGCCGATGCTCGCGATCGCCGTGGTGTGGAACCCGCTCTACCCGATCGTCTTCGACGGACCGTGGTGGATCGGCGTGAACATCGCCGCGACGGCGACGTTCCTCTCCGCCGGCGCGCTGATCAAGACCCCGAGGCCGATGCCCTGACCCGCGGGGGGTCTCCCCCGGCGTCAGCCCCGGTCAGATCGCCATCGCCATCGCGCCGTATCCCATCGCGATGAAGAACGACATCACCGCGAGCACGAGCGACACGGGCGCCATCGTGTAGCGCTCGGGTCTGCTGCGTGAGATCGCGTTCACGGCGATGCCGAGCACGAAGTAGGCGAAGATGACCCACATCGCGATCTGGCTGAACGGCTCGGGGAACACGTGGACGACGCCGACCCGGTCCCACGCGATGAGGGCGATGAGCGCGTAGACGAGCACCGAGACGGCGCTGCCGATGCGCAGGCGACGGGGAAGCACCCTGCGCTGCCCGCCCCACGCGAAGCGCCCGAGCGGCGCCCCCGCAATGAGGGCGATCTGAAAGATCGCGAGCAGCGCCAGAACGACGGTGAGCACGAGGGCGAAGGGCATGGGCTCACCGTAGCGGGCGGCGTCAGCGCAGGCTGAACCCGCCGTCGCTCGTGAGCACCTGACCCACGACCCATCTGCCCGTATCAGCCGCCACCCGCCATCCCTCTTTTTCTTGTGACCGCATTCAGCGCCCTTCACGCGCAAGGAGGAGTCATGGCTGCACGCAGCGTGACCATCAAGGTCCAACTCGACATCGATGTGGCTCTCGTGTTCGATCACGACAGCGTGCAGCACGGCATCTGGGGTTCGCCGCCGCCGCCGCGGATCGAGCCCGGCACGACGGCCCAGTGGGTCGCCGAGTCTGACGGCATCGCGACGGGAACCGAGGGCACGGTCTGGTACCGGCTCGATACGCCGGGAGCGACGGGTCTCGTGCGCCTGCACTGGGACAACCCGTACATCGGCAGCAACAACTTCGACCAGTCCGGTCCCGAGGTGCTGACCGTGGCGCGCGCCGGCGACGGGTCGGGCAACGACGCGACGGCGCACTGGGTCATCGCCGACGCGTCGACGACGGGCGACGGCATCCCTGATTCGTGGAAGACCTCGGGCGCGACGATCGACCCCGGCGACGGCTCGGGACCGCAGTTCGTCGACCTGCCCGCGATGGGTGCGACGGTCGGCAAGCCCGACATCTTCGTGCACCTCGACTGGATGGATGACGCCACCCACTCGCACCGCCCGAGCGACGCTGCGATCCGGCTGGTGATCGATGCGTTCGCGAATGCGCCGTACGTGGCACGCAACGGGGCTGTGGGCATCAATCTGCACGTGGATGCGGGGCCCACCAGCATCCTGAATCCGACGACCGGCGCGACGTGGGGGCCCCTCAGCCGTGCCGCGTCGGTGGGGCACGTCGCGCAGCTGGGCACGACGAGTCCGGACGCCGCGGGCATCAACTACGACTGGACCGATTTCGACAAGCTCAAGGGCCGTGCCGGCGGGCACCTCGCCTCAGGGCGCGGTCCGATCTTCCGCTACGCCGTGGCGTGTCATCAGATCGGCTCGGTGGGAAACAGCGGCGTCGCCCGCAATATGCCCGGGTCGGACTTCATCGTGAGCCTCGGCACGTTCGCCCCGCCGATCACCGACATGAACGTGGCGGGCACCTTCATGCACGAGCTCGGTCACGCGCTCGGCCTGGATCACGGCGGCAGTGACGGGGTGAACTTCAAAGCGAACTACCCGAGCGTCATGAGCTATCTCTGGCAGATGTCGGGCATCCGCCGAGGCGGCGCATTCGTCCTGGACTACTCGAGCGTCGCGCTGGCGGTCCTCAGCGAGATGGCACTCAACGAGACGGTCGGTTTGGGGCCAGGTTCAGCCGGGTACGCCACGTCGCGCTGGCTGCCGGCGACCCCCACCGCCCCCGCGGGCTTCGTGCAGGTGGCGGATGCCGCCGCGCCCATCGACTGGAACGGCGATGGTCTCGCCACCGCCGTGAACCTGTCGGTGGACACCAACAACGACGGCGCGCAGACGACCCTGCAGCCGTGCAACGACTGGCAGATCCTGCGGCTGCGCGGCGGGGCGATCGGCTCGGGCGGGTATGAGCCTCCGACCGTGTCGCTCCTGCTGCCCGAGCTCACACCGCAGCTGCAGGCGCAGATCCTGCCGCCAGACACGACCCCTCCCACGACGACCGCGATCGTGTCGCCTCCGCCGAACGCGGCGGGCTGGAACCGCACGCCGATCGCCGTGCAGCTGACCGCGACCGACGACATGTCGGGTGTCGCGCGCACCGAATACCGCCTCGACGGCGTCGGGCCGATGACGTATTCGACGCCGATCGGCGTGGCGAGCGAGGGCTCGCACGCGGTCGATTTTCACTCCGTCGACCGGTCGCAGAACGTCGAGCCGCAGCAGCGGCTTGTCGTCGCGGTCGACCTGACGGCGCCCGAGATCGAGATCTTCTACGCCCCCGACATCGATGACATCCTCGTGCAGGGGCGGGACGCGCTCTCGGGAGTGGCGACGGGACCGATCGCACCGGCATCCCGCGCCGACACGGAGTGGACGCCCTTCGGCTCGGACACCGCCGAGACGCGCGTCTACGAGGTGCGTGATCGTGCCGACAACACCACGACGCTGCATCTGAAAGTGCGGTGCTCGCCGTTCGCGTACGAGGCGAGCGTGATCGCGCTCGTGTACGACGACTACCGGCACGCGCGCGAGAGCGCAGACGAGGTGCGGCCCATCGACTCGCCCGAAGGCGAGCGCGACGAGTGGCGGCGACGCAGCGAGCGCAACACGATGGTGTTCGAGCGCCTCGTGGGTCGCAACGCCGCTCACCCCCTGCTCGGCGTGCGCCAACTCGTCGCGATCGGCGGCGGAGAAGCTCGGCGCGTCGTGAAGGCGCGGTGGGATGCCCTCGACGACTACTCGATCGTCGTGCACGAGTCGGGGACGGGGACGTGTGGGCCGTGCCGGGATGCGGATCCGGAGCGCGAGCGGGAGCGCGAGCGCGAGGAGCGAGAGCGGGAGCAGCGCGAACGCGAGGAGCGGGAACGCGAACGCGAAGAGGAGCGCGAGCGCGAACGCGAGGAGCAGAAAGGCGAGCGGGAACGCGAGGAGCGGGAACGCGAACGCGAGGAGGAGCGCGAGCGCGAAGAGGAGCGNGGAACGCGAGGAGCGGGAACGCGAACGCGAGGAGGAGCGCGAGCGCGAAGAGGAGCGCACCGAGCGAGACGTGGATGAGCGCAGCGAGCGCGCGCTGCCGCATACCGCCGGGCGCCCGGTCGACGGCAGGACGCAACCACGCGACGCCGACTGCGGATGTGGCGAAACCCCGAACGACGAGGGTTCGGACAACGAGGGCACCGCGCGCACCCCTTCGACCACAGGGAGTGCCCGTCCGTGCGGCCCGGTGCCCGTCTCAGAGCGGGACGTCCGCGGCTTCGTCGTCCTGCGGGTGCGCAGCGACGACGGCCGCCTCTACGTCGACGAAGAGTAGACGGGGGCGGGCATTTCCAGCCGGTCCGCGCGAAGCTGTAGCATTCGGCGGTGGCGAAGAATGCGGCATACATCGGGCTGGCCGGTCCGTTCGGTTACGACTACCGCAATCCGGCACCGCGGGTGGATGAGCGCGACGGCAGCAGTCCCAACCCGGTTCTCGAGAACGTGCTGGGGCTGCTCCTCTGCTACGACGAGCTCGTGTTTCTGGCGCCGCAGTTCTGCCCCGCGGATATGCGCGACCTTCCCTATGTCCGCTTCCTCACCGACGACCCCCCGTCGATCGACGCCGCCGTCACCGCGCTCGACGCGTTCGACGCAGCAGGTGACGCCGAGTGGTTGGACAGTCCCAGCTTCCAGCTCTTCGCCGACATCTCAGCGGAGATGTGCGGGCCGGCCTCGGGCGAGTTCGCGATCGACAACCACACGAGAAACCTGCATGTCGGGCAGACCGAGGTCGTGGGCAATGGCATGCGACTCGACAACGCATTGCGTGACCTGTGGGTCGTTGCCGAACTCGGCCTGAGTCACACCGACGTCATCTTGGGTTCGCCAGCCCAAGAAGCGCTGAACAACGAGCTCGAGCGCGAGCTGGCCGACAGCCAATACTTCAGCGCGACGAAGCGCGCCGCAGCGACACAGCTGGCGGCCCTACAAGTGCCCAACATCCTCGGCCCGTCCGGTTCGTACCACGAAGGGCTCGAGGACATCCGCGATCGCCGCGATGTCGCTGAGTTCCGGCAGTACCTCCTCTCCATCGATGCACCGGTCACCGACGGGATCAGCCTCGCGAACGAGATCTCTCAGGCGGCGTTCGACGCCGTGGATGCCTTGGCCGAGCGGTACGTGAAGGATCCGCACGTCTTTCGGTCGATCGGTGTCCCCGTCGCCCAGGGTGTGCTGGACACGATGGTTCCGGGGGTGGGAACCGCGGCGACCTATACCGCAGAGACGCCGTTCCGTATCCGGGAGCGCAGGTTCCAGAACGCGCGCACGTGGGCGCCGTTCGTGGTGGCGTTGAATCGGCCGACCCGATAACGGAATGGCTCGCACGGCTCGCCCGGGGCCTTGACCAGACAACTTGTGAACCACCGAAGGATCCCCATGAGTCACGCCCGGATCCTTCCGAACAGCACCCGCTCCCTGGATCGAGCGCTCGTCGCGATCGGCGCGCTCAGCGCCTTCGTCGTGATCATCGTCGTCGCGATCCTGTGGCCGCAGGTCACCCCCGACGACGCTGTCACCCTGATCTCACCCCTCGGATTCGCGATATATGCCGTCGCGGGAATCATCGCCTGGCAGCGTCGGCCGAGCAACGCCATGGGTGCCCTCATGATCTGGACCGGGGCGGCGGTGCTGGTGGGCGGCCTCGGCTCGACCGGGGTTCCGCTGTTGCAGGCCCTCGGCACGATCCTCGCCACGCTCGCACTGGCGGCGGTGATTCATCTCGTGCTCGCCTTTCCCACCGGACGGCTTGAGACACCCGCCACGCGGGTAGCGGTGTGGTGCACCTATGTCGTGTCGCTCGTCCTGCAGATACCGCTCTACCTCTTCGACCCGAACAGTGCGTTTCCGCCGCTCGCCATCGCGGACGCCCCCACGGTCGTCGAGGTGACGAAGCTCGCCCAGACCGTTGCGGGGGCGACCGTCACGATCGCCGCCGTGGTGATCCTGGTGGGGCGGCTTCTGCGCGCCGAGCCCATCCATCGCCGCATGCTCGTGCCGCTGCTGGCCTACAGCATCTTCGCCGTGGCGTTCACTCCCCTGCTCTCGCTCGTGCGCGCCCTGGTGCCCGTTGACCCGCTGGTGCTCGCGATGTCGCAGTTCGTCGTGGTCTCGGGCGTGCCGATCGCCTTCGTCTTCGGGCTGCTGCGCGGCGGCTTTCCGCGCACGGGCGGCCTCGAAGAGCTCGGCACGTGGCTCGGGGATGCCTCGGTGTCGGGCGATCGTCTGTCGGACGCCCTCTCGCGGGCCCTCGGCGACCCGTCGCTCGAGCTGTACTTCCGCTCCGATGAGAAGGGCGTCTTCGCCGACGCCGAAGGCCGCGTGATCGACGAGCACGCAGACCCGCGCCGCGGGCGCAGCGACATCGTCGTCCGCGGTGAGGTCGTCGGCATCATCGTCTACGACGCGGGCCTGATCACCGACGCGGGCCTCGTCGCCGCGGCGGGCGGTATCGTCGCCATCGCCGTCGAGCGCGAACGCCTGAGCACCGACCTGCTCGCCACCAAACAGATCATGGTCGGCCGGTCGCTGGGCAGTGACGCCGTGTTTCGCTCGCTCACTCCGCGTCAGCGAGAGGTGCTCGCGCTGGTGGCCGAGGGGCGCAGCAATGCCAGCATCGCCGCCAAGCTCTTCGTCGCCGAGAAGTCGGTCGTGCAGCACGTCTCGCGCATCTATCAGGCACTGGATCTGCCGATGGATGCCGAGGCGCACCGCCGCGTGCAGGCTGTCGTGCTCTACCTCGCGGCCGCCGAGACGTGAGATCCAGGCCCGTTTCTCGCGGGCCTCAGCGAGAACGGGACCTAGGTCGCTACTGCGCGTGATCCCGAAGTCGCTAGCTTGGAGCCCTCTTCGACCTGGGGGGTCTCTCGTGTTCGGCTTCACGGCTCTCGGCACACCCGCGCGCCGACGCGGCATGCGCACAGCCATCCTGTCCACCGTCATCGTCGTCGCCGGGGCCGTCGCACTGGGCGGCTGCGCCGCGACACCGGGCACCGGCCCGGCGTCGTCATCCGCCCCCTCGGCCTCTGCGGCCGACCGGCAGTTGCCGGCCGAGCTGCAGGCCGAGTTGCAGAAGACACTCGATGAGAGCATGGCCGAGTTCGATGTGCCGGGCGCTCTGGTGGGCGTCTGGATTCCGGGTCAAGGCTCGTGGACGACGGCCGCAGGCCTGGCCGATATCGACGGCGGCGCTGCACCGACACTCGACATGTCATGGCCCATCCGCAGTGTGACGAAGTCGTTCACGGTCACGCTCCTCTTGCAGCTCGTCGACGAGGGCAAGGTGTCGCTCGATGACACGCTCGACCAGTACGTCGCCGATGTCGCGAACGGCGACCGCATCACGCTGCGCCAGCTCGCGGGCATGTCCAGCGGCAACCCCGACTACACGACGGACGAGTTCCAGACGGTCTTCCTCGAAGACCAGACGCGCATGTTCACGCTCGCAGAGCTCAACGGCTTCGTGCTCGGCCAGCCCGCGCAGTTCGAACCGGGCGCGAAACACGTCTATACGAACGCGAACACCAACCTGCTGGGCGCGGTCATCGAGAAGGTGACCGGCCAGCCGTATGCCGAGGTCATCGACGAGAGGATCCTGACGCCGCTCGGGCTCGACGACACCCGGTACATCCTCGATGTCAGCACCTGGACCGAGCCGCATCCGCTCGGTTACGGACCCCCCGACGAGCCGCGCGAGCCGTTCGAGCAGAACTTCTCGATCCTGGGCCCGGCCGGGTCGCTCATCAGCACGGTCGACGACGCCCGCACGTGGGTCGAGGCTCTCGCCACGGGTGCGCTGCTCTCGCCTGAGACGCAGGCCGAGCGTCTCATGGGAGCGCCGCTGGACGCGGGCCCGCCGTACGGCCAGTACGCGCTCGGGATCGGCGAGACCGACGGATGGTGGGGCCACAACGGCGAGGGACTGGGCTTCACCGTCGCGGTCTTCCACAACCCCGACAGCGGCGCCAGCATCGTCGTATACACGAACGAATCCAATGCCGAAAACGGCGTACACCCCGCCGACGAGACGTTCCGACGCCTCGCCGCCATCGTAGACAGCGAGTAGCACGTGCCCCTCTCCCCCGTCCGTTGGACCGCCGCCGCGGTAACTCTCGTGCTCATCGGTGGGCTGATGACCGCCTGCACCGTCGGCGCCCCGAGCCCCGCATCGACGACGAGCGATTCCGCCGTGCCCGAGGCTGCGCTCAAGGTGATGAACCAGCCGCAGTACTCCCACGCGAGCTGGTTGATGTCGGTGCGCGACCTCGACACCGGAGAGGTGCTGCTCGACCTCGACGGCGACAAGATGAGCGAGCCCGCGTCATTCACGAAGACGTACAGCGTCGGCGCGGCGTGGCTCAAGTGGGGGCCCGACTACGTCATCACGACCCCGGTCAAGAGCACCGGCGAGGTCACGGCGGGCACCCTGGACGGCGACCTCGTGCTCGTCGGCAAGGGCGACTTCACGCTCGGCGGCCGCACGAAGGCCGACGGCACCGTCGACTACACGAACCTCGACCACAACGACGCCAACCCGCTGCCGGGAGCCACGCTCACGACCGAAGACCCCCTGACGGGCCTTGACGACCTCGCGGCTCAGGTCAAGGCATCCGGAATCGACGCGGTGTCTGGAACCGTCGTGGTCGATGACCGTCTCTTCCAGGGCACGCTCGAGGGCGAGCCGATCACCCCGATCGTGGTCAACCAGAACCTGATCGACGTGCTCGTCACGCCCGGGGCACCCGGCGAGCCGGCGACGGTCGAGATGAGCCCGCAGGTGTCGCCCTGGCGCATCGTGAGCGACGTGCAGACGGTGGATGCCGGCGCCGATTTCGCTGTCACCAACCCGGCCGACGGGGGCGGCGGCGCGATCACTGTCGGCGGCACGATTGCCGCCGACAGCGAGCCCGTACTCAAGGTGTTCGCGCTGGACGACCCCGCGACGTTCGCCCGCACGGCGTTCATCGAGGCACTCGCGCGTGCCGGAGTCACCGTCGGCGGCGACCCGATCGCGGTCAACTCGACGGCGTCGCTGCCCTCGAAAGAAGACGTCGACGCGCTGCCCTCGGTGGCCGAGTTCGACTCGCTGCCGCTGTCTGAGCAAGCCAAGTACGTCATGAAGATCAGCTACAACCGCGGCGCGCAGGCGTACGTGTGCATGCTGTCGGCAGCCGCGGGCAAGGACGACTGCAGCGCCGGTTTGACCGAGCTGCAGAAGATCTGGACCGATGCCGGGCTCGACACCACCGGGATCTCGCTCGTAGACGGGTCAGGTCTGGTCGGCAACTACGTCACTCCCCGAAACGGGGTCGAGGCGCAGTCGATCATGCTGAAGCGCCCCGACGGCGACCTCTGGCGGGCCACGATGCCGATCCTCGGTGTCGACGGATCGCTCGCCACCGTGCAGCCCGACAGCAGCGCCGCCGGCAAGGTGTTCGCCAAGACCGGCACACTGCTCGGCGCTGATGAGGCGAACGGCCGCTACCGCGTCAACACCAAGGCGCTCGGCGGAGACATGGAAGCCCAGAGCGGCCGCAACCTCGTGTTCGTGATCATCATGAACCAGGGCTTCGCCTCGGATATCAATGGGGTGTTCGCGGCGAACGATGACGTCGGCGCGGTTGTTGCGGCGATACAGCAGGCTTATTGAGGGTTGTAGGCCGGCTCTGCGTACCTGGCGGTGATGTGCACCGACGCGCTGCGAGCTCGCGGGGAGCTCCTGTCCGGGAGGGCGCCGGGGCTGTACCCCTGGAGGGACTCGAACACATTGAGCATAATGCTCAATCCGACGCAAACCGGCGAAAACCGCGGAATTATGCGGGATCCGGAGGAGTCCACCAACATCGCGCAACCGCCGAAAACAGGTCGCGACGAACAGTTTGCGGGCAAAATGTGGGCAAAAACCCTTGGAAAATCAGGCGAGTCAGACGCCTGCCAAGCACGCCGACCGGCTCCGAAACCAACCGCGATCTCAGTCAGCGCCAAATGAGCACATTGCGTAGTAGATGGCTGCAAGATCTGCTAGACCTGAGCAAGATGCTCAACGTGGCGTCGCTGACACGAATCGGCGGGAGGTCGCCGGATGCACCCGCCGCGGCCTGCTCATCGCCCGATCGACGGACCCCCAGTCCCGGACGGTCCGTGGTGCGGGGCCGATGGGTCATACGGCCGGCCCGGGTTGTACGGGTCAACCGCCGGCGCCCGCCGCGGCTCCTGGATCCGCACCTCCGGCGCGAGACCGGCATCCCGGGCGCGCGTCATGAGGCGGGTCGCGGTGCTCTGGCTGATCTTGAGAGTGTCGGAGACGAGCTTGAGCGGGGGGTAGCTGATTGCCGTCGCGACGCGATAGACGGCGATCGCGGCGTACAGGGACTCCAACGGTTCGCGCTCCTCCTTCGCCAGCACGCGGCTGAGGAACTCTTGCACTGAAATGCGGTCGCGGTCGCCAACCCCCTCCCCGCTGACGTCGACCGTGACGACCTCGAGCGCCGACCTCGTCATGATCCAATGTGTGCGCACCTCGCGGAGCATCTGGCTGGTGATGTCGACGCCTTCCCCTTCGCGTTCGAGGGCGGCAAACACGACAGCAATGCGGCCGAGCGCAGCATCCCACTCCACGCGCACGGTGATCGTGCCGGGCACGTCCTGCTCCCCCGATACGCGCGCATACCAAGACTTCGGCAACGTTACGTGGCTGCCCAGATCGATGCGTTCGTCGCTAATGTCGTATGCCTCGACGTCTGCCATGGAGCCCACTATTCCAGGTCACGCGCGATTCGCGAAGAAGACTGTCGATCTTGGCTCAAAGTTGTGGTACTTTGCGACGAAGGGAGACTGACAGTGCTGGCTCAAGGAAGGAAGGGCTATGAACCACTCACCGGAGCACCTTGCTCTGACGATGAAGGATGCCGCCAAGCTCGTCGGCGTCGACTACCGCACGATCAAGCTCGGCATCGAGAGCGGGACCATCCCCACGGTCCAGCTAGGGCCGCGCCGAATGATCCCCCGCGTCCCGCTGCTACGCGTGTTCGGGATCAACGCCTGAAACCGGCGCGGCTGGCGGAGCTGCCCTCGTGCCGGCGCTCAGCCGGAGGGAAGCACCTTCGAAAGCTCCTCCAAGGTCATGCCGTTCCCACTCGCGAACGCCGCCGCTGCTGCCTTTCTCCGTCGGGGTCGGTGCCGCGTCCGTTCAGGTCCGGCTTGACCGCTGTGTACAGTCCGGAGACTCCGTGGAGGCGCTCGCGGGATCTGACGATGCGGAGGCCCGCTTGAGTGGCACGCTTGCGGAGTTCGTGGAAGCTAGGCGTTGCGGGCGCTTCATCGGCAATGTCGCGGTTGGGTGTCGAATCGTCGTCAGGAGTGGTGGCGTTGATCATCACAGCCACCCTGGCAGACGGGCGACTTGCAGTCGAGCCGCCGCGCTACGCGACTGAGCTTTTCTACCTGCCCTGCGATCAAGGCGCCGCGAACTGGTCCGCCAGCTGGTGTCGTCGCGCTTTGACTCGCCATCATTCTTCCTGAAGCTTCTGCGCTGCCAGCGCAGCCAGCGCGTTGACGCGGTCTTGTAGGGCCGAATCATCTCGAACATTCTTGAACCGCATCTGTCGGACGCTGTACGCCATGACTATGGCCCAGAACTCGCGGCGCGATGATGAGCGATCAGCGATCCAGCGCAGCACTGAAGCGCACCATGCAGGTGAGGGCGAGTTGAGCGAGAATGTCACTTCCCCGAAGCGCGTGGTCAGGTCATCGACTGAAGGCCAGTCCCCTCCCAGAAGCGGAGAATCTGGATGAACCCACGCCGACAGCAGAAGCACCACCGGATCGCGCAGGGCGCTTGAGAACACGTTCTCGTCTGAATCAATGATGACCGGCTCGCCATCGCAAATCAGCACATTCCCGGCGTGAAGGTCGGTGTGGCTCATGACGGTCGATGTCGAGGTCCACAGATCCGGCCGAGGCGGCTCGACCCCAATCTTCGATAGCTCCGTTGCCAAGATGTCCCAGTCGATGATCTGTTCCACGATCTCTCGAAGAGGCACGGTTACCGTCGGTGACGTCTCCAAGCGATCGAGTGTCACACGGAGACTGTCGACCATCGTCGCGGCGCGCAAGTCCTCGCTAGACAACAGCGCCATGAGCGGTGTCGGGGACTCGCCGGCGAGCTGGAGAACGCTGACGATGGTCCCGCCCATCAGACCGCTGATGACCTCGACGCGGCGGGCTATGCGCTCCCGGGGAACCAGATCTTGAAGGCCGCCCGGAGACGGGATGTTCTGGCCCAACTTTGCCACAACAATTGCGACTGCGCCGCGCGGAGTCGTGATTCCGCATCGCCACACACCTGCGCCGGTAAGCCCTCCGGTTAACGGCTCAGCTGCGATGGCTGACCCCTCATAATGGTGAGCGATCCTGCGGAGCACCCGCTTTTCCCGAGCATCCCTCGCCGCAGGAGCCGTCAGTTCGATGCGTTCAAACTCCGCTATCACCCCGCGGAGCTCGCTCAGGTGCCGCTCGAACTTGTCGAACTGAGACTTGCGCAGGACACTGACGCGACCGATGCGCGTGCTGCCCCGCTCGAATAAGAGTCCGCTTCCTTCCATGGACTCCTGTGCGTGGTCGAAGTCGGTGTAGCCGCTGAAAACGAGGATCCTCGCATCCGGATACGCGCTTGATACGAGGCGGAACAACTCATCTCCGAGTTCGTCCACCGCTGGCTCACCAGCTCGCATCGGCAACTTGCGGTCCAACACGAAGAGATCGACGAAATCCTCGCTGATGTCAATGAAACTCAGGGCGTCACCAACCGCTCCGAACGTGATCAGGTCGAAGCCAGCTTCTTCTATAGCTGACGAGGCCTCGGCTAGCTGCTGCGGGTCATCGTCTACAAGAACCGCCAGTGGTCTCGACACGTCAGGCCCGCGCACCGGTTAGCGTGAAAGTGGCTAGCCCCGATCTTCCGGCGACGCGGAAACCGTAACCGAGCCGCGTGCTTGCAGTCTTGATGAGCGACACTCCGATGCCCTGGTGTCCACTCTTTGTGGTAATCCCAGTTGCCGCAACGTCTCGTATATCGAACTGAGTGCCCGCGAACGGATTCGACACACGCACCCAGAACCGATCTGCGACGATGCTCCACGCCACATGGATGGGACGTCCGTCAGGCACTTCTAGTGCCGCATCGATCGCGTTCTGATACACATTTGCCATGAGTATCTCGAAAAGCCCTTCGTCGGTGCGGATCTCCGGCTGACGAAGGTCCGTGTCAGGTGCGGCGCTGAAGGTGGGGAGCGCCGTGGGATCTGGCCAAGCCTCGCGCAATGCGCGCTCCAAGTTGCACTGCACCAGTTCCAGTTCGGACTCGCTGCGGATCAACGAGATAAGGGCGTCGAGCCGACGCTCCAGACGATTCACCGCATCTCCGGTAGCACTTCGCCGAAAATCATCGATTTCGCGGTTGCCAGCCCGCCGAATCCAGCCAATTGGTGGCGATAACTCGTGCCTGATCAGGCGGGCTAGCTCAGGGATCGCTGATTGCGAACTCGATGATTCTGTGCTCGATGGAGCCCCGGTGACCGGTGTTGTGAGAGCTGCCCTGGTTTCCAGAACATCGTTGAAGACCTGCCTGATCTGCGGCACCGATTCCCTTTGCATCGCGCGCATGATTGTGCCGACCGGAATGACGTCGGGGTGGTTCTTCATCCAGGATGCAGCCCTAAGTCGCGACGAGGGCGAGGCGGAGTGAACTGCCTCGTCCAGCCACTCAGGCTCCTGCATGAGATGGTTCCCCGTGGTGTTCGTAGAACCGAGCCCGCCGTTCGAAGGCCTCCCGACCGCCCTCCATAATCGTCGTTATCGCGTCAACGACAGCTGGCTCATCGAACTTCCCCGACTCACGTACCGCACCACGCTGACCATCGCTTGACAGGACGAAGACGCGACCTGCTTCACCCAGGACAGGAATGTTTGCGTTGTGGGTTGCCACGATGGTCTGCACCTTATTTTCAGTGCGCTTGGACATGGCCGATACAACGTGGTCGACGAGATAGGCGTTGTCGAGATGGTCCTCTGGCTGATCGAGGATGAGGGTACGGTCCCGCTCAGAAAGCACGATCGGAAGGGTTACCGCGCACTTCTGGCCGGTTGAGAGGTTGTCGACGCTCTTGTCGACTGCGCCATCCCGAAGCATGAAGTCAACGCTGTCTTTGAGTGAGACCTGCGCCAGCCGTGCCAGCTCTTCAGGCGAGTCAAGGACGCTGATTACCCGCAGTGCTTGCTCATCAGAGAGATCGCCTGCCGAGGCAAGTCCAGCGACGTCGTGTGCCTCGACGAGCTCCAGCAGAAGCCTAGGAAGAACCCGGGCAGCCAATGAATCGATGAGAGCTGCCCGCGTGTGGGTACCGCGAAGCGCATCGGTCAACAGGTCGCGAAGCTGAGTGGCGTCCGCGAGGTGTTCCACCACGACCACAATGTGCTGGTCAATCTGTTGTGACGTGCTCTCAGCTACGAGCCGGCGAGCACTATAAACACGCTCCTCCTCCGCCTCGACTAGGTCAAAAAGTGAGCTTCGCTCTTTGATCAGGGACGCTAGTTCGCGCGATAGCGAGGCAATATGCGTGTCGTTGTCGTCGAGTTCCGCCAGTTGACCGTCTATGTTCCGGATCTGGGCTGTGAGCTGGCCAAGGCCCGCCTCTGCCTGCTCAAGTGACTCCCGTACGGGCGCTGCCGCTTCGCGAAGTTTCGCTTCCTCGGCGGAGGAAGCCTCAACTTTGGAGCGGATCTCTGCCGCAAAGCGCTCGATCGCCGTTTGCAAGGAGACGACACCGACGTTGATCGGATGTAGCGACGCTGCAAATGCTGCGTCGTCTGAGATGAACTCGCGGCCGAGGTCCTCGAGCTGCGAAGCATGTTGAGCGGCGGAGATAGCTGTGAGGCGAAGTTCGTCTGTCACCCGTGCAGCCTTGGTCAGAGCGGCTGCGCGCCGGTTGAGCTCACTCGAGCGTGATTCGAGAGCACGAAGAGCGTCGCGCTGAGTCGCAAGTGGCCCCTGCGCGTCGCCGATGAGCGACTCTTCTTGCGACCGGTAAATCTGACGATCCGCCTCAAGCCCTGGGCGCTTCAGGGATTCTTCTCGTCGCTTTGCGAGCTCCGCCCGAACGCCAAACATTCGCTGCGTGATGTGGCCTAGCTGCCCCCGTGAAACTGTGATCTCATCTACCCCGGCGCGGAGATCAAGCAACTTCAGCCTGTTCGCAGCGTCAGACGCAATATCCTCAAGCTCACTCTGACCAAGCACAAGGACCGACTGAGAAAGGTCGTCGTCGCGTCCGCGCCCCTTGCTATCCACGATGACTTGAATCGCTCCGGCTTCGGACTCGAGGTCCACGATCACCTCCCCTGGGCCGAGAATAGCGTCCAGAAACTGGTTACGCTGCTCGCGCCGTTGCTTTTCCGCGTGCTCAGCGCCGAGGGCGTGTCGCAACAGCTCAAGCAGGGTGGTCTTGCCGACTCCGCGCGGGCCAATCACGACGTTCAAGCCGCGGATGAAGGACACGTCGAGTCCGCTCAAGAATCCGCCGTTGACTCGAAGTCGGGATACCCACATGCACGAGCCCTTCAGTCTGTACGTCACTGGTGAAGACATTACAAGAGTGCTCAGTTCACATCGGCCACAGGGCAAGCCTGACATGTGTTGGGCGAGCGAAGGGGACTGCCCCTACTTTGGTTGACGGGTA